>DATFBY010000162.1:0-3898 GCA_035253585.1 Gemmatimonadaceae bacterium | reverse complement strand
GATGTGGCGGGGAGTCTGGGAGTGGAACTGAAGCGGGACTCGGGACGCGGGACTGGGGACTCGGCCCGTGAACCGAAACAGTCCGCGTCCGCGAACCGAGTCCCGAGTCCCGAGTCCCGAGTCCCGGACAAAAGTATCTCGCTCGGCGCCGATCACGGCGGTGTGGCGCTCAAGAACATTCTCGCCTCTCGACTCACCGAGCTCGGCTATTCGGTCAACGATCTCGGCAGCAACGGGAGCGAACCGGTCGATTATCCAGACTTTGCTGTTGCCGTCGCAAACGACGTGGCATCGGGGAAAGCGCGCTTCGGCGTCATGATCGACGGCGCGGGAATCGGCAGCTGCATGGCGGCGAACAAAGTGCGCGGCGTGCGCGCGGCCATGTGTTACGACGTCACCACCGCGACCAATGCGCGCGAGCACAACGACGCGAATGTGCTCACGCTGGGCGGGGGACTCATCGGGCCGCGCCTGGCTCTGGCCATCGTCGAAACGTTTCTTGCAACGCCTTTTGCCGGCGGTCGTCATCAACCACGCGTCGCCAAGATTGACGCTCTCGACCGCCGCGGGTAGGGTACGCCGCTTGAGCGCGGGGCGCGGCCCCTGCAAGTTGTAACAGGACAAGCGATAACCCGACCTACGCCCGCCGCCGAGGGGCGCGCCGGAGTGCACGGCGCCATCGGCGTTAGCGATACTCAGACTTGAGAGACCGATGGCAACACAGACCACGCCACGCGTTGAGCACCCCGACCGGAAGAGCGATACCGGGCTCGAGAAGCAGGGCCTCGCTCCCACGGGAAGCGTGCACTGGAATCTGGTGGCGCCCGAGCTAGTGCAAGCGGCCGCGCGGCGCGACGAAGGTCGGCTGGCGGACATGGGCCCTTTCGTCGCGATCACCAGTCCACACACTGGCCGCTCGCCGAACGACAAGTTCGTCGTGAAAGAGCCGATGTCCGAGCAGGACGTGTGGTGGGGCAAGGTCAACCGGCCCTTTCCCGCCGACAAATTCGATCTCCTGCTCGGCGAAGTACGTCAGCACCTCAACGCGCAGCCCGAGCTGTTCGTCCAGGATCTGTATGCGGGAGCGGATCCGAAATACCGGTTGCCGGTGCGCTTCGTCACGCCTAACGCGTGGCATGCGCTCTTCGTGCGGAACATGTTCATCCGTCCGGAGCTCAGCGATCTGCCCACGTTCGATCCGGGCTTCAGCGTAATCCATGCGCCGGAGTTTCAAGCGACGCCCGAGCGCCACGGGACGAAAAGCAGCACGTTCATCATCCTCAACTTCGCCAAGCGCGTCATCCTGATCGGTGGCACGCGCTACGCCGGCGAGATGAAGAAGTCGATCTTCACCGTGATGAACTACCTGATGCCGAAGCGTGGCGCACTCTCGATGCACTGCTCCGCCAACATCGGCAAGCAGGGAGACACCGCGCTGTTCTTCGGTCTGTCAGGCACCGGGAAGACGACGCTCTCCGCCGATCCCGAGCGCTCGCTCATCGGCGACGACGAGCACGGGTGGTCGGAGGACGGAGTCTTCAACTTCGAGGGCGGCTGCTACGCCAAGGTGATCAACCTCTCGAAGGAGGGGGAGCCCGACATCTACGCCACCACGCAGATGTTCGGCACGATCCTCGAGAACGTCGTCCTCGACGAGTACACGCGGCGCGTGAAGTTCGAGGATCAATCGATCACCGAAAACACTCGGGCGTCGTATCCCCTGCACTACATTCGGAATTGGGTTCCGAGCGGACGCGGAGGAAATCCGAAGAACATCGTCTTCCTCACCGCCGACGCGTTCGGCGTGCTCCCACCGATCGCGCGTCTCACTCCCGAGCAGGCGATGTACTACTTCCTGTCGGGGTATACGGCCAAGGTCGCCGGCACCGAGCGCGGCGTCACCGAGCCGCAGGCGACGTTCAGCGCGTGCTTCGGCGCAGTGTTTCTGGTGTGGCATCCGTTCAAGTACGCGAGCATGCTCGGCGATCTGCTTCGCCAGCATGGCTCGCGTGTGTGGCTGGTGAACACCGGATGGACCGGCGGCGCTTACGGCACCGGCCACCGCATGAAGCTCTCGCACACGCGAGCCATGATCCGTGCCGCGCTCGCTGGCGCGCTCGATGACGTCCAGACTCGCACCGATCCTGTCTTCGGCCTCGCCGTGCCGGCAGAGATCCCCGGCGTCCCCAAGCAGATCATGACGCCGCGCGACACCTGGGCCGACGGCGCGGCATACGACACGCAGGCCGCGAAGCTGGCCGGCATGTTCGCCGAGAACTTCAAGCAGTTCGAGGAGCACGTGACCGACGAGGTGCGGCGGGCGGGCCCGAAAGTCTAAAGGCGGCACTCTGGCACGTAACGATCACTACGAGATCGTTCGCGATCCGCTCTGGAACAACATCCGGCTGGACCGTGCGGCGATGCGGCTGGTCGACTCGCCCGTGCTCCAGCGCCTGCGCTACATCAGACAGCTCGGTCTCGCCTATCTGGTGTATCCGGGCGCATCGCACTCCAGGTTCGAGCACGCGTTAGGCACGTATCATCTTGCGAGGCGCACGCTCGCTCTGCTGGACGAACGCGGCGAGCTGACGCGGGTCGACGGGGCCGAGTGCGCGGTGATCCGGTCGGCGGCGCTGCTGCACGACGTGGGGCACTATCCGTATTCGCACGCGCTCGAAGAGATCGGCGCACCGCATCACGAGACGATCGCCGAGCCGCTGATCACATCGGGACCGGTAGCCGATGTGCTGTGCGCCGACATCGGAGACGACGGTCCAGCGCGTGTACTGGCGCTCATTCGTGGCCGAAGCGCGAGCCCTCTCCAACGTCTCATCTCCGGAACGCTCGACCTCGACAAGATCGAGTACCTCAAGCGCGACGCGTTCATGTGCGGCGTCCCCTACGGGGAGATAGATGTCGACCGGCTGCTCAACTCGCTGACGTTGCTCGAGGAACCACAGACCGGAAGGCTCGCCGTCGGCGTGCTCGAGAAGGGACTCTCCGCGCTCGAGTCGCTGCTCTTCGCCAAGTATCAGATGTACAGGAACGTGTACTGGCACCATGCGGTGCGTTCGGCAACCGCGATGTACAAGCGACTGGTCGCCGATGCCTTAGCGCGCGGAGAGCTGGAGCTGGGCGAGCTCGGACGTCTCACCGACGAAGGGCTCCTGCATTCGCTCGAGCAGAGCAGCGCGGCGGCGCCGTTGCTGCGCGCGCTCCGTGAGCGTCGGCTGCACAAGCGGTTGCTGGAGGTCTCGGCGGCGGATCTCGAGGAGCCTTCTGCCGAATGGATCTCAGCCGACGTTGCGCTGGCCACCCGCGTCGAGGACGCATTGGCCCGCGAGATCGGTCTGGAGCCTGGCGAGCTCTTGCTCGACTATCCGGAAAAGCCCCAGATGCTCGGCCTCGACATTCCTGTTAGGCAGCGCGATGGCCGCGTGCGCCATCTCACGCCACTCGGCTGGCCGGGCGCGATCAATCTGCCTGCCCTGTCCGATGAGCTCTATCGTTCCGCCCGCCGCCTGCGCGTCTTCACCGCGCGACCAGTTGACGTGAACCCGGACCGAGTGTTGGTGGCGATATTGAGGACGCCGGGGGAGTTGAGGGAGAGGTTGGAGAGGGGGGAGGCGCTGATCTAAGGGAAGCGGGAAGCGGGAAGCGGGAAGCGACTGCCCGGCACACCTAACGAGCACCATCTTCGCCTTCGCTTCCCCCTTCCCGCTTCCCGCTTCCCGCGCTTCCCCTGGCGTCCGCCAACTTCCTCGCAATGCCTCGATAGAACGCTGCGTCCTCCCGCTTTCCCTGTTCCTCGAGCGAAAGGGCGGCCAGCTCGAGGGCATACAGAATGTTGCCGAGGTAGAGCTCGGCAACGGAGCCGACGGAGTCCTCGTCGGTCACG
>DATFBY010000161.1:0-3973 GCA_035253585.1 Gemmatimonadaceae bacterium | reverse complement strand
ACGAGTGAGCGGCGATCCGCGAAGTGACGGTACGGAGCCGTTTGACTGACGCCCGCCGCGCGAGCCACGGCGCGGAGCGTCAGCGCTTCCACGCCTTTCGTGCGAAGGATCTCGAGCGCCGCATCGAGGAGGGCTTGGCGGAGGTCGCCGTGATGGTACGTGCGGCGGGGCGTCCGGCGCCTTGGCTTACTTGCCTTGCGGGGAGATTCAGGCATCGGGCGAAGATAAGTTGACAGCGTCAACTTCGGAAGGTATCATCGAGGGGTGTATGTTGACGCTGTAAACATTTTCCCGTTGGCTGGAGCTTTCTGTGACCTCCCTCGACACCATCTCAGATACGGCCGTCGCGACGCAGACGCCGACTCCGTCGCGCCGGCTCGTTCGCACAAGCACCAGCGACCGCGCGATCGCTTGGACTGCGGCCCTTTTCCTGATCGTTGGCAGCCTTCTCTTCCTTGCCGGCGGACGCGCGCATCCGGTGATCAGCTCCGCACTCGGCGGCGATGCCAGTCAGTTCTTTGTCGCGTTCGCCGCCAAGGTGCGCTCGACACACGATTGGCATGCGATGCACATGATGATTCTGGTCGGTCCGCTCTTCTGGGCGCTAGCCGCGCCGACGCTGCTCGATGTGCTGCGCGCGGAGGCGCGTGTGCTCGCGGCTGTCGCCCGCTCGGCGCTCGTTCTGTCGGCTGCGTTGTGGGCTGTCGCCTTCGTGCTCGATGGATTCGGAGCGCCGGTCTACGCCGCGGCAATGGCTGACATGTCACGTCAGGATATGACGGCGACGATCACCGACTTTGCGGCCAACGCGATCGTGATGTCGCGCCTCGGTCTATTGAGTCTGGTGGTGGGTGGGATTGGCATCGTCGTCATCGGCGTCGCTCTGTTGGGTTCCGAACTACGTACGCCGTGGCGCATCGTCGTTGGCGCGAGCGGGATCCTGATCGGTATTTGGCCGCTCTTTGCGGCGCTGCAGGGCGAATACGCAGGCGGACCATTCACCAGCGAGTACTGGCGCGTGAATGCCATTGCTATCGCGGCGTGGTTCGTAGGCTTTGGTGCTTGCGCATTCGGGCGCGCGCCCGAGGATCGCATGACGTGAATGTCGGAGGGTCGCCAAGCGACAGGGCGAAAAAGAGAGGCGTGGACTCACGCTTCGAGTCCACGCCTCTGCTAATCGGAGAAGATTCCTTACGGCGCCGGGCAGGTCACATCTGGATTGAAGGGTGCGAAGAGACCGCTCGGGTTCGGCTTGTGAATCCAGAGATGGAGCGTCCAGTGCGGAGCCGGCATCGGATTACCGCCGACGTCGAACGGCTGGCCGGCAAACGTCGGCGCGGTCTGTCCCGTGTTGAGGACGATGTACTCGACCCCGACCAGCTTGAGCTGCCCGTTGTTGCCCGGCTCGTAAAGTACTGCTTCGGGTCGCAGTGGATCGAAGGTGGCGTCGACCAAGCTGTGATTCACCCAGTGAATGCCCATGGCGCCGACGCCGGGCACAGCGACGCAGGGCGAGTCGACCGCATATCCGGCCTTCGTTGCCTGAACCGTCGAGTGAAAGCGAGCCGTGACCGCGTGGACTTCCTTCGCCAGCGCAACGACCGGTGGCGGAGCTCCAGCGAGCGCCGCGTTCAGGAGCGCGACCTGAGCATCCGCATCCGCAGCAGGTGCGGTGCTGTCGGAGCTGGTGCAAGCGATGACCGCGAACGGCAGGAACATCAGCATTCGGCGGACTTTGGTGATGGGCACGCTCAGCATGCGACCTCCGTTCGAGTTTCGGACACAGTTGCGGAACGATTGGATGCATTCTGACGGGCGCCAGCTGCGGCTAGCCGTTGCCGGGAGCCCTTCCTATCTTCGCCCGTCGCCCATATTGCAAGGATCACGCTCCCGTGACAGCCGACGTCCGCGATCAGCTTCAAGCATCGCTCGGCTCCGACTATACCATAGAGCGAGAGCTTGGTGGCGGGATGTCGCGCGTATTCCTGGCCCACGAAACACGGCTGGGACGCAAAGTCGTCATCAAGGTCCTGAATCCCGATCTCGCCGCCGCCGTCTCGGCGGAGCGATTCGAGAGAGAGACGCGAGTTGCCGCGCAGCTCCAGGATCCCCGCATCGTGCCGGTCCTGAGTGCTGGTGTCGCCGGCGGCCTTCCGTATTACACGATGCCGTTCGTGGAGGGCGAGTCGCTCCGCGCGCGAATGTCTCGGGAGCGGCTCTCGCCTGACGAGGCCGTCGCGATCCTGCGCGATGTCGCTCTTGCACTCGAGCACGCTCACGCGCGCGGCATCGTGCACCGCGACATCAAGCCCGAGAACATTCTGCTCGCGAACAATACCGCTGTCGTCACCGACTTCGGGATCGCCAAGGCGATCGCAAAGGCGACCGACACCGCGGCGTTCAATACACTGACGCAGCAGGGCGCCTCGTTAGGCACCCCCGCCTACATGGCGCCGGAGCAGGCGCTGGGCGATGAGCGCGTCGACCATCGCGCGGACATCTACGCCTGGGGCATGGTGGCGTACGAGATGCTGGCGGGCGCGCATCCGTTCGGCGGAAAGTCCAGCTCGCAGGCGATGGTCGCGGCGCAGATCAGCGAGACGCCTCCAACGTTGGCGACGCGCGCCCGCGCGCTGCCATCGCATCTCTCGGCGCTCGTGGATCGCGCGCTGCGCAAGGAGCCTAACGAGCGGCCGGCGAGTGCGAGCGAGCTGGTGCGCGGGCTCGACGGTGCGCTGCCGAGAGCGCGCGGCGTGTCCGTAAGCGCGCCTTTGCGCTGGAAGTGGCCGACGTGGGTGGGAGTCGGCGTCGCGGTCGCGGTCGCTGGCGTGGCTGCGCTCACGCGATCGCGTGGACAAGAGGGATCGGAGGTTGGCGCAACGGCGGTGCGCTCCATCGCCGTCATGCCATTCGTTGCGCTCGGTGGAGACACCTCCGACGCCTACCTGGGACAGGGCATTTCCGATGCACTGTCCACCACACTGGCGAAGCTTCCGAACCTGCGAATCGTCGCCCCACGCTCAGGACAACTTCGAGATACGCGCTCCGGTGGACGCGCGCTCAATGTCGACGCCGTCCTCGAGGGGAACGTGCAGCGCGATCAGGGGCAGTTTCGCGTGCGCGCGCGGCTCACTCGCGTTGCCGACGGTAGCGTGATCTGGGGAGAGAACTACGATCGTCGCGCGCCGAACGTCTTCGCGCTGGAGAACGATGTCACGGCGGCGATCGCGACCGGACTGCGTGGACGGTTGAGCGGAGAGCGCGCGTCGCTCGCAGCGGGGGAGCCGCGCGGGACCGACGATCTCGAAGCGTATAATTTGTTCCTGCGCGGTCGATACGCGTGGTCGAAGCGCGGCGAGACCAGCCTCCGAACAGCAATCGATCTCTTCAATCAGGCGTTGACGCGCGATCCGTCATTTGCGCGCGCGCATGCCGGCTTGGCCATGGCGTACGTCGTGTTGCCGGTGTTCACGACATCAATGAGCGCCGACAGCGCCACGGGGATGGCAATGCGCAGCGCGAACCGCGCACTGGCGATCGATTCGACGCTTGCCGATGCGCATCTGGCCCTCGCCTATGCCCACAAAATGCGTTGGCAGTGGAGCGACGCCGAGCGACATTTCCGAGCGGCGGCGTCGCTGGCGCCTGACGCCGCCGGGGTACACCACTGGTACGGTGTTTATCTGTACGCCGTCGGCGAGGTGGAGCGATCGGCTCAGGAGCTGAGCCGTGCGCGCGAGCTCGATCCATTCATGGCCACGATTGGCACCGACCACGCCGTGGCGCTATACGGCGCGCGAAGGTTCGACGAGGCGCGTGCCGAGGTGCATCGTGCCTTCGTGCTCGACACCACCAAGAGCGACACCTGGTTCATGGCCGGCTTGATACAGCTTGCGCAGGGACGGCCGGACAGCGCCCTCGTTTCGCTGGAGACCGCGCGACGTCGCGGGACCGGCTTCGATGCGACTCCATA
>DATFBY010000160.1:0-32982 GCA_035253585.1 Gemmatimonadaceae bacterium | reverse complement strand
ACGGCGTCCGCCCCACCCAATCCCGCCTCGCGATCCTCGAACCCCCCGCCACCAGAGCTTGGAGTCGTCATGAGGGAATGACGAGCATCAAATGGGCCACGAACGGCCTGCGGCCTGCGGTATGCGGCCGGCAGCGCAATGGCGATCGAGTCCTTCTCGGCGAGATGCCGCAGGCCGCGCGCCGCAGGCCGCAGGCCGAGCTATTCCTCGCTGCTTGTCGTCGTCCGCTCGGCCTCGAAGAGCATCGCTCTCAGATAATCCCTATTCATTCGACTGATCGTGTCGATGCTGATCAACTTCGGACACGCCTCCTGACACTCGCCATGAAGGGTGCAGCCGCCGAAGCCTTCCTTGTCCATTTGCGCCACCATCCCGCGCACGCGGCGATAGCGTTCGGGCTGACCCTGCGGGAGTAGCCCCAGATGCGTGATCTTCGCGGCCGTGAAGAGCGACGCCGAGCCGTTCGGGCACGCCGCCACGCATGCGCCACAACCAATGCACGCGGCGGCATCCATGGCGTTGTCCGCATCGTCCTTCGGAATCAGAATGCTGTTCGCATCCTGCGGTCCACCCGTTGCCACCGAGATGTATCCGCCCGCCGCGACGATGCGATCCAGCGCGCTGCGATCGACCACCAAGTCGCGAATCACAGGGAACGCACGCGCGCGCCACGGCTCCACGGTGATCCGATCGCCATCGCGGAAGCTGCGCATGTGTAGCTGGCAGGTCGCCGTGCCGCGCATCGGACCGTGCGCGACACCGTTGATCATCAGGCTGCAAGACCCGCAAATGCCCTCGCGACAGTCGTGGTCGAACGCAATCGGCTGCTCGCCACGCTCGACGAGGCGCTCGTTGAGCACGTCGAGCATCTCGAGGAACGACATGTCGGGACTGACGTCCGGGACGTCGTAGGTGACCAGCTTGCCGGCTGCCTTGGGGCCTGGCTGTCGCCAAACACGCAGCGTCAGACGCATCACTTGTAGCTCCGCTGCGTCAGCTTCACGTACTCGAAATTCAGTGTCTCCCTGTGCAACTTCGGTGGAGCGTCTTCGCCGCCATATTCCCACGCCGCCACGTAAGCGTAGTTCTCGTCGTCACGCAGTGCTTCGCCATCCGGCGTCTGGCTCTCGAGGCGGAAGTGGCCGCCGCACGATTCGCGACGCTCGAGCGCATCGAGGCACATGAGCTCGGCGAGCTCGAAGAAGTCCGCGACCCGGCCCGCTTTCTCGAGTGCCTGGTTCAGCTCGGCATCGCTCCCTGGTACGTTGACGTCCTTCCAGAACTCGGCCCGCAAATCGGGAATGAGGCGCAGCGCAGTCCGCAGCCCATCCTCGCTGCGGGCCATTCCGCAGTACTCCCACATGATCTTGCCCAGCTCGCGATGGAACGAGTCGACCGTACGCTTGCCTTTTATCGAGAGCAATCGGTGCGTGCGCTCCTGAACATCCGCGATAGCTTCGCCGGCTGCCGGATGCTCGGCCGTCACGGGCTCCAGCTTCGTCGACGCGAGATAATCGCCGATCGTGTTAGGCAGGATGAAGTATCCATCGGCCAACCCCTGCATGAGCGCGCTGGCGCCGAGGCGATTCGCGCCATGGTCGGAGAAGTTCGCCTCGCCGAGCACGTGCAAGCCCGGCACGGTGCTCATCAGGTTGTAGTCGACCCACAACCCGCCCATGGTGTAGTGCACCGCCGGAAAGATCCGCATCGGAACCTTGTACGGATTCTCGTCGGTGATGCGCTGGTACATCTCGAAGAGGTTGCCGTAACGCTCGCGAATCGCTTGCTCACCCTGTCGGCGGATCGCGTCGGCGAAATCGAGGTAGACGCCGAGCCCGTTGGGTCCGACACCCCGCTGCTCGTCGCACACCTCCTTCGCGGCGCGTGACGCGATGTCGCGCGGTGAGAGATTCCCGAAGCTCGGATATTTGCGCTCCAAGTAGTAATCGCGCTCCGCCTCCGGTATCTCGCCTGCCGGACGGTCGTCGCCGGCGCGCTTCGGCACCCACACCCGTCCATCGTTCCGCAGCGATTCGCTCATCAGCGTGAGCTTCGACTGATACTCCCCGCTCACCGGAATGCACGTGGGATGGATCTGAGTAAAGCACGGATTCCCGAACGCCGCGCCGCGCTTGTACGCCCGCCAGATCGCCGTGGCGTTGGAGCCTTTCGCGTTGGTCGACAGGTAAAAGACGTTCCCGTAGCCACCGGTAGCCAGCACTACCGCGTGCGCGATGTGCGCGCTCACCGTCCCAGTCACCAGATCCCGCACCACGATGCCTCGAGCGCGGCCATCGACCAGAATCACGTCGAGCATCTCGGTGCGCGGGAACATTGTCACGGTTCCGGCGGACACCTGTCGCTCCAAGGCCTGGTACGCGCCTAACAACAGCTGCTGGCCCGTCTGGCCGCGCGCATAGAACGTGCGCGACACCTGTGCGCCGCCGAAGGAACGATTCGCCAGAAGGCCGCCGTACTCGCGCGCGAATGGAACGCCTTGCGCCACGCACTGGTCGATGATTCGCACGCTGATCTCGGCGAGCCGATACACGTTCGCTTCGCGCGCGCGGAAGTCGCCGCCCTTGATCGTGTCGTAAAAGAGCCGAAAGACGCTGTCGCCGTCGTTGCGATAATTCTTGGCGGCGTTGATGCCGCCCTGCGCGGCAATCGAGTGCGCGCGCCGAGGCGAGTCCTGAAAGCAGTAGCAGGACACGTTGTAGCCGAGCTCGCCCAACGTGGCCGCCGCCGACGCGCCCGCCAGTCCCGAGCCGACGACGATCACGTGATATTTCCGCCTGTTCGCCGGGTTCACCAGCTTGATCTCGAAGCGGTGACGATCCCACTTCTCGGCCAGCGGTCCAGCCGGAGTTCGGGCGCGAAGCTCCACCGCCGGTCCTACCGCAGCACGCCCGCGACGACCGCGAGCGGAATGATCGAGAAGCCCAGCCAGAGCGTAAGCGCCACGACCCACGCGACGCGCCGATGCAACGGATCAGCCGCTGCACGATTGAGCCCGAGCGTGCGGAAGCTGCTCCACGTTCCGTGAAGGAGATGGAGGCCCAACGCGGCCATGGCCAAGAGGTAGAACGCCGACACCCACCACACTCGGAAACCGACGATGATGTTGCGATGCACGTCGCCGTGCCGGAAATCCGGGTGCAGGGTCCCGGTCGTGAAGTGCAGCAGATGATAGACGATGAAGATCAGGAGCAGTGCGCCGCCCCAGCGAATCGTGCGCGATGCGATGGTCGATACCTGCGGGTCATACTCGGCGTACCCACTCGGACGCGCCGCGCGCTTCGCAAGAGTGAGCTGAACCGCGGCAACGACGTGCAGGACGGCGGCCAAGAGCAGGATGCCGCGCGCGAGCCAAAGCAGTGGTCCGAGCGTGCGCAGGAACGCCGCGTAGCCGTTGATCTTCTCCGGCCCCTGGAACACGGTGAGGTTCGAGGCGACGTGCGAGATCAGAAAGGCGATGAGGATGATCCCGGTGGCCGCCATCACGGCTTTCTTTCCGATTGTCGATCGCCAGAAGGCGATGAGCCGCATGGCGAGCCCTAGAGCTTGATGGCGCCCATCGGCTCGCGCACGGCGTCCGCGCTCTTGCCGAGGTCCACGCGCTCCTTGCTGGTGAGCTCCACTTCAATGATCTGTTCGAGCCCACGACGTCCGAGCTTGCACGGCACTCCGAGGAAGATCCCCGACATGCCGTACTCGCCTTCGAGCCACGCCGAGCACGGGAGCACGCGCTTCTTGTCGAGGGCGATCGCTTCGCACATTTGCACCGCGGCGGCCGACGGCGCGTAATACGCCGAGCCGGTCTTGAGGTGCTTCACGATCTCGGCGCCGCCGTTGCGCGTGCGGTCGACGATCGTGTCGAGCGCTTTGCGATCGAGGAGCTGTGTCACCGGAATGCCACTGACGGTCGTGTACGAGATCAGCGGCACCATGGTGTCTCCGTGACCGCCGAGCACCATTGCTTGAATGTCCTCGACGGAGACGTCCATGGCCTCGGCGAGGAACGCGCGATAGCGCGCCGTATCGAGCACGCCCGCCATGCCCAGCACTCGCTCCCGCGGAAATCCGGTTATCTCCTTCGCCACCCACGCCATGACGTCGAGCGGATTGGAGACCATGATGATGATTGCCTTGGGCGACGAGCGCTTGATCTGCTCCGAGACCTGCCTGACGATGCCGGCGTTGGTGTTGAGCAGATCATCGCGCGACATGCCCGGCTTGCGAGCGATGCCGGCGGTGATGACGACGATGTCGGAATCGACTGTTTCGTCGTAACCGTTGGTGCCGATGAGACGGGTGTCGAATCCTTCGATGGGCGCCGACTGCCACATGTCGAGCCCTTTTCCCTGCGGAATTCCTTCGACGACGTCGACGATGACGACGGTATTCGCGAGCGACTTTTCAGCGATCCGTTGCGCCGCGGTCGCGCCGACGTTTCCGCCGCCGACCACGGTGATCTTATTGAGCATGTGAGTTGGTGAAAGAAGTGCGCGAAAATTAGGAGGAACTGGCGGGATGGACCAGTGATGGCGGCGTTCGCTTTCGAATCACCCTCCCACCTGCGACAATGCCCTCAATCCCCCCACCTTCATCTGCAACAGCTCGTGCTCCTTCGGCTTGTTCGCCAGCGCCTGCACATAAAGCGGCGCGAGCGACTCACCCGCGCGCAGCGGATCGCGCAGGTTCACCTCGTGGTCGCCGTAGAGACACGTGCGCAGACGTCCGTCGGCGGTCAAGCGCACGCGATTGCAGGAGCCGCAATAGGTGTGCGTCATCGGCGTGATGACGCCGACGCTTCCTCGTGCGCCGGAAAGCCGATAGTAGCGCGCAGGACCATTGCCTCGCGCGGGGCCGTCGGTTGGCGCCAGTGCGCCGATCGCTGAGAGCCGCGACAGGATTTCGTCGCTGGGCACCACATGCTCCCATGTGAGCTCTCGCAGATCGCCCACCGGCATGAGCTCGATGAACCGCACGTGCCAGGGGTGTTCCATCGTTAGGCGCGCGAGGTCTTCGATCTCGTCGTCATTGATGCCACGCATGACGACCACGTTGATCTTCACTGGCTCGAGCCCGGCAGACTCGGCCGCCGCGGCCGCACGAATCGGGTCGAAGCCCAGGTCGCGCCGCGCGATAGCCGAGATGCGCTCGCGGCGGAGACTGTCGGCACTGATGTTCACGCGATCGAGTCCGGCGGCGCGATACTCCTCCGCCATTGCCGGAAGCCGTACACCGTTGGTCGAGAGCGCAATGTCCTCGATACCCGGGATGGCGTGCAGCATTCGGATCAGCAGCGGCAATTCGGGCCGAATCGTCGGCTCGCCGCCGGTGATTCGAAGCCGCCTCAGACCGAGCGGCGCCAACTCACCGACGATCGCGGCGATCTCCTCGTACGAAAGGATGTCGCGCTTGGGGAGCCACTCCAATCCTTCCTGCGGCATGCAGTACAGACAGCGGAAGTTGCAGCGGTCCGTAACCGAGATGCGGAGATACTCGATCGAGCGGCCGAATTGATCGCGGAGCGTGCGCGCATCACCCATGGCTCACCGCCTCGGCTCTTACCCACTCTCGCGTTCCGTCCACGTATGCTTCGCGCTTCCACACCGGAAGGCGCTTCTTGATCTCCTCGATGATGTATCGCGACGCGTCATACGCTTGGGCGCGATGCGGATGCGCGACCACGATGGCAACGCTGACGTCACCGAGTCCGAGCGTCCCGATCCGGTGTACGACGACGATATCAGTGGTGCCACTTTGCGCGGCTGCTTCGCAGACGATTCGCTCGAGCTCGCTCTCGGCCATCTCCTCGTATGCCGTGTACTCGATCCCCGACACGGCACGACCCTGGTTCACGTCGCGGACCGTGCCGAGAAAGAGGACCGTCGCGCCATTCCCGTGCTGGCTCACCTCGGCCAGCAGCGATGATACGTCGATCGGATCGCGGGCGAGCGCGCTTCGCATCAGCCGCCCGCCACGGGTGGGATGATGGCCAGCTCATCACCGGGCTCGAGCACGCGAGTGTGCTCGGCGTACGAGAGATTCACCGCGGTCAAAGGCTTCGGCGGCAGGCGATTACCGCCGGCGCGCGCGCGGAGCTCCGTAAGCGCGTCTCCGACGGTGGAGCCTGGAGCGAGCGTCAGCTGCACGCGGTCCGCGCCGACGACGTCGGCGTAGGAGGCGAAAAGCAGAGCAGTGATCGTCACGATCGAAAGATACTCGTTTGCCGCGTGAAGATGCACGGCGAGCCGCGCAATGCGAATGGCGCAACTCCGTGGACGGAAACGAGAAGCGCCCCGACGAGAGCGTCGTCGGGGCGCTTGGCGGGACGAGTACGTCGGTGTCTTACGCCGCCGAAGGCTCGTCACCCGCGTGTGAAGGCTCCATGTCGTCAGCGTCGGCGACCATCGCGCGCAACTCCTTGGAGGGCTTGAACACAGGCACGGGGCGCGCCGACACTTCGACCGGCGATCCAGTGCGTGGGTTGCGCGCCATGCGCGTCTTGCGATGCCGAATCTTGAATGTGCCGAAGCCGCGAACCTCGATGTTCTTCTGTTCCCGCAGCGCTTCCTTGATTGCATCGAGGAACGCGTCCACAACGCGGGCGCAATCCTTCTTCGAGATCATCGGCCCAGCCGTCTGGCTGATCGTTGCCGTTACGCGCTCGACAAGGTCCGCTTTCGTCATGTCATAACCCCGAATGAGACGCTCGCCCGAGGGCAGATCGTTTGTCGAACATAGGACCTTACCTATTGTGTGTCAAGCGTTTGTGGCGCTTGAACGCATGTTCGATCGGACCGCCTTCATGAACTCGCCGAAGAGCGGCCGGGCGTCGTGCGGCCCCGGCGCGGCCTCCGGATGGTACTGCACCGCATAGATCGGCAGCTCACGGTGGCGTACCCCCTCCACCGTTCCGTCGTTCAGGTTCACGTGCGTCACTTCGAGCGCTGGAGCACCGGGAATCGCCCGATCGTCTCCGCGAACCGCGAAACCGTGGTTCTGCGACGTGATGAGCACTTGCCCTGATTCAATGTCCCGCACCGGCTGGTTTCCGCCGCGGTGTCCGAACGGGAGCTTTTCCGTTTCCCCGCCGAACGCCAAGCCGATCAGCTGATGGCCCAAGCAGATCCCAAGCATCGGCAGCTGCTGATCAGCCAACTGCCGAATGATTCGCGGCGCGTACGGAATCGCCGCCGGATCACCCGGACCGTTGGAGAGAAAGACGCCGTCGGGATCGAGCTCGAGCACCAGCTCGGCCGACGTCGCCGCCGGAACCACCGTGACTCGACATCCCTGCTCGGCGAACAACCGCAAGATGTTGCGCTTGATGCCGTAGTCGTAGGCCACGATGTGCAGCGGCGAGCGAGGATCTCCCCACCGGTACGGCTCCCGCGTCGAAACCACCGACGCGAGATCCAGTCCCTCCATCGACGGACAAGCCTCCAGCGCCGTAACTGCCGTCGCATCCGGCACTTCACCGCCGCCGATCACGCCCCGCATTACGCCGGCGGATCTCAAGTGCTTGGTGAGCCGTCGCGTGTCAACATCTTCGAGAACCGGAACTTGTGAGGCGGCGAGCCAACTGCGCAGGTCACCAGTCGCCCGCCAGTTCGAGTACCGGTCGGAGAGCTCACGCACCACGACGCCCGCAACCTGCGGTCGATCGGATTCCGGATCCTCGGTGTTCACGCCGTAGTTCCCGATCATCGGCGTCGTCAGCACGACGATCTGCCCGCGATAGGATGGATCGGTGAAGACTTCCTGATAGCCGGTCATGTTCGTGGTGAACACGACCTCTGCGACAGCAGGCATGATCCTGCCTGACAGCGCGCCGTGAAAAAGGGTTCCGTCCTCGAGGAGGAGGAACCCCGGTTCGTTGCTCGACGCGCTCACGTCAGGGGGTCGGAGGAGCGGGCGTCGGAGTCTTCTGCGGCGCCGGCTCCGCGGGAGCGGTCTTGCTTGGCGCCGGCTCGAGTGGAACCGCGGTACCGCCGGCACCACCGCTCGGCGCGGGTGCCGTTTGCGCGGGTGGCACGATCGGTTGATCGAGCACCGAGCGCGGCGCCTGCTGGCGCGTCGACATGATCGACAGCGCGAGCCCGAGCGCGAGCCACAATCCACCGCCGTACCAGCTCGTCTTCGTCAGGAGATTCGCAGCCTGACGCGTGCCGACGAAAGAGTCGGACGATGACGTCGCACCCCCGAAGCTCGCGGCGAGTCCACCACCCTTCCCCGACTGAAGGAGGATGGCCGCGACCAGCACGATGCTGTCGAGGATGAGCAGGATGAGAAGCAGTGTATACATCGCCGGTCGTCGTAGGTGAAAAGAGGCTAACCTACGAAACCTAGACGAGTTACGGGGTCAGGTCAAGTGATGCGCGCGGCCCGCGCTCACGTGCGCGCGATGGTCGCCCAGGCCTCCGCATCGAGACTCGCACCACCGACCAACAGTCCGTCGATCTCGGGCGCCGCGAGGAGCGAGGCCGCATTCTCTCGATTCACGCTCCCGCCATAGAGCACCGGTATCGACGCCGCCCGGTCGCGTCCGACGACGTCCGCCAGGGCGTTGCGAATCGCGCGGTGCACGGGCGTCGCGTCCTCAGGCTTCGCGGTTCGCCCCGTACCGATCGCCCAAACTGGCTCGTACGCGATGCACATCTTGCCCACGTCCTTGGGCTCGAGCGTGGCAATCCCGGCGCGAAGTTGACGGAGGACGACACGCTCCGTCTCCGCGCGCTCGCGCTCCTCGAGCTTTTCTCCGACGCAGAGCATCGGTGTGAGGTGGCTGCGCACGGCGGCGGCACACTTGAGACCAGCCTGCTCATCGGTCTCACCGAACAGGTGGCGTCTCTCGGAGTGACCGACGAGCACGAGACGCGCGCCCGCGTCGCGCGCGATCGCTCCCGAGGTCTCTCCGGTGAACGCGCCCTTGTCTTCCCAATGGATGTTCTGTACGCCCACCAGAATGTCCTGCCGCTCCCGAAGACCGTCGACGACCGTCGTTAGGCAAGTGGCGGACGGGAAGATGATCACCGTGCGATCGGCGCGCCGCGAGTAGTGCACGAGAAAGGACCGCAGGAATGCCTTCGCATCCGACGGCCCGTGATTCATCTTCCAATTCGCGGCAATGACGGGCTTTCGCATCAGCTCGATGGCAAGGGTCGGCTATTTGTCATCAAGCGCGGCGACGCCTGGCAAATTCTTCCCTTCCAGGAACTCGAGCGACGCGCCTCCGCCCGTGGACACGTGACTCATGGCGTCCTCGAGCGCGAACTGTGCGACCGCCGCGGCCGAATCACCTCCACCCACAACCGTCGTCGCGCCACGCTTCGTCGCTTTGGCCATCGCATCGGCGACCGCACGCGTGCCGATGTCGAACGGAGGGGTCTCGAACACACCCATCGGGCCATTCCAGATCACCGTCTTTGCCTCGACGATCGCCTGTGCAAACGTCGCTGCCGCGCGGTCGCCGATGTCGAACATTGCCTGCTCCGGAGGAATCGCGTCGCGCGGTACGACTCGAACCGGCGCCGCCTGTGGCCCGTTCTTGAACGGGTCGAGCGATGCAGCGACGCGAGCATCGTCAGGCAACAGCAGCTTCCCGCGCGACCGATCGAGCAGCGTACGGGCCATGTCGACGCGATCCTCTTCCACCAATGACCCGCCCGTCTCGAGCCCCATAGCTCTGAAGAACGTGCACGCCATTGCGCCGCCGATTATCAAGCGGTCGACGCGCGGAAGGAGCGCTTCGATCACATCGATCTTCCCCGAAATCTTGGCGCCGCCCAGCACCGACACGAACGGGCGCTTTGGGGACGCGAGCGCGGCGCCGAGGTATTGAAGCTCTTTCTCCATGAGCAGACCGGCGATCGCCGGACGCAGGTGCTTGGCCACGCCTTCAGTAGACGCGTGCGCCCGGTGCGCGGCGCCGAAGGCATCGTTCACATACAGGTCGCCTAGCGCCGCCAGCGCGCGAGCGAGCCGCTCGTCGTTCGTCTCCTCACCGCCAAGGAAGCGCGTGTTCTCGAGCATCAGCACCTCGCCCGGCGACAGCGCCGTCGACGCCTGAAGTGCCTCGTCCGAGTCGGTGCTCTCCACGAACTTCACGGGCCGCGAGTCGAGAAGCTCCCCCAGCGCGCGCGCGACCGGCTCCAAAGAGTATTTCGAGTTTGGCTTCCCTTTCGGCCTTCCGAGATGTGAGAGCAGGATCACGCTGGCACCGCGACCCAGCAGATACTCGATCGTCGGAAGCGCCGCGCGGATACGTGTATCGTCGGTGACGCCACCGGTGTCGTCCATCGGAACGTTGAAGTCCACTCTCACCAGTGCGCGCTTGCCACGCACCTCGTTGTCGGAAAGATCCCGGACGGTGCGCTTGTTCATCGTGTGCTCTGCCGATGATGCTGCCAGTACGACCACAGGAGTGCGGCCACGCCGACGACGAGAATGACCTTGCCGGCCCGGGTGAAGTTCCAGAACCACAGCGCCTGCTCGACGGCACTCGGACCGCCGGTGCGAACGACGATCGGCTCTCGCTCGAGGGTGCGCAGACCGAGAAATCCGTATCCCCACAGGGCCGCACCGAGGAGAAGAATCGCCGCCGCGATCGCATCGCGCGCTCGGTCGGCGCGCGACACCGATCGCGCGGACGGGTTGATCACAGCCGCTCGCCGACGAACCGTACGAGATCGACGCAGCGCGACGCATAGCCCCACTCGTTGTCGTACCATCCCGCCACCTTCACCAGCGTTCCGTCGATGACGTTGGTACTCTCGGCGTCGAGGATGCACGAGTAGGGATTACCGATGTAGTCGACCGACACCAGCTCCTCGTCGCTGACCGCGACGATTCCCTTCAGCGGACCGTCGGCGGCCGCGCGCCGGAATGCATCGTTCACCTCATCGATCGTCGTCGGCTTCTCGACGACGGCTACCAAATCCGTGAGCGAGACGTCGGGAGTCGGGACGCGAATGGAGATTCCGTCGATTTTCCCTTTTACCTCGGGAATTACCAGCGAGGTAGCTTTTGCCGCGCCCGTCGTGGTGGGAATCATGGACATCGCGGCTGCCCGCGCGCGGCGAATGTCCTTGTGTGGCAGATCGAGGATGTTCTGATCGTTGGTGTAGCTGTGAATCGTCGTCATCGACCCGCGCACGAACCCGAAGGCGTCGCGCACGACCTTCACCATCGGCACCAGGCAATTGGTGGTACACGATGCGTTGGAGACGATCGTGTGCTTGGCGGAATCGTATTTGTCGTGATTGACGCCCATGACGATGGTGATGTCCTCGCCCTTCGCCGGGGCCGAGATGATCACCTTCTTCGCGCCGCCGGTGATGTGCTTCTTCGCGTCGGATGCGTTGGTGAAGCGACCCGTCGACTCGAGCACGATGTCGACGCCGAGATCCTTCCATGGGAGCGCGGCCGGATCCTTCTCGGAAAGCACGCGCAAGTCGTCGCCGTCGATGCAGATCGAGCCTTCGCCCGCTTCGACTCGTCCTCGGTATGCACGATGGACCGAGTCGTACTTGAAGAGGTGCGCCAGCGTCTTCGTATCCGTGAGGTCATTGACCGCCACGAAGTCGATGTCGGTGAGCTTGCGCTCCTTTGCCGACCGCACCACCTGTCTGCCGATTCGTCCGAAACCGTTGATCGCTACCCGAATTGCCATGGTCTCCGTCCCCGTCCTGGTGTCAGATGCGGTCGCCACTCGCCGGCGCCCGACCGAAAGTCACGTAGCTGATGATACGTGCGCCGCCACTCAAAAGTGCGGCGGCGCACGCGGAAAGTGTCGCGCCCGTAGTGATCACGTCATCGACCAGCACGACATGCGCACCGCGGAGCAGCTCGCGCGCCGTGGATTGCGCGCGAAACGCGCCGAAAACGTTGCGGCGCCTGTCCTCCGGTGTCAACCGGGTTTGTGTCTCCGTCGCGCGATTGCGCTCGAGCACCGTCGACCACATCGGACAATGCCACGCCGTCGCCAACACGTGCGCGAGACGCTCACTCTGATTGAACCCGCGCTCCCGCTCTCGCACTCGCGCCAGCGGGACGGGAACGACGGCCGTACGCTCTCGAACCACGTCCGAAGGCCACGCCAATCGCGACATGCGAAGGGCCATCCCTTCGGCCACCGCTGCCCACCCGTCATACTTGAGCGCGTGAACGATCGACGCCGCCGAGCCGCCGGGGATCCAGCACACAGACCGCACGGCACGCACGTACGGCGGCAGCAAATCGCACCACATGCATCGACCTGGCCGACGCGGATGGCCGCAGCGCTCGCACTGCGGGTGCGGGAGCACGCGGGCTCGATTCCAGCAGCGCGCACAGACCGGGCCGCGATCGCCGGCGTCGAGCAGGCGCTCGCACACAACACACGCCAACGGCAACAGGAGATCGGCGACGCCCAGCAATGCACGGCGCGCTCGCCTTAGGAGCGTATGGCCCGACGCATGACCTCGCGTGGTGCGGGTGCTCCAAACCATTGCTCGAATGCCAGCGCCCCCTGCTCGACGAGCATCTCGAATCCGTCCGCCGCGCGGTGCCCGCGCGCTCGTGCCGCGCGAATCCATGCCGTCTCCTCGCTGCGGTACACGAGGTCGACGACCGCCGCATCCTTCGGGACCGCTTCGAGCTCGACGGGAAACCGATCATCAGTCATCCCAACGGATGTCGCGTTCACCACCAGCCCGGCGCCGTGAACCGCACGATCCGCATCTTGATGAACGTCGGTGACGACCGAAAAGTGCGCCGCGAGCTCCGCGGCACGCTCGGCGCTCCGATTGTAGAGCGCAACCGTGCACTCACGCCATCGCTCGACCGCCGCCAACACCGCGCGCGCGCCGCCGCCTGCACCCAGCAGCGCGACGCGCATTCCGGCCGGTTCGGCGGCTACAGTATCGCGCGCCAACTTCTCGAAGCCGCCGACGTCGGTGTTGTCGCCGATCAGCACGCCATCTTCGGTCACCAGGAAGGTATTGATCGCGCCCGTACGCTCGGCCAGCGGAGTCAAGCGGCCGCAGCGAGCGGCCAACCGCACTTTGTACGGGATCGTCACGTTGCCACCCGATCGCTCGGCGATGAGGGCGTCGAGCGTGCCGTCGAGCTCGTCAGGCAGGACGTCGAGCGCTTCGTACAGCACCGGGATCTTCGCGCTTCGGAGCGCGGCGTTCTGAAAGCGCGGCGATAGCGAGTGCGCGACCGGATGTCCAAGGAGAACGAGCCGGCGCGGCCACGCCGTCACTGTACGTTCGGCGCTCGCTCGGCCTCGAGTCGATCGAGCGCGCGCCGGATCTCCGCCTGGAGCTCGTCGTACGTCTCGCGGTAGATGTCGAGATCACCGCCGAATGGATCGCCAACCGGCCGGTCGATCGCGCCGCGTGACGCGTAGCTCGTGAGCAGGTGCGCCTTTCCCTTCCCGCCGAGTGCTTCGACGCGCTCGAGATGATGCGGACTCATCACCAGAATGAGATCGCTCTCCTGCACCATGTCGCGCGTGAGCAGCCTCGCGCGGTGGGCGGAAAGGTCGATCTGCCGCTCGAGCGCGACGAGTAGTGCGCCGTCGGACGCTGGCGCACCTTCCCATGCCGCGGTGCCCGCGCTTTGGACCTCTACGTCGTGCAGAGGGCGCTCGCCCGCCAGGGCGCGGGCGATCGCCTCCGACATCGCACTCCGGCACGTGTTCCCGGTGCAGACGAAGAGGATCCGCATCTCTTAAAGGTCTCCGATCAGGTCGGGCACGCTCTCTCGAAGCGTCCTTGATGCGATCGCGCCAGGCCGAATGACACGTGGCCGCCGACCGGTACAATCTACTACGGTCGAGGGCTCCGAGGGGGTGAGGCGACCGCCGTCGAGAACGCGCAGCACTCCACGCGCCACGGCATCGCTCCACTGACTCACTACTTCGGACGCCGACATCGCCGGCGGAACACCCGGCCGATTGGCGCTGGTCGATGTGATGGGGTCACCATACGCCAGCAGTAAACGCTGGATCGCCGGATGCGAAGTCCAACGAACCGCGACACCGCCCTCGGGGCCGCGCAATCGGTCAGGCACTCGTCGCATTCCGCCTGGCAGCACCAGCGTCAATGGGCCCGGCCAGTGCCGCGCAGCGAGCTGCGCCGCATAGCCGGTGAGCGACAAGTCGAGCCTCGTCACCATGTCGCTCGACGCCACCAACAACAGGAACGGCTTCCCTGGCGGACGACCCTTGAGCCTAACGAGTGCGTCCACGCTCCGCTCATCGACGGCGCCGCCGAATCCGTAGACCGTCTCGGTGGGATACGCGAGAACACGACCCGCCTGCAGGTGCGCGATGGTTCCGGCAAGCGACGCCTCGATCTCGATCGGAGACCAGAATGGAGCCGCCGCCGGCATGGTCATGCGTCCGGCAATCCCGACAACGATTCGGCGCGCGCGAAGTCGCTCTCCTCGGTGATCTTCAGCGCGCGCTCACTCCCGCGCACGACGACCACCGGAAATCCCGAGCGCTCGCACAGTGCCGCGTCGTCAGTCGCGTCGAGCGCTCCATCGTTCGCCCGTGCCTCGGCGTACGCGCGCTCGAGCATGTCGCGCGGAAATCCCTGCGGCGTTTGTGCGCGCCAAAGTCGCGAGCGCTCCACCGTTCGCACGATTCGTCCGTCCTCTCCTACTTCCTTGAGCGTGTCGACCACCGGTAGCGCGGCAACCGCGCCGGTTCCTTTCCGCGCCTGCGTGATGACCCGCTCGATCGTGTCGTCGCTCACCAGCGGGCGTGCGGCGTCGTGCACGAGCACGATTCGCGCCTCGGACGGGAGATCTTCGAGGCCGTTCAGCACCGACTCGCCACGCGTGCGACCGCCGTGCGCGAGCAGTAGGCGCTCGGTATCGCATTGAAAAAGCCAGGGTGGCGGATCGCCCAGTACGTCCCGAGGCAGCACACACACGACCATTGCGACATCGGCTCGCGCGTGGAACGCCTGCACGCTGTGCAGGAGCATCGGCTTCCCTGCCACCCAACGGAATTGTTTGAGCTCGGCGCTCCCTGTCCGTGAACCGGTGC
Organism: Gemmatimonadaceae bacterium; assembly: GCA_035253585.1. Classification (GTDB taxonomy): domain Bacteria; phylum Gemmatimonadota; class Gemmatimonadetes; order Gemmatimonadales; family Gemmatimonadaceae; genus DATFBY01. The sequence goes on along the minus strand of DATFBY010000160.1, from coordinate 17,927 downwards.
CGGCCGCAACGATGATGACGCCGACCTGCTGCGTCACGATCGATCGCCGAAAAGGCGCTCGAACATCTCGCCAATGGTGCGGACGCCGACGACGTGCGCGTCGCTCGATTTCCGACGCGGAGCGCTGCGCTCCGCGAGGTACACAGTACCCAATCCCAGCTTCGATGCCTCGCCGATGCGGCGCTCGACTTGCGAGATCGGACGCACCTCCCCACCGAGTCCAACTTCTCCCATAAAGATGGCGTCGGCTGGCAGCGCGCTGTCGTAGACGCTGGACGCGAGGGCCGCGGCCACCGCCAGGTCGCCGGCCGGTTCCTGCACGCGAAGCCCGCCGACGACATTCACGAACACATCGAGCTGCGCGAACGACAGCCCGGCCCGCTTATCGAGGACCGCGAGCAGGAGTGCAAGCCGGCGCGCATCGTAGCCGGTACTCACTCGTTGCGGCGTACCGAAGCCAGCCTTGGCAGCCAGGGCCTGAATCTCGACCAGCACCGGCCGCGTTCCTTCGAGCAATGCCGTGGCCGCGCTGCCCGACGCGATGACATGACGCTCACCGAGAAAGAGCTCGGACGGGTTCTCGACGGCGATGAGACCGCGGTCCGTCATGCGGAAGACGCCGATCTCGTCGACGCTTCCGAAACGATTCTTCGTTGCGCGAAGTACTCGCTGATCGTGCGTGCCTTCACCTTCGAAGTAGAGCACGGTGTCGACGATGTGCTCGAGCGTCTTCGGACCGGCGATGCCGCCGCCCTTGGTCACGTGTCCCACTACGAAGACGGCGGTGCCGCTATCCTTGGCGAAGCGCATGAGGCGCGCGGCGCACTCACGCACCTGACCAACATTGCCCGGAGCGCCCTCGAGGTCCGCGGTGTAGACGGTCTGAATCGAGTCGACGAACATCACCGCTGGCTCCATCGCCGCGCCCGTCGCCAGAATGGTCTCCAGCTGCGTCTCGCTCAGCAGGTCGACTTCGGCCGCCGCATCGGCGAGACGATCGGAGCGCAGCTTCACCTGGAGTGGCGACTCCTCGCCTGACACATACAGCGCGCGAAGCCCGGCACCTTGAAGTCGGGCCGCGACCTGAAGGAGCAGCGTGGATTTGCCGATTCCCGGCTCGCCGCCGATGAGTACCATCGATCCGGGAACGATGCCGCCGCCGAGGACGAAGTCGAGCTCCCGCATTCCGGTGCGGAGTCGACGGTCCTCGGACCCACGTACCTCACGGAGCTTCGAGGTCGTCGCGGCAGCTGAGCTGGGTGCGCGCGTGCTGGCGCGCTGCGTCCGAGCCACGGCCGGCTTGGCGGCGATTATTTCTTCGACGAGCGTGTTCCACTCGCCGCACGCGTCGCAGCGGCCAGCCCACTTCGGGTATTCGGCCGCGCAGTAGCTGCAGCGATAGACGGTCTTGGCTTTCGGTGACACGGACCCTGCGGTGGAAGCGGCTCGTTAGGCGCGAAGCGGGCCGCCAGGCGAAACGCTTTGCGCGCGCATTGGGCGCACGGCGTCAGGCGTTCTCGCGGCGCGCGCTGTAGTTCTCGAAGCGCGTGTACGCTTTGTGGAAATACAGGTTCACGAACCCAGTCGGCCCGTTGCGCTGCTTTCCAACGATGATCTCGGCGCGCCCCTCGAGAGAATTCCCGTCTTTGTCGGTCGGACCGTCGTACATCTCCTGCCGGTAGATGAACATGACGACATCCGCATCTTGCTCGATCGCGCCTGACTCACGGAGATCGGAGAGCTGAGGCCGGTGGTCGCCGGCGCGCTGCTCGGGCGCGCGTGAAAGCTGCGAGAGCGCGACGACAGGCACGTGCAGCTCTTTGGCCAATGCTTTCAGCGATCGGGAAATCGTGCTGATCTCCTGTTGGCGGCTCTCGACGCCGGTCGGCCCCTGTACCAGCTGCAGGTAGTCGACGATCACCATGCCGATGTTCGAATCGGCGCGGAGGCGACGCGCTTTCGAGCGAATCTCGAGCAGCGTGATGCCGGGCGTGTCGTCGATCCAGATCGGCGCCGCGCTGAGGATACCGGCCGCGCGCGCCATGCGCGGAAAGTCGTCGTCGCGCAGCATGCCTTTGCGCAGCTTCTGCGCGTCGACGCGCGCTTCGGCGGTGAGCATGCGCTGCACCAGGGATTCCTTGCTCATCTCCAACGAGAAGATCGCCACGGGCACCGCATTCTCGATCGAGGCGTACTGCGCGATGTTGAGAACGAACGCCGTCTTTCCCATCGACGGCCGCGCCGCGATGATGACCAGATCGGCTGGTTGGAAGCCGGAGGTCATGTCGTCGAGATCGGTGAATCCGGAGGCGACGCCCGTCACCGACTTGCCACCGCGCTGGAGCGCCTCGATGCGCTCCATCGTCGGCCACATCAACTCCTTGATGCGAGTGAAGCCCTCGGCGCCGCGCTGTTGACTGACCTGGAAGATTCGGTGCTCGGCTTCGTCGAGGAGCTCGGCCGCCGTGAGCTTCTGCTCGAACGCCTCGGCCACGATTCCGGTGGACGTCTCGATGAGGCGGCGATAGAGCGCCTTGTCTTTTACGATCTTGGCGTGATACTCGACGTTCGCCGACGTCGGCACGGCATCGACGAGGAAGCCGATGTAGTCCTTGCCGCCGCTCTGCTCGAGCTCCCCGCGGCGTCCGAGCTCGTCGGCGAGCGTGAGCGGGTCGACCACATCGCCGCGCTCGGAGATGGCGATCATGGCGCGGAAGATCCGGCGATGCGCCTCGCGGTAGAACATCGTGTCGTCGACATGCTCGACGGCGCGAAGAATCGCGTCCGCGTCGAGCAGCATCGCGGCGATCACCGCCTGCTCGGCATCCTCCGAGTAAGGCGGTCGTCGGTCGCGGTAGGCGTCACGCGGCGGCGTTATCGAGAATTCGACGGGCGAGCTGGACATCTTCCCAGGTAGGCCGCTTCCAGTTCGGGTTTCGCAGGAGCGCGGCGGGATGGTACGTCACGATCACGGGAATCCCGTGATACCGGTGCAGGAGTCCCCGCAGCTTTCCGATGCCTTGGGTGGTGTTGAGCAGCGTCTGCGCGGCGAACGTGCCGAAGGCCACGATCACCTTTGGACGGATCAGCTCGACCTGCCGGACGAGGTACGGCACGCACGCTTCCACCTCCTCCGGCCGTGGATTGCGATTCCCCGGCGGCCGATGCTTGAGGACGTTGCAGATGAAGACGTCCTCCCGGCTCAAGTTAATGGCGCTCAGGATTTTCGTCAGCAGTTGCCCCGCTTGGCCAACGAATGGGCGACCGGTCGCATCCTCGGTAGCCCCTGGAGCCTCGCCAATGCACATCAAGTCGGCATTCGGGTTGCCCTCGCCGGGCACGCCCTGCGTCGCACTCTCGAATAGCGGGCAGCGCCGGCATTCGTGCACCATGCGCGCGAGGGCGCCGATGGAGTCCACTTGCGAGATCGGACCGCCAAAGAGCTCGGTCTCCCCGCTGCCCACGATGATGCCAGTCGGCGGCATGGTGAACGGTAGCGCTGGCGTGGAGCGCTTCGGTTTCGGGGGTGCAACATCCGCCGGAGCGTCGTCCAACGTTGCCGGATCCGGCGGCGCGCGATCGATGCGTCGCGTGGCCGGATCGGGCCGTGACACGCCGCTGGACTCGAGCACCGCCCGCCAGTCGTCAGGCGCGGGCGCCACGTCAGGCACTGCCTGACGAGCACGCGGGATCTCGGGCACCGCCCCGCGCTTCGAGGATCGCCCGGCGCCGATCAGACGCATGACCTCCTCGACAGTGAGCGTATCGAGCACCAGCTCGCTCTCTCCCATCTCCCGGCGCTGCTCGAGGTAGCGCCGCAGCAGCTCCTTAGCGTCCACGAAGGAGCGCCTCGAGACGGTCGAGAATCGCGTCGGCCACTTCACTCTTTGGTTGGAGTGGTAACTCTTCCGCGCCGGTGCGGGCGACGAGCGTCACGCGATTGGTGTCGACGGCGAAGCCGGCACCCTCTTCATCGGCGCGGTTCAGCACCACGAGATCAAGTCCCTTCTCGTCGAGCTTCGACTTGGCGTTCGCCAGCGCGTCGTCCGTCTCGAGCGCGAATCCGACAATGACCGCGCCCTTCTTACGTGCCACCCGCGTGTCACGGAGCACATCGGTCGTCGCGGCAAGCTCGATGGCCGGCGGCGCACCCCGCTTCTTGATCTTCGACGCAGCCGGCTCAGCCGCGCGAAAGTCGGCCGGCGCCGCGGCCATCAGCAGCGCGTCGGCGGTCGGCAATTCGGCGCATACCGCCTCGGCCATCTCCTCCGTGGTCTCCACGTGCCTAACGAGTATACCGGGTGGTGGCGCGACCTCGAGCGGGCCTGCCACCAGGGTGACGTCGGCACCGCGCCGCCAGGCGGCCACCGCCAACGCGACGCCCATCTTGCCGCTGCTGCGATTTGACAGGAAGCGCACGGGATCGATCTCTTCGCGTGTTGGACCCGCGGTCACCAGCAGGCGCTTCCCCGCCAACGTCGCGTTCTCGAGCAAGCGAGCGATGTGCGCGAAGATCGTCTCCGGCTCCGGCATCCGGCCGGGTCCACTCCCTTCGCCGGCCGCCAGCATTCCCTCTTCGGGCTCGAGCACGCCATAACCGAGCGTCCGCACGTGCTCCACATTGTTGCGCGTCTGTCGATGCGCCCACATGCGATCGTTCATTGCCGGCACGAGAAGCACCGGTGCTTCGGTCGCCAGCAGACAGGCGGCGAGCAGGTCATCTGCATGACCGTGGGCGGCCCGCGCGAGGAAATCGGCCGTGGCCGGAGCGACAACGATCGCGTCCGCCTCGCGTGCCAGCCGGATGTGATCGAGCGCCCGGCCCACCTCGAAGATCTCGGTGTGCACCGGGCGCCCGGTCAGCGCCTCGAATGTGATCGGCGCGATGAATTGCATGGCGCCGTGCGTCATGACTACGTCGACTTCAGCGCCTGCTTGCGTGAGGAGCCGAGCCAGCCACGCCGACTTGTAGCTGGCGATTCCTCCGGTGATGCCGAGGAGTACGCGGCGACCGCGGTACGGGCGCACGCGCGATCGCCTAGACTCGCCGGCGCGGGACGACGCGGTACTCGATGTCTCCGGTCGCCAACGATTCGAGCGCCTTCGTCGTCAGCTTCTTCTCACCGCGAGTCGCGCCGGGAAGGATGTACTCGTTGAGCATGCGCGCGTACTTGGCCGCGACGAGGACGCCGAGGTACTTGTTGGCCGCGCGCCGCGCGACTTCGAGGGGAGTGAAAACCTGCATGTGTCGTTCACCTCTTCAGGGTGGTGTCGTCGCTCGCCTTTTCCGCCGACAGCTCGTGCTCGAGCCGATCGAGGATGCGGCGAACGTCATCTTCCAGATTGTGCAACCGCTCGCGTCGTAACGTCTCGGCATCGATGATGCGCCCGACATTGGCCACCGCGCGGTCGAGGTCGTCGTTCACGACCACGTACTGATACCACGGTACCGCCAACAGCTCCTGCAGCGCGCTGCGCATGCGCGCCGCCAGCGACGTCCGACTCTCCGTGTTCCGAAGCCGGAGTCGCTGCAAGAGTGCGTCCGCCGACGGCGGCAGCACGAAGATCAGCACCGACGCAGGATACGCCTTGTAAAACTGCGCGGCTCCCTGCACGTCGATGTCCATCAATACATGTTTTCCCGCGCGCAGAACTCGGTCCACCTCACTGCGCAGCGTGCCATACCAATTCCCGTGCACCTCCGCCGATTCGGCGAAGTCACCGCGACTGCGCGCCTCGAGAAAGTTCTCGCGCGATAGGAAGTGGTAATCTTTCCCGTCTACTTCGCCTTCGCGCGGCGAGCGCGTGGTGCACGACACCGAATATCCAACGTCCGACCGGGTCTGAAGCAGCCGCCGCGCGATTGTTGTCTTTCCGCCGCCCGACGGCGCCGACAGAATCACCGGAAATGAGGTCACTCGACGTTCTCGACCTGCTCGGCGATCCGCTCCAGCTCCTCTTTGACCGCCACGACGTCGTGCAACATGACGCTATCGCGGGCCTTGCTCCCAGTGGTGTTTGCTTCCCGCAACATCTCCTGCAGGAGAAATCCCAGCCGCTTCCCCACCGGTCCTTTTTCCCCGTCCAGCGCGTCACGAAACGCCGCGACGTGCGCACGAAACCGATCGATCTCTTCGCTGACGTCGAGTCGATCGGCGAGCACGGCGATCTCCTGCGCCAGTCTCGCTTCGTCGACATCGACTCCACTCGCCAGCTCTCGAACCGACGTCCGCATCCGTTCGCGCTCACTCGTTAGGCGCTCGGGAGCGCGGGCGGCGATCCGTTCGATCAGCTGCTCGATCACCGTGAGCCGCTCACCGAGAAGTTCGGCCAGACGCTTCCCCTCGGCGGCACGCATCGTTAGCAGTGCACCGAGCGCGTCCTTCACGATCGCCGCCAGCTCCGCGGCACTCCCCTCGGCCACCGCTCCTTCATCGTCCGCGAGCACGTCGGGCATTCGCAGCACCGTCGCGACATCGAGCTCGCCACCCAGCGTGAAGCGCTCTTGCAGCGCGCGGAGCTGTCGCACTGCTTCACCGAACGCAACCTCGTTCACCAGCGTGCCCGCACTCCCATCACGCTCGAAGCGCGCGGAAACCGTCACGTGTCCGCGCGCCAGAGCGCCGCGAAGCAGCTCACGCACCTCTCCCTCCCACTTGGCGAGGGACGGCGGCAGCTTGACGTTGGGATTGAGGAAGCGATGGTTGACCGATCGAAGCTCGACGGCCACGCGCGAGGAGCCAACCCTCCCGGACGCGCTGCCGAACCCGGTCATGCTGCGTATCATGGGCAGTCATCTAAGTTATGACGCCGCAAGGAGCTTGTCAATTCAGAGGCTAGTTCCAGAACTGCCACCGAACGCCGTACAGCTGGAGCTGCGGCGGGAAGATGTAGCCCGGGAGATAGGCTGGTGTGCGCGGGTAGATGCCGAACCGTTGCTGATAGAAGAGCACCGCATCGACGATGCGGATCTCGACCCGCACCACACCGATATGCTGTGGCGCTAGGATCTCGATCGTCGGCGCGCCCTTCTCATCCGCCAACGGGAACCGCGTTCGCGACCGTCCTTCGTACGCCGCGGACCCGAGGAACCCAAAGTTGCCGCGCGGAAAGCGTCGAAGCCATCGGGTGTTCAAGAAAAGCTCGGCGCGACCCTGTAGCTGCGGCCGGTAGATCGCGGTGTCCTGCCAGCGAAGAACCCATAAGTCCACGCCGACATCACGATAGATGCGGCCGCGCAGCGTGCCGAAGAAGCCAGTCCCGGTCGGTATCGTGGCGCTGGTGTAGAGCGAATCGAAGACGACGAGTCCGGGGACGGGAGCATCCTCCTGCCTAACAACGCCGCCGCTTGCCCACACTCGACGCACCCGTACGCCGAGCTCCCCTCGCGCCGTAAGGCGCGCCTCCGTTCCCGCGCCATGACGTCGAGAAACTGCGCCGGACAACGCCAGAAACGACAGGGGTCGCAGTACGGCGCTCGCTTCTTCACTCGAGGTGGCGTCGTCGCCCCGCTGCTCGGTGAACAGCGAAATGCTGAGCGGACCCCGATCGAACGCCACGCGACCGGTGAGCGCGTTGCGTGTATCGTCCTCGCCGTGCTCGAAGCGATTCGTGATGCTGATCCGCGCCCCCCAGCGCGTGAACCCGAGCGCTCCCACGTACTGCTGCGTCGTGCTCGAGCTGTCCACGGTGTCGACGGGCGAAGTCATCCGAGACGTACTCGATTCGCCGAAGTGCTGCAGACCACCGAGTGCCTGCGCCCAGAAGCCGCTGTCGGGATTCCCGTACGCAATCCGTAAATAAGCGTCGGTGCGGCGCGACTCGATTTGCGGCACGAAGCGCGACGCATCGTCGCGGCGCTCGCGTTGGTCGCGGTTCAAGCTGCTCCGCGTCCCGAACGCATCGATGCTCCATCCGCTCCAGCCGGCCCACCCGAGCCGCGCCAGGACCGAGAGCTCGTCGCCGCTTCCCGCAAAGCCGCCACCGACCCCCAGCTGCTGCCCCGCCAGCTGAAGCGCTTCGCCGTGACGGAACCGCTTTCCGAAAAACCCACGGAAGATGTTCGTGTTCTGGTCGCCGGTCGACACGTCCGTGCGCGTGGAGGTCGCTCGGCGGTCGACGCGCCAGCTTCGTGCGTAAATGCGGAGCTCGTCGGCGCCGCGCTCGATCGCGACTTCCTCGAGCATCCAGAGCTGGATGTCGCTCAGATCGAGCAGACCGCCGGTGCGTGGGTTCAGTGACGTGATCTCGATGCCATCGAGGAACACGCGGGTTCGCGCGGCATCGCCCAGATACGCACCAACCTTGGGCGCGACGAGAGCACCGCTCCGGAAGCTGGTGAGACCCGGCACCAGATCGAGAAGCTCGAGTAGTGACTGCGCGCCGGTCGCGAAGAGCTCCTCGCGCCTCCAGCGGTACGCGGCACCGACGGTCGGCGTCACTGGAAGCTCGGACACCGCCAGCGGCGCCTTGACCGTATCCTCGGGCGCCCGCTCGGCGCCTAACGAGTCGGGCGGAATCGTGTCGACGGCGGCGGTGTCGGTGCGCGCGGTGTCGACGGTATCGCGCGGCGTCGGCGGCGTCACCTGTGCGTCGCTTGAGCCCGACCAGAGCGCGCTCGCGATGATGACCAGAACGCTCAGCGCGATGCCGCGGAGCCGAACGATCACGAGGCGCGCGTGCCCCTCGCCGCCCGCGCGCGCACGAATTCCACGAAGAGGCCAACCGGTACACCTGTCGGGCCCTTCGGAATGAAGGTCAGATCGGTTTCCGAGTATGCCGTGCCCGCGATGTCCAGATGGACCCAGGGGAAACTCTCCGCGAATTCCTTCAGAAACATCGCCGCGGTAATTGCGCCGGCCGCGCGCCCACCGGTGTTCTTCAGATCCGCCACGTCGGAGGTGATGAGCTCCTTGTACTCCTCCCACAACGGCAGTGGCCATCCGGGCTCACCCGCTCGCTTACCCGCGTCGAGCACTTCTTGCACCAATGTCTCGTCGGTCCCGAACACGCCGGTGGCACTGTGGCCGAGCGCGATGACGCACGCACCCGTAAGCGTGGCAGCGTCGACAACCGCCGTCGGTTCGAACCGACGCGCGTAGGAGAGTACGTCCGCCAACACCAACCGCCCTTCCGCGTCGGTATTCACCACCTCGATGTACTTCCCCGCCTGGCTGCGTACGACATCGCCCGGCTTTACCGCCATGCCCGACGGCATGTTCGTGGTCGCACCGACCAGCCCGACTACATTCGCCTCGAGGCCGAGCTGCGCAATCGTCTCCATGGCGCCAAGCACTCCGGCAGCACCGCACATGTCGAACTTCATCATCTCCATCCCTTGCGCCGGCTTGATGGAGATTCCGCCGGTGTCGAAGCAGAGGCCCTTGCCGACCAGCGCAATCGGCTTCTCACCCGATATGCCGCGGCGGTACTCGAGCACTATCAGCTTAGGATCTTGTGGCGTCCCTTGCGCGACGGACAGAAAGGAGCCCATCTGCTCGGCCTCCAGCTCCTCTCGGCCGAGCACCGTCAGGCTGAGTCCGTGCCTGCTCGCGATGTCGCGCGCGGTTGCCGCCAGAAATTCAGGCGTGCATAGATTGCCGGGCATCATTGCGAGGCGACGAGCGAGGTTCATTCCCTGCCCGATGGCATTTCCCACTGCCACGCCTCGCTCCGCCACGGACACGTCGGACGAGTAGATGACGACCTCCTCGAGCGTCGCTCGCCGCTCATCCTCGGGAGGAGGCGTCTTGAGATCGGCGTACTCCCACGCGCCCATCATGACGCCGAGTGACGCGCGTTCGGCCGCCACAGCGTCGCCGCCGCCGTCGTACCACCCCATTCGCGTCACACCGAGTTTGCGTGCCTGACGAGCCGCGATGGCGGCTGCACGCCGCAGTGACGTCGCAACGTCCGTGGCGGGGCCGAGACCGACGAGCAGAAGGTGCGCAGGGCCGTCAGCGGGGCCGAGCAGGTGAAGCGTCTCGTCACGTGCGCCACGGAACTCGCGTGACGTGACCACACGCTCGAGCGCGCCTCCGGTGGCGCGATTCAGCTCACTCAATGCGCCGTCGAGTGCGGCTCCCTTCCGCAGCGCGATTGCAAGGTATGGTACGTCGGCGCCGGTGAGGGGCGTAGCTCGGGCGGAAAGGTGGAGCGGCATGAGCGCGATGTGCGGACGTTGGGTGTGCCTGGACTCTCGTTAGGCAGCGGCCGCCGACACGTGCGCACCGCGTTCATGAGCGATCGCGAAAGGGCTTTCACGTGCTGGCTGGCAGCGCTTCGCCCGCGACGGCTCGCGGGAGCCGGAAAGTTTACCGGCCCTCGAGAGACGCGGCAAGCACGCGAAGCCCCTCTTCCACCTCGTCGCGTGGCAGGCCGCCGCGTTCGAGCTCGGCGTCGCTTCGCTCGCGCAGCCGTTCATAGAACGCGCGAGCGTCGTGACCCGCCTGTGCGGCATCGCCTCGCGACACGCGCACGAAGTGCGCGTTCTCGGCGGCCGCGAATGCGCCGGCCCGCTCATGCAGCCGGGCGGCCGAGGCGAGGTCCTCACTCGACAGCGTCGTGTCGCCCAATCTGTGGCGCAACGCGTCGAGGATCTCCGACGCTGGCAGCAGGTCGTCGGGCGTCGCGTCGGTGGACGACGCCGCCGCCGCGGCCACCAGCGACAAGGCGCGACGATGCGCGAGCCGAGCGCGATCGGCCGACCCTTGCTCGGCCCGCGTGTCACCCTCGTGCATCAAAAGCTCCGCCAGCATTGTCGACGTGCGCAGTGTCGACCCGTACTTGTCCTTGAGTAGCGCCACGAGATCGGATGTCCCGAGCGCAAGCGCGACCCGAATGGTGAGTCCGAAGGCGCTGAGCGCCGATTCGTCGAGGAGTGCGAGTGCCTCCTCGTGCTTGCCCGCGCGCCTGAGCCCCATGACGCGCGCAAAGACCTTGGCGAGCTGTTGAATTATGCGAAGCAGGTAGTCCGATCGAACGGGCATGTCGCTCTCGACGCGCTATGGCGTCTCGACAGATGCGCTGCCGCGCGCTACACCTTTGACCTTCCACGATCCGAGGGTCATGTGTTGAAAATTCGCCGTCGGACCGCGCTCATACCAGCGCTCGCCTGCACCGCGGCGTGCGCGCCTGTGCAGCGGCCAGCCAACGAGCCGGAGGCCACGTCCTTGCTCGGCCGCCCGCTGTATGCACCACCCGACACGGCACCATGTGACTGTGAGCTCTCGGTCAGTGCGATGCCCCGCGCCGCGCGCATCGACAGTGTGATCGCGATCGGGCAACGGCTTGCGCGCGGCTGGCACTACCGCGACGCCGTCGCGATCTACACGGACGGTCTCGAGATCGCACCCGGCGATCCGCGACTCTATCGCCATCGGGGCCACCGATACATCACGCTGCGTCGCTTTCGAGATGCGGCAACCGATCTGGACCGTGGCAATGCGCTCGATTCAACCAGCTTCGACATCGAGTACCACCGCGGGCTCGCATATTACCTTCTGGGCCGCTTCGAGAAAGCGGCCGAGATCTACGGCCGGTGCATGGCACAGGCGGAGCGGCGAGCGGGTGGAGCCGGCGATACGTCGTCGGGAACGCCACGTCTCTGCTCCGACATTGCGATCGATGATGATTCTCGCGTGGCGATGACCGACTGGCGCTATCGCGCACTTCGTCGCGCGGGACGTCATGCCGAGGCCGCGGCGCTCCTTCCGTCGATCACCGATGGCATGCGCGTGCGCGAGAATCTGTCGTACTACGAGAATCTGAAGCGGTATGCCGGAAGGACGACTGAGGACGCGGTACTGACCGCGGCGGGAACGGACTCGGTTCGCGTTGCGACGAGTGCCTACGCGATGGCCAATTTAAAGTTGGTGGAGGGAGACACCACCGGCGCGCGTGCGATGCTCGAGCGCATTGTCGTGAGCCCGCATTGGCCCGCGTTTGCAGTAATCGCTGCGGAAGCCGACCTAATGAGGCTTCGCCAACCGTCTGTGCGCTAGGTCACACGCACGATCGGGTTGCTCGGACTCACTGTTTTCGGACGCGTCTTCGCGTCTATATTGTCATCTGCCCGACGCTGGGCTCTGGAAGCGGGGACGCTTCACGCAAGAGTCGCGAATGTCGCGACGATGATCAGTGCCCCTTTGAAGGAGCTCCCAGTGAAGGGCCGCCCCGCAACGCTGCTCGCGATCGCGCTCGGCGCCGTGATCGCCGCCTGCAGTTCCGACTCGCTCACGTCGCCGAGTGAGAATTCGGCGCAGGCCAACCCGGACTCGGTCTCCACCGCGGTCCCGACGAGCACGACCGACTCATCCACCATCATCACCGAAGCCGATACGACGCTCGACGCAGGCTCGACGAGCGCCGCGGGCGATGCTGCTGGTCCGCTGGTGTCGTGTCCGGCCACTTCGTCGAACACGGTTTCATCGAAGTACATCGGCCCGGATGGCGGGACGGTCAAGCTCGCGCCATTTACGCTCAAGATTCCGGCCGGCTCGCTTTCGACGCCGGCGCTCGTGACGCTGCGCAGACCGCCAGGCGATCAGCTTGCGATCGAGGCGACCGTTGGCGATTCACCTCACCATCAGTTCGCGGCGCCCGTCGAGTTCGTGGTGCGCGTGAGCAAGTACTGCCCATCCGTCACGCCTGAGATGGTTGCGTCGCTCAAGGGCGTTTGGCTCGACGGACCCAATGGCCAGCAATCGCTCAAGTCCTGGCGCGACACTGCATCGGGCAAGGTTCGCTTCCTCACCGATCACTTCTCGTCATACGGTATAGCGTGGTGACGAATACGGGCGGGATGGAGCGCGGCGGCCGGGATCTCCTCGATTCCGCGCTCGTGTACGAGCGCTCCGGACTGTGGGACAAGGTTCAGGCGCAGCTCGAAGCGGCGAAGAAGGAGGCCGCCGAACGCCACGATGAAGCGCTGGAGCTGGAAGTCGATTTAGGCTTCGCGCGACTCGCCGGACGGCGTGGGCGGAAGAGCGACGCGGTGATGGAAGCGACTCGCGTCTACGAGCGCGCGGTTGCCAAGCGCCAGGTGGATATGGCCGCGCAAGCGAAGAACATTCTCGGAGCGATCGCCGAGCTGACCGGGGATTGGCAGGAAGCGACCGCGCATTTCAAGGATGCGCTGGCGCTGGAAGGTGTGAGTCCGCGCACGCGGGGCAAGGTGCTGCAGAACCTCGGCGCGGTGGCGGCACAGCAGAAGGATTTCGCGCAGGCGCGCGAATGGTTCCGTCAATCCGTGGAGGCGTGGAAGTCGGTCGGATACGGCGTGGGCTTGGCATTGGCCGTCACGAATCTGGCCGCGGCGACGCTTGATTCCGACGACCCGCAGCAGGGCGCAGCGTTGGCACTCGAAGGCGTGCAGCTGGCCCGCGAAGAGAACGCTCTCGATGTGCTGGGTATTGCGCTCGAGAATCGCGCCGACGCGCTGTTCCGACTAGGCAGGCGTGCCGACGCGCTCGATACGTTGGCCGAAGCGCTCGGACTGTTCTCGAACGCGCAGGATCATTTGCGCATGGCGCAGTGTCTGGAGCTGTTCGGAGCGATGTACCAGAACACGGAGCCGGCGACCGCCGCAAACGCGTGGGCAAAGGGTCTTCGCATCGCGGAGCAGGCGCAGGCGAGCTGGCTGGCGGATCGTTTTCGAACACGTCTGGCGACGCTTCCGCGCGCTGACGCTTGAGCTGTGCGCGCCTAACGACGCGCGCGCGCAACAGGCCCGCCAACACAATCAGTTCGCCACGACGACTCCCGGGGCGACTGCGGGGTCGAACGGTGTGGCAGGAAACTTGATGGCCCGACACACGTAACGACCCAGTCACGGTCTCGTCATCCCACTATCAAGTTCCTATACACCCCGCGTTGACCGATGTACATCGATCCCTCTGCAGGCAGTCTGATCCTACAACTCGTGGCCGCGGGTGTCATTGCCGTCAGTGCCACGTTGACTTCCGTGCGGGCGAAGATCCGCGCGCTCTTCCGCCGCAACTCCAAGTCGCAGAACCAGCGCTGAGAATTTGCGTCGGGACGCCATAGACGAGCGCTTTCGCCCGTCCCTTCTTTACCCGTTGCTGTTCGCGGCGCATCCGGCATTAGCGCTGGCCGCCGCGAATCCAGGACAGTTCATACTGTCCGATCTATTGGCGACGGTCCTGGCCTGCTTGCTCACCTGCGCGCTCGTGTATGCGGCTGTCGCGCTGGCCCTCGGGCGCACTCGCCGCCACGCCGCTGCGTTGCTGGTCCTGTTGGGGGTAGCGTGGATGTTCTACCTCATCCCGCTTAGTCGCTTTGTCGGCGGCCTCAACTCGGCAATTCCGCGCCCCTTCGTCCTGACCGCGGCCGCTGCGGCGCTCATCAGCGCGGCGCTGGCTGGTTGGATCTTGCTGAAGCGACCGGCGCTGGAGGGCGCGACCCGCGCGCTCTTCGTCATGTCCGCGCTGGTCGTGAGCTGGGCATCGCTCAGCGTCTGGCGGAATGGCGCCGCGGCGGAGCGGAAAATCCAGTCGAGCGCGCTGGTGCGTCAGCTGCAGGCGCCGGTGGGAGTGAAAGCGAGTTCGCGCGTTGACGCCGCAGCCCGGCGCGACATCTACGTGATCGTCCTGGATGAGTTCGCGAATGGTGAGATCCTGAAGGAACGCTTCGGGTTCGACAACAGCGCGTACGAGGACAGTCTGCGGCAACTTGGCTTCGTCGTGCCGCGCAATTTGCGAAGCAATTACTCGCAGACCCTGCTCTCGCTGCCGTCGCTGCTCAACTTCGCGCACATGACCGGGCTCGAGCCGGCCGCGGGCGGCAGCGAGCGGAGCTATGATGTTCCACGCCATCTGATCGAGCACAATCGGACGGCGCGCTTTCTCAAGGAGCGCGGCTACCGGTTCGTGTTCTTCCCATCGGGCTGGTGGCGGCTCACGCTCCACAACCCGCACGCTGACGAGGAGTTCCGGGCATTTCAGGATTTTGATGTCAGGCGGGAGCTATTCGACTCGGAGTTCCGCAGGACATTCGTCATGTCGACGCTCCTTAGCCACTTGGACCTCGAGCGTTCAAGTCATTTATCAAGCCACGTGCTTCGCACCTTCGACGCATTGGGCCAGCTTCCGGCGCGCCGCGAGCCCACGTTTGCGTTCGCGCACGTTCTGGCGCCCCACTGGCCCTACGTGCTCGATGCGCAGTGTCGCGCGGCGCCTCAAGACATCCCGGAGCTCGCCGGCGAAGGTGAAGCGTATCTCGCGCAAGTGCGATGCGTGCAAACCCTGACGTTGCGCCTCGCTCGGCAGTTACTGAAGGAGTCCGCGCCGCAGCCGATCATTGTGATTCAGGGCGACCACGGCACGAAGTCGCTCCACCAGATGGAGCTGGACACCCTGCCAGGACCTGAAGCGCTGCGAGAGCGCTTCGGTGCATTCGGTGCGTACTATCTGCCGGAGGGCGGGGACGCGATTCTAGGTGAGCACCCGACGCTGGTGAACATTCTGGGCGGGATCCTCTCGCATTACTTCGGGGCAGACGTGCGTCCACAGTCCGACGCCTTGTACTTTTCGTCCAATCAGGAGCCGTTTCGGCTGCTGCCAGTCCACTTGTCCCTCAGCGCTCACACCAACTAAGTTTACCTCCTCTCATCCCCCAGATGTGCGCCGCCGGGCGGCGCCCGGCGTCACCGAGGTTTCGTTCCAATGTCGCAATGCGGCACTCTCGCACGCGATCTCTCGCGGGCGCCTGTCGCGGTCGTACCGACAGCAGCGGCCGCCCTCGCGTGGTGCCATGTCGACATGGACGGATTGGACGCGATCTGTCGCGGCCACGGACGAGCGTATCGGGCCGACGGGGACCGCTTCTACACCTCGGCAGTCGATCGATCGCTTGCCTTCTTCAACGCCGAAGGCATCACCGCCACGTATTTTCTCATCGCGAGCGATCTCGACAATCCTGAAAGGCGCGCCGCCGTTGACGCGCTTCTCCGAGCGGGACACCGCATCGCTTGCCATTCGCTTAATCATCGCTATCTGACCCGTCTAACAAGCGGAGAAAAGCGAGCGGAGATCGTCGACTCCAAGCACAAGATCGAAGACGCGCTCGGCGTGAGCGTGGAAGGATTTCGCGCCCCCGGCTATTCGATCGACTTCGAATCGCTGGAATTACTGCGTGACACCGGCTACCGGTACGATTCGTCAATCTTTCCCACCTTCGAGATGCGCCAGCGTCTCGGAATACACCGCCTCTTTCGCGAGCCGTTTGTTCTCTTTCCCGAGGCGCGGTTCTTTGAGATCCCGCTCCCGGTCATCGGACCCTGGTGGCCGCCCTTCCATCCGTGCTACGCCTTTTACCTCGGTCGCCACTACTTCCGCTGGCGGCTTGGCGCCTTCTCCAACCGCCACGATTATCTGACGCTGCTCTTTCACCTGACCGACTTCGCCGAACCGCAGCGGATCGGACACGGCACGAAGGTGGACATCTTCGCGAACAACTATCTGTCCGCGGAGCAGAAGCGGCGTTTTCTGGCACGTCTGACCCGAGATGTCAGGCGGTCGTACACTTTCGCGAATACCGAATCGGTGTTGAGCGAGTGGCCCGCTTCCATGCCTTCCCTCGCGCCGCGGACCGTCCTCGGGATCGCAACGACGCACGAGACCGGAGCCTGCGTCGTCCGGGACGGCCGCGTGCTCTCGGCGATCAACGAGGAGAGACTCTCGCGAAAGAAGCTCGACAATCGCTATCCGCCGGAGCGCTCTATCCGCGAAGCGATTCGCATCTCCGGGGTACCGGCGAAGAGTATCGACGCCGTCGCCATCGCGGGGCTTCATGTGAGCGAACTCGCGTCGCAAACATGGGAGAGCTTCCGCCGCGATGTTCGAGACTTCCATTCCTGGAACGATTACATCCCGCACTTCTGCCGCGTGATGTATCGGCTGTTTTACTTCTGGCGCGCGAGCCGCTACGACCGCGTGAGCGCGTTTCTTCGGAGGGAATACGGGATATCGCCTAAGGTGTTCTACGTCGAGCACCATGAGGCGCACGCAGCGAGCGCGTATCGAACCGCCGATACCGGCGACGCGCTGGTCGTCACCGCGGATGGAGTCGGAGACGATGTTTGCATCACCTTCTCCCATGGACGCGGCGACACGATTCGGCGTCTCGAGACTTTTTACTATCCCAACTCGTTCGGGCAATTCTACACTGCGTGCACGCAGGTGTTGGGTTTCAAAGCAGGCCGCCACGAGGGCAAGATCACGGGACTCGCCGGCTTCGGGAAACCGAACCCGGAATTGATGCGAAAGGTGGAGTCCACGTTCTTCGGCGAGGACGGATTCCGTCTACACAAGCGCTACTACTCGGAAGGGTTCGTTCGCTTTCGAATGGCGGACATCAGGCGGTTCCTGCGTGGGGAGCTGAGCGCCCTCAACATCGACTATCGCAACTACAAGCCGCCGCTCAAGCGACTGCTTGCGGGCTACTCGCGTGAGGAGGTCGCGTACGCTTTCCAGTCGCTACTGGAGCGAGAGGTGGTGCGTCTGACCCGACGCCACGCGAGCGCGAGGCCGCGATTGGCGGTGGCCGGCGGGGTGTTCGCCAACGTCAAGCTGAACATGGCGCTGTCACGACAACTCGACGCCGAGTCGATCTTCATATATCCGGCGATGGGCGACGGCGGTCTTTGCGTTGGCGCAGCTCTCTCCGTCGGCGACAGTGCACCCGCGCGCGCGGAAACGATGCTCCTCGGTACTGAGTACAGCGAGGACGAGATCTCGGCCGCTCTGGCCTCGCGGCCCCATCTGGTCGTCCACAGGCCCGACAACATGGCGCACGCCGTCGCGTGTATGCTTGCCGACAAGAAGATCGTCGCGCGTTTCGATGGCCGAATGGAGTTCGGGCCCCGAGCGCTAGGCAATCGATCGATTCTGTATCACGCTGCCGATCGC
>DATFBY010000159.1:0-12935 GCA_035253585.1 Gemmatimonadaceae bacterium | reverse complement strand
CGGATGATATGGAATCGGGTACAGTGCGCCGCCGTCTATCTCGCCGTCGGCATCGGCGATCGGCACGACCGTGCGTGAGCCGGTGACGTCTATTCGGACTCCCTGGCCTCGCTGCCACCGCACCCGCGCCGCGTCTTCGTGACGAAACGCGAGTCGCTCGCGCCCGATCTTTCGGAAGGAGAAGCCGGCGGAAAAGCGCTGATAGGCTTTGGCGTCGTAGGACTCGAGGGTGGAGTCGTGCGTCAGGCGCTGTTGGCGCGCCCGCGTGAGCAGGTCTCGCGCGGCCGGCGTGCGAAACGCCGTCGCCAGATGCTCAGGCGTGACCGCAATGCGTCGAGGTGGACGGCGGTTGCGAACTTCGCGGATCGAGTCGTACCGAGCGCGCAGCGAATCCCGTCGTGTTTCTCTACGTGCATCGCGCGCGCTGTCCGGCTTCTCGTTGCGGCCGATGTTGATCTCGACCTGAACGAGGAGCGCGCAGGTAAGAAAGGTGAGCATGGAAGAGGACTCAGTGAGGCGGCGATCAACCTTACGCGCCTGTACACCGGGCGGTTTCGGGAGGTCCGCGTTCTCTCAGCGCCGCGGCGCGGTCTGCTGACGTCGCCTCATCTCCTCCGCGCGCTGCTCGCTCGCTTCCAGCCGGCGCATTTCCCGCAGCGACCGGTCGTACTCACGTACCTTGCTCAGCTCGGCGGGATATCGCAGTGCGACAACCGCGATCGCGAGTGCGACCGGTATCAAGACGGTGATCATTCCGCCTGGGAGTGCGGGGCGAGCTGCACGATCGCCGCCCACGCGCCTGACGAGCTTCGGGTAGGTACGCTGCAGCCAGACTGTCGACAGTAGAATGAGCAGGCCGATCGCGGCCAGTGCGATTGGGAAAAGCGCGGTGTCCTCGAACACGTCGGCGGCCAGGTACGCCAGATACGCGAAGAGGGTGAGTGCGCCGGCTACCATGAACACACGCTGACGCAGATAGAGCGATGCCGCGAAGAGCGTGATCGCCAAGAGCGGCGCGAGGTGACGCGTCCAGCGTACTTGATCGACCAGGGAGACGACGCCGTACGCTATCGCGCAGGTGCCGCACAGATAGAACCAGAACGCGAACCCCTCGCGCTCGTCGTCGGAGCGATCGAGGGCGTAGCCGGCCGCGATCAGCAGTGTCCCGAAAAGCAGGACGGTCCACGGAGCCATGTAGCCGCCTAACTGGTCGCCGAAGAGCAGCTCGGTCAGCGGGAGCGCCATTGTTATGAATGGAACGGCGATGAACGCGGTGAGAAATGGAAACCTCACCCGCTTGAGCGCGAACAGCGCCGATCCGATCGTGGCGAGCTGTATGATCGTCCAGCGGCCCGACTCCCACTCCTGGCCGTGGTAGGTGAACGGGACCGGGGCCCGCCATGGACTCCATAAGCCGGTGAGATTCTCGATCGCCCAGAAGATGAGGGGCGTAGTCGCCACCGCGAGTGCCGTGGCGAGACCGCCGGCGGTTCGATAGCCGTCGCGCAGCATCTTCCAGGCGATGGCGATGAAGAGCGCGGCGTAGGCGAGCGAGACGACGAGCACGCCCGACGCGCCAAGATCTTCCCACTGATCGGCGAGGAACCAACCGAGGGCGAAGATGACGATGAGCGCGCCGGCGAAGTAGGCGACGGAGATCCAGTTGAATCCGCGCGGCGCTTCCGGCGCGCCGGGCGTCGGCTCGTCGAGCGCGCGAATCGCGTCGTACTGCTCGCGTGTGATCAGTCCGCGCTCGAGGGCGCGATCGAGAACATCCACGGGAAGCGGAAGCGGGAAGCGGGAAGCGACCAATCGAAATCTGCGCTAGGGAACCCGCAACTGCTATTGCACTCCACAGTGCGGCGCGCTCGATTTGGGGGCCGGTTTGCACCCTACAACCAGAGGTTTCCAGTGCGTCGAACGAGTTTCCTTGCGGCCGTGGTTGGGCTTTTCGCCTCAGTTTCGCCGCTCGCCGCGCAGCAGGGAGGACGGCAGCTCGACTGGGATGCGATCAACAGGGAAGCGGTGACGCTCCTGTCCGAATATCTGAAGATCAACACCAGCAATCCTCCCGGAAACGAGATGCTCGGCATCCAATGGCTGAAGGGCATTCTCGAGAAGGAAGGATTCGAGGTTCAGGTGCTCGACACGGCGAAGCTCGGCGCCACGCACGGGAATCTCTACACACGCCTCAAGGGGAACGGCTCCAAGAAAGCGATCGCGCTGGTGCATCACGTCGACGTCGTTCCGGCCACGCCGAGCTATTGGTCTGTCGATCCGTTCTCGGGCGCGATCAAGGATGGATATCTGTATGGCCGCGGCGCCCTCGACATGAAGGGCGAAGGGATCGTGCATCTGGTCGCGATGCTCGCGCTCAAGCGCGCGGGCGTGCCGCTCAATCGCGACATCGTCTACATCGCCAACTCCGATGAGGAGCTCACGTCCACCGGCGCGATCGCGTTCGTCGACGCACATCCCGATTTGCTGCGCGACGTCGAATTCCTGATTACTGAGGGCGGCGACAATCCTGTGCGGAACGGGAAGCTCGAATACTTCGGGATCAGTGTGGCCGAGAAGCGCACGTTCTGGCAGAAGCTGACGGTGAAAGGGACGCCGTCGCACGGCTCGCGTCCGACAAAACAGAATCCGGTACCGCGGCTCATTGCGGCCGTTCACAAGATCGCGCAGTACGAGACGCCGCTGCACGTGACGCCGGGCGTCGCCAGGTACTTCCGTGACATTTCGGTCAACTACACCGGCCAGCAGCGCGCGTGGCTGGCCGATGTGCGTGCGGCGATTCGCGATCCACGTGCGCGCACGTGGCTCACCAACGACATCTACTGGAACGCGATTCTCCGGAACACGATCGCGCCCACCGGCCTGTATGGGTCAGACAAGACGAACGTCATTCCGCCGGAGGCATCAGCGGTGATCGACATTCGCTTGTTGCCGGATCAGAACCCCGATTCGGTCTTGGCGACACTCAAGCGCATCGTGAATGATCCGGCGGTCACGTTTCAAACGTTGCTCGCGCCGAAGACGCCGCTCGAGAATCCGATCGACACGGATCTCTTCCGAGCGATCGAGCGCGCGTCGAAGGAAAGGGATCCGAAGGTCCTGGTGACGACCCCGATGCTGACCGGCGCGACCGATCGGCCGACGTATCGCAAGCTGGGAATCATCACGTACGGACTGGATCCGTTTCGAGTGGAAACCTCGGACTCGCAGCGCGGCGTTCATGGAAATGACGAGCGAGTCAGCGTCGAAAACGTCGCCTTCGCGGTGCGATACATTTACGACATTCTCCGTTACGTACAGTAGTGCAAATGTGCGAAAGCACATTTGCACTGTAGGCATAGATGCCAGCTCTTTCCGTAAACTCTCTCCGCAAGACATACGGGACCGTCGTCGCCGTCGATGATCTCGATCTCGAAGTCGAGCCCGGCGAATGCTTCGGTCTCCTCGGGCCCAACGGCGCCGGCAAGACGACCACGATCGAGATCTGTGAAGGCCTCCTCGAGCCTGACAGCGGCGATGTTGTCGTGCTCGGCAGGCGCTGGCGCACGGACGCGCGCGAGCTGAGAAGCCGGCTTGGGATCTCGCTTCAGGAGACGCAATTCGCCGAGAAGCTCACCGTGCTCGAGACGGTGACGCTCTTTCGCAGCTTCTACCCTCGGGGGGCGACGCCTGACGAGATCGTCGGGCTGGTGCAGCTCGACGAAAAGGCGAGGTCGCGCGTCGGCGGACTCTCGGGCGGGCAGAAGCAGCGGCTGGCCGTCGCCTGCGCACTGGCCGGCGATCCAGATCTCCTCTTCCTCGATGAGCCCACCACCGGTCTCGACCCCCAATCGCGGCGTCAGCTCTGGGAGCTGGTCGAGCGCTTCAAGGCGAAAGGCCGAACGATCGTACTGACGACGCACTACATGGAGGAAGCCGAGCACCTCTGCGACCGGGTTGCCATCGTGGATCACGGCCGCATCATGGCACTCGGCACACCACGCGAATTGATCGAATCGTTAGGCGCCGAGCACATGGTGGAGTTCGCGGCGTCCGAGGAGGGCGTCTCCGTCGACAGCGCGTGGTTGGAGACGCTCGACGGTATTCGCAGTGCGCGAGCCGAGAATGGCAGCTTCGTGCTTCAGGTAGCCGAGCTTCATCGAACCGTGCCGCAGCTGCTCGCCGCACTTTCGCAGAAGGGTGTCGCGCTTTCCGAGCTGCGTACGCACTCGGCGACGCTCGAGGACGTGTTCGTGTCTCTCACTGGACGGCATCTGCGCGATGAGTGAGCAGCGTACTGGGCTGAGGCTCTCGTCGCTGGTCCAGCTGACGCTGGTCCGGTATCGAGAGTTCTGGCGCGAGCCGGAAGCCGTCTTCTGGGTCGTGATATTTCCTATCTTGCTGGCGGCGGGACTCGGCCTCGCCTTTCGTAACCGTCCGCCGGACGTTCTTCCCGTCGGTGTGGTTCGCGTGTCAGGCAATGGCGATGGCTCCAATCGATTGGAGCGCGCGCTTCGCGCCGACTCGACGCGCCTGACGTCGCGTCTGCTGGACGACACTGCCGCCATGCGCGCGCTGACGAGCGGGGAGCTCGCGCTGGTCGCGGCGCCTCGTGACGACGGCACCGTCGAATACCGCTACGATCCGACACGCGAGGAGGGCCGCGAGGCGCGGCTCGTGGTCGACGACGCCGTTCAGCGCGCGTCCGGCCGCGCCGATCCGGTGAGGGTGGGCGAGCGGATCGTACGCGAGCCGGGCGCTCGATACATCGACTTCGTCGTCCCTGGACTCCTCGGCATGAATCTCATGGGGAGCGGCATCTGGGGACTCGGCTTCGCCATCGTCGACGCGCGAAAGCGGAAGGTCCTCAAGCGGCTGGCGGCGACACCGATGTCGCGGGTCGAGTACCTGTCGTCGTTCCTGATCAACCGCCTGACGATTCTGGTGATCGAGGTCGTGACGCTGCTGGCCTTTGCCGCGTTCGTGTTCGGCGTTCCTTTGCGCGGCTCGATCCTCGAGCTCAGCGCGATCTGCCTGTTCGCGGCGCTGTCGTTCGGCGCGGTTGGCCTGCTCGTTTCGTCGCGTGCGAGGACGATGGAGGGAGTATCGGGGTTGACGAATCTGGTGATGCTTCCGATGTGGATCTTCTCGGGCGTGTTCTTCTCCGCGTCGAACTTCCCGGCCGCGATTCAGCCATTCGTGCAGGCGCTACCGCTCACTGCCGTCAACGATGCGCTGCGCGCGAACATGCTGCAGGGCGTCAGCCTGACGAGTCTGCTCGGCGAGCTCGGCATCTTGCTCGCGTGGATGGCGGTGAGCTTCGTACTCGCGCTGAGACTGTTTCGGTGGAAATAGCGCGGGACTCGGGACTCGGGACTGGGGACTCGGCATGAACACAAGGAAGCGCCGGTCGGCACAGCCGACCGGCGCATTCATTTCCCCGCCGAGTCCCGAGTCCCGAGTCCCGAGTCCCGGTTCTTCTAGTCCCCCGCTTCCGGCACTATCTCCATCTCCCCCGTGTGCACCGGCTTCTTCCGAAGGCCAATGCGCCGCGCCAGCGCCTCCTTCCACTCTTGTAAGATCTCGTAGAAGGTTGGGATCGCCACCAGCGTCAACAGCGTCGATGTGATCACGCCGCCGATCACCGCCACGCCTAACGGCGCTCGGAACTGAGCGCCTTCGCCGCGGCCCAGCGCCACCGGCAACATGCCCGCCACGAGGGCGAACGTCGTCATCAGGATCGGACGCAGCCGGATCGCGCCAGCCTCGATCAGGGCCTCGCGCAGTCCAAGCCCCTGCTTCTCGCGCGCCCACTTGGCGAAGTCGATCAGCAGGATCGCGTTCTTCGCCACGATCCCCGCCAGGAGGATCACGCCGATGAGACTCATGATGTTGATCGTGCCGCCGGTGAGGAACAGCGCCAGCATCACACCGATCAAGGACAGTGGCAACGACAGCATGATCGCCAACGGATCGAGGAACGAGCCGAACTGCATCACCAGGATCAGATACATCAGCAGCACAGCCACGCCTAACGCGAGGAAGATCTGCGTGAACACCTCGTTCTGCGCTTGGGTATCGCCACCCTCGGTGATCTGCACGCCGGCCGGAATCGGGATTGCCGCGATCCGCCGCTGAATGTCGGCATACACCTCACTCGTCGATCGCCCGCTGACGTTCAGCTGAACGATCGACACGAGATCGCGATCGAGATGATCGATCACCGCCGGGCCCATCGACTCCTGAATGTCAGCCACCTGCCCGAGCGGCACGGTCGACGGCGGTCCGCCCGTCGACGACGGAATGACCAACGGAAGCTGCCGCAGGTCCGACGCGCGCCGACGCGCGTCCGGCGACAGACGGACGTAGACGTCCCTCGTCTCGCCGCTCGGATCTACCCAGTCGCCGGCGTCGATTCCAGCGAACGCTGGACGCAGCGCCTGGGCGACCTGACCCGCGGTAATGCCTAACGACCCGGCCACGCCGCGCTTGAGCTGCACATCGAGCTCGGGCTTCTGCCCCTTGCTGGACAACCCGATGTCGACCGCGTTAGGCACCTTCTTCACCTCTTCCATCACCCGCTCGGCAGTCTGCGTCACCTCGGCCAGGTCGGTGCCTCGCACCTCGAGCTGAAGCTCCTTGCGGCCTCCACCGAAGTCGCTGGTGAATACCGCCAGCTGGACGCCCGCAATGCGACTGAGCTCGTCACGCACGACCTGCGCGAAGTCCTCCGCGCCGAGCTTCCGATCGTGGCGCGGCACCATGCGTACGTAGATGTTGCCGACGTCGACGGCGCCCGAAACACCGCCACCGAGCGTCACGTACGTGTAGCGAACTTCAGGATGCGCCCGCACGATCCGCGAGACTTCCTCGGCTTTCAGTCGCGTATACGCCAGATTCGACCCCGGTGGTGTCTCCAGCGCGATCGTGAACTCCGCGCGATCATCCTTCGGGAAGAACGAAACGCCCACCAGCGTCTTGTTGCCGATCTTGATCGCCGGCATCGCCAACGCGAAGACGAACGTTCCAACCGCCAGGCCGACGATCTTCCACCGATTGTCGAGGGCCCAACCGATCACGCGCTTATAGCGGTCGGTCTGCCGGTCGAACCAGCCGTTGAACTTGTCGAGCTGTCTGGTGATCCAAGCTTTCTTGTGCTCTGGACGATGTGGATCCGGCCAGTAGGCCGAGAGCATCGGGTCGAGCGAGAAGGAGACGAAGAGCGACACCAGCACCGACGCTGCCATCGTGAGCGCGAACGGCTTGAACCACTGCCCACCGACGCCGCTCATGAACGCGATCGGCACGAACACCGCCAGAATCGAGAACGTCGTCGCGGCGACGGCGAGTCCGATCTCGTCGGTGCCTTCACGCGCCGCGGTGAAGTGGTCTTTCCCCATCTCCACGTGCCTGACGATGTTCTCGCGTACTACGATGGCGTCGTCGATCAGGATGCCGATGGCGAGCGACAGACCCAGCAGTGACATCGTCTCCAGCTTGAAGCCAAGTGCCCAGACGGCGATGAACGACGCGAGGACGGAGACCGGGAGCGCCAGACCGGTGATGACAGTCGACCGCCAGGAGTTCAGAAAGACGAACACGACCAGTACGGTGAGCAGGGCGCCTTCGAGCAGCATCACCTGCACGTTGGTCACCGCCGCCTCGACCCGCGTGCCGGCGTCGCGCACGATGTCTATCGTCGTCCCGGGCGGGAGTGTCGGGCGAACCTTCTCGACTCGCGCGCGAATCTCATCGCTCACCGTTGTGGTGCTGTACCCCTTGGACTTCTTGATGTCGATGCCGACGGCTTCCTTGTCGTTGTAGAGCGACAGACTGCGCTGCTCCTCCGTCGCATCGATGATGTCCGCCACCTGGCCCAGCCGAATGAGCTGCCCGTTGCGCTCGGCGACGACCAGCTGCGCGAACTCCATCGGGTCTTCCATCCGCCCCTTCAAACGGATCGAACGCTCCTCGAGCGGACCGGTGATGCGCCCTACGGGTGCAGCGAGATTCTGCAGTTGGAGCGCCTGCACGACTTCCGAAACACCGACCCGAGCCGCGTTCAACTCTTCGGGCTTGATCTGCACCGTGAGCTCGCGCTCCAGCTTCCCTATGACCGCCACTTCGGCGACGCCCGGGATCGAGCGCAGCTCGCGCGTCATGGTCGGATCGGCGAGTCTGGTGAGCTCGGCGGACGTCAGCGACGTCGACGAGAGCGCCAACGACACGATCGGCCGATCGGTGTCGTTCAACTTCCGAATGACCGGCTCCTCCAACTCGTCAGGCAGATCGGCCCGCACGAGTGAGATCGCGTCGCGAATGTCCTGCGTCGCCTCGTTGAGCGGCTTCTCGAACACGAACTCGATCAGAATCTGCCCGTAACCGTCCGAAGCCGAGCCGATCATCTTCTTCACACCGCTGATCGACGCGATCGCTTCCTCCACCGGATCGAGCACCTCGTTCTCGACGACGTCCGGCGATGCGCCCGGATAGATGAGGCCGACCGAGACGTAGGGCGGCGCGACGTCGGGGAACTCGTCGGTCTGGAGGCGCATGAGCGCCACCAGACCGAAGATGACCAGCGCCACCATCACCACGACGGTGATCAGCGGCCGCTTGATTGCGAAATCTGAGATTACCATGGTCGTCTGGATTCTTCGTGTTCGTCGATCAGCGCTGCGCGCTCGGCTGATCGAGTACTTCGCCGACGCGCACCGGCGTGCCCGCGCTGATGCCACGCGCGGCACCGAGCAGCACCGTGTCGCCCGGCGTCAGCCCGGCCTTGATCTCGACAACTTCCGCCTCGGGATCGCGCAGCCCAAGCGTCACCTCGACCCGTTCCGCTTTCCCTTGTTTGATGCGTGTGACCGCCGGTCGTAAGCCGCGCTCGTCGAGCGCCGCGGCCGGAGCAACCAGCCCCTTCACCGTCGTGCTGTTGATCCGTCCTTCGGCAAACAATCCCGACACGAGCCGGCGATCCGTGTTAGGCAGCGAGACGTACACGCGCACCTGACGAGTCGCCGGATCGGCGGTCGGATTGATCCGGTCGACTTTCCCCGTGAAGTCGCGTCCCGGATATCCGTTCACCGTGAACTGCACCGGTGCGCCGACTCTGATCGTTGCCAGCTGATCGGCCGGCACCGAGCCCTCGAGACGCATCGTTGCCGGATCGACGACTGTCACCAGTGCGGTTCCGGGAGACACCACGTCCCCCGCGCTGACGATGCGATCGCTCACGATGCCCGTGAACGGCGCGCGCACACGTGCCTTTGCCAGCGCCTGCTGCGCGTTCGCCAATCGGGCACGCGCGTCGGCAAGACCGGACTCGGCGTTCATGGCGTTCCACCGCGCCTGCTCCAGATCGCGCTCGGCGATCGCGCCGGCCGCAGCCAGCTTTTCGGAGCGCTCCGCGTTGCGCCGCGCGACCACTGCCGCCTGCTCCGCCGTGCGCATGGCCGAGCGCGCGGAGAGGAATGCGTCGCGCAGCACCGAGTCGTCGATGCGGAGGAGCGGTGTACCCTTGGTGACCGACTCGCCATCGTCGACGTGCACCTCGAGCACCGTGCCGCTGACCTCGGCCCGCACCGTCGCGTCGAGCTGCGGCTCCAGGGAGCCCGATATCGTCGGACCGGTGACCAGATCGCCTAACGAGACCACCGCCACGTTCTCGCGTCCGACCGTCATCGCCGACGGCGTGTTCTCGGCGCGTGCCTCGTTGCTCTCTCCACCACAGGCAGCGAGACCCGCTGGAGCAAGTAGCAAGAGAGCGAGAAGAGTTCGGCGAGCGGTGACGTTGGAGGTTCGTGTCATGGTGCGACTCCGAATGAGCCTGTCTGAAGGCTGGCGGCCGCCTGACGAGGGGCCTGTTGTCCTTGAGGTGCTGAAGGTTGCTGAGGCTGTTGCTGCGACTGCGCCCTACCAGCCGACTGCCCGCCGGGCTCGAGCTCGCCGGGCGTGGCGATCGGCAGATCGCGCAGAAGCGCCAGGCGCATGCGCGCGACTTGGAGGTCACGCGAGGCGAGTGCACGGTTGGCCTGCGCCTGCACCAGCAGAATGCGCGAGTCGGAAAGCTCGGTTTGAGTCGAGATCCCTTCGCGGTAGCGAACCTCGGCTATCTGATACGCGCGGGTTGCTTGCTCCACCGTACCGGTGCTCGCCTGCCATGCAGCGCGTGCCGCCGCCAGGCGATAGAGCGTCGCGCGTGTGTCGAGTGCTGCCAGCTCGCGCACTTGCTGCAGTCGAGCGCGTGCTTCGTCGAGATTCGCGCGGGCGATCAGCTCGTCGCCGCGAATGTTGCCGCCCGTGAAGATCGGAACCTGTGCCGCGGCGACGATCGTCCAGTTCTGTCGGAACGTTCCCCATTCGGGAAGACCGCCTGACGGGTAGGCGACGCGGCCGTACTGCGAGCTAAGGGTGATCGACGGCAGTCGCTGCGACCGCGCGACCGTCAGTGTGTTGCGATTGGCGGTCTCGTTCTCCCGCGCCTGACGAACCGGCGCCCGCTGTTCGGTCGACGTGTCCGGCGTTTCCGAGAGGAGCGATGTGAGTGTCGCGCTCTCGGTGACTGTCGTGTCGTCGAGCGACGTGGTCAGATCGAGCGTCTCGTTCATCGGCAGATTGAGGAGCTGCTTGAGCCGTGTGTAGGCGATGTCGCGGTCGGAGACCCGTCTGATGAGCACGGGCCGCTGATTGTCGCGTGTGACTTGCGCGCGTAGCAGCTCGAACTCGGGCTGATTCCCCACCTGGCGAGCGATGCGTGTTTGCGCCAGCGTCGTTTCCGCCTGAGCGAGCGTGGCCTGCGCGATGTCCACCAGCCGGTCGCTGAGCGCCGCGTCATAGTACGCCTGCGTGACGTCGAGCACGAGCTGCGCGCGAGCCGAAGTTAGTCCGATCTCGGCCGAACGCTCACCGGCGCGGGCCGCGCGATACTGCGAGATCACGCGTCCGCCGGTGAAAATGTTCTGCGAGACGGAGAGGCCGACCTCGTACCTGTTGGCCTGCCCGAAGGGGAGGTTGGAGAAAGCCGCGAATGGGTTCTGATTCGACGCGCACTCCACAGCGCGCTCCAGGGAGTCGACGCGGCTGGCGAGCGGGAGCGCGGGATTCGGCACGAAGGCGGTGCACGGCTCGGTCGAGGTACCGCCGCCGTCGCTATCGTCCGCCCCGCCGATGTCCTGGAACTCCGACTTGAGCGTGCGCGTGTAGGAAGCCGAGCCGAAGAGCTGTGGAAAGAAGCCACTTCGCGCTTTGTACCGTTGGCCGCTGGCGCGCGTCACGCCAGCGCGCGCGACGGTGACGTCTTCGCTCGCATTCTCGGCCAGCCGCAGCGCGTCATCGAGTGTGAGACGTCGTGCGGCTTCCGCCGGTGCACTTTCCTGTGCGACGAGCTCGACCGTGTGCGTCGCGCTCGCGAGGGCGAGGGTCAGGGCGACGATCGCCCGCGCCATGATGCGCTTCTGCAATCTATCTATCATCGTCCAGATGCTGTTTCGAGTCTTCTGCTAACTACGGGCTCGGGAGCGCACGCGATTCGCGCGCTTCACCTTCGGCCGCTGGGCTGGTCTCGAGCGGAGGCCGAGCGAGCGGAGGAACAGGTGCACGTACCGGCCGATCGTTTCATCGGCGCTTTGCTTGTACATGTCGGGCAGAATGTCCCGCGTGATCGCTTCAGTGAAGATCGCGCCGATGAGCATGCACGAGGCGGTTTCGAGATCTCCCTTCGCATCGATGAGTCCGCGCTTCTGAAGGGGCTCCAGATACTCGCGCAGCTCGCACGCTGATCCGTCCGGTTTCTCGTTGATCAGCGCGAGGATGTCCGGTCGTTCGTCGACTTCGCCGAGCACGCGTCGAACGAGGGAGCGCTGCTCGTAGAAGTGGGTGAATTTCGCCGTCGCCCACTCGTTGAGCTCGCGCCCGGGGTTCGTCGGATTGTCGGGCAGTTTGACCAAGCCTACGCCGAGTCCGATGTGAGCGAGTGCGGCTTGGATCAGCGCTTCCTTCGATCCGAAGTGTCGAAAGAGGGTAATCTCGTTGACGCCGGCTTCTTGGGCGATGAGCCGCGTGGTGGCGCCCCGGAAACCGGTGCGCGCGAAGACCCGAGCCGCGGCGTGGAGGAGCTTTTCGCGCATGTCCATGAGGTAGACAATGGCGCGAAGCTGTCTTGCAAGCAAGTGGTTACTTGCAGCCGTTACAAATCCGTGCGACTTAGGCGGCGCTCGAGGGGCCCTACTCCGTTATTGCACGAATGACCCTGCATGGGTTTCCCGCGGCAAATACGCCATCCGGAACGTCGCGAGTCACCACGCTCCCTGCTCCGATCACCGCTTTCGCTCCGATACGCACGCCAGGTAGGATGATCGCGCCGCCGCCGATCCACACGTCGGAACCGATCTCGATCGGCTTCCCGAATTCTTCTTTCCGTCTGAGCTCCGCATTCCACGGGTGCATCGGCGTGTAGATCTGTACCGCCGGGCCGATGAGCGTGTAGTCGCCGATGCGAACGGGGCAGACGTCGAGCACCACGCAGTTGAAGTTGAAGAAGACACGCGCGCCCAACTCGATGTTCACACCGTAGTCGCAGAAGAATGGCGGCTGCATCCAGACGCTGTCGCCGCCGGTGCCGAACAGCTCTCGCAAAATGTCGCGGCGCTTTGCGGTCTCGCCTTCACGTGTCACGTTCAGGGCCTGACAAAGATCGCGTGCCCGCTCACGAGCTGATACCAGCTTGGGATCCAGCGGATCGTACAGCTCTCCGGCGACCATCTTCTCCCATTCACTCCGCATTCATCCTCCTCATATACAAAAGCCCAGCCGCTGGCGGCCGGGCTCGAGCTCCGTCGATCTCGATCAGCGACAACTATCGCCGATCACCCTTCCAATCGTTCAAGAATCCCCAGGTGATCCCAATGACCGGGATCGTAAAAAAGAACCACCACGTT
>DATFBY010000158.1:0-36211 GCA_035253585.1 Gemmatimonadaceae bacterium | reverse complement strand
CTTTGCGTTGATCGCATCGACGACTGTGTCCTGCTTGGCAATCGCAACCTCGACGGGCATGGCGGGCGGCCCGCCGCCGGCCCCGTTCGGGCCGCGCCCACCAGCGCCGCCCGCGCCCGGCGCGTTCGCGCTATCGGCGGGTTTGCACGCCGCGAGCGCGACCACCGCCGCGGCGAATAAATATGTCGATCTCACGGTGTGATCCTGTCATTGAAGAGCCGTCGGCCCAACAACACCTCGAGCTCGGCCAGTGCCAGACGCGTTGCGAAGCGCGCCTGCACGAGATTCGATTCGGCCTCCGTAAGCTGCAATTGCGCCGCGAGCAAGTCGAGAATCGGCGTCGCGCCGGCCTTGTAGCGCGTCTCCTGCACCCTGAAGTTCTCGCGCGCCGCGAGCAGCCCGGTCTCCCGAAGTTGCACCGTCGCACGCGCCGTATTGTACGCCTCGTAGGCGAACGTCACATCCCGCTCGGCGCCGCGCTCGACATCGAGACGAGTCGCGCGCGCAACCTCTCGCTGCGCCTTCGCCTGCTCGATGGCGAACTCACGCTGCGCATTGTTCCAGACTGGAACGCTGATGGAGAGCGTGAGCGACTGCCGCGTGGTTGCCTGCGGGAAATATCGATCGTCGAACGCACTGCTCGTTCCAGTGACCGCCAGCTGCGGAAAATAGAAGCCGCGCTGCGCACGAACCTGAGCGCCGGCGGCCTGTTCCGCCGCGCGCGCGGCGAGCACCGCCGGGCCTTTCTGCTTGGATTCGGTGATTGCCTGCTCGAGCGTCATCGGAAGATCGCCCGGCCCGCTCTCGGCCAGTGGCTCGGCCTGCACCGGCCCATCCATTCCCACGCGCCTGCCGAGCTGTAGGCGCGACACGCGAACCGCGACCGCTTGTCGCAGCGCTTCGACCAGCGCCTCGTTCAACTCCAGCATCAGTTGAAGAGAGTCCGTAGCCACCGCCGCGCCTGACAGCACGCGCGCACGCGCCACTACCATCTGCTCCCGCGCACGCCTCACACGCTCGGCGGAAACGCGGTCGAGCTCCTGCTGCGCGAGTACGTTGTAGTAATCGCGCTCGGTGCGAAATCCGGCGTCGTACCGCTCTTCAAGCTCGCGCGCCTGCGCCCGCTGGAGCTCGGCTCGCGAGCGCCTGAGCTCCGCCATCTTGCGCCCGCCGAGGAAGAGATCGTAGCGCGCATCCACCTGCGCGCTGACGGCGACATCCTGCTGGAGTCCGGTGCCGAAGTTGAACTGCGGCGTGGAGAACTTGCTGGCGTTCGATGTCGCGTTGATCGTCGGAAGAAACATTGCCGACCACGCCGCCCGGCGCGCCCAAGAGGCACTGCCAACCGCGCCCTCGGCCGCGACGTATTCGGGGTCCGAGCGCAGCGATCGGCGCAGCGCCTCATCGAGCGTGATCCGCGGAAGCGAATCAGTCGCCGTGACCTGCAGCAACAACAACAACCCAAACATCAGTCGCCCTCCGCCGGCACCAGTTGCGGCGCGACGACGGCACGACGACTGCGCACCGCATCGAGCAGCACGTACACCGAGGGCACCAGGAAGAGCGTGAGCACTGTCGAGAAGAGCAAGCCACCGACGATCGCGTAGCCGAGTGGGCGGCGGCTGGCCGCGCCGGCACCCAAGCCGAGCGCGATCGGGAGCGCACCCATGATCGTCGCAACCGACGTCATGAGAATCGGGCGCAGGCGGATGCGCCCCGCCTCGCGCACTGCTTCTACGGTGGCGAGCCCTCGCGCTTTCAGCTGATTGGCGTACTCGACCAGCAAGATCGAATTTTTCGTCACCAGACCTATGAGCAGGATCATCCCGATCTGGCTGTACAGATTGAGCGTCGAATTCACCAGGAGCAGGGTACCGAGCGCGCCGGCCACGGCCAGCGGCACCGAGAGCAGCACGGTGAACGGGTGCACCAACGACTCGAACTGCGATGCCAACACCATGAACACGACCACGAGCGCAAGAGCGAACGCACCGTACAGCGCGTTGCCGCTCTCCTTCAACTCCCTCGATTCGCCCGCCAGCTCGAAGCTGCTTCCGCGCGGTGTGACTCCCGGTGCGATTCGATTCAGCGAATCGAGCGCCGCGCCTAACGTGAATCCTTCTTTGAGGCCGGCGGTGAGTGTGAAGGATCGCACGCGATTGAAATGATTGAGCTGTCGCGGGCCGATCCCTTCATCGATTCTCGCCACGGCGCTCAGCTGCACCAGCTCACCGTCACGCCCGCGGACGAACAAACCAGTCATGTCACTCGGCGTCGCCCGTGCCTGCGGCGCCAGCTGAACCATCACGTCGTACAGCTTGTTGTCGCGCGTAAACGTGCTCACGCGGCTCGATCCGAGCATCGTCTGCAACGTGCCGGCGACATCGCGCACCGAGACACCGACATCCTCCGCGCGATCGCGGTCGAAGCTCACCGTGAGCTCGGGCTTGTTGAAGCGGATGTCGGTATCGACGTTCGTCAGCCCCGGAATCTTTCCCGCCGCCTCCTTCAGTCTGTCCATCGCGACGCGTAGTGAGTCGAAGTCAGGATGCCTGACGACGAAGGCAACGGGATTGCCGAACGCGAACGCCGGTGGGTTGTTGGCGAACGCCATCATCCCAGGGATGCCGAAGAGCTGAGGTTGCACCTCGCCGATGATCTCCTGCACCGAGCGATCGCGATCGTCCCAGTCGTTGAGCCTGACGAACACGATGCCGCTGTTCACACGACCACCGAATCCGACGACACTGAAGTAGCTCTTGATGTCCTTGGTGCGCGACAGGACTTCCTCTACCCGGCGCTGATAGCCATCGGTGTAGCCCAGCGACGCACCCTCCGGTGCCACGCTGAAGATCACGAAGAATCCGCGGTCTTCCGCGGGAACGAATTCGCGCTCGAGTGCGCGGAACACGAACACGGAGAGTAGAACGATCACCGCGCCGCCGGCGACGGTCGCCCACCGATACCGAAGCGCGCGCTCGAGGAAGCGAGCGTATCCATTGGCGATTGCCTCGAACCCACGCTCGAGCCCGCGGTAGATTCGGCCGTGACTCTTCGGCACGCGGAGGATCTTGGCCGAGAGCATCGGTGTGAGGGTGAGCGCGACGAAGCCCGAGATGAGTACCGAGCCGGCGAGTGCGATGCCGAACTCGTTGAACAACCGGCCGGTGGTGCCCTGCAGGAACGCCAGCGGCGTGAACACTGCAACCAACGCGATCGTGGTGGCGATGACGGCAAACCCGATCTCGCGCGTGCCGTTGACCGCCGCGGTTTCCGGATCTTCGTGCAGCTCTTCCTGATGCCGGTAGGCGTTCTCCAGCACGATGATCGCGTCATCGACCACGATGCCGATCGCCAACGTCAACGCCAGGAGCGTGAAGTTGTTGATCGAGTAGCCCAGGAAATACATGATGGCGAAGGCGGCGACGATCGAGGTTGGAATCGCCAGACCTGGTATCACCGTCGCCCGCAGATTGCGCAGGAAGAGGAAGATGATCGCTACGACCAGCACGCCGGCGATGAGCAGCGTCTCTTCCGCTTCCTTGATCGACCGCTTCACGAACACCGACTGGTCGAACGCTGCGTGCAGCTCCACCCCGGGCGGCAACGATGCCTGTATGAGCGGCACTTCCCGGTGAATCGCGTCGGCGACTTCGACCAGATTCGCTTTCGATTGACGGATGACGCCGATGGCGACCGCGGGCGTGCCGTTGTAACGGAGTGTGCTGCGGTCGCTCTCGGGTCCGAGCTCGACGCGGGCAACGTCTTTGAGCTTGACCAGCTGACCGTCGCGGCTGGAGACGACCAGCTCGCCAAACTCTTCCGGTGTCTTGAGCTCGCCTAACGAGCGGACAGTGAACTCGCGGCGGTCGGATTCGATCCGGCCGGCCGGCACCTCGACGTTCCGGCTCCGGATGGCGCTCTCGACATCCTGTACGGTGAGACCGCGGGCAGCCAGCTCCGGCGCCGCCAGCCACACCCGCATCGACATTCGACGCTCGCCGAAGATCTGCGCGCGTCCAACGCCCGACAGCGACTGCAGGCGGGTCTTCACCAGACGATCGGCGATGTCGGAAAGCTGAATGAGATTGTAGTTGTCGCCGGAGAGCGCCAGGAAGAAGAACGGCTGCGCGTCGGCGTCCTGCTTGGCGACAACGGGCTCGTCAACTTCCTCGGGAAGGCGGCCGCGCACGCGCGAAACTTTGTCGCGAACGTCTTGCGCCGCTTCCTCGACGCTTCGATCGAGCGTGAACTCGAGGGTGATGTTGCTGAACTGCTCCTGACTCGAGCTGGTGATGGTGCGCAGCCCCTGGACGGTGCTCAGCTCCTCTTCGAGGATGTCGGTCACCGCCGACTCCATCACACGCGGATTCGCGCCGCGGAGGAACGTCGAGACGGAAATGATCGGCGGATCGACGTCCGGGAATTCGCGGACGGAAAGCTTGGTGTAACCGATCGCTCCGAAGAGCACGAGCGCCGCGCTGAGCATGGTGGTCAGCACGGGACGCGAGATCGAAATGTCGGAGAGCTTCATAGGGGAGCAGTTAGGCGCGTCGCGGCGCGTACACACCGATGCGACGGGACAGTCAAGCTAGGGCTTGCCCGTATGTCGACAAGCCACATCGGCCGTCAGAGTACGGTCAGGACCCCTTCATTAGTATTACACGTAAAATGGACCCGAAATGTTTTCGGGACGGAGCGCGGGGCGGAGGGACGAACAGCCGTTCGATAAACGCTCCGAAAACTAGGCTCCGTTCGAGGGCAAAGTGAGCGTAAATGTCGAGCCCTCGCCAACTTTGCTCTCGGCAACCAGTTCGCCGTTCATCGCTCGGGCGAGCTCGCGGCTGATTGCCAAGCCCAGTCCGACTCCCTCACGGGTAGCCGCCCGCCTGCTCTCGACCTGCACGAACGGCTCGAAGATCGTGGCCAGCTTGTCGGCGGGGATGCCGATTCCGGAATCCTGCACTTCGATGGCCACCATCCCGTTCTCTCGCCGCCAGCCGAGCGTGATGCGGCCGCCCTCGTCGGTGAACTTCGCGGCGTTGGTCAGCAGGTTGAGAATGATCTGCAGCAGGCGCTCCCGATCGGCGAATACCGTCACGCCGCGGTCCCCTCCCTGGTACTCGTACTTGAGCTTCTTCGCTTCCAGCTGCGGACGGATGAGCTCGACCGCACCCGAGAGAGTCGCGTCGACCGGAACATCGGTGGGCTGGACCGTCACGCGGCCCGATTCCATGCGCGCGAAGTTCAGGACGTCGTTGATGAGCGTGAGTAGATGCTCCTGGTTCGCTCGGATGCGACTCAAGCTCTTTTGCTGCTCTGGTGTGACCGG
Organism: Gemmatimonadaceae bacterium; assembly: GCA_035253585.1. Classification (GTDB taxonomy): domain Bacteria; phylum Gemmatimonadota; class Gemmatimonadetes; order Gemmatimonadales; family Gemmatimonadaceae; genus DATFBY01. The sequence continues at coordinate 30,879 of DATFBY010000158.1, read as the reverse complement.
TCCATTCACGCCGTCTTCGATGAGCTGCGCGTAGCCGCCAATGGCGTTGAGCGGCGTGCGGAGCTCGTGCGACATCATCGCCAGAAACTCCGACTTCGCTTTGTTGGCCGCTTCGGCATCCTTGCGCGCCTGCTCCGCTTCCAGGGTGCGCGATTCGAGCACGCGGTTCGTGCGCACCAATTCCTCGTAGCTCGAGATGAGCAGATCGAGGATCTGTTCCTTTTCCGCGGTGATGACGAAGTGCTCACCCATGAACTCCACCGGGACGCCATCATCTTTGCTCGCCGTCTTCCGCCGCTCGCTGTTGGCCAGTACGTGATTCACCCGATTGACCAGATGCACGGGCTCGTATGGCTTGGTGATGTAATTGTCAGCACCCGACTCGAGACCGCGAACGATGTCGAGCGGATCGCTCAGCCCGGTCAGCAGCACCACGGGGAGATCGTACTTGCCGAGCTCGTGCTTGATACGCCGACAGACTTCATAGCCGCTCAATCCCGGCATGATGATGTCGCTCATCACCAGATCGAACGGCTCGTCACGGACCAGCGTCAGCGCTGCCTCACCGTGGGGCGCGGTGACGGTCTCATGTCCCGCTTCCTCCAGCAGCGAAGCCAGCAGCGTTGCCTGAGTCGGGCTATCCTCGACGATCAGAATCCGGCTCATGCGCGCACTCCGCTCACCAGCTCGGTGAGCTTTGACGCGATCGACTCGAGCGGAAGCACGCTGTCGACGACTCCTTCTTTCACCGCCTCCTGGGCCATGCCGTATACGATGGATGAACGCTCATCCTGAGCCAGTACCGTTGCCCCCGCGCCGTGAAGAGCCTTGAGCCCGGCAACTCCATCGTTTCCCATTCCCGTGAGGATGACGCCGACCGCCTTGGACCCGCACGCTTCCGCCGCTGTCTCGAAGAGAAATGTCGCGCTGGGTCTGAAGCCGCCGATCGGCGGGCGATCGGAGATCAGAGCGCGCCCGTCGCTACGGAGCCCGAGGTGGCGATCGTCAGGCGCCAGGTAGACGGTGCGCGGCAAAAGGTCCTCTCCCTCCTCCGCTACTTTGACGTGCAGAGAGCATCCGGCGTTGAGCCATGACGCCAACCCCGCCACGAACCCGCGAGCGATGTGCTGCACCACCAGTACCGGGGCAGCGAAGTCGCGCGGCAGATCCATGAAGATTCGCCGTAGCGCAGCCGGTCCGCCCGTCGACGTCCCGATGAGCACCACCTGCCGGTCTTCCGCCGAAACGGAAGGGAGCGCCGCGCCGTCGGTCCGACTCGTTAGGCGGCCCGGCCGCGACCCCCATCGTCGTACCACCTTCACCTGCGCCATGGCTTTCACCATGGACAACAGCTCCTCGCGCTTTTCCGCGAAGCCCGCGGCAAGCGGATTCTCCGGCTTGGCTACGACACCCAATGCGCCGGCCTGCGTGGCGTCGAAGGAAAGATCCATGGCGCTCCGGTTCTCCACCGCGGCAACGATGAGAATCGGCGTTGGGGCCGAGATCATGATCTCCTTGGTTGCCTCGAGTCCATCCATCAGCGGCATCACCACGTCCATGGTGATCAGATCCGGCATGAGCTTCACCGCCTGACGAACGGCGTCGGCGCCATCGGCCGCCTCGCCCACTACCTTGATGCCGCTGTCTTCCTCGAGCATGGCGCGCAGCAAGGTGCGGATTGTCGGCGAATCGTCGACCACGAGCACCCGTATCGGAGCGGTGGGCGTCATCGCAAGAGTTGGCGGATGGTCTCGAGCAGCGATGCCTGGTCGAAGCTCGACTTGACGATGTAAGCATCGGCGCCGACCTCGAGCCCGCGTGCCTGGTGCTCCGGCGACTCCAGCGATGTCACCAATACGACCGGCAGACTGGAAAGCCGCGATTTGCGGATCGCCTCGGTGAGTGCGAAGCCGTCCATCCGTGGCATCTCGATGTCGCTCACCACCAGATCGGCGCCGCGCTCCTGGAGCACGCGCCAGGCGTCGGACCCATCGACGGCGGTGAGCACCTCGTAACCCGCCGCTTCGAGGACGCTCTGCTCCAGCGTTCGCGTCGTGAGGGAGTCGTCGACGACGAGAATACGACGACGCGCGGGCCGCGCTTTCGGCGCCGGCTCGGCGGACAGCTGCAGTGCCGTCGTGGCATCTCGCATTGCACCCCACCTGACGAGCGCGCTCGGATTCACGACGAGCGCCACGCGTCCGTTCGGTAGCAGTGCGGCGCCGGTGAGCCGGCTGATGGGCCGACGCAGTCGCTCGAGCGGTCGAATCACCAGCTCCTCTTCCGAGAAGAGCTCGTCCACGACGACGCCGGCACGACGGCGACCGACCGCGAGTAAAACGACCAACAGATGCCCTTCGATCGCCCGCTCCGGGAGCGGAGGTCCGAGCAATCGCGCCAACGTCGCCAGTGGCACGGGGCCGTCTGGTGTGGCGAGGACGTGCTGACCGTCGATCCGTCGAACTTCGTCCGGGCTCAAGCGCATCAATCGCTCGACGACGCCCGTGGGGATGGCCATTACCTGTGATCCCACGCCCACGAGCATCGCGCGTACGGTGGCCAGCGTCAGCGGTGCTAGAAGCGTGAAGGTCGTCCCTTCGCCCTCGGTCCACGTCACGTCGACCGTGCCGCGTACGCGCGCCATCGTCACCCGGACGACATCGAGTCCCACACCACGCCCGGAAATCTCGGTCGCATCGCGTCTCGTCGAGAAACCGCCCTCGAACAGCACCTGCACCAGGGATGCATCGTCGGCCGGCACGTCGCGTCCGAGGGAGGTGAGACGCGAGCGGATCGCTCTGAGATCGAGTCCTCGCCCGTCATCGGTGATCCGAACCTGGAGCTGATCTCCGCGTACGCCAGCGCGAACTTGGACGGTGCCCTGCCTTGGCTTTCCGCGGCGCAGGCGCTCGTCAGGCATCTCGATCCCGTGGTCGACCGCGTTGCGGGCGAGATGGAGGAGCGACTCGCGCAGTGCATCGAGGATCACGCGATCGGCTTCGATCTCGCCGCCATCGAGCTGAAGCTCGACCTCCTTTCCGGTGGCCGCCGCCACATCGCGCACGGCACGCGGCAACGTCTCGAACGCCTCCGAGAGCGGCCGCATCCGAAGCAGGCGCACTCGCTCCATCACATCGTTCGACAGGAGATTGAGTGTGCGCGATTCCTGCGCGGTGCGCTGCGCGATCCGCATCGCATCGCGCACCAGCTGCTGAATGTCGGAGTCCAGCCCCGCCACCGCCGACATCACTTCACGCGGCACTCCGGCACGCTCCAGCGTCTCCCGTATCCGTCCATCGTGGCGACGCCACTGCGCCGCCACGCGCGCGCTCACCTCCTGAAGATCCGCAATCTGCTCCCGAGTCTCCTCGGTGCGCTGCACACCCACCAGCAGCTGTCCGGCGGTAGCCAAGAGTGCGTCGAGCTTCTCGGACGGGATGCGAACCTGGTCATCCGCTGATGTCGACGCGGCGCTGCTGACCGCCGGTTGCGAGAGCGGTGGCGTTGGATCTGCCTGACGAGTCGCGGCGCTCGACGGCGAGGTGGGCGGAACGACCGATGTAGGAGCGGCACGACCAGGCCACTCACCTCGACGAAGACGCGCCGCCAGCGCCCCCAAGGGCGAATCGTCCAGCGACTCGCCCGCGCGAAGACGCCGTCCCGCGTCGGCTAGCGCGTCGGCAGCCGCGTAGAGCGTCGCAAAGGAGGCGGGGTCGAGCGCCTTTCGGCGATCGCGCGCATCCGCCAACAGCGACTCGAGCCGATGACACACGTCTTCGACCACCGGTACGTTCGCGGCGCGCGCCGCGCCCTTGAGCGTGTGCGCCACGCGAAAGACTGACTGCAGACGCTCACGATCTTCCGGCGTCGACTCGAGCGCGAGCAGCTCCGCATTCAGCGTGCGCACTTGCTCGTCGAGCTCCGCCACGAACGTGGCGAGCAGCCGTGCCGCAAGATCTTGCTGCGTCATCCCGTTCGTGCCGTCGCCGGCACGTCGATGCCTACCAGCTCGACCATGCGCCGGCCGGCAGTGGTAAGGTTTTGCGCGGCGCTCTCGGTCTCCTTGGTGGCCGCGAGATTCTGTTGCGTCGCCTGATGGATGCTGGAGATTGCCTGACGAATCTGCTCGATGCCGATCGCCTGTTGGCCGGCCGATGCTACGATCTGTGCCGCGGCCTGCGCGCTCTGCCCGACGGACTCCGCTAGCGCGCGTATCGTCTCCCCCGCCTCCTGCACCTGCTTGACGCCCTTGGAGACCTGCTTCGTCCCTTGCTCCGTGGCCATCACCGCGCTCGACGTTGCCTTCTGAATGTCACCCAATATCTGTCGCACCTGGACAGTCGACTTCTTTGACTGCTCGGCAAGGCTCTTCACCTCCGCCGCGACCACCGCGAATCCCCGGCCGTGCTCGCCCGCGCGTGCCGCCTCCACCGCCGCGTTCAATGCGAGGATGTTCGTACGCTCGGCGAGCTCGTTTACCGCGGCGATGATCTCGCCGATCGCCTGCGCTTGCTCGGCAAGAGCCAGAATACTTTCGGCGATCGATTCGACCTGCGCTCGCGCTCCCACCATGATCTCGGTGGAGTCGTCCACGGCCTTGCGCCCCGTCCGACCGATGTCGGCGGCACGCTGAGCCATCTCGGCCATGAGCTTGGCGCGCTGCGACGCCTGCTCCGCCGTCTGCGCCACTTCATCGACGGTGGCAACGGTCTCCGTCACCGCGGCCATCGACTGATTGGCGCCCGCCGCCTGCTGCGTCGCGGCCGCCAGAATCTGACTCGAGCTGCTGACGATCACGTTGCTGGTTTCCTGTAGCGGACGGCGGATGTTGCGCGTGAGGAGTATCGCCACCAACACACCACTCAACAGCGCCAGGAGTCCACCGAAGACGAGCACCGTCCGGGTGTTCGACGTCAATGAGTCGCCGGCCGTGACGGCCGTATCGGCGCGGTCACGCGCCTCCGCGATGCCGCGGAGTACCGATTCGTCGATGCGGTCGAGCAGCGGCTCCGACACAGTCGTCCGCAGTCGCTCGGCTTCCGCGACATTGCCGGCGCGCGCGGCGGCCATCGATTGTCGCGACGCCTCATCCCACTCGTTGAGCGCTTCCAGCGCTGTCTGCCACGCGCCCCGTGTGCTGGCGGCATCGGGACTCTCGGCCAGCCCCATTAGTGTCGCCCGCGCCGCTGCCACCGCGCTGTCGCGCAGCCGGGCGTAGCGCTCGTTAGGCGTGATCTGATAGCGGAGGAACCACATCGCGCCGTAGCGCGTCTCCGACTCCGCCTCCCGCGCCTCGTGGAGCAGGTTGCGCGACGCGCGCACAGCCTCCGTGTAGCGCGCCGACGTGCGATTCAGCGCCCACAAACCGCTGGCGGCGACCACCAACACTAGTGCCAGGATGACCGCGAATCCCTGACCGATCCGGCGGCCGACAGAAGTCGTCATCGCTCCGATTCTCCGTTGTTCGCGTCCTCGTCGACGCGCAGCAACTCCATTGCGTCGAGCATCAACACTGCGTCGAGCGCCACGCCGCGCACGTAGCGATCGTTCACTTGTATTCCGCGCTCGGGTACACGCACCGCGCCGTCCGAGACCGTCGTCATCTCCTCGACTGTATCGGCTACGATGCCAAATTCGGGACGCGCATCACCGAGCACGATCAATCGGCTCGAGCCGCCGAGCGAGCTCGGGGAGAGTCCAAGAATCGCCCGCAGATCCATGACGGTGAGCAGCCGCCCTCGCCAACCGACGACGCCGATCACTGGTGGCTCGGCGCCGGGCAGCAGTGCGATATCCTGGAGCCGCGCGACCTCGACGACATAGCGAGACTCGAGTGCATAGCGCTGCTCGGCGAGCGCGAACAGCACCACTTCGCGCTCAGCAGCGACGCTCCTCCGGCGTGGCGATCGCGCCAGCTCGCGCGCCCGCTCGTTGAGAATTTCCCGCGCCTGCTCCGGAGTCACGCGTACCGTGTCGCGCAGCCCCTCGCGTGCGTCGTCGAGTCGCCGGCGGATGTCGGCCCAGTCGACGGTGGCAGTATCGCGCCGCCCAGTTTCCGTCATGCGGCATCACCTCGAAGCAATGATCCCTGCGCACGCACGATCTCGCGCAGACGGAACGCGCTCTCGCCATCGGAGGCCGGAACTATCTCGCGCGGCTCCATGCGCCCGAGCAGCTCTTCAGCGTTGGCGAAGCCACGGCGCGCACCAACGGGGTCGCCGCTCCGCGCGAGCGCCGAGCCTAACGCGATGTGGGCCACGATCATCGTGCGGTCGAGGTAGAGCGCGCGTCTGGCCGCGGCTGCGGCATCTCCCGGCCGTCCAGACTCCGTGAGGAGGAGCGAGTGCAGGTACGCCAGCTCGGCGGAGTGCGGATGCCGCGCCAGCGCCTGTCGACATGCAGCACTCGCTTCCTCGATCTTTCCTCCGTTGGCCAGCGACCGGACGAGGTAGATCCACGCCTTCGCCTCGTCAGGCATTTCTCGCAACACCGCCCGCGCCAGCTCGGCCGCGCGCGAGTAGTCGCGTGCGCGGTACGAAGAGACCAGCTCGTTGTTGATCTCCGAGCGGGGAGGATGAGGTAGCGCATCGGGACTCGGGACTCGGGACTCGGGACTCGGGACTTCGGCGAGATGTACTTGATCGCCACGAGCCGAGTCCCGAGTCCCGAGTCCCGAGTCCCGATGTTTGCTTCCCGCTTCCCGACGCCGGTACGCCAACCCCGCCCCCGTCATTACCACTTCACATTCCACCATCTCGCCGATCATCGGATCGGAGGCGCCGAGTATGAGCCAGCCCTGGTCGGTGAGCGAGCTCAAGAGGCGGCCGGCGACGGCGCGAACGGTGTCGGCGTCGAAGTAGATCAGGACGTTGCGGCAGAGGATGAGATCCATGCCCCAGACACCTGTACTGCTTGCCGGGTAGCTGTCGGACGCGAGATTGAGATAGCGGAAGTCGACCATCCGTCTTATCGTCGGATCGAGCAAGTAGTGCGCGCCGCGGAGAGTGAACCAGCGCGAGACGATCTCCTGGGGAACACCCCGCATCGACCACTTCCCGTAGCGTCCCTGTCTGGCGGCAGCAAGCCTCGGGCGCGAGATCTCCGTTCCAAGGATCCGCGCCCGATCGGCCAATCGCATCTCGTGCAGCAAAATGCCTAACGAGTAGGGCTCTTCCCCCGATGCACAGCCCGCGCTCCAGATGCGGATCGTGTGCGCATTGCCAGCGCGGCGCAGAATGTCGGGGATGATCGTGTCGCGGATGAAGTTCAGCTGCGCCGATTCGCGAAAAAAATACGTCTCGCCCACCGTCAGCTCCGCCACCAGCTCGTCGAGGGCGGCGCCGCCTTCGCCGAGTAGATCGGCGTAGCGTCGGAGGTCGGATAGCCCAACGCGAGCCATCGCGCTTCGTATCGTTGCCTCCGCGATGTCGCGACGCGTATCTGGGAACACGAGACCGGTCTGCTGCTGCAACACCCGCCCCACTTCATCCAATGCGGGCGAGCTCCACACCGCCGTCATTCGGTGTCCTCCGCGCCTGCGCTCGCAGCCATCGCTTGCATGGCCGCGTCGAGCTGCGCGGCTTCCGATTGGGAGAGGAATTCATCGAGATCGTGAATGAGGACGAGACCGTCGTCGAGCTTGGCGACTCCGGCGATGTGCTTGGTGCCGGGAACGACGCGCGACGGGTCGTCGATGCTGGCATCGTCGACATCGGCCATCCAGTCGACGCGGTCTACGCGGAACGCGACGACGCGCCCCAGAGCGTTGGCGATCACGAGATGTTGGGTGGGCCAAAGCGATCGCGGCTCGAGTCCGAACCTCCCGCGAAGATCGAATACCGGCACGAGCTCACCTCGCACATCGATGATTCCCTCGATGACCGAAGGCGCCCCGGGCATGGTCGTGATTGCGACCACCCGAGCGACCTCGCGAACGCTTCGAAGTGGGACTCCGAAGCGCTGCCCTGAGAGCTCGAAGCTGAGGAGTTCCAAGCAGTTACGATCCGGATCGCTGGGAGAGATTTGGAGCTAGCAGACTGGTGCGCAGTGCAAGGATTGGGCGCGGTTAGATCGGAGGATTGGCGTAGATGGGCGGGATTGGGGATAAGGAATAAGGAAGGAGCTCGAAGGCTGTCGCCTCGAGCTCCCTTTTGACTCAATTCCTAATCCCTATCCTACCGCCTAGCCCTTCCCATGGGGCTCCTCTCCGCCATCGCCGCATGGCTCGCAAAGAACGTCTGCTTCAGCGCCGGCGCCGGCAGCGGCTCCGAGAACTTCTCGAGCTCGCCGTCCAATTCGTCGGCAATCCGATTCAGCTCTGGATCCGTTCCGGCATACGACCGAATGCGCTTCGCCGTGCGCCTGAGTACCTCGCACGCGCGCTCGTACAAACCGGCGCGGTTCATCTCGGCTGCATCGGCGCGAGCACGGGCAGCGTAGAGCGTCGCCACCTGGCGATCCACTACGCGATCACGCGGCTGCTCATCGTTCGCGCCGTGCGATGCATACAACCAGCGCTGATGCGCGCGGACCGCCGGACCATCCGACGCGCGCGACGTAGCCACGACATCGACCGTCGCGTCGGCACCTTCCAGTCCCCCGTCCAGCTCGATCTCTACGACGACATCCATCTGCTGACCGGACACCAGATCGCCGAGCTCGATGTGGAGCTCCCGATCGCCACCGGCGTAGAAGTGTCGGAAGCTTTGCAGCGGCTTGGCCGTCGCGCCATGCGGCAGGGACAGCTCCAGCGCCGCGCGGCGCACTACCACCTCGAGTGCCTCCCCAAGCTCACTCGTCATCAGATCCGGGATCTGTTCCGCCGACGAGATGAAGTAGAAGTTGCCGCTCCCCGCCTGCGCCATGTCGCGCAGCAGCCGCTCGTCAAAATCGACACCGACGCCGAACGTCGACGTCTGCACGCCGCGTCGGCGGAGCTCCTCCGCATGGCAGGCGAGCGCATCGCGATCGGTGATACCCACGTTCGCCAATCCGTCGGTGAGCAGCAGGCAGCGGCTCACGCGCTCACCGTCGGCGAACTGAGCAACCTGCTCGCAACCACGCAGCCATCCGGAGCCGAGGTCGGTGGTGCCACGCGCGGCCACGAGCTCGAGCGCCTGCAACGCCTGCGACTTTGCCTGACTAGTCGCCGGGGTGCTCGGCGTCACCACACTCACAATGTTGTCGTACACGACGACCGCGAAGCGATCGTTGGCGTCGAGCGCCTCGAGCGAGCGCTGCACTGCCTGACGAGCCAGTTGGATCTTCGCCCCTTCCATCGAGCCGGAGCGGTCGAGGACCAACGCGACGTTGATGGGCAGACGCCGGTCGCGACGCGCCGCGTTAGGCGCTATCAGCGATGCGACGAGATACCGAGTGCTGCGGGCCCCGGCACGGATGAGTGTACGATCGGTTTGGAGCTGGAGTCTCACGGTGCATCCTCCTCCAGAGCTCGCCTGGCGAGCTCGATCAACCGCTCCACCAGCTTGTTCTGCACGCGCGAGAGCGGACGGCGCACGTGCAGCTCTACATCCGGCGTGAGCGCGATGCGCTCCCACTGCGAGCGATCGCGGGCGACCGCTTCGCTTTTCGATGGCATCGGCACCATCGGCGCTGCGGGCGACGACGACATCGCCTCGCGGAGGGATGCTTCGGGCATCGGTGCCATCGACATGCTCGCCAGGGTCGGGCGAGCTGCCGGCCCGCCACCAGCCAGTACGCTCCTGACGTACTCGAGCGCCGAGGATTCGGTGACGCGCTCCGCGGCTCCGAGCGCCGACCGCACGTCACCATCATCCATCTGCTCGAGTCGCCGACGAATCTCGGCCAGCGGCAAATGCTCGCGCTGCAGGCGTTTGATCAGCTGAAGCCGGTCCAGGTGTCCGCGCTCGTAGCGCGCACCCGGACCTCTGGTCCCAGGCGAGGGCAAAAGCCCCTGGGCCACGTAGTAGCGAACCGTTCTTGGAGTCACGCCCGCGGCGCGGCTCAGCTCGGGCAGATCGTAGGTCTCAACGAGCGGCATGAGGAAGATAATAACAGTGTAACGTAATACTGTCAATATCCTCGGAAAATGCGCTGCGCCATTACTTTGAGGGCCTTCCGTCCGTCGCTCTACGTGCGCCCGCGCACACCCCGGCCCGATCGCAACAATAATCTTCTGGAAATGCCGAACTCCTCGCCGCTTCGCATTGGCCTGCTCGGTTGTGGCGACATCGCCAGCGTCGCCCACATCCCGTTGCTCGCCAAGCACGCGGGAGCCCGAATCGTCGCGTTCGCGGACGCGGACTCGGCGCGCCTGTCCGCTGCCCGCGCTTCAGCGCCGGAGGCACACGCGGTTAAGGATTTCCGGGCCGTTCTCGCGATGCCGGAGGTCGACGCGGTAGTGGTCGCGCTTCCGCCGGCGCTGCACGCCACGGCGGCGATCGAAGCGCTCGAGCGAGGCAAGCACGTGTACGTGGAGAAGCCGCTGGCCACCTCTCTCGACGAGGGCCGACGGCTTATCGACGCCTGGGCCTCCGTGCCCATGCGGCGGACCGCCATGATGGGATTCAATGCCCGCCGCAATCCGAACGTCATGCGCGCGCGAAAGCTGATTGCGTCAGGCAAAATCGGCACGCCGGTCGCCGCGCGCACTGTCTTCTCCACCAGCGCGCGCCAACAGCCGGAGTGGAAGCGGTCGCGCTCGTCAGGCGGTGGCGTGCTCCTCGACCTCGCCGTCCATCACGTCGACCTGCTTCGGCACCTCCTCGATACCGATGTGGTCGATGTCGCCGCGGAACTGCGCTCGCACCGATCGGAGCAAGACACAGCGCTCCTCGAGCTCCGCCTGGCGAGTGGGTGCGTGGCGCAGTCCTTCTTCTCATTGTCCAGCGTCGAAGAGGACCGCATCGAGATCTACGGCTCCGCCGCCAAACTGACCGTCGATCGATATCAATCGTTAGGCGTGGAGGTCACGCCCGCCGCCGCACGAGGCGCCTTGAGCTATGCGGTCGGCCGCCTGATCCGCGAATGGAGTGCTCTTCCCTACGCCTTACGCCGCCGCACCGAACCGCTGACCGAGCCTTCGTTCCGTGCGACGCTCGACGCATTCGTGCGCGCGGCACGCACTGGCGAGCGCGCGACACCTGATCTCGTGGACGGATTGCGGGCGCTGGCGGTCGTAACCGCGGCGGAATCCTCGGCCCGATCTGGACGAGTGACGCCGGTCGAGAAGGTCGGCGACCCACTGTTGCCACACGCATCCGCGGTACATGACGCGCAACGTTGAAGCGAATCCGGCGCTGTCGGTCATCATCATCACACCCGACTCGTTCGAGACGGTTCGCCAGCTGGTCCGCTGCCTAACGAGGCAGTCGGTGCGCGGGCAGATCGAGCTGATCATCATGGCGCCGAGCGAGGCGCGGGTAGATGTCGACGAAGTGCTCGTCGCCCCACTCGCTGGAGCGAGGGTGATACCGGTGCCGTCGGTGCATCCGACGGGGCCGGTTCGTGCCGCCGGTGTGCGTGCGTCGCGCGCACCAGTCGTCGTCTTCGCCGAGGAGCATTCGTTCCCTGCATCGGGATGGGCAGAGGCGCTCATCGCGGCGCACCGGAACAATTACGCCGCCGTCGGTCCGGCTGTGCGCAACGCCAATCCCGACACCCTCGTGAGCTGGGCCGATCTATTCATCGGCTATGGGCCGTGGCTCGCACCCACGGCGGCGCGCGAGATGGATTTTCTGCCGGGACACAACAGCAGCTACAAGCGCTCGGTCCTTCTGGAGTATGGCGATCGGCTCGACACGCTGATGGAGGCCGAAACGGTGCTCCAGTGGGACATGCGGAAGAAGGGGCATCGGCTTTTTCTCGAGCCCGCGGCGCAGACCGCGCACACCAACTTCGGTCTGTGGTCGTCGTGGGTGCCGGTGATGTATCTGGCGGGCCGCGCGTTCGCCGACACGCGCGCGAAAGGGTGGCCCGTGGGCCGTCGCCTGGCGTTTACTCTGGCGTCGCCCGCGATCCCTTTGGTTCGACTGCTGCGTGTCGTCCGGGACGCGCGGCGGGCGGGTCAGCGCTGGCCGTTCATCCTCGGTGTGCTTCCGACGTTGGCAATCGGCCTCATCCTCGATGGCGTAGGGCAGCTGGCCGGCTATGCCTTTGGCGCCGGCGGCACGCATGCGAAGCTCGCCAAATACGAGTGGCACAGAATGCGCCACACTCCGGCGGGCAAGAATGCAAGCAGCGAGCGTATGCACGTGACGCCGCGGGCCGAGGGCTCTCATGCCGACTGACGGTGACACGACGCCCAGCGCGCGATCACCGGTTTCTCCGACCTCCGCGCCTGCGCTATCCGTCATCTTACCGGTGCCTGTCCGCTACGGACTCGTTAGGCGGACGATCCAGCATCTGCGCGCACAGACGATTCGCCATCGGCTCGAGATCTTGTTGATCGCACCAAAAGGGCGCGCCGCCGATGTCATCCAGGAAGAGCTCGAAGTATTTGCCGACGCGCGGGTCATCGAGGTCGAAAGCGGCGCCACCATCACCACGTGCCGCTGTGCCGGAGTGAGGGAAGCACGTTCACCGATCATCGTCTTCTGCGAAGATCACTCCTTTCCCGTACCGCACTGGGCGGAAGCGCTCGTTCGACGCCACCAGTCCGGATACGCCGCGGTCGCGCCGGCATTCGTGAACGGCAATCCGGGCATTCTGAGCGGAGCTGACATATTCCTGAGCTTCGGCACGTGGGTCGCGCCACTGAAAGGCGGGGAGATGCCTCGGCTACCCTGGCACAACGCAGCGTACAAGCGTGATCTGCTGCTCGCTTACGGCGACCGACTGCCGTTCACGCTCGAAGTGGAGACGGTGTTGCAGGACGACCTGCGCGCGCAGGGACATCGTCTGTACTTGGAGACCGATGTCCAGACCCATCACGTGAACTTCAGTCGCATCCTCCCGTTCCTCGACGAGTATTACGTGAGCGGCCGGCTGTTCGGCGGGCGCCGCGCCGACGCGAAGCAGTGGTCGCTCCTGCGGCGTCTCGTGTACGTCATTGGCGCGCCACTCATTCCCATCGTTAGGCTCCCGGAGGTACTGGGCCAGATGCGGCGCAGCGGACATTCACGCACGCTCTTGCCTCGCGCCATTCCGTTCGTCCTGCTCGGCCTCCTCGCGCACTCGATCGGCGAGATGATCGGCTACGCACTCGGCACCGGTGACGCCGGTGTGCGCAAGAGTCTGAAGGAGTTCGATCGCGCGCGCTTCGTGAAGGCGAGCGACGTTCAGGTCCTCGCGCCGTGACCTCGCGCTCCTCCGCGACTCGCGAAGTGCTCGGCGGTTCGGCTCGTGTGTTCATCGCCGAGTCCCTCATCCTGCCGACGGCGCTGGTGACGGCCGGATTTCTCACCAGACGGCTCGGTCCGAGTGCGTATGGCATCCTCACATTGGCCACGGCCATCGTCGCGTGGATCGAGTGGACACTCACCGCGCTTTTCGCGCGCGCGTCGGTCAAGCTGGTCGCCGATGCCGACGATTGGCGGCCAGCGGGCGCTGCCGTGCTCCGTCTCTTCGGCGCGACCGGCCTCATCGGCGCAATCGCCCTGTGGTCGGCGGCGACACCGATTGCATCGCTCATGCACGAGCCCTCGCTCGGACGCTATCTGCGATTGCTCGCGCTCGACATCCCGCTGTTCATGCTGTCGCAAGCGCATTTGCAGATCCTGGTCGGCACCGGCGCATACACGACGCGCGCGACAGTCGCCGTGTGGCGCTGGACGACCCGCATGATGCTCGTCATCGGCTTCGTCGCCGCCGGATTGTCGATCGATGGCGCCATCCTCGGCATCCTCGGTGCGTCGGCGATCGAGCTTATAGTCGCTCGGTGGTTCGTGAAGCCGACCTTACGTCATTCGAACGGTGCCGAGCGGGCGCTCTGGAGCCTCGCACTTCCGCTCTTCGTGGCGGCGATGAGCATGCGTCTCTTCGACAAGCTGGACCTTTTCACCTTGAAGGCGCTGGGCGGCAGCGCGGCGCTCGCCGGTCAGTACGGCGCCGCGCAAAATCTCACGATCATACCGGGGCTGGTCGCGCTCTCGTTGGCGACGCTGCTGATCTCGACGCTGAGCCGCTCGATGCGCGCCGGTGACGCAGCAGGTGCGCGCACGTTGGCGCGGAATGCGCTGCGCGGGGTGCTCCTGCTATTCCCCTTCGCTGGAATGACTGCCGCTGCCGCGACCGCGGTCAGCACCGTCATCTTTGGCCGAGAGTTCGCGCCGACCGGTCCACTGCTCTCACTACTCATCTTCGGCGCGATTGCGACGGTGATGATCTCCACGGTCTCGGCCATGCTCACGGCGGCCGGCAGAGCAACGTGGACCATGTACGTCGCCCTCCCCATTCCGCTCGTTGCAATCATCGCCCATCTGCTCGTGATCCCGCGCCTCGGTGCCATGGGAGCAGCGACGGTGACGCTGAGCGTGGCGATCGGCGGTGCAGTCCTCGCGCTCATCGCCATGCATCGCGCCTGGCGAGTGCTCCCACCGCTGGGCACGACGTTGAGGGCCCTCGTGGTCACCGTGCTTGCGTACGCGATGGCTGCCGTGTGGGACGCAAACGGCGCTGCGGTGGTCGTCGAGATCCTGGTCATCTCGATGCTCATCCCGGTGGCGTTCGCGGCACTCGGCGAGCTCTCGCCTGACGAGCGCGCGTCGATACGCGCCCTGGTTAGGCGGCCACGGTTGAGCGCGGTATCGGCGGAGCAGCGATGACCGAACCGGCTACCGTTCGACCTACGTTCTCGGTGATCATCCCGACCTTTCGCCGGCACGCGCAGATCTCGGCGTGCCTGGGAGCGCTGGCTCGTCTCCGGTATCCGAGGGATCGATTCGAGGTCATCGTCGTCGACGACGGAAGTGGCTCGCCTCCATCGAAGGAGGTGGCGCGAGCGGCGGATTCGTTGAGGGTGAGGCTCGTCCGGTCGAGGCATGGCGGTCCTGGATGGGCGCGCAACGCAGGCGCCGCGGTGGCCGATGGCGAATTCCTCGCGTTCACCGACGACGACTGCACTCCCGAGACTGATTGGCTCGACGCCCTGTCAGCGTCTCTAGTCAAGATGCCTGACGCGGCCGTCGGCGGGCGAACGGAGAATGGATTGCCTGACAATCCGTACTCGACGGCCAGCCAGCTGTTGGTCTCTTATCTGTACGAGTACTACTCCCAACCGGATCATCACAACCGGCGGTTCTTCACCACGAACAACCTCGCGCTCAGTCGGGCGATCTTCACGGAGCTTGGTGGTTTCGACGTAGGTACACCGGGTGAGACAGCGGAGGACCGTGACCTCTGCGCGAGGTGGGCGCATTCTGGGCGGCCGCTGCACTACTGCGCCGACGCGGTGGTGTATCATGCGCACGAGCTCGGGCCGCTGTCTTTCCTGCGACAGCACTACCGCTACGGGCGGTCGGCGCTCTACGTCGAGCGAGCGCGAGCCCAGCGCGCAAACGAACGCGTGCGATTGGAGCCGCTCGAATTTTACTTCGGAATGCTGGCGTATCCGTTTGCAAATGGGCATCGCGGGCGCGCGATGCTCTTGTCGCTGCTGATCGCCGCAACGCAGGCCGCGTACGCTCACGGTGTGCTGGCTCAACTCGTTGGAGACGCGTTGGGCGCTTCGCGCAAGCGTGCCGAGCAGCCCAGAACGCTGTTAGATTTCAAGGGTCAGGAGGAGACATGACCTTGCGTTATTCGACGATGTTTGTGTTCACATTGGCGCTGCTGCTGGGCTCGTTGAGTACGGTGCGCGCTCAGGAAACGGCGACCCTTTCCGCGACGCTCTCAGGAAAGAACGTCATCCCGTCGGCGGGTGATCCGGATGGTGCGGGCACCGCATCGGTGACGATCGACCCGGCGAAGCGGCAGGTGTGTTATGAAGTGAACGTTCGCGAAATCGATCCGTCCACGATGGCGCACATCCATCGCGGCGCAGTCGGTGCGTCCGGCCCGCCGGTGGTGTCGCTGACTGCGCCGAAGGATGGGACCGCCAAAGGCTGTGTCGGAGAGCTCGACGCCGCAGTTCTCAACGCGATCATCGCCAACCCGGCGAACTTTTACGTGAACGTGCACACCAGCTCGTATCGGGCGGGAGCGGTGAGGGGACAGTTAGGGAAGTAGCAGACGGACTCGGGACTCGGGACTCGCCGTGAACACAAGGAAGCGCCGGTCGGCTGTGCCGACCGGCGCATTCATTTCCGCCCAGTGCCGAGCCCCGAGTCCCGAGTCCCGAGTCCCGTCTGTTAGGGTTTTATCTTGCTCCCCTCCAGCTTCACGCGCTGGTCCAGGTGCTTCTCCTCCCACTGATACGTCTCTTGTAGCGTGAGCTCCAGGCGGCCGGCGCTTATCGAGCCGGCGGCGGTGGTGCGATGACCATCCGACCACCGGACCGGATCGAGCACGAAGTAGCCCGTAGAGCTGATCGAGCCGGTGGCCGCGAACGACAGCTTGCTCCCGTTCGCCTGCGCGATCTGGATGTAGGCGAGCGCGCCGTGTCCGCGACCGCTGGCGTGATGCGCCTCGGTGCGAACGATGGCGACCGAGCCAGTGAAGCTGCTCACCGACGTTCCTTCGCGTCCACCCTTCCCGACGACGCGGTAAATCCCGTCAGGCATGGAGAGCGGCGTGTCATCACCAGTGCCGGCGAGCCGCACCAGATCGCGCCCAGTCGCCATCGCTAACGGCGTTCCGGTCGGAGCGAGCAGCATCGTATCCTCGGCGACGAACCCACCTTCCATCGTTCGGTCGATCTGCGCCGCGACGCGTCCGCCCGGAAGAAGCGCCACCGCCGAGTTGAGCGCATAGAAAGTTTCGTGGGTGACGATCCACGAGCGATTCGACTCTACCCGCGCCCAGCCGAGCAGACGGTAGCCCGCGTCCTCGCCGACCAGCAGCGCGCGTCCAACCAGTCGCTGACCCGTAGGGAAGTCGCGGTCCGATACGAGCGTGTAGCTGCCGGTCGGATCGGCCACCGACACGTACGACACTCTGGATTCGGCGCTGGCGCGCACCGGCGCCACTGCTGCCGGCGTCACATCGAGCGTCGCCATGAGCGTGCCGACGTAGCGCGCCGGCACGGCCAGACTCACGGTCTCGAGCCCATTCGTCGTCCGCATCCCGATCCCGACAATCCTCCCCGCGCGGTCGAGAACTGGATATCCGGCCGAGCTCGGCGATGTGCCTGACGAGAGCTGCAGCAGACCGACTCCATCGATGCGCGGCTTGGCGGCTACGCGCCCGCCGTGGCGCATCGTCTGCCCCCAGTCAGGATCGACGACGAAGAGCTCCTCGCCTAACGATGGCTCGCGCGTCCCCTCCAGCGAGAGCGTCGGCAAGCCCATCGCCGGGATGCGCAGCAGCGCCAGGTCGCGCCGGTCATCGCTGGCCACCAGCGTCACGTCGGCGTAGCGCTCACCGGTGATGAGCCGCACTTCGAGCGACGCGGCGTCGCGCACCAGATGATGACTGGTGACGATCAGACCATCGTGCGCGATGATCACACCCGATCCATCGCGGAAGGCGCTTCCCGCCAGATTCAGCGCGCGAATGCGCACAATGGCGGCCAGTGTCGCGCCGGTGTTGTCAGGCGTATGCGCGGGGGTGGCCGCGGCGGGCTCCTGCGGGTGCAGCTGGCGCGGCGTCAGCGGTATGGCAGCGAAGAGCCATCCGACGATGGAGAGTCGCGAGTACGTCCGGTGCAGCGCCCTCATGTGGCCTCCTCCGTGCTTCCTACATGTGACACGACCGCGCCCAGACCCGGCAACAGATTCGCTCGGTACTTCTGTCCTACCGAGTGTGAAGAAATGAAGCGGCGCTCGATTCACCCCGCGAATCGAGCGCCGACAGACCGTGTGTGCCGGAAGGAGCGCTGTTAGGCGAGCTCGCTACGCAGGAACTCGATCGTCCGCTCCCACGCCAATGCGGCGTTCTCGGCGCTGTACACTTCGGGCCGATCTTCATTGAAGAACGCGTGCGTCGCCTCGTAGAAGTGAGCTTCGACGCGCTTACCGGCATCTTCCAGCCGCTTCACCAGTGCCTTCGCCTCGTCAGGCGGGACACTCTCGTCGTGCACACCGAAGTGCGCGAGCAGCGGTCCCCTCAATCGCTCGAGCCGCGGCTGCACCTTCGGATGAATCCCGTAGAAGTCGACGACGGCACTGAAGAGGTCCGGATACTCGCACCCGGCAAAGAGCGCCAGCTGACCGCCCATGCAGAAACCGACGACGCCGACCTTCTTCGGCTGCACCGCATCCGACGCGTAGAGAAACTCGGCCGCGCCACGAAGTGCGGAAGCGGTCTTCGAGATGTTGAGCGCCATGAGCATCTTTTCCGCCTGATCTGCGCTCTTGGTCGATTCGCCCTCGTAGAGATCGGGCGCCAACGCGACGAATCCCTCGGCGGCGAAGCGGTCGGCGACTGTCTTGATGTGATCGACGAGACCCCACCGCTCCTGCAAGACGACGACTCCCGCCCCACGTCCTTGCTTCGGCATCGAGAGGTAGCCACGACCAGTGCCGCCATTTGCGTGGAACTCCACCATCGTGTTGGGCATGGGGCGATCTCGCTCGTCGGTCAGCTCTGCAGTCGCCTCGAGAATTCGCGAATTCGTTTCGCGTTCATGCCCACATCGCTCCGGCCCACACGCGAGAGCGAGCGCACGTCCACACGAGAGCCGCCACCCGGCTCTTGCGGTCGAACACGGACGACGATGTCGTCATAGAAGCCGAACCATCTTGTTCTGTCGGTGGCTTCGAGCCGACCGCTGGCCGGATCCTTGGCCACCACCTCCCATCCCATGTCGCGTGCAACCGCCTCCGCGCGGTCGAGCGCCTGCGCGGGAGGAAGCGCCACTGTAATCGGTCGGATGTCAGGATATGCGGCACGCTGTTTGGTAGCGATCGTGTCACCGCCATACTCTACTGGATTGGTTGCACCCGTTCTTCTCGAGATTACGTCCACGAAGACCGGTGGATTCGTGGGATCGGTGGTGATGTCGTGAATGAGTGGCAGTCGTCGTGCCTGACGCGACATGGTGATCGGCATCCACACCGCGGCCGCGCCGGCGGCGACAGTGATTGCGGCAACGATCATCGACCGGCCGCGCGAGAGCTTTGCGGTCAGCGCACCGGCGATGAGCGTGAGCACCGCGAACGCGATGGTTGCAATCACGCCACCCGAGAGAACCTTGAAGCCTGTACGGTAATGCCACCATCCCCATCGTGCGCCGAGGCCGCTCAGCGCGATGACGATGATCGAGAGAAAGGTGAGGAGTGCGAGCAGCGCGACGATCAGTGGAAGCGGCGCTCGCGCGGTGGGAGGAGGCGTGTATTGCATCGACGTCGAAGTGAAGTTCGTGGCCGCGCCGTGTCTAGCTACGTCCGCGATATGCCTTAGAATCATGCATCTGTCCAGCCTCGATTAGTTCTTTTCATACATGCGGACAACACCAAGTGGTCGACGCGGCCCATTCCCTCGTCTCGAGGCAGGTGATTCCGCGCGCCGACTCCCCGACCTCGAGACCCCAGCCGCGTTGGTCGACCTCGATCGTTTGGCGCAGAATCTCGACCGAATGGCCGCGTACACCGCGCTGCACGGACTGACGCTCCGTCCGCATGTAAAAACGCACAAGTCGCCGCGCATCGCCGCCGAGCAGCTGCGACTCGGGGCCAAGGGCCTGACCTGCGCCACTCCGCGCGAAGCCGAAGTCATGAGCGACGTGACGGACGACATCCTGGTGGCGTATCCGCCCGTCGGCGGGCCGCGCGCGATGCGTCTGATGTCGCTCCCCGATTCCACGCGGCTGACCGTCGCTCTCGATTCGGCGGCCGCGGTCGAGCAGCTGGCGCTCGCGGCGCGGGCGGCCGAGCGTGAGGTGAGCGTATTGGTGGAGGTCGACGTCGGGATGCAACGGATGGGGCTCGCGCGCCCGGCGGATGTGGTGGGGCTCGCCAGGCTAGTGCGCGACCGTGAGCCGCTCCGATACGCGGGGATCGCGTTCTATCCGGGCCACATTCGTCAGCACGTCTCCGAGCAGGACGCTGAGCTCGAGCGCCTAACGAGTGACTTGTCGGCGCTGATCGCCGAGCTCGATCGGGCGCAGTGCACGCCGTGGATCGTGAGCGGCGGCTCGACACCGGCTGCCTGGCGCATGCACGAGGTGGCGCGTGTGAACGAGGTTCGGCCGGGGACGTATGTGTACAACGATCGCACGACCGCCGAGATCGGTGCGTGCGCGTGGACCGACTGCGCATTCACGGTGTTGGCGACGGTCGTGAGTACCGCGGTTCCCGGTCAAGCGGTGATCGATGCCGGAAGCAAGGCGCTGGGACGCGAGCCGCTCAGGGGCGCCGAGGGTGAGGGGTTTGGCGCGCTCATCGAGCGGCCGGATGTCGTAGTGACGCGGATGTCGGAGGAGCACGGGATACTCGACCTCTCGCGATCGGTGTGGAAGCCCGACGTTGGCGAGCAGGTGAGGATCGTGCCGAATCATGTATGCGTCGTAGTCCATCTCAACGATGTCATGCATGGCGTGCGTGGCGACATAGTCGAGACGACGTGGCCTGTGGAGGCACGAGGAAGGTAACGCACATGTGCGTTCTTATGGGGCTGCCCGTCGTATGAGGCCCGCGATGAGTGGATGCGGCGTCTCCGCGGTGGAGCTCAGTGACGGCACGAATAACGTGGCGATGAAGAAGGGATGCTCGGGGAGCTCGACCACTCTCGCCTCTCCGTGTTCGTCCCGCCCGCTGATCCTCAACCCGCCGTCCTCGATCTCCCTTTCGTGATCCGGATTCAACCCGAAGTCGCAGTAGTACTCTTCTTCCGTCTCACTCCTTCCATATATCTCGGCCGCTCTCGATCCCTCGGCCAGCGTCACCCGCATGCGCTGGCCGATCAGCGAGCACGACAGCGGCACCACGAAGAGCCGCGACGCATACGGATCGTACTCGGCGTGCTGGGCATCCGCGATGCCTAACACCGATCGCGCGTACTCGAGGATGACGTGCTGGAAGCCGCCGCAGGTACCGAGGAGCGGCACGCCGTGCTCACGTGCCCAGCGGATGGCGCGGAGTGCGCCGTCCATGCTGCGATAGGGGCTTCCGGGCGCGATCCACAGTGCGTGCGCGCCGCTCAGCACCCGCTTGATCAGCTGATCCGAGACTGACTCGGTTGGAGTCCAGATGCCCACCGCGTCGACGCCAAGCGACTGGCCGGCGTGGCCGATCGCCTCGTTGGTGGCTCGGTGTGGCGGGAAGTCCGCATTGAAGTCGCCGATGATGGCGATACGGACGCGTGGGCTCATGGCGGGAAGATAGCGTGGCTGGCACGGCCTCGCCGCTGGTCAGCTCTTGCCACGCCCTCCCCTTGACAAATTTTCCTGACAAGGGCAGCTTCGGGATCATGCCGCACTCACGCGCCGTCGAGCTCGTCGACACTCCCGCGCAAGCCATGTCGCTCGCCGACCCAGTCCGGCGGCGGATTCTCGAGCTCATGCGAGACCCCATGTCCGCCACCACGGTCGCGCAGCGCCTCCGCCTCCCGCGCCAACGCGTCGCCTACTACGTCGCCGACCTTCGCCGGCAACGCCTCCTCCGCACCGTGGCGACACGCAAAAAGGGAAACTTCACCGAGCGAGTCCTCCAAACCACGGCGCAAGCATACGTCATCTCCCCCGCCACACTTGGTGAGCTCGGCGCCAATCCGGCGGCCCTCCAGGATCGGTTCTCGAGCGCGTATCTGAGCGCCGTCGCGTCGCAAATGCTCCGTGACATGACGGTGCTCGAGCGTGGCGCGCGCGCCGCCAAGAAAACACTGCCGACGCTCACCCTACAGGGGGAGGTACGCTTCGCGTCGGCCACCGCACAGCACGATTTCGCCGAAGAGCTGGCGGCTTCCTTCACGCGGCTCGTCGCCAAGTACAACGACGATCGGGTGGAGCATGGCCGGCGATTCCAGCTTGTGATCGCCGGCTACCCTACGCCCGCCGGACGCTGATTCCGACTCGTTAGGCACCTTCACGCCAGGAGCACCGCAATGACGACGAAGCACGAGACCACGGGCCAGCCAACGGAACGGAGCACAGGCCGGGTGATACGAATGTCCGCCGCGCTGGACGCGACGCCCGAGCAAGCCTGGAAGGTGCTCACGATGCCGGAGGAGCTCTCACGCTGGTTTCCACTTCGCTCGGGCGGCACGCCCGGCCCGGATGGAAAGGTGCTCCTATCGTGGGGCGACGATGCCGAATGGTGGACCAACATCACGGTCTGGAAACCGCACCAGCACTTGCAGTGGACCGATACGCCGGTGCCGGGCGCGCCACCGCCGCTGGTCATGGACTGGTACATCACGACCGAGAAAGGAAAGACTGTCGTCCGAGGCGTGCATTCTGGCTTCGGCGCCGGCGCCGACTGGGACGCCATGTACGACGGAATGGAGGCGGGGTGGACGTTCTTCATGCGGAATCTCGAGCATTACGTCGAGCGCCACTTCGGTACCCCGCGCGACATGGTCTTCGCGCGCCGCAAGACAACGCTCCCAACGGCCACCGCCTGGCAGCGCCTAACGAGCAGTGACGGACTGGAGGTCTCGGGCGATCGGATGCGGTTCGGCGGAGCCGATGGTCATGTCGAGTATGCGAAGCCCGGCCAGCGCCTGTGGGGCACGCTCGCCGGGCTCAACGATTCTCTGCTCTTCATCGAGTTCGAGGGTGGAGGTGAGAGCTACAACGTCGGCATCTGGCTCTCGACCTACGGGCTACCGCGGGCGCGCGTGCAGCAGCTGCAATCGGAGATGAACGATCTCGCTGCACGCGCGCTGGAACCGTGAGTTCGCTCCTCTGCTCAGTTCGCGGAGTGGACGAACTTCACGACGTCACGCACCACCCACTCTGTCCGCTCCCATTGCGGCGTGTGGCCCGTCTCCGGATAGACGACCAGCGTCGCCCCCTTAATGCCCGCCGCGAGGGCAACTTGATCGGAGCGCGCGAACACACTGTCGTGCTCACCCCAGAGGATGAGCGTCGGCGACGTGATCCGGTCGAGCGCCGCCGCCGTTTCGGGCGCCGCCAATCCTGCGAAGACGCCGCGCCACACGTGTAGCGGTACGCGACGACTCACATCGATGGCGGTGGTCATGAACTCGTCAGGCACGGGGCGATATACGCTGCCCTGTTGAAACTCCTCGATGAACTTCAGCGGCACGGAATCGCTGAACGATTTCACCGCCGCATTCATCTCACCCACGACTTTGTTCGCCGAGTTCGCCGCCGAGGCGATCAACACCAGACGCGTGACGCGCTGCGGCACGCCAGCCGCCACGTGCTGGGCCACGAAGCTGCCCATCGAGTGGCCGATCACCGTCGCACGTCGAATGCCTAACGCGTCCATGAACGCAACGACGTCGCCGGCCGCGGTGGCCGGCGCATAGCTGCCGGCTGGGCTGTCCGAACCGCCATGCCCGCGCAGACTCACCGCGATGACGCGCCCGTGCTGGGCCAGCTGGTCGAGCACCAGACTGTAGGAGAACCAGGAATCGGTTGCCCCGTGCAGGAGAATGATCGGGTTCCCGCTCGCGCTCCCGCGCTCGACGTAGCGAAGGGTCACGCCATTCGGAAGCGTCACACGCTTCTCCCCCGTAGACGTCGACGATCTGTCCGTGGAATCGAGCCGAACATCGGCGCCCGCCCACACCTTCTCGAAGCGCTTTCTCACCGAAGCAGCCAGCGCCTTCTGACCTCTGGCCTCGAGCGCCAACGCGAGACCATGTAGCGACCAGCCGTTCTCTGGATTCCGCTCGAGATCCCGGCGGAACGCGGCTTCCGCCTCCGCTGGCCGGCCGGCGGCGAGCAGTGCTTTGCCCAGGTGCTGCCTAACGGGCTGGTGCCAGGGTGGAGGCTCGTCGTAGGTGAGCTCCTCTTCGATCTGTACACCCCTCCGGAAATGACGCACCGCGGTGGCGGCGTCGCCGCGCGCGAGCGCGATCTCGCCGGACGCCACCTCGATCCCGATGTCGAGCAACGTCGTCGCGCGGTTGAGATCCCAGATCGTCACCGACTCCATTCTCGGGTCGCGCCGCAGCTGACGCAGCGCGGCCAGCTCGCGATCGGCCTGAGTGAAGTCCTTCTTCGCGGCAAACGCGACGGCGCGCGCGTACCGCCGGATGGCAGCCGGGTACGGCAAGTCGTCAGGCAGCTCGGGCTCGGCCAGCACGGAGTCCCACTGACTGAAGCGCACCATCGTGAACACCGGAAGCATGTAGTAGTGCTGGAGCGCGCCCAGCCCCGGCGCGCGCATCATCTGCGGATCGACTTTGCTCTTCGTCAGGCGCGCGGACTCCATGGCCTGCGCCGACCGTCCGATCATTGCCGCGGCGAACGAGAGGAAGTGGCCGTTGTGCGGATGGAGCGCGAGGCGGTACACACCGTCGGGCGCCATGCCATCGAGGTACGGCGCGTCGGCGTGCAGCGCGTGGACATTCCGGTCGATCGCATCCGCATAGCGGCCGACGCGGATGTAGATGTGCGCGGGCATGTGCACCACGTGACCGGCGCCCGGCATGAGCTCGGGGAGGCGCTCGGCGCACGGCACCGCACGCTCGGGAAATGCCGCTTCGACGGCATGGATGTAGAAGTGGCACGCGCCGGCATGTCGCGCGTTGCGCGCCACGACCGGTTGCAACGCGGCCAGGGCGGCGGCACCGTGCGGCTTCGGCCGCTTGTCAGGCAGCCAGTAGTCCCAAGGGCCGAGCAACATGCGCGCCTCGGCGTATAGCACCGCGGCGTCATCGTCACTCGGGAATTGACGCGACACGGCAGCCATCGCGCGCGCGTATGCGGTGTCGAGTGACTTACGATTGGCTGTCGGATTCTTTCCGTAGCGCACGCCGAGCGCGCGAATGTATGCACGCTCCTTGGCCGTGATGCGGGCCGGAACCGCCAGCGCGCGTTGGATCGCCGCATAGGCCGCGGCCGCACTGGCCGAATCCATCGCGACGTTGATGTTCGGTCCACGTGCCAGCGCCTCGCCCCAGTAACACATCGCGCACGTAGAGTCGAGCTGCTGCGCGCGACGGAAGCTTCGAATCGCCTCGGCGTGATTGAAGCCGTAGACGAGTCTCAGCCCCTGATCGAAGTAGCGTTGGGCGTCGGGGTTGGAGGTGGTAATGGAATGGTGATGGTCCCCGAGGTCGGGGTAGAGCGGTACAGAGTCGGTCCGCACGGGTTGCGACAGGAGTCCGGCAACCAGTGTGGCGGCGAGGAGAGACATCGCGCGCTCCTGGTGGATTGTCTCGGATGACAAGTGGAACAAACCAACTAGTTGGTATGTATATGCTTCTTTGAATTGCCTGTCAATAGCGGCAGTTTAGAGCCACTTGTAAAAGACTAAACGGTATGGTACAATCCTCTCATGCCTCGTGACGGTACCGAAACTCGCATCCAGATCATGGACGCCGCGCAGGATCTCATTCTCCGGCAAGGATTTGCCGCGACGACGGTCGACGCGGTCCTGGAGCGCACCGGGCTCACCAAAGGCGCGTTCTTCCACCACTTCAAGTCGAAGAACGAGCTGGCGAACGCCGTCATCCAGCGCTTCGCCGACCACGACCGCGCACTGCTGGACAACCTGCTCGACCGCGCCGAACGCCTGAGCAGCGACCCCATGCAGCAGGTGCTCATCCTGGTCGGCCTAATGGAAGAGATGGCTGACCAGCTCACCGATCCGAATCACGGATGCCTTTTCGCGTCGTACGTCTACGAGGCGCAGCTCTTCGACACGGAGGTGCATCGCATCATCCGCGACGCTTTTCACCTCTGGCGCGATCGGCTCGGGCAGAAGTTGCGTGACGCCGTCGCGCACCGGCCACCACGGGTCGAGGTGGACATCGACGAGCTCGCCGACATGCTCAGCGTGATCGTCGAAGGCGCTTATGTACTCGGCAAGTCGTTAGGCGATTCCAGCATGCTGGCGCGTCAGCTCCGGCATTATCGATCGTACCTCGAGCTGGTCTTCGGTCTCGACGCGCGAGTGCCTGCCGCTCGTTAGGCGCGGGCCGCGGCCTTGAGGTGCCAGCGGTAGGCTTGCTGCAGCAGCTTGGTGGTCGCACCGGGTGTCCCGTCTCCGACCGGCTTACCATCGACCGAGATCACCGGCGTGACGTCGGCCGTCGTGCTGGCGATGAACAGCTCGTCGACGTCCGCCAGCTCGCGCTCGGTGATGGCGCTCTCACGCAGCTTGAGTCCGCCGTCGCGCGCCAGCTCCAGTACGATCTCCCGGGTTACGCTGGGGAGGATCGAGCTGGCGAGTGGATGCGTGCGCAGCGTGCCGTGCACCACGCCGAAGAGCGACGAGTGCGTGGCCTCGGTCACGACGCCGTCGCGAATCAAAATCGCTTCGTAGCAGCCGCGCTCATGGGCAGCTTGGTTGGCCAACACGTTCGGAAGCAGGTTGACCGACTTGATGTCACACCGTCCCCAGCGAAGATCGGGGTGCGTGATGACGCCGATCCCGTGCTCATGATTCTTGTCGAGGGGTGTGAACCGGCTGCTCGTCACGAACACAGTCGGCCGCGTGCCGGAGGGCGGGAAGGCATGCTTGCGCGTTGCCACACCGCGCGTCACCTGCATGTAGACGGCGGCATGCCCCTCGCTCAACCCGTTCTTCTCGAGCAGCGCCAGCGCCACATCGCCTAACGAGTCCGCTTCGGCGGCCGAGAGATCGAGGCGTATCTCGCGTGCGCTGCGCTCGAGCCGGCGCAGATGCCGCTCGCGCTCGATGAAGTGCGCGTCGATGGAGCGCACCACCTCGTAGATCCCGTCGCCGAAGAGGAAGCCGCGATCCTCGATCGAGATCGCCGCCGCGGCGCGATCGACGTAGCTGCCGTTGAGGTAGACGAGCACGTTAGCGGGAAGCGGGAAGCGGGAAGCGGTAAGCGGGAAGCGACAACCAATTTTCGATCATCGTCGAAGCTGCGCCAGAGTGCCATGCAGAATTCGTGGGAAAAGAGAACGCCCGCCGTTTCCGGCGGGCGTTCGGTCGTGCAATGTCGCGCGTCAGTCAATGACCCTGACGATTCGACCGTTGCGGTAGATCCCCACTCGATCCGCGCGGCCGTCGCCATCGCGATCGACCCACTGCTGTACGAGGCGGCCACGGGAATCGTACCACAGCACCCGCTCCGGCACACCGCGCCGCGTGTAGTCCGAGTAGCGCGGGTAGACATCGGTCGTGCCGAGCCAGCGGCGTACGTTACCGTGGTTGCCGTTGCGACGGAACTCGACCGCCCACCGCATGCGCGGCAGCTGGTTCGGATAGTCGCGGCGGTAGATGTCGTCATAGCGATCGCGATCGCGGCGACCATCCCAACGATCGTCATCACGATCACGTCCGCGGCGGTCATCCCAACGATCGCGGTCGCGGCGATTCTCCAATCGGTCGTCGTCGATGCGACCATTCTGGATGTAAATCACGCGGCCACCAGTCGTCCGCGCGATACGCTCGGCCGACTCGCAATCGGTGATGTCAGACTGCCGGTTTTGAGTGTCCCACACAACACGGCACTGCGTCCGCGAGTCGCGGCTCTGGGCGCTCGCAAGAGACGGCATGCTCAACACGGCGGCGCCGGCGAGCATCATAGGCATCAAAGAACGCTGCATGTACTTCATGGTTCCTCCCCGACGTCGTCGTCGGATGGTGTCGGAGAGGTGCAAGGCACGCGCGGTGCCGCAATTTCGAGCCGCGACACGCCTCGCCGCATCGCCAATACAGCCAACGACTTACGCGGTGCCTGTTGTTTCGCGGGCGCCCGAAATCGTCCTCCGCGGGGGACAGTTTCGCGTCCGGAGCGAGCGACGAGAGTAGTGCATCGCGCGAAGTAAGGACTAGCGCGCGATCATTCAGACCGCAGCGCGGCAGCTGGATCGATGCGCGCCGCACGCCGTGCCGGATGCCAGCTCGCCACCAGCGCGACGAGCACCAGCGCGACGATCGTGATCGCCAGCGTGGCCGGATCGAGCGGCTGAACGCCGTAGAGCAATACGCGCACGAAACGGTACAGCATTGCCACGGCCGCCACACCGAGCACCAGTCCGACCAACACCGGCCTCAGTCCCCATCCAATGACGTCAGCCGTCACCCGGCTGCGCGTGGCGCCGAGTGCTACGCGGATGCCGATCTCGCGTGTGCGTTGCGTGACCGCGTACGCGATGACGCCGTAGACGCCGATTGCCGCCAGCACGAGCCCGATGAAAGCAAATGTCGCCATCAGCCTAACGAGAAAGCGCCCAGTGGCTGTCTGCTCATCGAGTCGTTCCTGCAATGAGCGAATGTCATAGAATGGCACGAATGGATCGATCCGCTTCATGACTGCGCGGAGCGGATCGAGCAGCGCCCGCGCGTCGCCGCGGTGGCGCACGTAGAGCGTAACGAGCGAGGGACTGCGCGGCGGCGACTGAAACGCCGACAGATAAATGTCCGCTTGCTCGCTGTCGTCGGTCTGCAATCCGCCATGGTCGACGTCGGCCACCACTCCGACCACGGCGAACTCCACCGGTGTCGGGCCCAACGATCTCAGCCGTTTTCCCAGTGGCGACTCGCCCGGCCAGCCGAGTCGGGCGAATCGCTCGCTCACGATCAGCGCTCGGGGGGCGTTGGCGACATCGGTACTGGCGAAATCACGACCGGCCAAGAGGCGCACGCCGAGGGTCTCGAAATAGCCTGGCGTGACATGATGTCGTCGTCCGGCGAGCTGGTCGGAGGGATCCTGGCTGCCATCTACTCTCACCAGATGCGCCTGGTACCAGCCACCCGTCGGCAGCCCGGGACCCTCGGCCGCGACCGATACTGCACCGGGAAGGGCACGCGACTCTTCAGTGAGTCGTCGCAATACAGACCAGACCGCTTCATTCTCCTTGAATCGGTCGCTGGTGAGGTCGAGCCGAAGAGACAGTACGCTGTCTCGGCGGAATCCGAGATCGGTGCTCACGAATCCCTCAAATCCCTTCCGCATGAGACCGGCGCCCGTGAGCAACGCGACGGCGACCGCGACCTCCGCGACGATGAGACCGCGCTGGAAGACCAGCCGTCCGCGCCCTGCGCTCGCGCCCTTTCCACCGTCGCCGATGCGCTCTCTCGGATTCACTCGCGTCGACATTAACGCCGGCGCAACGCCGAACAGCAGGGTGCAGGCGAGCGCGATCGAGCCGGTGACCAGCACGACCAGCGGGCTCACGCCGACGTTCTGAAAGCTCGGCAACGCGATCGCGCCCGATGCGACGATGAGCCGTGCGCCCGCGCCCGCGATCGCCAGCCCGAGCACGGTACCGAGCGCCATCAACGTCAGGCTCTCGGCCAAGCTCTGCCTAACGAGTCTGGCGCGCCCGGCACCGAGCGCGAGACGCACGGCGATCTCCTGGCGTTTGCTCGCGGCGCGAGCCAGCAGCAGGTTGGCCACGTTGGTGCACGCGATGAGGAGCACGAAGGCCGCGGCCGCCATCATCGACCAGAGGGGCCGCCGCTGCTCTCCAAAGTACGCGTCGGCCAACGTCTCTCCGACGAAGGTGAGCTTCTCGTTCTCTTTGGGAAATTCCGCTTCGAGCCGCGCCGAAGCAGCGGCGAGAGACCGGTTTGCTCGCTCAGCGGTGAGCGGTGGTCGAACGCGAGCCACGCCTGACAACCAGCGAAACTCGCGCATCTCGATGTAATGCGGACCGTACAGCTCACCAGCCAGCGCGAGCGGAATCCAGAGTTGCGCCTCGTCGCTCGCGCCGTTGAAGCCCGGCGCGGCGACGCCGATCACCTCATACGACGCGTCGTTCAGCGTCACGATCTTTCCGATGACTCCTCGTTCCGCGCCGAACCGGCGGCTCCACAGCGCGTGACTGAGCACGGCCACGCGCGCTCCCGGTGGTATGCCCTCGGTCAGGTCGAACGCGCGACCCACCGCCATCGGGACGCCGAGCGCGCTGAAAAAACCATCACCGACCATCTCACCGGTGACGTGCTCGACTTCACCGTTTGCCGCGAGCGTGTACGGCCGTGCGCCACTCAGAGGCACGAAGTACTCGAACGTCGCTCGATCTTGCGCTAGCGACTGTGCATCCAGGAAGCTGATCGGATACTCCGTAGGGCCAGGTCCCTCGCGCCGCATTTCGCCGCGAACGAAGAGGAGATGATCCGGATCGCGAAACGGTAGCGACTCGAGGAGCACCGCGTTCACGAGCGTGAAGATCGTGCTGGTCGCGCCGATTCCGATGGCCAGTGTGAGCACCGCGGCGGCGGCGAAAGCGGGCGCACGCCGAAACGAGCGAAGTGCGAGTCGAATGTCTGTCCACATGCGGTGAACGTAGACGCGCCAATTCCGCGACGCGCAGGCCACTTTCCCGGGCGCAGCCAGACCGGAGTGGCTGGTAGGAGCGCGCGCGCACAACTGGACCGGCCCGGTCACGCACGCGCCTCACACATTGGCGCATTCGGCAATTCACTTCACCGGTCATCCTGAATCCCGCACATGCGCGTAATCCTGTTGTTACTGGTTCTGATCGCATTCCGCGCCGACGCGCAGCAATCGACGACGATGTTTCGCGGAGGTCCGCACCACGCCGGTGTGTCGCCGACGAAAGGCGTACCCGAGCTCGGTGGGCTGCTCTGGCGGTTTCAGACGCACGGACCCGTGCGCTCGTCGCCGACGATCGCCGGCGACGAGCTCTTCGTCGGAAGCGGCGACGGCGCGCTGTACGCGCTCGACACCTGGACCGGACGCGAGCGGTGGCGCTTCCCCGCGGGCGCCGGTGTCTCGTCGAGTCCCGCGGTCACCAACGATGCTGTGTTCTTCAGCGACCTCGGTGGCTCGATCTATTCC
>DATFBY010000157.1:0-2042 GCA_035253585.1 Gemmatimonadaceae bacterium | reverse complement strand
ACGTCCTGCGACAGAATCACCAGTGAGCGGAGCCGCGTGTCGTCACCCGAGCCCTCGAGCACCGCCGCCGACGTTTCGTCGCACGACGTCTCGATGCCGAGCACCCGCATCAGGGCCGAGCTCCAGGTCGTGCCTGACGAGTAGGCGTGGTGTCCGTCTTGGTCGTGTCAGGCGTGGTATCACGCGGCGGAGCAGTCGTGTCCTCGAGCACTGCGGCTGCCGTGTCGGGCGTCGGCGGCGTCGACACATCGAGCCGCGACAGCGGTACGCGCACCCGCACATAGGCCGGCAGCACGCTGACGCCGAGTCCGGTCGTATCGATCGCGATGCGGCGAGCCGTGTCCTGTGCCGGCATGTCCATTCGCTCGGTCAATACCGAGTCGAGCGACTGCACGCTCGTTCGCCGGCCACTCACCCGCACTGTTTCCGGCTCGAAGCGCGGCGGGCCCGCGATTCGCATCCCGGGTGGCGGAATCAGTCGCAACGCCGAGCGCACCGGAACGTCGCGAGTCGCGCGAACGTCGAGGCGAAGCGGTATCGCGCGCGGCTGCACGTCCTGCACTCTCGCGCTCACCCCGCTCGGCAGATCCACGTCCGTCGGCCGAATATCGAGGACGACGGTTTCCGGCGAGTCGTTCCCCAGATGCCGCCGGATCGTTGGTGGCGTCGCGTACAGCTTGAGCAGGTCGCGGCCGCTGCCGACCACCAGCGCGTGCACGTCAGGCGGCGCCTCGACGACGTGAACCATGCTGTCGGCTGTGAGCGCCAACCGCACTGAGAGCTCGCGAGCGGCAGGCTCCTCCGCCGCCACGATCAGCCATAGCACGAGCGAGAAAAACAGCGCGGCGAACTTGAGGGGCAGACGCTCCGTGAACGCTCCGACCACACGCTTCTGCACCGTCGCGCGCGGGAGGCGATGCTTGCCAGTTCCCGGCATCAGTTCGTGCGCTCGGCTAGCAGCTGCTCGATGAGTGCGCGATTCGCCTCCGAGCTCCAATCGAGCGCGGCGATCGCTTTCTTCCGAATCACACCGTCACGTCCGATCACGAACGTCTCCGGAACGCCAGTGGTCTGGTACGTTCGCTGAATTCGCCCCGACGCGTCGTGCAGCATCTCGAACGTGAGTCCGAACTCGCGCGCGAAGTTGCGGATCGCGCGCTCGCTGCCCGGATCATCGATGCTCACCGCCACCACTTTGAGTCCCTTAGGCGCGAACTCTCGATGCAGCGTCTCGATGCTCGGCATCTCGACCCGGCAGGGAAGGCACCACGTCGCCCAGATGTTCAACAGCACGACGTCGCCGCGATAGTCGCCTAACGACTTCACCACCGGCACGCTGTCGAGCGTGCTGGCCTGGAAGGTCGGGGCGTTGGAGCCAACCGTCACCGGAAAGAGCTCGTCTCCCATGATACGCGTGACCGCGAACAGCCCAAGGCCGAGCGCGACCACGATCCCGGAGACGAGAATCCATTGCTGACGTGCCGTCATGCCTGCTCCATGCAACACTGGCGAAGCGCTCGCAATTCGGCTGCCGGATCAGCCGCGGTGAACACCGCGTTGCCGGCCACGAAAGTGTCGGCGCCCGCTCGCCATGCCGCGCCGATCGTCTCGCGATTGATCCCGCCGTCGACCTCCAACACCGCGCGACTGCCAGTCGCGTCGAGGAGCTGACGCGCGCGACGCAGCTTGTCGATCGATTGCGGTATGAACTTCTGCCCCCCAAAGCCGGGGTTCACCGACATGATCAGCAAGAGATCCAGGTCCGGCGCAACTTCGCGAACGGCGTCCAGCGGCGTCGACGGATTGATCGCCGCTCCCGCCTTGCATCCGAGCTCGCGGATGCGATGAATGTGCCGGTGCAGATGCGGCGACACTTCGGGATGTATCGTGAGCACCGACGCGCCGGCGCGCGCGAAATCCTCGAGATACCGCTCCGGCTCCACCACCATGAGATGCACATCGAGCGGCAGCGTCGTCACCCTTCGCGCGGTCTCGATCACCTTGGCGCCGAACGTGAGATTCGGAACGAAGCGTCCATCCAT
>DATFBY010000156.1:0-5776 GCA_035253585.1 Gemmatimonadaceae bacterium | reverse complement strand
CGGCCGCGGCCGCGCCCGCACCGCGCTCGTCTTCGTAGCGAAGAACGGCACCTTCGAGCCACGCATCGTTAGGCTCGGCACCAGCAACTACGATTACAGCGAGGTGTTGAGCGGCGTCCAGGAGGGAGAGCAGGTCGCGCTTCTGGCCGCGGCCGCCCTTCAGCAGCAGCGCCAGCAGAACATCGACCGCATCCGTGGCATGACCGGTGGTGGCGTTCCCGGCATGCAGCGGCAGCCTCAGGCAGGCGCGGGTGGCGCCGGTGGCGCACCCCGTCAGGGCGGCGGGCGCTAGGCCATGCTCTTCGGGGAGATCTTCAGCGTCGCGTTCGGTGCGCTGCGAGCCAACAAGCTCCGCTCGCTCCTGACGATGCTCGGCATCGTCATCGGCGTCGGCGCCGTGATCGCCATGGTCGCGTTGGGCAACGGCGCCCAAAGCGCCGTTCGCGACCGCATTGCCGCCCTCGGTACGACGCTGCTCACCGTCATCCCCGGCCAACAGCGCAGTGGCGGCGGCATCATCTCCATGGAAGATCGCCAGCGCCTAACGATGGACGATGCGCTCGCGTTGCAAGAGCGCGGGACCGCGATCGCCGCCGTGCAGCCGGAGATGCAGCGGCAGATGCAGGTGCAGTATCTCAACCAGAACACCAACACCCAGATCGTCGGGACCACGGCCAATTATCTCGATGTCCGAAAGTTCAAGCTGGCGGCCGGAACCATGTTCACGCCGGGAGATGACGCAGCGCGCAAGCGCGTAGCGGTGGTCGGGCCCGCTGTGCTGGAAAACCTCGGCATTCAATCGCCGCAGGGCATCATTGGCGAGACGGTCCGGATCCGTGGAATCCAGTTCGAGGTGATCGGCGTCCTCGAGTCCAAGGGTCAAGCGC
Organism: Gemmatimonadaceae bacterium; assembly: GCA_035253585.1. Lineage (GTDB taxonomy): Bacteria > Gemmatimonadota > Gemmatimonadetes > Gemmatimonadales > Gemmatimonadaceae > DATFBY01. Next base: position 4,889 of record DATFBY010000156.1, on the reverse strand, counting down.
AGAGCTGGAACAATCCCGATGACCAGATCCTGATCCCCATCAACACCGCGCAATTCCGCGTCTTCGGCTCCGATCGGCTGCGCGCCATCAGCGTGCTCGCCAAGTCCGAGGAAGGGATCGACGCGACGATGGCCGACATCCAGCGCGTTCTCCGCCGACAGCACAAGCTCCGCCAGGGCGCGCCTGACGATTTCGTCATCCGCAATCAGTCGGACTTTCTGAATACCTTCGCCGAGACGACGAAGGTGTTCACGCTGTTGCTGGCCGGCATCGCCACGGTGAGCCTGCTGGTCGGCGGCATCGGCATCATGAACATCATGCTCGTGTCGGTCACCGAGCGGACACGAGAGATCGGCATCCGCAAAGCGCTCGGCGCCACCAAGATCAACATCCTTCTTCAGTTCCTCATCGAAGCGGTCGTGCTCTGCCTCTTCGGCGGGCTGGTGGGCGTGCTGGTTGGATCGGGCGCAGCGATCGCGCTGGCGGACTCGTTCAACTGGAACCGTGAGATCGCGCCCTCGTCGGTGTTGCTCGCGTTTTTCTTCTCGGCAATGGTGGGCATTCTATTCGGCGTGTGGCCGGCGCGCCGAGCATCTGGACTCGATCCGATCGTAGCGTTACGCTATGAGTGAGAGCGGCGGCCGGCGGATGCTCCGCCGGCCGCTTTTCTTTTGTCCGCCAGTCAAACACGCCAGGCCATGTCACCGACACGTCGCGACTTTCTGAAGACGGCGGGCGCTGCCGCGCTCGTCGCCGGTTGCGCGAAGCCCGCGCCGACCACCGCTCCTCCCGTCGCTCCAGCCGCCTCGTCAGGCGACCCGTCAGGCACCGATGCCTCGATCAAAGAGCTGCTCATGGTGGCGCTCCAGGCGGCGCGCGACGCGGGCGCGTCATATGCCGACGCGCGCATCGGACGCTATCGTCGCCAGCAGATCAACACGCGTGAGCGCCAGGTCACCAACGTCAGCGATTCCGAATCGTACGGTGTCGGCGTGCGGACGCTGGTGGACGGGAGCTGGGGGTTCAGCGCGACCAGCGATCTCACACGCAATGCGGTGCAGCTCGCCGCTCGTGAGGCAGCGCGCATCGCTCGAGCCGCCAAGGCAGCTCGCAAGCGCCCCGTCGAGCTGGCTCCCGTGGATCCCGTCGTTGGCAACTGGCGCACGCCGGTGAAGATCGATCCGATCGACATCGCCATCGAAGAGAAGGTCGCGCTTCTCTTGGCGGCGAACGAAGCGGCGCTCCGCGTGAAGGGCATTCGCTTCGTGAACTCGGCGCTTCAACTGCTACGCGAGGAGAAGTCGCTGGCCACGACGGACGGAACGCTCACGACGCAGACGCTCATTCGGGTCGGACCGGGGTTCACCGCGACCGCCATAGGCCAGGGAGATTTCCAGAGCTATACCGAAGAGCTGGCGCCGCGAGGCTCAGGCTGGGAGTACGTGACGGGTCTCGACATGCCCGGGAACGCCGAGAGCTGGGCATCGATCGCCGTCGAGAAGCTGTCGGCGAAGTCCGTGGATGTCGGCCGCTACGATCTCATCCTGGATCCGCGAAATCTCTGGCTCACGATTCATGAATCCATCGGTCATCCGACCGAGCTCGATCGCGCGCTGGGGCACGAAGCGAACTTCGCGGGAACGAGCTTCATCGCCCCGCCCGAGAATTTCATTGGGAAGTTCAAGTACGGTCCGGAGTTCATGAACGTTCAGGCCGATCGAACACAGGCCGAGTCGCTTTCGCGCGTGGCTTGGGACGATGAGGGTGTGCCGGCGCAATCGTGGCTCATCGTCGACAAGGGGATGTTCAAGGACTATCAGACGACGCGTGAGCAGGTCGCGATGATCAGGGCGCTCACGGGCCGCACACGGTCGCACGGCTGCTCCTTCGCGGAGTCGTGGAGCGATTTTCAGTTCCAGCGGATGCCTAACGTGTCGCTCCTGCCCGGCGAGCAGGACACGACGATCGACGACATCATCGCGGCCACCGATCGCGGCATCGTCATTCGGAATCGTGGCTCGTGGTCGATCGACCAACAGCGCTACAACTTCCAGTTCTCCGGTCAGGCGTATCACGAGATACGAAATGGCAAGATCGTGGGCATGCTGAAGGACGTCGCGTATCAGGCCCGCACTCCGGAGTTCTGGAACTCGATGGACATGATCGGTGGCCCGCGTAGCTACTGGCTCGGTGGGTCGTTCGGCGATGGCAAGGGCGAGCCGTCGCAGTCGAATTCGGTGAGCCATGGATGTCCGGCTGCCCGCTTCAAGAACGTGAACATCGTGAATACCGGGAGGCAGGCATGAGCTACAGTCCTCTCTCCCGCGACGACGCGCGCACGCTGGCTGAGCGCGTGCTGTCGTTCGGTAAGGGCGACGAGACGCGGGTGTCGATCTCCTCCACCTGGACGGGCAACACGCGGTTTGCCGGGAACGAGGTGACGACCGCCGGCGGCGCGACGAACACCAACCTGACGGTGACGTCGACGATCGGGAAGCGACGCGCGTCGTCGCAGACGAACGTGCTCGACGACCGCTCACTGGCGCGCACCGTGGAGCTCGCCGAGCGGCTGGCGCGGCTGGCGCCGGAAGATCCGGAGCTGATGCCCGAGCTTGCCGGGCAGCAGTACGCGTCGGTACCGGGATTCGCCGAGCGAACGGCGAATCTATCGCCCGAAGCGCGGGCACTGGCGGCTCAGAGTGTGTTGGCGAACCCCGAGGTCTCGAGCAATCAGCTCGCTGTCGCGGGATACATCGAAGCGAACGCGGGTGTCGTCGCCGTAGCGAACAATCGCGGACTCTTCGCCTATCATCCCGGAAGCAACGTCACCATGTCGACCACCGTCCGTACGCCGGACGGCACGGGCTCGGGCTACGCGGGGCGTGGGGCGACCGATTGGGCGCAAATCGATCCCCGCTCGTTAGGCGCACGGGCGACTCGTAAGGCGCTCGACTCACGGAATCCGCAGGCGGTGGAGCCGGGTCAATACACCGTGGTGCTCGAGCCGCAGGCGGTAGCGGATGTGCTTCCCCTTCTCATCGCCGCGATGAGCGCGCGCAATGCCGACGAGGGACGTAGCCCGTTCTCGAAGCGCGGCGGCGGCACGAAGATCGGCGAGCGGGTGGCGGACGAGCGGGTGACGATCTACTCGGATCCGACCGATCCCGAGCTGCTCACCCGGCCGTTCGACGAAGAGGGGATGCCCATCGGTCGGACCGTGTGGATCGAGAGCGGTGTGCTCAAGAATCTGGCGTACACGCGCTTCTGGGCGCAGCAGCAAAACGCGCGGCCGATGGGTGGCGCTTCGGCAGTTGGCGGTTTCGGCGGGGGCGGTGGCGGCGGCCCGGGTGCAGGATTCGGCGGAATCAAGATGCTCGGCGGTAATGCCAGCGTCGAACAGCTGGTACAAGGCACCGATCGCGGGATCCTGGTGACTCGCTTCTGGTACATTCGCGCTCTCGACCCGCGCACGGTGCTGAATACCGGGCTCACGCGCGATGGGACCTTCCTCATCGAGAAGGGGAAGATCACCAGGAGCATCAAGAACTTCCGCTGGAACGAAAGTCCGCTCTTCATGCTGAACAAGATCGACGCCTTGGGCAAGGCGGAGCAGGTGCGAGCCGGGTTGGTCGTACCAGCGATGCGAGTTCGGGACTTCACGTTTACTTCGCTATCCGACGCGGTGTGATGTTCGACCCGCGGCGATAGTCGCTCACCAAGTTTTCACTGTCGTTCACGACAATCGGGTTGACACGCGTGCGCAGCGACGAGGGTCACGACCTCGATCATGCGCACGCGAGTTGCTATGGAGCGCTCGGACCAAATACCGGAGGCATTCCATGCGCTCTTCGCTCCGCTGGTTGGCGCTTTCAGCGGCACTCGTGGCAACGCTAGGAGTTCTAGCCTGCGACGACGACCCGAACGAACCCGATGTCGAGACGTTTACCGCGACGTTGAACGGCGCGAACGAGCGGCCGACTCCGCGAACCACGCCAGCAACCGGCACGGCGACGCTCGAGCTCATCGATGGCGAGACCCTCACGTGGGACATCACGATGACGGGGATCACGAACCTCAGCCTGGCGCACATTCACATCGGTGATGCGAACACGGCTGGTGGCATCCTTCTCGACCTCAGCACGGGGACGTTCACCGCGACCCAAATCACTGGCGAGATCGACGAGGCCGATTTCCCAGCGCCGGCGGCGCCGAATCAGGCGGTTACTTTCGATGCCATGATTCAGCTGATGCGCACTGGTGGTGCCTACGTGAACGTGCATACGAACGACGGCGACGCGACTCCGAACGAAGGGCCGGGAGACTTCCCCGGCGGCGAGATAAGGGGGCAGATCACGTTGGTGCCGTAGCGGATCACGCAGGAGTAAGGCAGGAGGAGGAACAACAAGGGCGCGTCGCATTTGATGCGACGCGCCTTCCTTCTCTTGTCTTACTCCTCCTCCCGCCTCCCTCCTCCCTGGCGCATCTTCCACCATGCTCCATCGTCTCGCGCTCCTCGCAATCTTCGTCGTCGCTGCACTCGTGGGAGTCCGCGCGAGCAGCGTTGTCGAGCCCGCGCTGGCCGCCCCTGACTCAAGCACGCTCCGGCCGGAAGTGTTCGGCGAAGGCATTTTCTCCACCGAGCTCTACGATTTCTTCGTCGTGTTCACGCCGAAGGGCGACACCGCCTACTTCTCGCGTGCCACCCCCGGATTCTCGTACTTCACGATCGTGTGGTCGCGCTTCGACGGGCGGCGGTGGACGCCGCCGGAGATGGCGCCATTCTCGGGTCGCTGGAGCGACGCCGACGCGCACCTCACTCCCGACGGATCGAAGCTGTTCTTCATCTCCAATCGCCCGGTCGATGGTGGCACGACTCCCAAGCCGGACTA
>DATFBY010000155.1:0-6826 GCA_035253585.1 Gemmatimonadaceae bacterium | reverse complement strand
CTGATTCACCAACGTATCAAACGCCAACCCACTCGACGCGTCCCCTCGCCCCGTTTCCTTCCGCGCACCGAGCCAGACGACGACGCGGCCATCGCGACCGCGCGCCCGTTGGAAGCGCTGGGTAATGCGCGCGCCGGCGCGCGTCGCTTCTTCTTCGTGAATGAAGTATGGGAGCTTCGGAATCACGTCCAATCCAAAACGAAGAAGCTGGGTCTGCGGCCTCACTTTCGCCGGGTCGTCCGGATCGCCCGCGAGGATCCTCGGCATCGCACCACGCTGAAGCTGCGTCTCACGATTGTCGGCAGGCACGTGCACTGGTATGAACGGAATCCACTCTTCCGGCACCGACGTCATAACCCGGTAACGCACTGGCGCGCTCGGGGGCACGAATCGCCGGTCATCGGGATTGGCGGCCAGTCGCTCGTCGAGCAACCGCTGATGCCACGCGAGTGTTTCACGGCCAGCGGTTGCGCCCATCATCCACGCGCCGGAGGCGAGCTGCACGGTGCGCTCGATTCCCCACACCATGTTGGCGATCTCATCGCGAACCAGGAGCGCTTCCTCGAGCACTGGCCCCTCTTGAAGCGCGGGCACAGTCGGCAAGAGCAGCAGCGTCGGCTCGCTGGCACCGCTCCCACCGAGCGAGGTCGATCGGAACAGCGAGAAATTGTTCGAGGCGCCTGCATTCTCGTCGATCGGATCGATCCATAATCGCTCGCCAAACACGTTGGTCACGACCAGTCCGCGGACGCGTGCGACCGACCCTGCCGGCAACGTGCACGGAACCACGAACCAGTCGTTGCCGTAGACCAATCCGAACTCGATGAGCAGCAGCTTGGCCAGGTCGGTGGTGTCGGCTCGCACCTTTCCGAAGTTCGTGCGGCCATCCTCGATCTCCCACCAACGGGTGCTCGGCATTCCATGAAAGGTCACCTGCACCGGAAGCGTTGCCTGACGAATGACTGTCGGCAAGGCCGGAGTCGGCGTCGGCTCTTCGGCCAGGCTCGATGCGGCGGCCGAGGCATCGAATGCGTACCAGTCCAGTGAGCCGCCGCGGTATTCCTCGGCGACGAAAACGCGCTCTCCTGTCTCCGCGCTGGCTGCGATGGCGCACTGGTATTCGAGCCGATCGGGAGTCCACGCATCGTCCCCTTCGCCCGCCGGCGCGAGAATGAGATTTCGCACCCATTCGACGAACTCCCTTCCTCTGAGCTCGAGTGTGGTGCGGTCTCCAGCGGATATGCCGGCGACACCGTCGTCAGGGCGGTTCGCCGAGTGGGAGGTCAGATGCTCGTACAGTTGCCAGCCATCCATCCGCCGGCCCGCGGCGGCCGCGAAGCTCTGCCATACCTCCAGGTGCGCGCACAGCTGCGCGTGATCGGGATTGGCGGGATCGGGCATCTCGATCGCGTACGCGCCGATGAACTCAGCGTCGTACGGGCCGAGGTCGGAGATCGACCGAAGCCAATGACGCCCCAGGAGCAGTCGAAGATCGAGCGATCTGGCGACGCCGTTGCGGCTCATCGCAACCGAGCGCCGCTCGATAGCTGCCTCGAGCGGGACGGCGTCATCGAACGCCTCGACCGGACCGTCGCGTCTCGTTAGGCGAGTGAGCGGCTGACGGTCGACCTGCACCTGTACAGTCACCGGTGACCCCGCATCGTCACCGCGAAGCTCGCCGAGCTGCCATTGGCGGGTCAGCATCCACAGTGCGTCGCGCACCTCCACGCTCAACGCTCGGTCGAACTCGTGCGTGCGTGGGCGTCCTTCCACGCGATTCCATAGCACGAGCGACGGAAACTCACGCCGGTCCAGTGCGAGGCCGAGATCGCGAATCGCGTTGGGATCAGGCATGTGGGCTCTCCGCCAGCGCGTGCAGCAAGCCGTTGTTTCGCGCCAGGTTCGTCGCGATCGCAATCGGGAACAGCGTCGTCGCCATCACAGTCGCCGGTAAGAAGCGCGCATATGGCGTCGCATCCACGTGCGCGGGCTCGACCGCACGACGGCGCGCTCGCTCGAAGGTCTCGCGCACGCCATCGACGACGTCGTCCCACGACCATCCTTGGCCGAAACGTGACGGCGTCACCAGCAGCCAGCATTGCGGCGGCTCGGCGTTCGGCCGGTCGTACTGGAACGTCAGTGCCGCCGTCTGCTCCGCCGCTGGAATGACTTCGGGCCACTCGTCGATCAGCAGACCGCACTGTGGCTCCGACGGATCGAAGGTCTGCGCGAAGTGCGCGGTATAGCAGAGAGCTTCGCCTTCCACCGTAGTGCCAGCCGGATACTCGAGAGCCAGCCACGGCGTTACCGGTTGCAGCGCGAGCTGAAGTGGAGTGAATGACAGCGTCGGCCTGCCGAAGCCCTCGCTCATCACCGCTGCCTGCTCCCAGGAGCGCAATGCATCGCGCACTCGCGCCGCACCGTACAACCATGTGTCGACCGGCTCGCGATTCCCACGCTGCTCGATCTGGAAGCGCAGGAGATCACCCGATGCCGTATGCGCCATGGCGGTGGATAGCGAGCCTTGCATCTCGTCAGGCACGTCGAAGTACGGGACGATGCTGAACTCATCGCCGAAGATCGCCTTCGCGCCATTCCGCAAGATGTCGACGCGCGCCGGCCCCTCGTTCGCGGCAGTTGCGTCGTTTACCGCCGCCTGCGCCACGGCCAGCCGACGGTCGATCTCGATGAGCGTAGCATCGAGAGCTGCGGACAGGTCACCGAGGAATCGCAGGATCTCTTCTTCGATGCCGGTCAGCGAGAAAGGCTCGACGTCCAGCGTGGTCAAAGGAAGCTCCGCGGCTACGACGTCGCGCAATGCGGACAGCGTTGCCACGGGTGTCTGGATCGTCCCACGCAGATCCGCAAGCCGGTTCTGGAAGGTGACCAACGCATTGCCGACCTGAGTGCGCGCGAGCGCTGGCGTACCGGGCCGCGGGATCGTCGCCTGCGCCGCCACTAGCCGCTCGATCGACTCGAGCTCGACATACCGTTCCTCGTCAGGCGTCGCGGCAGGGAGCAGATCATAAAGACCCAAGCGTGCCGTCGCCTCGGCGCGTCGAGTCTCCCACTTTGCTGCTCTCTCGTCCACCAGCTTAGCCAGACGCGCCGTAGTGGCCGAGCGCCAAGCGTACCATTCGCCTACGGGCGTGCGCACGCCGAAGTTCATCAACGTGATCCCTGCGTTCGCCGCGGCTACGATCGTCGCGTCGACTTCGGCGAGCAGCGTGGCTCGGTTGGCGACCATATCGGATAGCCGGTTTGCGAGCGTGGTAGCGATCGGGAGCAGAATAGTCCGCGCCGCCGCGAGATCGGACCGCGCTTGATTCACGCGGTCGATTGAAATCCGTAGCGAGACGTCCTTGTCATCCGAGGCGTCGCCCGCGAGCCCGAGATCGGTCGGACGCAGCGGGCGAGAACGTGAGACGATGGCCCGCAAGGTCCGAAGCAGCGGGGACAGCTCGAAGAAGGAGACCAGCGATCTGTCCGTCGACATCGCCGTGAATCGAATGTCGATCCGCGAGTCTGGACGCACGTTGAGCGTCGACCAGACTCTGCGAGCGATGCGATCCTCGAGCTCGCCCATCCCCTGCCCTTGCGTCTCGACCACGCAGTTGAGGAGATCGAGCGATTGGAGACCGAGCTGGCTTTGAGTCACGTCCAGCTCCGACGTCGTACCGGTAACGGCGTTCGTCACCATGACCTTGCAGTACACGCGATCGGGTAGCGGAAGCCGTGATGCCAACCAGGCGTTGAGCCGAGGCTCACAGGTCGCGCGCGGCGTCATGCTCAGACCGGTGATCGGCGATGTCAAATGCGTCGCATCGGCTGCCAGATGGAGCGCAACGCGATTGGTGACCGATGCGCCGCTGCGCGGTGTGCGAACGACGTCCGGCTCCGGCGGCAGACCGCCACGCCCGTACGCATCGAGATTCGCCGCCGCACGGTCGAAATTCCCCTGCGCGGCTTGGTGCACGCTCTCGGCGAGCGCCAGATCGGCTACCGCGTCGTACGCTTCAAGGAGCGCGCGGACCTCGGCGTTGATCCCGGCCGCCTGCGGACCGCTCGCGTTAGGCAGGCCGAGTCCGAACGGATAGTCTTCGACGCCGCTTCGCCGAATGTGCTCCACCAGCGACTGGCCATCGACCACATTACGCGCCTCGATCGCCTCGATCGGCACATCGGGCGCGGTGCGGGTCGCATCGAGCCTGTCGGCCCGCAGCGGAAACTGCTTCCGAAGCGGGAAGATGAATGCGTCAACCTCCGCCATGCCGTGCCTGTCGTGCAGCCCGCGCTCGAATCGGTAGCCGAGGAGCGCGCCGAGGCTCTGCCCGTGCCGGATCCCCTCGAGAATCTGCTGGGCGATGCGGACGCGCGCGGACGAGAGGTCGACTGCCAGCACCGCGGCGTTGGCCGAGCTCTTGTTGCTGAGATGCCCGCTCCGCAGCACGGCGGCTGTCACGGCATGATTGAGCGACGGTGTGATCATGTACCCATCGTTCATCTCGTCGCGCATCAGGGGCGCGGCACCAGGCGGTGCGAAGAAATCGGCGATGGCGGGATCGAGACTCACACCTACGGCCTGCCTGACGCGAGGACGAACATCCTCGAGCCAACCGAATGCGCCGAGATATATCCCGCGTTTCGCGCCCTCTCCGGTGGATTCGCCGGCGCCAGCGTACCGCATTGTAGCCAGCTGAAGCTGAATCAATCCGAGCACCCACGCATCCAGCCGGTAGCCGGCGCAATCGAGGTGCTCCACGAACGCGCGCTCGAGCTGCGCTGTGGGCGTCGCTTCGAGACGTTCCAAGGCCTCGAGCATGTCGTCCAGATGCCGAGTGCTCAGCGTGCCCAGAATCGACGTGATGTGCTCGGCCACCAGCCGCGGTTGGCCGCCGGTCACGCGCGGCTCCTCCCGGTAGAGCATCGACCAGCGGCTTTCGCTTGGCGCAGTCGCGCTCGCTACGTGCACGAACGGGGACTCGCGCCGCATTGCGAATGCCGAAGCGACATCCAACACTCCGCCGGCGACGTGCAGCCGTACGCTCGTGTCCCAGTAGCCTAACAACAGCGCGTGACGAAGCAGCAGGTACAGGAGTGCGGTCGGCGCCTCATCGCCCGTGAACCCGTCTTCGGCGCGCAGCGTTTCCAGTGACGTGCGCGCGGCGTCGATCAGCCAACGCACGTAATTGCGATTATCGGCCGTGTATGAGCGGATCCGATCGAGCTCCGACAGCTCGCGGTCATCGATCAACGGGCCGCGCAGCAATTGCTGAGCGCCATGGAAGATCTTTGCGAGAGCCTGGGGATCCATCGCGCCGGTGTAACCCAGCGAGCGAAGTAGCTGTCGTGCTTCCTGTTGCCAGTTCCTGTCGTCGAGCACGCTGATGCCGGTGCGAGATACACCGAGAAGTCTCAGCCTGACACGAACCGAATCGAGGCTTTGCGCGAGCCGTTGATGGAACTCTACCGACGTCGGATGCAGTCCGAGAATGTCGAGCATCATCTGATGCGGATCGCCGCTTCGGCCGACGGCGGATACGAGCGCGCTCATCGCCTCCCAGTCGGCCTCCATGGCACGCAGCGTCTGTAACAGCTGCGGAAGCATGGCGCTCGGCATCTCGGTGCCGTCGGCGCCGCGAAACCCCAGCGGTGTGCTCGCGGTGAGCCACTGCCATCGCCGCATGGCGCTGGTCGGAAGAATTCCATATGGCTGATTGCCGATACGGATCGCGGGAATCCACCCTCGGCCGCTCACGAACCGCGTGAAGAACCAGCGCAGGCCGTCGACGGATGTGTCGGACAAAGCGGGATGAAGCAGCGAGGCGAAGGTGTAGCCGAGTGTCGCGGGCCAGAGCGCCATGTTCATGGCACGAGCCACGATCTGGTCGCGCCCCGTTGCTCCCTCGACGCCGTCGAACATGCCTGGCTCGAGTCCCAGCAACTCGCTCAGCCATTGACCGTCACGCTTCTCCACCCACCGCGCTGCGGGAAGCACGTTCGCGCCGAACATTGCGTCGAAGCTGTCGTTCGAGTCGGCGAGCTCATTGTTGGCGGCATCGGCCGATTCGGTGTTGTTCGTCGGCGTGCCTTGCCGCATGAGCGCGAAGCCTTCCGTTCCGAAGCGGTGGTGCTCGATGAGCTGGGCAAGCGCCGCCGCGCCGCCTGCGGCGTCAGTCGTTAGGCGAACGCCCAGCACCATGACGCGATCGAATCCGGCAGCGGCCTGCTCGGGGGTGAGCGGGACGCGAAATCCCATGCCGATCTTCACTGCGTCGTCGAAATCAACCATCCAGCGAATCGACGCCGGCACTTCCAGCACGCCGTTCTGCTGTGTGAGCTGCTCGCTTCCCGTCGCTTCAGGGTCTGGGCCGACGGCGAGCGGCGAGGGGATGGGCTGTCCAACGACTTCGAGCACTGGAGCACCGGCGCGTTCGGCACGCAGCACCAACTGCTCCGGAAGCACTCGCGTGACCGGCGCCCCGGTCCACGTTCCGGTGGTGCTCGCCGCGCCGGGTGGAGGCAGCTCCAAAAAGGCCACTACCACTGTCGTGTTCTCGCGCGAGGCCGGAGCAGTCGGCTCGTCGCCAAAGTTGAACGGCACGAAGGACGCGGCGAGCTCCGCGGCACGGGCCACACCCACGACACTCTCGAGCGTTGCGAGCGCCGACGAAGTCGCGGAGGCGCTGGTCGGTTCTCGCCACCTCGCAGTCCAGTACTCGGCCAGCGCATCCTGCTCCGTGCTGGTCGGCATCTCTTCCGCTTCGATCACCAGGATCGTCTCGGTTGCTTCCGACTTGATCGGGCGGTCCGCCTCGTTGACCGG
>DATFBY010000154.1:0-4896 GCA_035253585.1 Gemmatimonadaceae bacterium | reverse complement strand
AGCGGGAACCGCTCGGCCAGTTCGCTCGAGTAAAGACCGGCAATCACGTCGGCCAGCGCGTTGGCATAGGGTCGAGCCGCCGCCACGCGATCCTGCGCACGCTTCATCTTCGACGTCGCCACCATTTCCATGGTGCGCGTGATCTTCCGCGTGTTCTCGACCGACTTGATTCGTCCCTTGAGCTCGCGCCCCTTGGCCATTGGTCGCTCTCGGTCTTACTTCGCGGCGGCTGCTGCCGGCGCCTTGGCCTTCACATCCTCCGTGCGCTTCGGCGCCGGACGGCGCTCGGCGAAGCGCTTCTTGTACGCCTCGATCCCGCGACGCAGATCGGCCTCGGTCTCCTTCGAGATCTCGCGCTGCTGGCGAATCTTGGTTCCCACCTGCGCGAACTCGGCGGCAATGAAGGGATGGAAACCGAGCTCCCACTCGCGAATGTCGGCGACCGCGACGTCATCGAGAAAGCCGTTGGTCACCGCGTAGATGATCATCACCTGCTGCTCGACCGGCATGGGCTGATATTGCGGCTGCTTGAGCACCTCAACCGTACGCGCTCCGCGCTCGAGCTGACGCTTCGTGGCCGCATCGAGGTCGGAGGCGAACGACGCGAAGGCTTCCAGCTCGCGGTACTGCGCGAGGTCGAGACGGAGACGCCCTGCGACTTGCTTCATCGCCATGATCTGCGCCGAGCCGCCAACGCGCGACACCGAGAGGCCGACGTTGATCGCCGGACGAACGCCGGAGAAGAACAGATCGGCCTCGAGGAAGATCTGTCCATCGGTGATCGAGATGACGTTGGTCGGAATGTAGGCCGAGACGTCGCCTGCCTGCGTCTCGATGATCGGGAGCGCGGTGAGCGAGCCGCCCGGCTTGAAGATGGTGACGTCATCCACCACGTCGTTGTCCTCGCGCAGCTTCGCGGCGCGCTCGAGGAGACGCGAGTGGAGGTAGAAGACGTCACCCGGATACGCCTCGCGGCCCGGTGGACGCCGCAGCACCAGCGAGAGCTGGCGGTATGCAGCGGCCTGCTTCGAGAGGTCGTCGTAGACGCAGAGCGTCGGCTTCCCCTCGTGGTACATGAAGTACTCGGCCATCGCGCAGCCCGAGTAGGGCGCGATGTACTGCATCGGCGCCGGGTCGGATGCGCTGGCCACGACGACGATCGTGTACTCCATGGCGCCGCTCTGCCGGAGGCGCTCCACCACCGAAGCGACCGTAGACTTTTTCTGGCCGATGGCGACGTAAACGCAGATGACGCCCGTACCCTTCTGATTGATGATCGTGTCGATGGCGATGGCGGTTTTCCCCGTGCCGCGGTCGCCGATGATCAGCTCGCGCTGTCCGCGGCCGATCGGGATCATCGAGTCGATCGCCTTGATACCGGTGGGGAGCGACTCCTTGACCGGCTGCCTAACAATGATGCCGGGCGCGGGCGACTCGACCTTGCGCGTCATGTTGGTGGTGATCGGCCCCATCTCGTCCACCGGATTGCCGAGCGCGTCCACGACGCGGCCGACGAGCGCCGGACCGACGGGCACTTCGAGCACGCGGGCCGTGAGGCGAACTTCGTCGCCTTCCTTGAGCTGGAGGTAGTCGCCGAGGACGACGGCGCCGATGTTGTCTTCTTCGAGGTTGAGCGCGAGGCCGACGATTTTTTCGTCGGTTTCCGACGAAGTGATCTCGAGCATCTCGCCGGCCATGGCTTTGGTGAGGCCGTAGATGCGCGCGATACCGTCTTTCACTTCGAGCACGGACCCGACCTCTTCGACGTTGAGATCGCGGAGGTCGGCGTTCTCGATCTCGCGGAGGAGAATGTCCTTGATCTCGGCGGGACGGAGGGTGGTCTCGGAAGCCATAATGGGGCGTACTCAGGGTCTGAGGAGAGGCGATGGTCCGCGCTTGTGAAAAATATCACAAGCGGCCGGGCCAGGCAAGATAGATAGCGCTCGAAAGGCGGTACGGACAAGGAGAGACGCGGAAGGGGACCGGCCGTTCCTGACCCAATCCCTGGTCCCCCGCTCCCAATCTCCGATCCCTACTCCCTGGCCTTCCTGCTCCGCCCCCGCCCCTTCGCAAACCGCTCCACTAGATCGCCCGGCCGCAGCCGGACCAGCGACGCCGGCGAGGTTCCTACCACACGCTGGGCGGAGGTTGAGAGATGCGACGAGGAGGCGAAGCCCAGAACGCGGGCGACATCGCGCACGTCGTAGCCAGGATTCTTGGCCAGCTCGGCGGCCGCCACGAGTCTCACCAGATCGATCACGCGCTTGAGATTGGGCGCGCCCGATAACGCGAAGCTCCGGCTCAAATGCTCGCGCGTGACGCCGAGCGAGCGCGCGACGTCGGCGGTACGAACGGGCCGCCCGCCGCGAGCGACGATCTGACGCCACGCGGCGAGCTGCACCGGAAGCGTGAGAGCGAGTGTCATCGGCGGATCGCGAAGCGCATCGGCGAAGCGCGCCGAATACCCCTGCGTCGTCACCGCGTGCCGCAGCACGCCTTCATCGACGCCGTCGGCCAACACATCGGCGAAGTCGAGGTGGGCGCACTGCGCGATCATCGGCGCATCGACCGCGCGATATGGTGCGAGCCCGAAAAAGCTGACGCTCGGAAATTCGCGCGCCAGCTGTGCCGCGCGCAGCGTCTGCTCTCCCGGAGTTCCCACGTCGACCAGGGCCGCGTCGACGAGCTCGTGGCGGAACCCGGCCGCGAACTCATCCGCCGTGCGGGCGTGAACCACTCGCCCGACACGCCGCGGGATCGCGGCGCGCGCGATGGCGCGCGCGCGTTCGCGCGGAGTGTAGGCGAGAACGAGCATCCCGCCGTAACCCGCGCCACCGAACGAGCGGCCGGCGCTCTCGGCGCGCATCAGCCGCTGCGTCGCTTCGCGTCAGGCGCGAAGAGTTCCCCCTGCACCTCGCGCGGTAGCGAGCCATCCACCATCTGCGCCGCGCGCCGTAGCACACCCTGGGCGTTCTCGTAGGACACCAGCCCCAACGCTTCATCGAGCGGTACCCACCGACACGCGCTGATCCCTTCCTCGCGTTGCGGACAGGTCGCTTCCGTTTCGGATTCCATGAGGAAGAAATGGCAGCGCTTGTGGATGAGCTGCCCGCGGAACTTGAAGAACCACTCGATGGCGTCGATCTCGCCACGAAGCACGAGGTCGCCGAGTCCCGTCTCTTCTTCCGTTTCACGAAGCGCGGCATCGGCCGCGGGCTCACCCTCCTCGAGGTGGCCCTTCGGAAATCCCCAGTTGTTGTAGCTGTCGCGGATCAGCAGGAACAGCACGTCGTCGCCGACGCGACGAAACACCACCCCTCCGGCGGAGGTCTCCCGCCTCGCACGCGCGCGTGCCACCGATCCTCGAGCTACCGCGCGCCCCGCGCCGCCGCGGGCGACGGGGATGGAGGCGCCAGCGGGTCGTCCTCCTCGTCGATGTCCATCGTCGCCCGCCCCTCGATGAACTGCCTGACGACCGGGTCGGTGGTGTGCTTGATCTCATCGACCGTGCCGACTTGCCGCACCTTGCCGTCGTACAGCATGGCGATGCGCGTCCCCACGGTGTACGCGCTCCGCATGTCGTGCGTGATGACGACGCTGGTCACGCCGAGCTGTTGCTGCATGCGCAGCATCAGCTGATCGATGACCGCGCTGGTGACAGGGTCGAGGCCGGTGGTCGGCTCGTCGTACAGGATGTACTTCGGCCGCAGCGCCACCGCGCGCGCGATCCCGACGCGCTTCCGCATTCCGCCCGAGAGCTCCGCCGGATAGCGATCGCCGACACCGGGCAGGTCGACGAGCTCGAGCGCTTCGTGCACGCGCTCCACGATCTGCCTTTCGTCGAGCTTGCGCTGCTTCTGAAGTCCCATCGCCACGTTCTCGGCGACGCTCATGGAGTCGAAGAGCGCGGCGAACTGAAAGACGTATCCGATCTGCGCTCGCAGATCGTACAGCTCGCGCCGCGCGAGTCTCGGCACCTCCTGACCGTCCACCTCGACGGTGCCCTGGTCGGGATACAGCAGTCCGACGACATGCTTGATCGCCACCGACTTTCCGGTACCGGAATAGCCGATGATGACCATCGTCTCTCCCTCGAGGACGTCGAGCGTGAAGCCGCTCAGCACGACCTTCTGGCCGAATGCTTTGTGAACGTTGTCGAGGCGGATCATTCTCCAAATTTGTGATCAAGAAGGGGAAGCGGGAAGCGGGAAGCGGGAAGCGACTGCCCGGCACACCTGATGAGTACCGTCTCCGTCGGCGCTTCCCGCTTCCCTCTTCCCTCTTCCCGCGCCGAAAAGCAAAAGGAGACGTCTCGCGACGTCTCCCTATTTCTGTGCGCGCGGCCGTTACGCCGCGAAGCTGCTCAACGCGCGACCGACGTCGCCTTCGCGGAGACGCTTGAGCGCGCGGTCTCGAAGCTGACGAACGCGCTCGCGCGTGACGCCGAGCATCGAGCCAATCTCCTCCAGCGTGTGCTCGCGGCCGCCGTCGAGTCCGAAGTAGAGACGCAACACCTTCGCGTCGCGCATCGGCAGTGTCGCGAGCGCGTGCTCGATCTCGTCGGTGAGGAAACGATTCATCGCTTCCTCCTCCGTGTCGGGCATCTCGTCGGCGACGAACCGCTCGATCAGCGAGCGGTCGCCCTCGGGATCCATCGGCGCATCGAGTCGCACGTCGCCCGAGTTGAGCGCGGCGAGCGACTGCACGACGTCGACCGACAGCCCCGTGACGTGCGCCAGCTCCTCCGGACTCGGCTCGCGACGCAGCCGCTGCCGGAGCATCTCCGACGCCTTGATGATGCGCGAGAGATCGGCCGTGCGGTTGAGTGGCACGCGTACCGTGCGTCCCTGGCGGGCGAGCGCCGAGAGGATCGCCTGGCGGATCCACCACACCGCG
>DATFBY010000153.1:0-6752 GCA_035253585.1 Gemmatimonadaceae bacterium | reverse complement strand
CAATGGCTCGCCCGCCGGTCGTCCGCATCATGGACTACGGCAAGTTCAAGTTCGAGCAGGCCAAAATGGCGCGGCAGGCGAAGAAGAAGCAGCACGTGATTCACCTCAAGGAGGTGAAGTATCGCCCCGGAATCGACGACCACGATTTCGACACCAAGACGCGACACGCACGCCGCTTCCTCGATGAAGGAAACAAGGTCAAGGTGACAATGATGTTTCGTGGCCGGCAGGTCGCGCACCCGGAGCTCGGCAAAGAGGTGCTCGATCGTGTGGCGACAGAGCTCGCCGACATCGGCAAGATCGAGAGCGACGCGAAGCTCGAAGGGAAGAACATGACGATGATCATCGCGCCGAAATAGGCGAGGTCGATATGAAGATGAAGACACACAAGGGTGCCGCGAAGCGCTTCAAGGTGACGGGCAGCGGGAAGGTGAAGCGCTACAAGGCCTACAAGAGCCACATCCTCACCAAGAAGTCGTCCAAGCGAAAGCGCAACCTTCGCCGGCCGGGGCTCATCGCCACGACGGGCGACCAAAAGCGCATCAAGCGTCTGCTTCAAGCGTAAAGGGAGACACCAATGCCACGCGTCAAGTCCAACGTCGCGCGCCTGAAGCGCAAGAAGCAGGTCATGAAGGCGGCCCGCGGTGCGTACGGCGCCCGCAGCAAGTTGTGGAAGGCCGCCAAGGAAAATGTCGAGCGCGGATGGCGCTATGCGTACCGCGATCGGAAAAACAAGAAGCGCGATTTCCGTCGCCTCTGGATCACGCGCATCAATGCGGCCGCTCGTCTGAACGACATGAGCTACTCGGTGTTCATGAGCGGACTCAAGAAGGCGGGAATCGAGGTCGACCGAAAAATCCTCGCCGATCTCGCGGTGCACGATCCGGCCGCGTTTACGATCCTTGCGGAGAAGGCGCGGACCGCACTGAACGCCGCCTAACAACGGGAAGCGGGAACGGGAAGCGGGAAGCGCCGGCACACCGAATTCGGTTCTGCCCGCACTTCCCGCTTTTTCGCCGTTCCCGGTTCCGTTTCCCGTTTCTCGTTTCCCATGCCTTTGCGCGATTTCCTCGAACAAGTCTCTCTCCTCGAACGCTCGGGTCGCGAGCAGGTCGAGCGCGCTTCCTCAGCCGATGAGCTGAGGGACGTGCGCACGGCACTGCTCGGGAGAAAGAGCGGGCGCCTCACCGAGCTCATGCGGCTCCTCCCCACGCTGGAGGCGGAAGCGCGCCCCGAGGCGGGCGCGGCCGTCAATCGCGTGAAGACGGTGCTCGAGGAGGCACTGGACGCCGCGGAGAGCACGCTCGCGGGCCGCGCCCCGGCAGCGCCGACGCTCGATCTCACCATGCCGTCACGTGAGATCTGGAAGGGAGGGAAGCATCCGGTCACGCTGGTCATCGAGGAAATCGAAGAAATCTTTCGCGAGATCGGCTTCACCGTCGCCACGGGTCCCGAGGCGGAAAGCGAATGGTACAACTTCGGGTCGCTCAACTTCCCGCACGACCATCCGGCGATGGACATGCACGACACACTGTACCTCTCCGATGACGTACTCCTGCGGACGCACACGTCGCCGGTACAGGTGCGCACGCTCCAGCGCTACGCGCCGCCCATCCGCATCCTCGCGCCGGGGAATGTCTACCGCCGCGACTTCTTCGACGCCTCACACGCGCCGATGTTCTCGCAGATCGAGGGGCTGTCCATCGATGAAGGAGTCGGATTCGTCGATCTGAAGGCGACCCTCACTCACTTCGCCAACCGCTTTTTCGGCAAGACGCGCACGCGGTTCCGCCCGAGCTACTTCCCATTCACGGAGCCGTCGGCCGAGATGGACGTGGAGTGCCGACTGTGCGGCGGGAGTGGCTGTCCAAGCTGCAAGGGAACCGGCTGGATGGAGATCCTCGGTTCGGGCATGGTGCACCCCGCGGTGTTCGAGCAGGCCGGTGTAGACAGCGAGCGGTATTCGGGATGGGCCTTCGGGATGGGACCCGCGCGGATCGCTATGCTGCGCTACGGCATCCCTGACATCCGACTTCTCTACGATTCGGATGTGCGGTTCCTCTCGCAGTTCGTTAAATGAACGCCTCCTACGCGTGGCTCAAAGCACTGGTGCCTTTTGAGCTTAGTCCGACGCAGCTCAGAGATCTCATCACCTCGCGTACGGCGACGGTCGATGATCTCGTGTCGCTGCGCGACGATCTCTCAGAGGTGGTGATCGGACTGGTCGTCGAAGCATCGCGCCATCCGAACGCCGATCATCTCTGGGTTACGAAAGTCGATGCCGGCACCGGCGAGATGCTCGACGTCGTCTGTGGCGCGGCGAACGTTCGCGCCGGAAAGCGGTATCCCTTCGCTCCTGCCGGCGCCACCCTCCCCGGCGGCGTGAAGCTGGAGAAGCGAAAGATCCGCGGCGCCATGTCGAACGGCATGCTCTGCTCCGCGCGCGAGCTCGGACTCAGCGACGAGCACCTGGGGATCCTCGAGCTCGACACTGACGCCGCCCCGGGCACGCCGTTTCTCCAGGCCGTCGCCGTCGGCGACACACGGCTCGTGATCGACGTTCCTCCGATTCGCCCCGATCTGCTCTCTCACCATGGACTGGGCCGCGAGATCGCGGCGGCGACCGGTCTCACGGTGTCCCTTCCCGATCTCGTCGACGGGACACGGGAACCCGTTCCGCAGGCTCGTCGCGAGCCGCAGCGCGGACCCGCCGGCGACATCGAAGTGCGCCTCGACGATCCGGAGGGATCACCGCGCTACATGGCGGTGCAGATCAAAGGGGTACGCATCGCGCCCAGCCCGGACTGGCTCGTTCAACGGCTACTCTCGATCGGCGGACGTCCGATCAACAACGTCGTCGACATCACCAACTACCTGCTGCACGAGCTCGGTCAGCCCATGCACGCCTTCGACGCCGACAAGCTCGGGAAGTCGGCCGTGGTCGTCAGGCGGGCGCGGGCCGACGAACGTGTCACCACCCTCGACGGCGTCGATCGAAAGCTCGAAACGTGGATGACTGTCATTGCCGACGGCGAGCGCGCCACGGCAATCGCCGGCGTCATGGGCGGCGCAGCCAGCGAAGTGAGTGAGACGACCGGCAACATCCTTCTCGAGGTGGCGCACTTCGACCCGTCCGCCGTGCGTCGCACGAGACGCGCCCTCGGACTTTCCACCGATGCGAGCTACCGCTTCGAGCGCGGCACGGATCCCGAGCTGCCGCCGATCGCACTTGCCCGCGCCGTGCAGCTCATCGTCGCAGTTGCCGGTGGCAGCATTGCCGGTGCGCCGATCGATCTCTATCCAATGCCGCGCCCGCGGCGTGAGCTCGGTGTCCGGCACGAGCGAGCCTCGCGTCTTCTTGGCGAGCGCGTCACGCCTGACGAGATCCGCAAGCTGCTCACCTCCGTCGGCTTCGACATTCGCCACTCCGACAGCCCCGATCGTCTGCGTGTCGCAATTCCCTCCTGGCGCCGCGACGTCACGCGCGAAGTCGACCTGGTGGAGGAGATCGCGCGCCTGCGTGGCTACGACACGTTCCCCGACGAGCTGCGCCCCTTCCGTCCGGGTCGTGTCCCTGAATCGCCCGATGCGGTGCTCTCTCGCCGACTCCGGGAGCTACTCATCGCACGCGGCCTGCTCGAGACGCGCGCGATGCCCTTCGTGCCCGGCGCCGAGCATGGCTTCGTGCGGGTGGCCAACCCGCTGTCCGAGAACGAGGCGTACTTGCGGCGCGATCTGCTCGATACTCTCGCTCGCCGGGCGGAGTACAACTTGACGCACATGCAGCGCGACGTCCGCATCTTCGAGATCGGCTCCGCGTTCGCGCCGGCGAGCAACGGGAGAGCGATGCCTAACGAGGAGCTCCGCGTCGCGGCGGTGCTCATGGGTCATCGCAATCCGCCACACTGGACGGACGAAACGACGCCGGATTTCGACGAGTGGGACGCCAAGGCCCTCGGAGAAGCGATTGCAACGTCTCTTGCCACCGCCTCGCACGAGCTTCGACCCGTGTCAGGGGCGTCCGGCGAGCTTTGGCGAGTGGTCGTCGACGGTGAAGACCGTGGAGCCGTACGCCGCTTGTCACTGGATGCACCGGTGTGGGCGGCTGCCGCGTACGGCGTAGAGATCATGCTGTCGCGCATTGACTCGACGCCGGTCGCGCCGCCCGGCCGCAACACGCACGGCACGCAACAAGAAGCTCCGCATCCTGCCGAGCTCGCGCATCGGTACGTTCCACTTCCGACGACGCCTGCAGCCGAGTTCGATCTTGCGCTCCTCGTCCCGAACGACATGCCCGCCGAACGCATCGAGCGCGTCATTCGCGCCGAAGGGGGTGATCTTCTCGAGCGCCTCGTGCTGTTCGATGAGTATCGGGGGAATGGTGTCCCGGATGGATTCCGCAGCCTCGCCTGGCGGTTGACGTTCCGCCATGCCGAGCGCACTCTACGCGACAAGGAGATCGTCGGTCGGCGGGAGAAGCTGCTTCGCACCCTCGAAGGAGAGCTCGGTGTCAAACAGCGAACGGGCTGACAACGCACGGCCGGATGTCGCGGCATTCAAGGAGCTCGAGAAGTTGATCAACGTACTCGGCAGCGAGATGGCGGGTTGGCGGCGCCGCGCGCAGCTCGCCGAGACACGGCTCAAGGAGGGCGGCGGCCGCGATGCGTCGCACGCCGGACCTTCGTCGGCGCGTGAGTCCGAGCTCAAGAAGGAGAACGCCGATCTCAAGCGTCGGCTGAACGCCGCCAAGCTTCGTACCCAGCAGCTACTCGACCGTGTGCGCTTCCTCCGGCAGCAGCATGAGATGGAGCTCGACCGGTGAACGAGAAGAAGACGTCGGTCAAGGTGACGATTCTGGGAGAGGAGTACGGCATCCGCAGCGATGCCACGCCCGAGCACACACGGGCCGTCGCCCAGTACGTGGACGAGGCAATTCGCCGAGTGATGGGCGGCGGCAACGTCGTCGAATCGCACAAAGCGGCGATCCTGGCGGCGCTTCAGATCACCGATGAGCTGTTCGCGGCGCGCGGCGCGCGGGCGGAGATGGCCACGGTCATCGAATCGCTCACCGAGGAGGTGCGGCGTTGGCTCCCGCCCAGCAAGCGCGGCGGCGGCGGCCCCAATTCACCGTCCGGTAACAGTTGAGCAACGCGCGAGCGTTGCCTTTTTTTTTCGTTACACGTACTTTCCGTAACAGGTGCCCAGCGACGCCGTAGCGTCAAGCGCTCGTTGTAGTTAGCCCTCCCGATCCACGCCCTTCGCCGGCGTCGTCCGGATGTGCGCTCGCGAGTAGACTGACGTTGGCCTCGCTTGCGGTTCTCCCTGGACTCCGCGACGCGAGCGTCGCGTTGGAGCATAGATCAAATGGACCAAACCGCGATTTTCGCCGCGCTTGGCGCGCTCGTCGTCGTTGCCGCCGCGGCGTTTTTCTTTGTAGGGCGATCGGCTGGGCGCACCGCCGAGCGGCGCGGCTACCAAGTGGCGAAAGCCGGTGCCGAAGAGACCGCGAAGCGAATCATCGACGAGGCCAAGCGCGAGTCGGACACGCTCCGCAAGTCGGCGGTCGTTGCCGGAAAGGAAGAGACGATCAAGCTCCGCGAGCAGTGGGAGGCGGAGGCCGCCAAGCGTCGAGAGGAGCTCGAGCGCGCCGAGCGTCGAACGCAAGAGCGCGAGACGAATCTCGATCGCAAGTTCGACATCCTCGAGCAGCGCGACAAAGACCTCGGACGCCGCAGCAGCGAGCTCGGTCGCAAGGAAAAATCTGTCGATGAGCGCGAGCGGGAGCTCGAAAAGCTCCTGGGCGAGGAGCGGCGACGACTCGAGCAGCTGGCCGGGATGTCCGCCGCCGATGCCAAAGCCGAGCTGATCCATCGCCTCGAGGAAGAAGCGCACGCCGAGGCCGCCAACCGCCTGCGCGAGATTCGCGAGACCGCACGCCGCAATGCCGAGCGCGAGGCCAAGAAGATCGTGGCTCTCGCCGTCCAACGAGTCGCGGCCGAGCACACGGCCGAGATAACGGTGTCATCGGTCGCGCTCCCGAACGACGAGATGAAAGGACGCATCATCGGACGCGAGGGGCGGAACATTCGCGCATTCGAGCTGGCCACGGGCGTCGATGTCATCATCGACGATACACCCGATACCGTCGTCGTCTCGTGCTTCGATCCGATTCGGCGCGAGACGGCCCGCCTTGCGCTCTCGAAGCTGGTGACCGACGGGCGGATTCACCCTGGTCGCATCGAAGAAGTCGTCGCCAAAGCGCGGCGCGAGGTCGACACGGCCATCCAGGAGATGGGAGAGCAGGCGGCGTACGAATCTGGAGTGCACGGCCTCCATCAGGAGCTCGTCCGACTCGTGGGACGTATGCATTATCGGACCAGTTACGGACAGAACATCCTTCAGCATTCGAAGGAAGTTGCCTGGCTGGCCGGAATGATGGCGTCCGAGCTCGGCCTCGATCCTACAATGGCTCGCCGCGGCGCCCTGCTGCACGACGTTGGTAAAGTGCTGACGCACGACCACGAGGGCACACACGTACAGCTCGGCGTCGAAGTCGCCACCAAGTACGGCGAGCATCCGCTAGTCGTGAATTGCATCGCGGCGCACCACGATGATGTCCCGCACGAGAGCGAGATCTCGGTGCTCGTGCAGGCGGCCGACGCCATCTCCGGCTCGCGCCCCGGCGCGCGTCGTGAAGCGTTCGAGACGTACGTGAAACGGCTGGAAGGGTTGGAGAGGATCGCGTCGAGCTA
>DATFBY010000152.1:0-34644 GCA_035253585.1 Gemmatimonadaceae bacterium | reverse complement strand
CGAGCATCTTCGCAATCAGCCGGATGCGGTGCGCATTGCTGCCGGCTGGGATGGCGACCGGTACGTGGTGTTGGAAACTCCGCGTGGCGAGGGGATCGCATGGGTGACGGCGTGGGATTCGACCGTCGACGCAGTGGAGTTCGCCCAGGCGCTCGAAACCGTGATCGGGCGCCGATTCGAGAACGTTCAGGCAGCGGGCGAGAGCGTCACGGGTAAGTCATTCACCGCAAGCGGCCGCACGATGTGGGTGTGGGGGGGCGAGATCGGCAACAAGCCGGCAGTGATCTACGTGGACGTACCGGAGGGAGTTCGTCCGGACGTGATTCGCGGCGAGCAGGTGAGGATACAGGAGTAGACGGGACTCGGGACTCGGGACTCGACATGAACACAAGGAAGCGCCGGTCGGCAACGCCGACCAGCGCATTCAGTTTCCCGCCGAGTCCCGAGTCCCGAGTCCCGCTTAGGCACCGCCTCGCAAAGCTCCCGAAATCAGATACAGCAGAAGTCCCACCAAGCCTCCCACCAACGTCCCGTTGATCCGGATGAACTGAAGATCGCGGCCGATTGCCAGCTCGATGCGCTGGGAGGTGACGTCGGGATCCCAGCTCTGCACGGTCTGCGCAATCAGCTGCGCGACCTCGTTTTGATAGCGATCCACGAGATAGAGCGCGACGTCGGCGATGTAGCCGTCGACGCGGGCAAGCAGCTCCGGATCTCGGATCGCGGCCTCGCCTAACGAGACCAGCCCTTTCTCGATCGCCGTCGGCGCAAACGCCTCCTCAGCGTCGGCATAGCGGAACAGTGCTCCCTTCGCTTCCTCCCACATCGACGTGGAGAAGCGGCGGACAGCGGCGGCGTCCATGAGCTCGAGCTTGAGCTCTTCCGCCTTCGCCTGCACCTCGGGCGAATGGTGCAGCTTCTGGATGAACTCCTCGAGCGCGCGGTCGAAACGCTCGCGCATCGGGTGGTTCGGATCCTTGCTGATCTCCTGCAAGGTACGGTCGAGGCCGCCGACGATCTTTTCGTGAATCTTGTCGTCGACCAGCTCCGGCACCCACCACGGACTCTCACGCTCGATTCGATCGCGAATGAGATCCTGATGGTCGTGGACGGCGCGCGCGAGCAGCCGCACCGCGTCGTCGAGCAGCTCTTGATGCCGATTCCCTTCGGTGATCAACGAGAGCGCGCGGCCGACGATCGGCGCCACGCGCGTATTGCGAATCCGCGAGACGATCACACCGTCGATCAACTCCTGGACATCCTCGTCTTTCAGTACACGAACGCCGCCGGCCAAGGCGGTGGCGGCCAATCGCGCCACCTTCCGGCTGTTGTCAGGCGCGCTGAGCCATTTGAACAGATGCTCGGCGATGTGCAGTGAGGCCAGCTTCTGCGAGAGCACTTCGCGGCTCAGGAAATGGCGCGAGACGAAATTCCCGAGCGTGCGGCCGATCTGATCCTTCCGCGCGGCGATGATCGCCGTGTGCGGGATCGGGATCCCCATTGGGTGCTTGAAGAGCGCGGTCACCGCGAACCAGTCGGCGAGCCCGCCGACCATCGCCGCCTCGGCCGTTGCACGCACGATGGCGAGCCAGGGGTACTGCGCCGAGAGGATCGACGCAGCGACGAAGACCGCGGCGGCGAGGAGGAGAAGCCCCGTCGCCCGCCGCTTCATACGGTCGAGATTGGCCTGCTTGGTCGGGTCGTCGAGAGGTTGCAGCACGCCCTATCGGAACGCCTGGCTCGCCGGACCGGCCGCCCTCGTCAGGCGGTGGTCTCGATCGGCACCGAGCGCTCGGTTGGCTCCGGGAGACGCGGCGTGTCCTCGGCGCGCGGCGGCGCGTCGGCGCGCCGTTCGGGCGCCGGCAGGAGCGTGAGCCGAAGCACCTCGTCCATCGTTTGCACGAAGGTGAAGACCATGTTCTGGCGCACCTCGTCAGGCACCTCGCGCAAGTCCTTCTCATTCACCTTTGGCAGGATGACTTCGCGGAGGCCGGCGCGATAGGCGGCCATCACCTTCTCCTTCACGCCACCGATCTCGAGGACCTTGCCGCGAAGCGTCACCTCGCCCGTCATGGCGACATCGCGGCGAACCGGCCGCTCGCTGAGCGAGCTGGCGATCGCCAACGTCATCGTGATGCCGGCGCTCGGGCCATCCTTCGGGATCGCACCGGCCGGGAGATGGATGTGCAGATCGAACTCGCGGAACACCGCCTCGGTGATGCCGAGCTGCGCCGCGCGCGAGCGGACGTACGAGTACGCGGCGTCGACCGACTCGCGCATCACGTCGCCTAACTGCCCGGTCACGATGAGCCGGCCGGTGCCCTGCATCTTGAGTGCTTCGATCGTCATCAGGTCACCGCCCGTCGCCGTCCAGGCGAGTCCCGTCACCGCGCCGACTTCTGGCTCCTGCTCCGCCTCCTCGCTCGAGTAGCGCGGAATCCCCAGGATCTCTTCGGTCAGCACGTTGTCGACCACCCACGCCCCCTCCTCACCGTCGGCCTTCTTGCGCGCGCGCTTTCGCATGATCGCCGCGACGTTGCGCGAGAAGCCGCGAAGTCCCGCCTCGCGCGAGTACCCGCTCGAGATGAAGCCGAGCACTTCGTCGGTGAACTGAATGTCCTTGTCCGTGATTCCGTGCTCCTCGAGCAGCTTCGGCAGCAGATATCGCCACGCGATCTCCACTTTTTCCTCGATCGTGTAGCCCACGACCTTGATGACTTCCATGCGGTCGCGCAGCGGAGCGGGGATGTCGAAGAGGTTGTTGGCGGTGCAGATGAAGAGTGCGGCCGACAGATCGAAGGGCAGGTTCAGGTAGTGATCGACGAAGTCGTGGTTTTGCGACGGATCGAGCACCTCGAGCATGGCTGCCGTCGGATCACCCGACATGCCGCCGTGCGTCATCTTGTCGATCTCGTCGATCATGAGCACCGGATCTTTCACCTGCACGCGACGGAGCGCCTGGATCAGCAGCCCGGGCATCGCGCCGACGTACGTGCGCCGGTGTCCCCGAATCTCGGCTTCATCGCGCACGCCGCCGACGGAAATGCGATAGAACTGCCGGCCAATCGCGCCGGCAATCGCCTCGCCTAACGAGGTTTTGCCAGTGCCCGGCGGCCCCACGAAGCAGAGGATCGGACCATGCGGATCGCCGCCGCGGAGCTTCCGCACGGCGAGATACTCGAGGATTCGCTCCTTCGCTTCCTGTAGCCCGTAATGCTTGGCGTCGAGCGCTTCCTGCACTTTGGTGAGCGCGATCTGCTCGTCGCCGGAACGCTTCTGCCAGGGTAGGGCGACGAGCCAGTCGAGATACGTGCGGATGACCTGATACTCGCTCGACGCCGGCGAAAGCATGCGCAACCGCTCGATCTCGCGCCGTGCTTCCTGCATCGCACGCTCGGGAAGCTGCGCCTCCTCGATCTTGCGCAGAAGCTCCACGGCGTCCTTCTCGCCCGGGTCGGCCTCGCCTAACTCGGCCTGAATGGCGCGGAGCTGTTGGCGCAGGTAGAACTCGCGCTGATGCTGCTCGATCTTGACCTCGGTTTGCCGCTTGATGTCCTCCATCACGCGCGCCCGCGCCACTTCGCGCTCGAGGCGGCTCAACACGAACCGGATCCGCTCTCCAATGTCGAGGCGCTGGAGCACTTCGTCCTTGTCGGAGATGCGGAAGTTCATGTTCGTGGCCGCGAGGTCGGCGAAACGACCGGGGTCCGACATGTTCATTTTGAGGATCGCCGGCACCTCATCCGGAATGCGATCCACGAGCTCGGCCAACGTCTCGGCGGCGGACACGAGACGCGCCATTAGCTCTTCGCCGTTGATCGGATCGAGCGGCGTCTCGCGCGCCGGCTTGATCCGAGCGATCGGAAAGGGCTCGCGCCGATCGATCCCCTCGATGACGATGCGCCGCAGCCCCTGAAGCGTGATTTGAATCGTCTCGCCCGGCAGGTTGATGCGCTCATGCACACGCGCGGCGACGCCGACCCGGCCGACGAAGGAATCCGGATTCACCGCCTCATCCATCTCACCGCTGGCGACGACCAGCCCCACGATCAGCCCGTTGTCCTCGTACGATCTGAGGACCGCCAGGTTCTCCGGCGCGCCCATTTGGACGGCGATGGTTCCGAGCGGATAGACGATCGTCGACCGCAGCGCCATGAGCGGCACGGCGGGCGGAAGCTCGGATTTTAGGATTTCTTCTTTGCGTTGCGTGCGAGCCATGGGGGAGACGAAGGCGGGGAGCTACGGCGGGGGGTTATGCTTGTTCTAAATAGTAATCCTGTCTACCTTTAAAGGCTATGTTCGACGAGCTGAGCGAGAAACTCGACGCCGTGTTCGCGAGGTTGCGCGGACGCGGCGTACTGACGGATGCGGACATCAAAGAAGGCCTGCGCGAAGTCCGCCGCGTATTGCTCGAGGCCGACGTCAACTTCCAGCTCACACGCGAGTTCCTGGAGCGTGTGGAGAAGAAGGCCGTCGGTGTCGCCGCGCTCCGCACGGTCTCACCCGGCCAACAACTCGTCAAGATCGTACACGACGAGCTCGCCGCAATGCTCGGCGAGCGTCGCGAAGGGCTGAAGCTCAGCACCGTACCGCCGACCGTCGTGCTCATGGTGGGCCTGCAGGGCTCTGGAAAGACGACCAGTGCCGCCAAGCTGGCACGCAAGCTCAAGAGTGAAGGGCGGCCGACGAGGCTCGTCGCCGCCGACGTCTACCGCCCTGCGGCGATCGACCAGCTCGAGACGCTCTCGCAGCAAGTCGAAGTGCCTATCTATCTCGACCGTGGCACTTCGGACGTCGTCAAGATCGTCAAGAAAGGCATCGAAGAGGCCAAGCGCGCGCGCGACCGCGTGGTGATCGTCGATACTGCGGGCCGGCTCCAAATCGACGAAGACATGATGCGGGAGCTGACGCGGCTCAAAGAGGCCGTGCACCCCGATGAAATCCTCCTCGTAGCCGATGGCATGACGGGGCAGGACGCGGTGAAGATCGCCAAGGGGTTCGACGACCAGCTCGGTGTCACCGGCGTCGTGCTCACAAAGATGGACGGCGACGCACGCGGAGGTGCGGCACTGTCGATCTACGGCGTCACCAGGAAGCCGATCAAGTTCATCGGCGTCGGCGAGAAGGTCGACGCGCTCGAGGACTTCCATCCCGAGCGGATGGCCGGCCGCATACTCCAGATGGGCGACGTCGTCACCCTGGTGGAGAAGGCGCAGTCGGCGTTCGACGAAGATGAGGCGCGACGGCTCGAGAAGAAGGTCAAGAAGGAAGGGCTCGACCTGCAGGATTTCCTGCAGACGATGCGGCAGATTCAGAAGCTCGGCCCACTGGAAGGCTTGTTAGGCATGCTTCCGGGCGTGAACGCCAAGATGCTGAAGCAGGCCAAGGTCGAGCCGAAGCGCATGCGGCACATCGAGGCGATCGTGCTCTCGATGACGCCGGAGGAAAGAAAGAATCCGTCGATCATCAACGGGTCGCGGCGCTCACGGATCGCCAAGGGCTCGGGCAGGCCGGTGAACGAAGTGAACCGGCTTCTCGATCAGTTCCGCGAGATGCAGAAGATGATGAAAAAGCTGGGCACCGGCGGTCGAATGGGAATGCCGCCGGGCCTAATGATGAGAGGCTAGACGTCGCAGTCCCTGGGTGCGCACCGGACCTCCCGGTCGCGCGATGAGCCCAGCGAGCAGTAGAGAACCCACTCTCTTGGAGAGAAAGAAATGGCCGTTCGTATCCGTCTCCGCCGCGTCGGGCGGAAGAAAATGCCGATGTATCGCATCGTCGTCGCCGAGTCGACCAGCCCGCGCGACGGGAAGTTCATCGAGAGCATCGGGCAGTACAATCCGCGCGCGAAAGAGGGTGGCGTGAACATCGACACCGCGCGCGCCAATCATTGGCTCGACATGGGTGCGCTCCCCAGCGACACCGTGCGCTCGCTCCTTCGGCGCGCCGGCGTGCTCAAGCAGCGGCACGAGCAGCGGCTCGGCCGCAAGCGTGAGGGCACCGCGGTGCCGGTCTCCGAGGGCGCAGCCGAGTAGCGCGCGCGTGGCAAAGCCCGATCTGGTGATCGTCGGGCGGTTGCGGAAAGCACACGGCATTCGCGGGGACATCCTTGTGGAGCCGATCACCGACGCGCCGGCCGAAGTCCTCTCGGCCGGCCGTCGTCTTTTCGCCGGCACCACCGACGGCCATCCGTCGCCTAACGAGGAGGCGCTGACGATCACGACGGCGCGCGCATTCCGGGATGGACTCTTCCTGGTGACATTCGCGGAGCTGGGCGATCGAACGATCGCGGCGCAGTTCACGAACCGGTACCTGTTCGCGCCGCGCGACGAGTTGCCGCCGCTCGCGGAAGGGCAGTTGTATGTCGATGACCTCATCGGCCTTCAGGTGGTGGACGAAGGCGGCGCGGAGGTCGGCGAGATCGTCGGCTACTACGAGCTGCCGCAGAATCTCCTCATCGAGGTCCGGCGCCCCGGCTCGGCCGACACCGCGCTTCTCCCGTATCGCACGGAGTTTCTGGTGCGGGTGCTGCCTGACGAGAAGCGCGTGGTGATGCGGCTTCCCGAGGGGATGCTCGAATGACGCTGCGCGTAAACGTCATTACGATCTTTCCCGAATTCTTTGCCACGCCGCTCGGCCTGAGCATTCCGGCACGCGCCGCGGCGGCCGGGTCAGTGTCCTATCGCGTGGTCGACCTCCGCGGCTTCACGCATGATCGGCATCGTACTGTGGACGACTATCCGTTTGGTGGAGGGCCGGGCATGGTGATGAAGCCCGAGCCATTCTTCGAGGCGGTGGAGACGATTGGCTCGAAGGCGCCGATCGTACTCGTATCGGCGCGCGGCCGTCCATTCACGCAGGCGGACGCCGTTCGCTACGCGAATGGCGAGGAGCTGACGATCCTCTGCGGGCATTACAAGGACGTCGACCAGCGAGTCGCCGATCACCTCGCGAGCGAAGAGATCGCGCTCGGACCTTTCGTGCTGAGTGGAGGAGAGACCGCGGCGCTCGCCATCATCGACGCCACGGTGCGGTTGCTGGAAGGCGCCATGTCCGATCCCGAGAGCGCCTACACCGATTCGTTCTGGGAGGGAGACGGCGGTTTGAGCGCGCCCAGCTACACCCGACCGGCAGAATATCGCGGACATCGCGTGCCCGAGGTGCTGCTCTCGGGAGATCACAAGCGCATCGCCGAATGGCGCCGCAGCGAAGGCGAGCGCCTGACGAGAGAGCGGCGCTCGTCAGGTAGCGAAGGGACCGAGCAATGAAATCGGTGAATCCGGCGACTGGCGAGACATTGGCGACATTCGAGCCGCACGGCGATGCGGAGATCGAGAGGCGCATTCACACTGCCGTGCAGGCCTTCCATGCGCACCGCCTGACGACGTTCGCCCGCCGCGCTGAGCGCATGCGCCGCCTGGCCGATTTGCTGGAGGGCGAGCAGTCGAGCCTGGGCAAGCTCATGACGCTGGAGATGGGGAAGCCGATCGTCGCCGCGCGTGACGAGGCGGCAAAGTGCGCCAGAGGTTGCCGCTATTACGCCGACAACGCCGAGCGGTTTCTCGCTCCAGAGAGCGTGCCGACCGAGGCGTCGAGTAGCGGGATACGCTATCAGCCGTTAGGGATCGTGCTGGCGATCATGCCGTGGAATTTCCCGTTCTGGCAGGTCATCCGGTTCGCCGCGCCGGCGGTGATGGCGGGAAACGTCGGCATCCTCAAGCATGCGTCGAACGTACCGCAGTGCGCGCTGGCGTTGGAGGATCTCTTCCGTCGCGCGGGCTTCGCCGAAGGGGTGTTTCAGACGCTGCTCGTCGGGAGCGAGGAAGTGCCGCGAATCATCGAGGATCGACGGATCGCCGCGGTGACGCTGACAGGGAGTGAGGGCGCGGGCGCCAGCGTCGGAGCCGAGGCCGGCCGAAACATCAAGAAGACGGTTCTCGAGCTTGGCGGGAGCGATCCATTCATCGTGATGCCGAGTGCGGATCTCGCGGCGGCGGCGCGCACGGCGGTGACGGCCCGGACGATCAACAACGGGCAGTCGTGCATCGCCGCCAAGAGGTTCATCGTGCACGAGAGGGTGGCCGACGAGTTCGAGCGCCGCTTCGTGGACGGGATGCGCGCTTTGGTCGTCGGCGATCCCATGGACGAGCAGACGCAGGTAGGGCCGCTGGCGACGCCGCAGATCCTCGAGGACCTCGAGGAGCAGGTGCGGAACTCCGTAGCGTTAGGCGGGCGAGTGTTGTTAGGCGGGCATCGGTTGCGGCGGCCCGGCAACTTTTACGAGCCCACGGTGCTCACCGATCTCTCGCCCGACTCTCCGTCGCGGCGCGAGGAGACCTTCGGCCCGGTTGCGGCACTCATCCGGGTTGCTGACATCAATGAGGCGCTCAGCGTAGCGAACGAAGTGAAGTTCGGACTGGGGGCGAGTGCGTGGACGACTAACGCGTCGGAGCGCGAGCGGTTCATCAACGAGCTCGAGTCGGGCATGGTGTTCATCAACGCCATGGTGGTGTCCGATCCCCGCCTGCCGTTCGGTGGTGTGAAGCACTCGGGTCATGGCCGGGAGCTCGGCGTGCTGGGCATCCGGGAGTTCGTGAACATCAAGACGGTGTGGGAGGGAGGTGGGAACAGGGAACAGGGACGAAGTGAGTAAGCGCGGCCTCTCGCCTCCTCCGACTTCCTAACACCTAGTCGTCCTCTCTCCTCCCTCCTCACGCTACCTGTGCTCCGTCACTCCCACCTGCCGGCACATCTCCAGCACGGGACATGTCGAGCACTTGGGCAGACGGCCGGTGCAGATGTGCTTGCCGAAAGGAACGAGAAGCTTGTTGATCTCGATCCAATAGCGTTTCGGTAGCACCGCCCCGAGCGCGACCATCGTCTCCTCCGGCGAGCGCGTCGAGACGTAGCCCCAGCGGTTCGTGACTCGATGCACGTGGATGTCGACGCTGATCACCGGGACGCCGCAGGCGACGCCGAGCGCGAGGTTGGCACACTTGGGCCCAACGCCGCGGAAGGATCGAAGGACATCGCCGCTGCATGGCAGCTCGCCGCCATGATCGCGCACTGCGCGCTCCGCGAGCTCCTTGATCTGCTCGGCTTTCGCGCGATGAAAGCTCGAGCTCGCGATCAAGCGGTCGATTGCGGCGACGTCGAGCGACGCAATGTCGGCTGGTGTCGGCGCACGATCGAACAGACTGATGGCGACGGGGAGAGAGACCTCGTCGTACGTGCGCACCGAGATGATGCAGGCTACGACCTGCTGAAAGAGCGTCCGATAGCCATGGTCGGCCAGCTCGAACATCGCCGCTTTCGGATACGGCATCACGGCGCGCCGGATGCGCCGGAGCATGAGTGGGATGTCGTGCGAGCGCTTGCGGACTGCCATCGCAATGACGCCGGCGCGCAAGACACGTGCACGCCGGCGCATTAGCGACAAGGACTCGTCAGGCAGCCTTTTGAACGCGCAGGCTGGCGACCAGTCCGCCCACCGCGCGGATCACTTGCTCATGACCTTCGCGCAGGAGGGCGGCGAGAATGTGCTTGCACAGCGCCTCGCGCCAGAGATGGTCGGCGCAATCGCAGCGCGGGTGGTTGGCGGTGTAGAGGTCGACCCAGTGCGGCTCGCGTCCGCCGGCGACTTTGTACCGTCCGTCGCCGACTTTCTCACCGACGAGCCCCAGGCTACGCTCGAGGCGCTTGCCATCCATGGCCGCGCTGTCGAGCTCGATCAGGACTGCAGACATCGATTTTCTCCTTCACTCATCCGAGCGGGTTGATCCAGGCCAATCGTGCGGATGAAATATACACCGAGGTTTCGGGGAATGTTCGGAAAAGCAGGGAAGCGGGCGGCGGGAAGCGGGAAGCGACTGCCCGGCACACCTGACGAGTACCGTCGCCGCCGGCGCTTCCCGCTTCCCACTTCCCGCTTCCCTGTTTTTCCGACGCTACCATAAGCCTCAACGATCACTTAACTTATACAGTCTATACCAAACCAGCCTAGAAACCGGGCCCACTCATCGCCCAGAGCGTCATATGCATCCCTTCATCGAGACTCAGAAGCCCTACCTCCGCACCGACATTCCGCCATTCCGGTCGGGCGATACGCTGCGCATCGACGTGCGCGTGAAGGAAGGTGACAAGGAGCGGCTGCAGGCGTTCGAAGGAGTGTGCATTGCCCGTCGCGGTAGCGGCGTCAGCGAGACGTTCACGGTGCGGAAGATCTCGAACGGTGTCGGCGTCGAGCGGATCTTTCCCGTGCACAGTCCCATGATCGGTGCGATCACCGTCGTGCGTCGCGGAAGCGTTCGGCGCGCCAAGCTCTACTACCTGCGCAACGTCAGCGGTAAGTCGGCCCGCATTCGCGAAAAGAAGACCCGTATTCCCGGTACCACCGAGGAGTAGGGAGCGCTCGCGATGCGCGAGCAGCCCCGGGTCGCGCACGCTGGGCGCCGGCGCTGGAGTACGATCGAGCGGGATCTCCGCCGGGCCGGTGGACCGCTCATCGCTGGAGTCGATGAAGTAGGGCGAGGTTGCCTGGCCGGCCCCGTCGTCGCCTGTGCGGTGGTGATGCCGCCTGACGAGCGTGCAATCGGCGGCGTCGACGACTCCAAGTTGCTCACCGCGCGCGCCCGAGAGCGGCTGGCGCGGCTGATCCGAGCGCACGCGTTAGGCGTCGGAGTGGGCGCCGCATCGTCACGCGAGATCGACCGCATCAACATCCTCCAGGCGAGCGTGCTCGCCATGCGTCGCGCGCTGGGCCGTCTTCGCGTCGTCCCAAACCACGTCCTGGTCGACGGCCGGCCCCTCCGCACCCTCGGCGTCCAACACACCGCGATCATCGACGGCGACGACCGGTGCTTCAGCATCGCCTGCGCCTCGATCATCGCCAAGGTCATCCGCGACCGATTGATGCACAGCCTAGCAATGCGCCATCCCGCATACGCCTGGGATCGGAACTGCGGCTACGCGACGCGATCGCACATCGAAGGCCTGATCACCGAGGGCCCATCGGTGCATCACCGCCGAAGCTTCCTCGTGAAAGCGATTCTGGAGCGCGAGCAGCTTCCGCTGGCCTTCGAGGAACAGCCCATCTCTCTCGAAGCGGGTCTGGCCGATTTGCTGGCTCACGAGCATCTACTCGACATTCCCGCGACGCTTGGCGACCTCGGCCCGCGCGAGCTGCCGCCCGCGTGACGGATCCCGGCGACGCTCCTTCGATTTTTCGTCCCGGCCTGCTTGCTGGGCAGGTCGGAATCATCACCGGCGGCGGAACGGGCATCGGCTTCGGTATCGCCGAGCTGCTCTCGCAGCTGGGGATGCACGTGGTGCTCGCCAGTAGGAAGCCGGAGCATCTGGAGCCGTCGGTGGCGCGGCTTCGAGAGCGTGGCGGGTCGGCGAGCGCGATCGCGGTTGACGTCCGCGATGTCGACCGCGTCCGGGCGATGGTGGCCGAGGCGCGCGAGAAGCAGGGGCGCGTGGATCTGCTGGTGAACAACGCGGCTGGCAATTTTTACGCGCCCTCCGAAACGCTCTCGCCTAACGCGTGGAAGTCGGTCGTTGAGATCGATCTCTACGGGACGTTCTTCTGTTCCCAGGCGGTGATGCCCGTGATGCGCGAGCAGGGGGGCGGTCGCATCGTGAACCTCTCGATGACGTTGCACTATCGCGGGTGGCCGCAGATGGCGCACGCCACGGCGGCAAAGGCGGGGATCGACGCGCTCACGCGGACGTTGGCGCTGGAGTGGGCCGCACACGGGATCCGTATAAACGCCGTTGCTCCCGGGCCCATTCCGACCGAGGGGGTGCGCAAAGCGTTCACACCGCCGGGTGCGGGCGCGACCGATCTATTTGCGATTCAGCGCGCCATGGAGAACCACGCGCAGCGCGCGATCCCCCTTCGTCGCTGGGGAACACCTGGCGACATTGCGAACGTGGTCGCGTTCCTCGCCTCACCGGGAGGCGATTGGATCACGGGTGCGATCTTCGTGGTGGACGGCGGTGAGTGGCTTCATCGCGTCGACCGATAGCCGGAAACGCTAAAAAAAGCAGTGGTACGTGGCGTGCTGATGACGAGCGTCAGACGTAGGACCGAACAGTAGGTCATAACGACGGAGAGGTGGAGCGAAAACCGATGTTGACAGCGGAAGGTGAGAGGGGGTGGCGCGAGCATCGGAGGAATCGCGCAAGTTGTGATGCAAGTCACACTTAGCTTGTACGTTACCCACTTCCTTTCGGATCGTCCGAGGCACATTTTTCGCTCTCGCAACGGCAGCAGGTATCCAGGTCCCCTTGGCGCAACCGTGAGCACGGAGAGAGACATTATGAACCTCAAGAGAATCGCACTGATCGCGGCCGTGGTGCCGTTTACCGCAGCGTGCGCAACGAAGGGCTACGTGCGTGAGCGCGTTGCCGAAGTGCGCACCTACACCGATTCGTCGCTGGCGCAGGAGCGCGCTGCGCGCATGGCCGGTGACAGCTCGATTGCGGCGGATGTCGCGTCGCTTCGCACTGAGCTGAATAACCTTCGCACCGAATTCGGCGCCAAGATCACGGCGCTCGAGGAAGGCGTGAAGTTCGCGTTCCCCGTCAACTTCGCGTTCGACGATGCGACCGTTCGCGATCAGGATCGCGCGGCGCTCGATCGTTTCGCGCAGGTCGTGCAGAAGCACTACGGCGGCTCGGTGATTACGGTCGAAGGCTTTGCCGATCCGGCCGGATCCACCCGCTACAACGTGGGTCTCTCGCAGCGTCGTGCTGAGGCGGTGCGTGAGTATCTCGTGACGCAGGGACTGACCGGCGAGACGCTGCGCGCTGTCGGCTATGGCGAGACCCGCCAGGTCGTGAACGGCGCCGAGCGTGACGATCCGGGCGCGGAGATGAATCGCCGCGTCGTGTTCGTCGTCGAGAGCCGCGGTAATGCCGAGGCTGCCGGAACCGTGAGCTCGCTGCAGGACTGAGTACTCGCGGCTCGCTCGCGTTGCGGCAAGTGAATGGGGTGGAAGCGATGCTTCCACCCCGTTTCACATCCCGGTCGACGGTCGCTAGCTTTCAATCGCGCATCGCGTGCGTAAGATCTGCGCGCTGATGTCCACGCCCCCGTAGCTCGAAGGTCGAGCAGTGGACTTTTAATCCATCGGCGCTGGTTCGATTCCAGCCGGGGGCATGCATCGGCGCTCGGCACTCGGCACTCGGCCCTCGGCTTCGTGGCGGTCCGGTCTACCGCGCCAAAGTGCCGAGGGCCGAGTGCCGAGCGCCGATGTCTGCCTAACGACTACCGCTCGGCATCCCGCTTCGCGCGCACCAGCTCGGCGTGCATCGCATCGCGCAGCTTTCCTACAACGCGCCCGCGGATGTTGATCAACCCGCCTGACGGCAGATTGTCGAAGCGATAGCGCCGAAGCACTAACAGGTACACTCCTGGTGTGCCGCGCTGCGTTTGCCGATCGACCAGCGTCGTCAGGTCGAACGCTGCCTCGAAGTAATGGTTGGCGTAGAGCTGCTTGGCGCTCAGGATCGTCGCGCCCGCGAGCTCCGGCGAATCGTACAGGGTCACGTGGGTGATGCCGAGGATCGGCCTCAAGCCGGGCATCTCATCCTGATACCAGACCAGCGCGTCCGTGACGCCCAACGGTCTCCCGTTGGGATACGAACGCAGGTATTCGTGCAGCTTGGGCACGTAACGGTACAGATACGGCGACGACGCCAGTAGTTCGGCGAAGGCATCGCTGGCGCGCGTGCCGCCGCGATCATCGTACACGACCAGCGCCGCGTTGCCGCGCGCACGATAGTCCGTTGCGTACTCCACCATGCGCTGCCGTACGTACGCGGCGACGTCCGCCCTCTCATCGCTGCCTGACGAGAGCACCTGCCGGACGCGACTCATGTCCGACGCCGGCATCTTGAAGTTGCAG
Organism: Gemmatimonadaceae bacterium; assembly: GCA_035253585.1. Classification (GTDB taxonomy): domain Bacteria; phylum Gemmatimonadota; class Gemmatimonadetes; order Gemmatimonadales; family Gemmatimonadaceae; genus DATFBY01. The sequence goes on along the minus strand of DATFBY010000152.1, from coordinate 20,731 downwards.
CTTCCCGGCTTGCACTTGCGCAGCTCGGCTACCGCATCGTCGTCGACGGTGATGTCGCGCACGTCGGTGAGCGACGGCGGATCGCCAAAGAACCCGAGCTTGGTGCGAGTCGGCGAGCGCAGCGACGTGCGGAAATCGCGCAATCGGCGGACGAATGCCTGACGAGGGACATCGACGGTCACGAGACCGAATACCGCGACATCGCGCTGATTGTTGGTCTCGAGGACTTTCACCACGGCTTCTCCGCGCGCGGCAGCGTCGAGTTGCGCGGTAGAAAGCGCGATGTCGCTGCGGAGGAAGGTCGCGAGTGCGTTCGATGCTTGAGCACGCAGCGGACTGGCTCCGATGCAGGATAGAGCGAGAGCGAGCGTCGCGAAGCGAGCAATCGATGTCAGGAGCGAGGGGCGCGTGTCAGCGTGTCGTGAATCGGACATTGTGCGGAGTTGGGACGATACAGGGGACCCGCGAAAAAAATCGTTCTCATCGATGGACTTTTCTTCCCGTGGAATGGCAACCGTACGGGGAGCTCAGCAGAGCACTCATCTGCTCATCCCCATGCACACCGCTTCGTCCCCTGCGGCGTGCGACTCACACCGGAAGCATTCTCTGAGCGATGTACCGGATTCTAGGTTGCGTTCATCCGAGTGCCTCACGACGTCGTGTGCGTGCTATGGTGCGGTGTGGGAATTCGCGGCGTCGTGGAACTGTGAAACGTGGAGCGATGTACTCTCGTAGTGGGAAACTGCAGCGGCGCATAGAGCGAGTGTTCGCTTGTGGGACTTACCGGACACTTTCGGCACTGCCGATGAACGCTGCGGGAAAGGTCTGCGTCACGACTCGGTATCGCGGTAAACCCTAACAGGCGTCACGATGTCCAAGATGAGCAGAAGCGAGCTCGTCGACGCCGCCGAGGAGAGAATGGGAGCCAAGCCCACGCCACGCAGTATCGATGCGGTACCGCCCGCCGTGTCCGAGACGCAGCAGCGTTTGCGTCTCATCGATGCGGAGCGAGTGAGTGGTAGCGCGAGTGGCGCATCTCGTACGGCGGCGCGACCGAGCGCGGCATCGGATGACTCATCGATCTCGCAGGCGTCGCGAACGGAGGAAGGAACCATGTCGGCGTTGAGTGTGGCCGCGCGCACGGATGCGGCGGAGCTCCGGGACCTCCGTGCCTCCATGGCTGAGAGCGCGGCGGAGGTGCTCGGGTTGCGTGATCTTCTCACGCGAGTGGAGGCGCTCTTGCGGCGCGCCGCCGCTGGACCGGGGATCGAGCCGCAGTCGTCGGAGGCGCCCGAGCGGTTTGGCGACATCGAGGTGTATCTCGCCTCGCGCACTGTGCTGCGGCGCGGGCAGCTGGTGACGTTGAGTCCGACGGAGTTTCATCTCTTGCTCGCGCTCTTGCGGCGCCGCGGCGCATTGGCGACGCGCGAGGAATTGTTGCGCGAAGTGTGGGAGAGCGAGGCGGATCGCAGCACGCGACGTGTGGACATGACGATCTGTCGTCTGCGGCAGAAGCTGGAGGACAATCCGGCGATTCCGCGCCACATCGTGACGGTGCTGAAGGCAGGGTATCGACTGCGCGCGTAATTCGTTTAGTGCACGGTGGTGAACGACGCCGAGCTTTCCGGAGCTCGGCGTTTTTTCATCGAGATTCGAGATTGGAGATTCGAGATTCGTCGGCGGAATCGGAACTCGTTAGGTGTGCCGGGCCGAATCTCGTGCGAATCTCCAATCTCGAATCTCGAATCTCGATGCCCGCCTAACAACTCACTCCTCGTCGCCAGGCACGCGCTGTAACAGTCGTCACGATACTTCGTCACACAGGAAATGTCGGCGACCGTACGGAAGTAACAGCCGTTGCGCTTCGCCACTCCCTATCTATTGTTCGTCACACGGGCTATGCACTTCGGCCCACCGCGGTTGAAGGTGGCATGTACCGACTGTCATCTTGCGCCGCCCGCATTGTGCGCCCGAGACATACACGGCTGTGACCGCACGCCCAGCAGCACGCGTGCGGCCATGCGGCGTTATGCGCAACGCCCCGTTGTGGCTCCGCGCACTTCAATTCACCCGCCTGCCCACCATTGGGTATGGAGGTCGCATGACAGGAAGATTCCGTCAGTGTGCGGCCCTGGCGTTTGCGATCGCGGCTCTGCCCGCGGCCGCAGCTGCCCAGGCGACGATCACCGGTCGAGTGGTCGATCGAGCAACACAGCAAGGCATTCCATCAGCGCAAGTCCTGATCGTCGGCACCCAACGCGGTGCGGTTACCGGCGATCAGGGGCAATACACCATCCGCGGCGTCCCCGCAGGACGAGTCCAGCTCCGTGCCGTGCGCATCGGCTACGTCGCTGAGCCTCGTATGCTCGATGTTCCTGCCACCGGAAGTGTCACCGCGGACTTCGCGCTTGCCGTCACCGCCCAGCAGCTCGAAGGCGTGACCGTCAGCGCCAGCGGCATTCAGACGCTGAAGCGCGAAAGCGGCGCGAACACAGGCAGTATAGCGATGGAGAACGTTCCGCTGCCCGCCGTGAAGAGCGCATCGCAGCTCCTCAACGGACGCGTCGCGGGCGTGACCGTGCAGCAGGGCGGCGGCACCACCGGAGCGGGATCGCGAATCCGCATTCGCGGCTCGAACTCGGTGTCGCTCTCCAACGACCCGCTGGTGCTGGTCGACGGCATTCGCGTCAACAACAACCAGGCGTCAGGCACGATCGACGTCGGTGGTCAGGCGATCTCGCGCTTCGACGACCTCAACCCCGAGGAGATCGAGAGCATCGAGGTCGTGAAGGGTCCGGCGGCAGCCGCTCTCTATGGTACGGCGGCGGCCAACGGCGTCATTCAGATCACCACCAAGAAGGGACGCGCCGGCAAGACGCGGTGGCAGGCGTACGGGGAATACGGTTCAGTCAACGAGAAGACCGACTTCCCGGACAACTTCGCCGCGGTCGACATCTGCACGCAGGCCGAGTTCACTGCGGGCCTGTGCTTCGGCAGCGCGGTCGGCGATACGATCTTCGGCAACCTGGCAAGCACCGGCGGCTTCGGCTGCGGTACGGACTTCGTGGTGCAGGGCGTCTGCAATCAGGACGGCATCGCGTCGTTCAATCCGCTCGAAGTCAACGGACCGTTCCAGACCGGCTTCACCGAGAAGCTCGGCCTCAACGCCGCGGGTGGCACGGAGAACGTCACCTTCTACGTAGGCGGCGACTTCAATAAGGAAGAAGGCGTCTACGAGATCAACCGTGTTCGTCGCATCAACGGCCGCGCGAACATTCGCGCGCAGCTCCGCGATAACCTCGACGTCACGGTCAACACCGGCTACCTCCAGAGCCGCACTCGTCTTCCGCAGAACGACAACAACGTCCGCGGCATCATCCCGAGCGGCGTGTTCGGCTACGCGTTCCCGGATGGCGGCGACGGCCAGGGCTACGGCTTCTTCGCCAAGGACGACTTCTTCGGTATCGACACACGGCAGAACGTCGAGCGCTTCACCGGCTCGCTGGCCAGCAACTGGAATCCGCTCAGCTGGCTGACGTCCACCACGACGTTCGGTCTCGACTTCACCAACCGGCACGACCACGAGCTGATCCCGCCCGCCACGTCAGGCGTGCCGACCAGCACGTTCGCCGATGATCCGGAAGGAAAGCGCACGTCGAATCCGTTCCAGACGTTCTTCTACACGTTCAACAGCGGCATGACCGCGAACTACGGCCTGACGACCGCGATTCGCGGCTCGACCACGGCCGGCGTCCAGTACAGCAACGAGATGGTGCGCGGAACGCAGGCGTTCGGTCAGCGGCTGCTGGCCGGCTCCGGCTCGCTCGCCGGTGCGGCGACACTGTTCGCCGTCAACGAAACGAACACCGAGAACGTGACGATCGGCGGCTTCGTGTCGCAGCAGCTCTCGTGGCGTGACCGCGTGTACTTCACGGCCGGCGCCCGTGGCGACAAGAACTCGTCGTTCGGTACGGACTTCGGCGTCATCGTCTACCCCTCCGCCAGCCTTTCATGGGTGATCGGAGAGGAAGATTGGTTCCCCAAGAACAACGTCCTGAGCTCGCTCCGTCTGCGTACTGCATACGGTGAGTCGGGTCAGCGTCCTGGACAGCGTGACGCCATTCGCTTCCTGGCGCCCACGGCGGTGGCGGTTCGTGACGTCACTCGCCCCGGTGCAGACTCGGACGAGCCGGCGTTCATCACCGGCGGCGTCGGTCTGGCGGACCTCGAGCCCGAGAAGACGCGGGAGTTCGAGGGCGGAGCCGACTTCGGCTTCTGGCAGGACCGCCTGGCGCTCGAGCTGACCTACTACCACAAGACGACGACCGACGCGCTGATCCTGCGCCGCCTGCCGCCGTCGAACGGTATCTTCCAGACGCAGTTCAACAACATCGGTGAAGTTCAGAACAAGGGTATCGAGTTCCTGTTCAACGGCCGTCTGGTCGAGACTCGTCCGGTTCGGTTCGAGGTCACGGTCAACGGCTCGACGAACTCGAACAAGATCATCGATCTCGGCCAGACGGCGCCTATCCCGGTGACGCAGGACCAGGATCACCGGAATGGCTTCCCGCTCGGCGGCTACTTCGGCCGCAAGATCCGTGGGTGGGAAGACAAGAACGGCGACGGCATCATCCAGCGCGTCGGATGCACAGCGCTCCAGGCGAACAACACGCCGGCGTGCGAGCTGATCATCGATGATGAGGAGAGCTATCTCGGTACGCCGTTCCCCCGGCGCGAGATCGCTGTCACGCCCGCCATCACGCTCTTCGATTACGTGCGCGTGTCGGCGATGTTCGATCACAAGGGCGGCCACAAGCTGCTCAACTTCACCGAGCAGTTCCGTTGCGTTGCCTTCCAGGTCTGCCTTGCCTCGCAGAGCCCGAACGCTCCGCAGGAGCTCCAGGCGCGATTCGCGGCTGGTCTCCTCGGAACGAACGCCGGCTATGTCGAGGATGCGACGTTCACCAAGCTGCGCGAGCTGGCAATCACGTTGTCGGCGCCGCAGCGCTGGGCCACCCGCGTGGGCGTGAGCGGACTGTCGCTCACGGTCGCCGGGCGCAATCTGAAGACGTGGACCGACTACACCGGCTTCGATCCTGAGGCCAACGAGTTCGGGCCCGCGCAGTTCGCGACCGACGAGTTCCTCACGCAGCCCCAGACGAGATTCTGGACGGCGCGTCTCGATGTGACCTGGTAAGGGAGCCCACTCACATGAGCGAGAACCGATTCATGACAAATAGAATGCGGACGCGGGGGGGACGGTGGTCCCTCCCGCGGATCGCGGCCCTGGCCGCGATCATTGCGCTGCCGTTCTCGGCGTGCAATCCGGATGACCTGCTCGACATCGATGATCCGGACGTGTCTCGTCCTGGCGCGGTGACGGGAGCCGCGGGTCTGCCGGCGATCTTGAATGCAGCTCGGGGTGACTTCCAGGTCGCGTACAGCGGCACGGGTGGCGCCACGGGTTTCGAGGGGCTCGTCAACATGTCGGGTCTGTTCACCGACGAGCTCTTCTTCACGGAGACGTTCCCCACGCGCGTCGTCGTCGATCGTCGTCGCATCGAGAATGACGACATCTCGAACGCGACGATGCGTGACATCTTCTTCACCATTCAGCGCGCGCGGCAGACAGCGGAGACTGCGATTGCGGGCTTCGAGGAGTTCGGCGCCGGTGAAGCGGGGCACAGCGAGTCGCTGCTCTTGGCGGGCTTCGCGTACGTGCTGCTGGCCGAGATTTACTGCGCGCCGCTGCCGTTCTCGACGCTCGACGACGAGTCCCATCTCGTGCCTGGACCTGCCTTGAGCCGCGTCCAGATGCTCGATCAAGCGATCACGTACTTCACCGAAGCGCAGACGATCGCCGAGGACGTTGGTGATACGGATCTCGAGTTCGCGGCCCGCGTCGGCCACGCTCGTGCGCTCGTCGACAAGGGTCCCGCGAACTTCGCGGCAGCCGCGGCGTTGGTCGCCCCGGTACCGACGGAGTTCGAGTATTTCGTCTTCCACTCGGACAACTCGGATCGCCAGAACAACGGCATCTGGGAGTTCAACTGGAACCAGGGTCGGTGGACACAGGCCAACGCCGAAGCCGGTGAAGGCCTTCCATTCCGGAATGGCGATCCTCGGACGCCGTTCATCAACCTGGGTGTAGGCTTCGATGGTGCGCGCGCGCTGTTCGGCACGCTCAAGTATCCCGATCGCGATGCCGACGTCGTGCTCGCGAGCGGCATCGAGGCACGGTTGATCGAGGCCGAGGCTGCGCTAGCCGCCGGCAACCCCGCGGCCGCACTGCTCATCCTCAACAACTTGCGGCTGACGGTTCCTGGTTTGACGCCGCTCGCGCTGCAGGCGACGGCAACGGCTCAGCAGAATCAGCTCTTCAGCGAGCGCGCGTTCTGGCTCTACCTGACCGCGCACCGTTTGGGCGATCTGCGCCGGCTCATCCGCGACTACGGCCGCGTGGAGAGCCAGATCTTCCCGAGTGGGACGTACACGGGTCGTGGCGGCGGCACGTATGGGCCGCAGGTTGCCTTCCCGGTGCCGTTCGAGGAGAGAAACAACCCGAATTTCGTTCCCGGATCGTGCAACCCGAATGCGGCGTAAGCATCGAGATTCGAGATTCGAGATTCGAGAATAGGTAAGAAGAAGCGCGCTCGTCGGAGTTCCGGCGAGCGCGTTTCTCTTTGACCAATGTCGAATCTCGAATCTCGAATCTCGAATCTCGATGTCAGTCCGCCCTCGCCGCCGAGTACGGCGTCGGCATCGCCGGCGGTGCGCCTGGGAGATCGCCGTGGCGAATGGCGCGCTTGCTGCGCTTCTCGGCGTACATGAGCGCGTCGGCCTTGGCGAGAAGATCATCGATCGTACAAGGATTCGCGGGATCGTATTGGGCGATCCCCATGCTTAAAGACAACACGAACGGACGCTGTCCGCGCGCGTTGCGCGCGGCGAGCTTCTCGCGCAATCGCTCCGTGTAGCTCTCCGGGCGACCGCCCGCCGATTCGAGCGCCAGCACGACGAACTCATCGCCTCCGATTCGCGCGATGATGTCCGCCTCGCGGAAGATCTCCTTCAGCAGGTCGGCCGTCTCCAGCAGCGCGAGGTCACCTTCGCGGTGGCCATGGCGATCGTTGATCACCTTGAGTCCGTCGAGGTCGACGAAGATCTGCGACACGCGCTTGTTCATCCGATCGGCCACCTTGAGCTGCTGGCGCGCGAGCGTGAGGAATCCGCGCCGGTTGTAGAGCCCGGTCAGATCGTCGACCAGCGACATCGCGCGCAGAGCCATCTGCAGCTGATGCCGCTCGATCGCGTACCGAATTGCGCGAACCAGGAGGTTGCCGTCGAGGTGTTCGACGGCGATCGAGTCCTGCGCGCCGAGCTTGAGCGCCAGCATCGCCTGGGCCTCGTCGTCGCCTTCCGTCAGCACCAGGATCGGGACGTCAGCCGCATGATCGTGCACACGGCTGAGCGCATCCATGACCTGCTGTCCAGGGATGTTGATACTGAGAAGCACGGCGTCGAAGTGATCATCCGTCAGCCGGCGCAGAGCGACGCCGAGCTCCGAGACGCGCTCGACTTCCAGGTTGGTACCACTGCGCCCCTGGACGGCCTCGATCAGCCGCTTTGCTTGGGTATCGTCGTGCTGGATCAGCAGGACCCGAATCGAACCGCTCATGCCGACCGCGCCACGAAGAGCGAGAGGGTGGGGAGCTCGATCGCGTCGGACTCGTCGCGGCTCATGAGCTCCTCGAATCGTGGGAAGAGGGCCGGGTCGAACATGCGGCCCGATTCGGCGCGCATGATGATCAGCGCCTCGCTCCACGAGAATGCCTGACGATACGGGCGATCTGTGGTGAGCGCGTCGAATACGTCCGCCAAGCAGAGTATTCGCGCCGCGAGTGGAATGCTCTCACCCGATAGACCATCCGGATAGCCGGTGCCATCCCACCGCTCGTGATGGTGACGCACCATCGGCCGTACGTCCCAAGGAAACTCGATGCCGGACAACAGCCCCTCGCCGGCGACCGGATGACGCTCCATGAGGACACGCTCGGCCGGAGAGAGTGGACCGCGCTTGTTGAGCACCTCCGACGGCACGACGATCTTGCCGACATCGTGCAAGAGCGCGCCGGCGCGCAACCAGAAGAGCGCCGGCTCGTCATAGCCCGATGCCCGCGCTATCGCGCACGCGTATTCCGCCACTCGCTCGCAGTGACCGCTGGTGTATCGGTCTTTCGACTCGATCGAGCTGCCCCACTTGCGCACGATCTCGAGGAAGGACGTCTCCAGATCGCCAAGCCGGCGCTTGACGTCGGCCAGGTCACGACGAGCACGCAATTGCGAAAAGAGCCGGTGCGCCCGGCTCAGCTCTCGCAGAGTTTCCGGCCCGCGCTCCTGACGCCAATGCAGCACGCCTCGCTCGCGCGCCGTCTCGGCCTCGAGCAGCGGATCGCGCCGCGTTTCCGCCGCGGTCGTGGCGCGCGAGAAGTGGTCGGCTGACTCGTCGAACGAACCGGTCTCGCGCGCGATCACGCCGAGGTGCTTGTAGACCTCGCCCGTGATGCGCGTGTCACCGATGCGACGCGCGAGGTCGAGCGCCGACATGCAGGCCGAGCGCGCCAGCTCAAAGCGCCGGCGCTCGATCCACAGCTCGGCGCGATTGACTTCGACCATGAGCTGTACCCCGACATCGCCGCGGTCGGAGCTGATGCGATGCGCTTCTCCGAAGGTGCGCTCGGCGGCGCGCCAACGCCCGAGGTCCGTGAGCAGCATCCCCAAGTTGTTGAGCAATGCCGCCGCGTGCCCCGAAAGGCCGAGCTCGTGATAAGTCGCCAGGCTCGCCCGGTAATAGCGGAGCGCGTCGAGCATGTCGCCGCGGATGTTGGCGATCGTGCCGAGGTTCTGCTGGATCATGGCGACGAGGCGGTGCTCTTTTGCCACCATCGCATCACGAAGCGCCGCACGGTAGTGCTGCTCCGCGGTGTCGAGGTCGCCACTCTGCTGTGCCGTGGCGGCCATGTTGTTCATGGCGTGCGCGGCTGCCGAGCGGTCTGAGGCAAGCTGCGCCACCACGAGCGCGACCTCAAAGCAATCGTGCGCCACATCGAGCGCCGCCTCTTCCATGAAGCTGCGTCCGACCCATCGAAGGAGCGCACTTGCGTCGGCGGCGTGCCCAGAGCGAGGAAGGCGGCGAATCGCCGCCTCGTATCGCTCTCGCGCCTGGTTTCGATTACCGAGCCGCTCCGCCTCGCGCGCTCCGTCAATCAGCGCGCTTACGTCAGCGGGGAGCGACGGAGTGCTCGACGCGAGCACTCCCTCGGCACCCGCGGCGTTCATGACGCTGGTTCCGCGCGGAAATCCGGGATGTGGTAGGCGCGGATCTTCCGCGCCAGCGTTGGGCGGGAGATGCCGAGGATGCGGGCTGCCGCGCTGCGGTTCCCGTGAGTGATCTCGAGCGTGAGGCGAAGTGCTTCGCGCTCGATCGAATCCATCGATTTCCCTTCCGGCGGAATCGTGATGGTACGAAGCGGATTGGCGGCTCGCGATGCCGGCTGCGACGAGCGCGATTGCAGCATGAGGTGATCGGCGCCGATCACATTCCCTTCGCAGAGAATGGCCGCGTGCTCGATCACGTTCTTCAGCTCGCGAATGTTCCCCGGCCAGGTGTGCTGGCGAAGCGCGGCGATGGCGTCGGGTGCGAGCTCCTTCGGCTTCAGACCCTGCTGGACGGCCAGATCGGCGAGGAAGTGGTTTCCGAGACGCTCGACGTCGCCATCGCGCTCGCGGAGCGGCGGCAAGTGAATTCGGAAGCCGTTCAGCCGATAAAAGAGATCTTCACGGAACTCGAGCCGCGCGACCGCTTCATGCAGTGTGAGGTTGGTGGCGGCGACGATTCGGCAATTGATGTCAAGCTCTTGCAGACCACCAAGTCGGCGCACGCGCCGGTCTTCCAGCACGCGTAGCAGCTTCGGCTGAAGACGTCGGGGCAACTCGCCGATCTCGTCGAGGAAGAGCGTGCCGTGTCCGGCCAGCTCCATGAGCCCGCGCTTTTGCGACCGCGCATCGGTGAACGCACCCTTCTCGTGTCCGAAGAGCTCGCTCTCGAGAAGAGTTTCGGGGATCGCGGCGCAGTTCACCGCAACGAAAGGCTCGCCACGCGACGGACCCGCGTAATGGATACCGCGGGCAAAAAGCTCCTTGCCCGTCCCCGTCTCACCGACGAGAAGGACGGTCGTCAGGCGGCTGGCCGCTACTTTGCGCGCGCGGTCGAGCGCGTCGCGGAGCGCGGCACTGTCACCAATGATGCTTTCGATCCCGAAGTCCAACGTTGCTCCGTTCGTGTTCTCGGGAAGGACTACGTTCGCCACCACTTGGTAACCCAATTTCTCACCCTCGGAGGGGTACGCTCGCGCCGAGCAGAGCGCCCGGCGCGAGTTGCAAAGTGCGAGTGTCGATCAGCGCCTCGCGCGGCCGGTCGCCAGGATGTAGCCCGAGAAGTGCCAGACGCTGAAGATCGCCTTGCGTTGCCGCGAGTCGACTGCGGTCGGAAGGGTCTCGGTGATCTCAGCCATACCATTCGTAATGCCCGCGCGTCCTCGTGGGACATACCCTGCGTACAATCGACTTCCAAGGAGCCAGTCCAGCAGCCCGACGGTACCATCGATCGAAACTTCGACAGTCACCGCCCGGTTGAACGTGATACCGTGCGGATCGAAGAGGAGCGCGACATCGCGACCCTTGATCGCGGTGACGGTGAAGTTGGTGGTCGCCTTGACAGCGTCCCTCGGAACCGTGACGCGGACACCGGCGCGCCGCAGGACGACCGTGCCGCCGTCTTTACCGATCCTCGCCGTGACCGTCTCGTCAGAAGCCAGCGGAACGATGCGTTGTAGCACCGGCACGAGAATGCTGGTCAGCGTGCCTGTAATTTCGCCGATCACATTTTCTTGTAGCTGCGCTTCTGGCGACGTCGGCGCCGCACGCTCGGTGCAGCCGCCGGTGAACATCGCGACGAGAAGCGCAGCGACGCCTAGTCGACTGACTGCTCGAGCCTTGCCCATGGAGCTCTCCGTACGAGTTGATGGTGCCGTTCGAGCGCATGGGCAAAGCAACTGGCGTGCCGACTCTAAATCCTTTAGCAGCAATAACTTGCAAAATGCGGAATCGCCCGCTGTGGAGCGAATTCGGCACGTATCTTTTCACGCCCGATAAGAGAATTCTCATAAAAAACCGGACGTCATGTCCGCCGATGTCACACCGTGAGTCAATGCGACGTGCATCGCGTTGAGTGACGTCGGTCACGTTGTCGAACGCGCGCATGTAGTATCAGAAACAAATCGTTGCGCGGCCCAGGCTGAATCGTGTTTTCAATGCACGCCTGGGCCCCCCGCGTTGCCGACACGACTCACTCAGCACATGGCCGAAACCGACACGCACGGGCACGCCTCAGCGGCGATCCAGACTCCCTCACCAAAGCGCGAACGTCTTCGCTTCACGGACTTCCGTTTTCGTCGCACACCCGATGGGCGATGCACGGCGGAGGTCGAGCTGGAGTGGATCGACGGCGTCCTTCTCCGCGGCTCATCGGCAGGTCAATCGAGCCCAACCGTCGATCTCCGCGTCGCCGCGGAAGCGACGCTTCGCGCGATCGAGCACTTCTCGGACAACGTCCTCCACCTCGAGCTGATCGGCGTGAAGTCGATCCGTGCCTTCGACGCGACGGTCATCGTCGTGGCAGTGGACACGCGAGGTGAAATGAACGCCAGACTCCTCGGTGCATCACTGGTCGAAGCGGACCCGGTGCGCGGGGCGGTCTTGGCGGTACTGCAAGCAACGAATCGCGTACTCGGGAACGTGATCGCCACCCGGTAGCGGGGGACGGGACGGCCGAGGACAAGGAAACTCACCGGCGGGAAATCGTGTCAAAGTGGTTGCCCGCCCCAGCCGCTGCCGTCAGCTTACTCCCCATGCTTCTGTCCAGCCATCGGGCGTCCTGCGCCATCCTGCTCCTGGTCGCCCTCGCGGCATGTCACTCCGCGCCGCCGACTAACGCGCCAATCCCGGCGCGGCCGCGTGCGCTGGACGCGGTGCCTGTGCTCCCCGATAGCGCGATTCAGCAGCTCAAGATTCACGAGACCGCCTCCGTCCAACGACATGAAGTCACCACGGAGGCGGTTCGCATCTTCGGCGACTCGTTGCCCGTGACGCTTCCGGACGAGCCTGACGACAGCGCCGCCCTGAGCGATGAAATCGATGCCGACGCCAGTGTAGCTCCGGCGGAGCCGAGCTGGGACATCGACGTTCGGTCGTACGAGGCGCACGAGCGGGTGGAGTTTTACGTGCGCCGGTTCACGGGAGGTGGGCGGGAGCGGTTCGGTGAGTGGCTCAACCGAGGCACGCGCTACGAGTCGATGATCCGCTCCAAGCTGCGTGCGGCCGGTCTACCGGAAGACATGACCTACCTGGCGTTGATCGAAAGCGGCTACGACTCGCACGCGTACTCGCGGGCGGCGGCGGTCGGGATGTGGCAGTTCATGGCCACCACGGCGCGTGGCGTGGGATTGCGTGTCGACTGGTGGGTGGACGAGCGACGCGATCCGATCCGCGCCACCGACGGGGCGGTGAAGTTCATTGGATGGTTGAACGAACAGTTCGGGTCGCTGTATCTCGCGGCGGCGGCGTATAACGGTGGCCCTGGTCGAATCTCCCGCGGACTCCGGCGATATGCCGAGGATCTCGAGGATGCGAGCGGGGAAGACGTGTTCTTCGCGCTGGCCGAGAAGAGTTACCTGCGGGCCGAGACGAAGAACTATGTGCCGCAGCTGGTTGCGGCGGCGCTCATTGCGAAGGATCCGACACGCTACGGCTTCAGGGTCGATCAACAGCCGATATTCGCCTACGACAGCGTGAGTGTGGCTGCCTCGACCCCGCTGATGGCGGCGGCGAAGGCGGCCGGGGCGACTCTGAGCGAGATGCGCGATCTGAATTCAGCGCTGCTGCGCGGTGTGACGCCGCCCCGGGCGTCGTGGTGGCTGAGGGTGCCGGTCGGGAAGGCGGAGGTCTTCGATGCGGCGTACGAAGCACTGCCGGAAGAAGATCGGCGCGCGTTTACCCGCCTAACGACCAAGAAGGGTGAGTCGATGCGCTCGTTGGCGGTGCGGTCTGGCGTGTCGGCCAAGCAGCTCGGGTGGTTCAATCGGGATCTCAAGCCTAACAAGCGCGGGGCACTCCCGGCTGGACTGACCGTTCTCGTCCCCTCGCCGTCGGTGCTGGCCGCGGCCCTCGATGTCCCCGACCCGTCGATCGAGATTTACGGCTCGTCCCGCGGGCGGGCGCGGTCGCACGTGGTCCGTCGCGGCGAATCGCTCGGCCTCATTGCCAAGCGCTATCGGGTGTCGGTCGCATCGCTCAAGCGGATGAACGGCCTCAAGAAGAGCGTGATCTATCCCGGACAGGTGATCATCGTTCGGGGGGGCTCGCGTGGACGGTCACCGTCGGCGGCTCGTTCGAGCGCGCGCGTCACGGCATCGAAGCCGAATACCTCCAATGGCTCGTCAGGCGCCCGCACTCATCTCGTAAAGCGGGGCGAGACGCTGACCTCGATCGCGCGCAAGTACGAGAAGACGCCGACCGAGCTGAGGGAGTTGAACGGTCTGCGTAGCGACGCGATCAGGGCGGGGCAGAGGTTGAGAGTAGGCGGGTAGACACCGGGACTCGGCCCTCGGCGCTCGGCCCTCGGCATGAACACACAAGGAAGCGCCGGTCGGCAAGCCGACCGGCGCATTCAGTTTCTTGCCGACTCCCGAGTACCGATGGCCGAGTCCCGCTGTTAATCCACTACCCCCTTCCCACTATACCCCTTCATCACGATCCGCTCGTAGCCATTCCGCGGGTCGAGGCCCTGCGCGACAGCGTTCTGCACCGCAACTGGACCGCGATTGTATACGACCAGCGCCATCGGGACGTCTCCCTTGTTCTCGGCGATCAGCGCGCGGAGATACCGGAAGCCGATTCGCAGGTTCGTCTCGCGATTGTACAGCCTCTCCTTCGTGATGTTCTTGTCGAAATACTTCGCGGTCGCGGGCATCAGCTGCGTGAGACCGATCGCGCCGACCGGACTCGTCGCGCGCTCGTTGAACTCGCTCTCGATACGAACCACACGGAACGCGAGCTCGGGCTCGAGCCCCTCGGCCAGCGCAATGTCGTAGATCGCGCCGGCGAGGTCCGCCCCGATCTTGTAGCGACTGGAAAACGCCATCACTCGCTCGGCGCGCAGGAGCTGCGCGCGATTCAGCTCCAGCTCACCACGGAGCTGCTCGAGCTCGCTCTGTGCGCTTCGCGCCTCGCTAGCCATCGCGAAGCTGAACGTCGACGCCGCAGCGGTCGAGTCCCGCTTGCGCTCGAGGGTGATCAACACGGCGGCGCCAATGACTCCGGTGACGAGCGCCCAGCGTCGAATCTTTTCGCGTCGACGTATTCTGTCGCCGCGGTGGACGTATCCATCACGAATATTTCGCATGACACCCTATCTGCTTGGGTTCAGATGCGCGAACGGGGCGAGGACGCCCCGTGAGACCGCGCATTGCGCAACGCGTATGCCGCTAACCGCGCCGCCAGTTTCCGCTGCTGCCCCCCTCTTTCGACAGCAAACAAATGTCGGTGATCAACATGTTCCTATCGATCGCCTTGGCCATGTCGTACACAGTCACCAAGGTGATGGCCACGGCCGTGATTGCTTCCATTTCAACCCCAGTGGGGCCCGTCGTCCGGACGACCGCCTCGACCCGAAGGCCGGGAAGCGAATCATCTGGCGCGACGTCGACCTGAACATCGGTCAGGGGGAGCGGATGACAGAGCGGAATGAGCTCCGACGTCCGCTTGGCAGCCATAATGCCCGCCAGCCGGGCGACACCTATGACATCGCCCTTGCCTATCGTGCTACCCACGATAGCCTCCAAGGTCCCTCGGGTCATGCGAATGGACCCCGAAGCGCGAGCCGTTCGAGTGGTAAGTTTTTTATCGGTTACGTCAACCATCCGAGCCTCTCCAGACGGCCCGATGTGTGTCAACTTCCTTCGCTTCGCGCTCACGTCATCAGCTCCCGAAGCTGACGCACCAGCGAGGCGCCTAGCAGGTGCGGACTGACATTCCCCGCCGCCCGCTCCTTGGCTCGCTCCACGACATCGATCCCGCGCGCTGCCGCTGTCGCGCTCACCGCATCCGCTCGCTCCGTCGCTTCGCGCGCGCGCTCCCGAAGCTCGACAGTCAGCGCATCGAGCACGTCGGAAAAGAACCCACGCGCCCTCGATCCGCCCAGCGCGAACACGGCCTGCATCCGGTCGCTTCTCGCGCCGGTCACCGAGGCCAACAGCGAGCGCGCGGCCTCCGCCGCCTGGCGCGACTCGGCGCCGTCAAGCAGCACTCCCGGCCGCCCCGCCGCGAGACGCACCCGCGCCTCAACCCCGCTCGGCAACGAATCGATGGTGGCCAATGCATCCCGCACCAGCGGATCCGCGATCCAGCTCCGAACCTCGGCCTCGGCGAGCGAGGCGGCACGGAACGCTACGACCCGCGAGCGAATCGTCGGAAGCAGCGCACCGGGCTCGCTGGAGGTCAATACTATAGTTGTATCGGCTGGCGGCTCTTCCAGGAGCTTGAGGAAAGCGTTGGCCGCCTGATCCGCACCTTCTTGCGGGACCATGCGCTCCGCGTCGCCGACGATGATCACTTTTCTGCGAGCGATGCTCGGCGTCATCGCTGCGATCTGGACGATGGCGCGCACCGTCGACACGAAAATCCCTTCGCTTCCACTCGGCGCCGGATACAATCCTCCCGACTTGACTCGCTCTTCGATCGCCTCGCCATAATCGGAGAGCACCTCGGCGCCGGTCGCATCGCTTTCGCCAAGACGGGGTCGTGGGAAGAACCAGCGCAGGTCGGGATGGACGAGAGCGGAAGCGTAGCGGCAGCTCTGGCACTCGCCGCAAGCCGTGGTGCCTGACGAGCTGCAGAGCAGGAGCTGGCCTAACCAGAGAGCGAGACGCTGCTTCCCGATCCTCGCGGGTCCGTGGATCAGCAGACTCGACGGCAGCGCTCGCCTTGCTATGCTCTCAGTGAGACGGCGGCGAAGCGCGAGATGGCCGTACAGCGAGACGATCGGCACCCGGAGAATATGCCTGGCGTCGAAGAGCGGGGTCAGGGTCGATCAGTGACCGGCGTGCTCATCGGGAGGCGTGCCGCGCGCCAACGCGAGGTGATGTCGGGTATGGTGGGCGTCCGTCGCCAGCAACCCGATGAATCCGAGTCCACGAATATGAGCGACTGACGGCAAGTCGCCGGGCTCGCTGGACAGCACGACCCATCGCACGCCGCCCGGGATGTTCTTCACTGTCGCATCCCACTCCGGCTTGGCGTCCAGAACCTGTGTATGTGAGGCGAGCATTCGCCGGATGGCGAGCGACGTTCGACCGGTGCCCGTCACGTCGAGCTGCACGCCGCCGGGGATCTTCACCTCGCGCACCGTCGAGCGCAGCACCACGTCGTTCATGTCGATCAGATGCTGGCGCAGCGCCTCGAGATTCACCGTGTTCCAATCGGTGCGCGGATCGTTCTCGAGCAATCGGACGACCTCACCGACCGCCGCAAACGCATCCTGGCCGGCAAGAACCGGAGCTGCGGGCTGCTGCGCCGCAGTGCCCGCGCGATTGCGCTGCGCTGCCAGAGGTGCGGCGAGGCACGAGGCGAGTACGAACGTGGCAATCGAGCTGTGAAGGATTCTCATGATCGTGTACCGACGTTGAATGAAGAGTTCACGTTCGAGCGATGCCGTCGCTCATTGTGCAGCGGCACGCTGGCGCGACAATTCGGTCTCGTAGAGGCGCTCCGCTTCGTCATCGAACAGGCATGCAACGATGCGCATGAAGCGGGGCTCGTATTCCAGCATGACGCGGATGGCGATACGGGCCGCGTCCACCTTTGGATACCCGTAGACGCCGGTCGAGATCGCCGGGAACGCTATCGATTCGATCGAGCCTTGCTCGAGCGCTCTCTCGAACGATGAGCGATACGCGCGCTCGAGTGTCTCGGGCTCGCCGCCACTTCCTCCTCGCCAGATCGGACCCACCGTGTGGATCACGAACCGCGCCGGGAGGCGATGGCCGCCGGTGATCACGGCGTCGCCGGGCGCGCAGTAATCGAAGCGCCGCAGCTCCTCGAGTAGGCCTGGGCCGGCCGCGCGATGGATCGCGCCGTCGACGCCACCGCCGCCACGGAGCGCGCTGTTAGCGGCGTTGACGATGGCGTCGACGGCGAGCCGAGTGATGTCGGCGCGAACGACCTCGATCATGGATGCAATATGCGAAACGGCCCCGGCTTTTGCCGGGGCCGCTCGCCATTCACTTCAAGTGCCGAGTATCGCGTCAGGGCGTGCAGGCGAACTCGTTGTTACGGGCGTCACGCTCACCTTGCGGGATTGGAAACGCGGTAAGCGGGTTGGGGTGAGTGGCCGGCGTCGGGTTCAACGTGTTGAGCAACCCGAGCATTCGGGTGAACGTCCAGCTCGCGGAGCTCTCGAAGAGGAGCGAGAGACGCACTTCGTAAAGGATCGCCGCCGGAATTGCGGCGTGCGTGGCAACGATCGGCGGCAGTCCACCTTCCACCGTGCGCACCCGATTCAAGTTGACGAGGGCGGCAACATCGTCGTTCTGCCCCCACTCGATGATCGCGCGGAGCAGGATGAGCTCTGCGTTCCGGATGATCGCGATCGGCTGACTCGGGCTGAGGTGTACGTTCTGCACCAGGTTCGACGTAACGACGGTATTCGTTGCCGGCGTGGTCGACGGCGAACCGCCCGTGCGGCTGGCACCGACGACCCACTTGCTGCGGCGCGCATCGTTCGGGTGAGCCGCGGCCGCCACCAACGGATTGATGCGATACACAGACGGGTCCGTCAGCGGATTCGGCGTGTCACCCGACGCCGTGCTGAAGCTGTGGTACACGCCGAGGGTGGTCGGCGCCGTCAGGCTGTAGAACGATGCGTTGATCGCCGCTTCGGCGCGGGTCAGCGCTGCCTGATCGATCGTCGGATTCGCCGGCGTATAGTTGATGAAGGCGCGATACGTCTCGACCTTCGCCAGGATCGCCTTGTTGAACTGCAGGAATCCGGCGACGTTCTGCGCTGGACCGAAGCTCGCCGGCAGCACGAACGGGAACGTCGTTCCACCAGCAGCGAGATCGGTTGCCGCTTCATTGAGCAGAGAGGCGATCGCGGCCAGCGCCGCCGCCTTGCACTTGATGTCGGGCAGTGCCTCACCGGGAGCCGCCGATTCGACGACCGCGCCAAGCACGTCACGCGCTTCGATCACGCGGAGCAGCGAGAGCGCCTTCATCGTCTTGGCAAATCCCTTTGACGCCGACTTCTCCTCTTCGGTGAGCGGCGTGGGCGTCGCATTGTCCGACGCATCGACCGCGGCGATCATGAGATCCGCGCTACGCACGTTGGCGTAAAGCGTACCCCAGTTCGACGAGCCGATGAAATCGCTCGTGGTCATGGCACTACCCGGTCCGCCAGCAGCTGTCTCGCCGCGAATGAGCCTGCTGATGAAGCGCGGCTCAGCCGGGTCGAAGCGGATGACGTTCCGGGCGATCGTTTCGGCGAAGAGAATCCAGCGATCGGCCCAGAAGAACCGATCGCCCGCCAGCAGGCCCGAGGCTACCGCCTGGAGCTGCGAGCGCGAGGTGATGACGGTGAAGTCATCCTGCCCCGGGTTGTTCTGATCCGGGATGAAACCGTCCTTGCACGCACCAATGAGGGCGAGCAGGGCGGCCACCGCCAAAAAGCGAATCTTCATATGAGATCCAGGTCTCGTAGCTGTTCGTGTGTGAATGGGCGCCCGCATTTAGAAGCCCACATCGACGGTGAAGAAGAAACTGCGTGCCGGTGGGAACGGAGCGAGGTCCTGATACCGGATGATGTTCTGGTTGCCGAAGTTCGAGACTTCGGGATCGACACCCCAGTAATCCGTCCAGGTGTGCAGGTTGCGACCGCTCAGTTCCAGACGGAGCGTGCGAGCGGTGCCGCCGAAGAGGCGAGCGACCATCGCTTCAGGAACCTCGAACGAAAGCGCGACTTCGCGAAGCTTCACGTAGCCGCCGTCCTGGATGTAGATCGCGTTGCCATTCTCGAATTCCTCGAGACGGGTGCGACCGGCCTCCACGTCCGGCTGCAGATCGAACGCGTCGTACACGTTCTGCGTGATGTTCACGAGATCGCCACCCTTCTGCCAATCGATCAGCGTCGAGAGACGCAGACCCTTCCACGTGAAGTCGTTGGAGAAGCCGACGTTGAAGTCGGGCATCGCGTCGCCGAGCTTGATGATGTTGCCATCGGCATCGGTGCCCATGATCTGCGTGGGCGACTCGCCTTCCTCGATGCGCGTCTGGCCGTATGCGAAGCCGAACGCGCCGACGGTGAAGGGCGGGACATCGTCCGGCAGATCCATGATCTTGCCGACGTTCTTCGAGAACGTCGTGCGCGACACGATGCTGAAGTCCTGCGTCTGCACCGGCGTGAGACCCAGTGAGGCCTCGATGCCGCGGTTGCGCAGCTCGCCGCCGTTGATCACGCGACGCGTGAACCCGGTCGAGGGAGCAGGCACCGGGAGCAGGATCAGATCGTTGACGGACTTCTGATAGGCCGTCAGCGCCAGGTTGGCGCGCGAGTTCCACACCGTGATGTCGGTGCCGATCTCGATCTCGGTCTGCCGCTCGGGCTTGATCTCATCGTTGCCCAGCTGACCGAGGAATGCCGTCGGGACGCCAGCGCGCACCGAGTTCTGCCCGGCGTACACCGCGCCCACCAGTGGCGTGTACTTGTACACGTACAACGGCTGGTTGCCTGACTGACCCACCGCCGCGCGCACCTTGAGCTCGTTCACGAACGACGAGAAGCTGGGAACGCGATACGACACGGAGCCCTTCGGGAACCAGTAGAACTTGTCGATGTCGCCATTCGCCGTGGAGCGCTCAGCGCGCGCACCGGCGGTGAGGAGCAGACGCTCGTTGAGAAGCAGCAGCTCTTCCTGGGCGTAGAACGCGAGACCGCGAATGAGATCGCGGTTCTCGAAGACTTCCGTCGCCGCGCCACGATCGATGTTTTCCTGACCGAGGATCAGATCGCGGGTGACGATGTTGGTGGAGCGATGACGAGTGTACTGGCGCTGCACGCCGGCCGAGCTCGTCGCGGTCCAGCCGCTTCCGAAGTACTGGTGCACGCCGCCGACGCTCGCATTGGCGAGAACGGTGTTGCCGCTCTGCCGCGTAGCGGTGCCGGGAAGACCATCGTTAGGCTCGAAGTGCAGCTCGCGCGGTGAAAGCAGGTTGTCGGTCTGCGTGTACTGATCGATGCCGCCATCGGCGCGCAGCTGCAGGCTCTGCTGCTCGCTCGTGATCAGCTGATAGGTCGCGGTGACGGCGCCGAGGAATCGGTACACTTCCTCCGGCGTCCGGATGAGGTCGCGAGTCTGAAGAATGTTGCTTCCCGCGAACGGATTGAACGGATAGATCCCGTTCTGCGGCCGATAGTCGAAGAAGCTCGGCGTCGACCCGATCACGAAGTACGGCGTCACGTTCACGTTGTCGTTGTTGCTGAGACCACGACGAGTGAGCGTGTGGATCACGTTCGTGTTCACCGCGACGTTGAACTTGGAGCCGACGTTCTGGTTCAGGTTCA
>DATFBY010000151.1:0-18807 GCA_035253585.1 Gemmatimonadaceae bacterium | reverse complement strand
GCAGGATGCGCTCGGAGATCGCGTGATGCATCAACCGGCGCGCGATGTCGATCTCGCGCACCGAACCGCGTGCCCAGGAGATCACCTCGGTCGTGAGAATGGTGCGGATGCCGAGCTCCTGGCAGATGCCGATGAGGACTGCGTTCACTCCAGTCGTGTCGGCGGCGGTGAGCTCGGTGATGTTCCCGACTCCCATCATGAGCTCGGCGTCCGGCCACCGGCGTCGAGCTTCGGCGTATCGCACCAACGACTCCGAGAAACCGAAGCCAATCGGCTCGACGACCGGATCGATGAGATACTCGATCTTCCACTCGCTCAAGCGGTCCAGCGTCGGCTGGAGCGAGTCGAGGCCCTTGCCGGAATCGGGGATGACGACGAATCGCGCGCCACGACCGCTTAGCTCGCGCGCGACGTTGACGTTCTGGGAATTGAGGCTCGGCACGAGTGACGCGCCGCCTTCGACTCCGGCGCGAATCTCTTCGGGATCGAGGCTGTCGATGCTGACCTCGAAGCCGCTGGACACCAACTCCTGGACGACAGATCGCAGCTCGGGGAACTCCAGCCCCGGCGTACACCCGATGTCGATGACGTCGGCGCCTTCGGCGCGATAGTATTCCGCGTGCCGCCGGATCGCCTCACGAGTCATCCGCGGGGCGTTGTTGATCTCAGCCAGAATGCGGATGTCCCACGCGCCATACTCTCGTCGCGTGGACACCTGGCCAAAATACTCGGGGATCTCGCGCAAATCGGCGGGACCTTTCTCGACGCGCACTCCGGCCTTCTGCGCGATGACGGTCGTGTCGCCCTCGCACAAGCCCGGGATCATGACGAGGTCGGTACCGCTCGGCACGTCCAGGAAGCGCGCGATCCACTCCGTCGTCATGAGCGCGGCCACGGTGATGCGCATAACCGCAACATCGGACGCAAATGGCGCCTTCATCTCGGCCAACGTGCGCCGCAGCGCCGGCTCGGCGAGCTTTCCGGTGACGAAGAGGACGCGACCCGGCGTCGACGCGGCGCTCCCCATCATCCTAACACGATGCTACTTCGGGTCTCCGCCGCGCACGAACTTGTTCGGCGTGCCCTCGAGCGCGCCACCCTGCGGACGCCAGAGCACGGAGTCCTCGATCTTCCGAGCGAGCTCGAAATCCTTGTCGGTGATACCGCCAGCGGCGTGGTTCTGCAGCTTGACCCACACCTTCGCCCAGGTGACGGCGAGATCCGGATGATGGTACGCCGCCTCGGCCAAGTATCCGATCGTGTTCACCAACATCAGCGTGGTGGGCCAACCGTCCGTCTTGTACTGCCGGCGAATCCACCCGTCCTCGTAGTACCATCCGGGCAGATCGGCGAGCTTCTTGGTGATCGTAGCTTCGTCGTAGGTTTGCTCGCGCTTAGACATGGGAAACCACTCCTCTTTCACGTATGACGTGCCGCGGCGTGCTCACATTACCACGCCGCCATTCACCAGCAACACTTGTCCGGTGTGAAAGGATGCTTCGCGCGACGCGAGCCACACCACTGCTCGCGCGACGTCGTCAGGCGTCCCCCAGCGTCCGAGCGGCGTCGACCGGGCGACCTCCTCTCGACGCGGCGCATCGAGCGTCTCGGCAAACGCCGTAGCGATCCAGCCGGGCGCGACGACGTTCACGCGCACCTCCGGCGCGACGCTGCGAGCGAGCGACTTGCTGAACGCGAGAACACCGCCTTTCACCGCGGCGAACATCTCCGGGTTCTTGCCAGGCATTCCGGTGAGCACGTGATCCCAGCTCATGTTGATGATCACGCCACCACCGTCCTGCGGTCGCATGAGATCCACGGCTGCCCACGACGCGAGGATGGTACCACGCAGGTCGACAGACAGCAGCAGATCGAGCTTCTGGCGTGTGCTCAGCTCGGCACCGGAACCGGTCAGGATGTCGGCGCCGGCGTTGTTGACCCACGCGTCGATGCGGCCAAAAGCGTCGTGTGCGTTGCGCCCCAGACGCTCGATGGCTGCCGGATCGGCGAGATCCAGCTTGAAGGTTGCCGCACGGCGGCCGAGAGCGATGACGGCATCGGCGACGCGGCGTGCCCCGAGCTCACGCTCGCGGTAGGTGAGGATGACGTCGGCCCCTTCGCGCGCGGCGGCGAGAGCGATCGCTTCGCCGATACCGCTCGATGCACCGGTGACGAGGACAGTAGAATCCTCCAGCAGCGCATGTCCTTCACGAGTGCGTGCCCCCACCGGAACGCCATGCGCCACGTGTCCTCCGTCGCCTTTGACATGTCCGACACGATCGGGCTAACATAGCCCGCGACTCATGCCGTACAAGGGGGAGACGTGCGACTGCTGGTGAGCGTGCGAGATGTGCGTGAAGCGGAAGACGCGCTCGCTGGCGGCGCGGATGTCATCGATGTGAAGGAGCCAGTGCATGGCGCGCTCGGCGCAGCCGATGCCCGCGTGATTCGCGCTGTCGCGCGATGCGTAAATGGTCGCAAACCAGTGAGCATCGTCCTCGGCGACCTTACCGACGTGTGCAGCGCGGTCGAATTGGCTGATGCTGCGCGACGTTCAGGCGCCTCGATGGTGAAGATCGGACTCGGTGGCGTCCGGAATGCTGCCATAGCGCGCCATCTCATCCGAGCGGTTTCGGCACGAGCAGTATCGGTGTCGACAGTGGTGGTGGCGTACGGCGATGCAGCACGGGCTCGGTCCCTCGATGCGGAGCGAATTCTCGAGCTCGCGTCGGCCGCAGGTGCGCGCGGTCTGGTGCTCGACACGTACGACAAATCAGGGCCATCGCTGTCAGCTTTCGTCGCCCGTACGCGCCTCGAGCAGATCATCGACAATGCACACGGTGCAGGCTTGTTCGTCGGAGTCGCCGGCAAGCTCGGACGTCAAGACATCGACGCGATGAGGGATCTCGGTGTCGACCTGTTCGGCGTGCGTGGCGCGGTATGTACCGAAGGCCGAACGGCTCGGCTGGTGCGCGAGCGTGTGCGAGTCCTCGCTCACCTAGTTCGTCACCGCGGCAGCGCCGAGCTCGCCGCGCAGTCTGCCTGACGAGAGCTCGTCAACCCCGATTGCAATCGCTTGCACCGTTTCTGGAAGCGCCAGGCGGAAATACTCGTCGCTCAGAGCCACCGCTTCCCCGGACACTGGCTTGAGGAGCACGAGCTTCGGAGCGCCAAGCTCACCGGCGACCCATGCGGCGATGCTGTCGCTGGTGACCTGCCAGGAATGGGGAAGCGGGTCACGCTCACGTAGCAACCGTGAAGACGCGAGCACGGGTATTTGGCGCGCGGCTAGAGCGTCCGCGATGTCCTCGGCAAGCTCGACGACTCTGGCGTCAGGCAGTTTCGCGGCGAGCAGCTCGGCGTGAGCGTCCATGGCGCGGATCGCCAACCAGTGGGCGCCATCATCGCCTAACGACATAGCGCGATCGAATAGCCGCACGAGATCGGCAAACGGTCCGCCGCCCGGCACGACGAGCAACCGCCATCTGGTCGCCGCGTCCGCGATTGCACTGACAGCGGCGTGATGGGATGCGGGGTCGCGAAGGAACGAGCCTCCAACCTTCACGACCGCGTCGACCAATGACACGTCAGGCAATGGTTCTGGTGGCGACGGCCTCCTCGAGAAGCAGCGCGACGGCGGCCGCTGGTGCCAGCCGCGCGGCGGTGGGGCCGAGCTGTGCCGCGAGTGAGGTCACACGAAGGCCGAGCCGCTGTGCCGCCCGAGTGGCGAGGAATTCCCCGAGACCCGTGGTGATGGCTATCGGGATCCGCGGATGACGATCCTGGACGCGCGCGATGCTGGCGGCGACACGCGTGAGCGCAGCCTCGGCGACGTGCTCGGCGATGGCCGAGATCTCTTCATCGGCAAGCTGTTCGCAATCGGCGCAGATGATGCGGGCGAGGCGCTCGCGGGCGAAATGTCGAGTTACCGGGCGACGATCCGGGGTAGCGACTGTGTAGTCCTTCGTATCGAGGTCACCCAGCCAGACGTAGACGTCGCCCGCGATGGCGAAGCCTTCGGCAGAGACGCCGGCCCATCCACCGCGGAAGGGGACTTCCTGCGTGATGGCTTCCACCGGTGTGCGCAACGCGCCGAGATAGAGGAGCTCGCATTCGCGCAGGCGATCGGCATCGGTGAGGCCGGTAGCCGCGATCTCGCCGCCAGCAATAGGGATGATGTCGGTCGTGGTCGTCCCGACATCGATGAGCATGGCGTCGGGGTGTGTCCGAGCAACGACGCGCGCCGTCGCGGCCCAGTTGGACGCGGCGGCGGTGAACGGCTGCTGACGTGCTTCCTCGATTGTGAGAAAGCGACCATCGACCGTGTATATACGAACGCGCGCATCGGGCAGCGCCTCGGCTACGGCATCGAGAATGGAGGAAACGCCCTCGCGCTTGGTGCGAAAGAGCTGTGAGAGCTCGGCGGTCATCGTCACCGCGTGCAATGAGTCGTCGGCGGCGTACATCTCGACCGCGAGTCGGGCGAGTAGCGCTGGCAGATCGGCACGTCGGTATTGAATCTCGAAGGGCTCGCTGATGGCGCCGCGAACCGTCCCGTGCTCGATGCGGGCAACTTTCGTGTTGACGCCGCCAATGTCCCAGCCGATGATGGCGCTCACCGTTCCCCTCCTCTCGGGAGAGCATTGGCGTGCGTGTCATACCGGTACTGGACGTGATGCGGGGCGTGGCGGTGCATGCGCGAGGTGGAGACCGAAGTCGCTACGCACCGGTTCGCTCGGTGCTCAGCCACTCGGCGGCTGATCCGCTGCTGCTGGCCGCCGCGTACCGTGAGGCCTTGGGCGCGACCGAGCTCTACGTTGCGGATCTCGATGCGATCCAAGGCGGTGAGCCGAGCGCGGTGGTTCGTGCACTGTGCGTGGCGGAGCATCGCATATGGCTGGATGCGGGAGCGAGTGATGCGGTTCGTGCGCGCGCGACGCTGGCGTGTGGCGCTGCGCACGTGGTCATCGGTTTGGAGACACTCCCGTCGCAGAAGGATCTCGAGGAGATCGTCCGAGCGGTTGGCGTCGACCGTGTCGTCTTCAGTCTGGATCTTCGCGGCCGCACGCCGATGACACGCCGTGACGCCGACTTTCCACACGAGCTGCCTGAGCTGTGTGTCTGGGCGGATTCCACCGGCATACGCCGGTTCATCGTGCTCGATTTGTCGCGCGTAGGGAGCGCGGACGGTGCGGACGTTGTTCTCCTGAGCGATGTGCGTGAATGGCTTCCGCGTGCGGAGCTGGTTGCGGGCGGTGGGATCCGTGATGCGCGAGATCTCGACGCTCTCGCCGCAGCCGGGTACGACGGGGCGCTGGTGGCGACCGCGCTCCATGAGGGAAGGGTGACGAGAGCCGACGTCCAGGCAGCCTTGGGCGCGAGAACGCACAGTCGGGGCGGGAAATAGAGGGAGGCGGGCGGGCGCCTCCAATGTATGTGCTGGCACATTAGTAGCAAATAGTGACAAACAACCGGCGGAACCCGGGCGACTTTCTTGCTCACACGACGGGCGATGGGTCGCTCGCGGATCTTCCTCGTGTCTCCCGCTAACGTCGGTGGGGAGCGCGCGGGATTGCTATTCAACGATGACGCTCGCTTCTCCCTTGCCTTGCGCCTGCGGACGAAGGAAGGAGCGCCATTAGGCGAGGTATTCAGCTTCGTGAGCGGCCTGTATTTCCGAGGGAAGCTGACCTATGCGCGGCGCTTCGAGCAACCACCGGCGGGCGTCGGCGGCACCTGGGTCATAACGGCCTCAAAGGGCCTGGTGGCTCCGGAAGAGCGGACCACGCTTTCGATGCTCAGACGCTTCTCAGCGGTCGACATTGATCTGGATGAAAAGCGCTACCGGCGCCCGCTGGCGCGATCGTCACGGCTACTCGCCGCCGACCCGAACGTCGATGCCGTGCTGCTCGGCAGCATAGCAACCGGGAAGTACGTGGATGTTCTTCTCGACGCATTCGGCGAGCGGCTGCTCTTTCCGATCGATTTCGTGGGACGCGGCGACATGAGCCGGGGCGCACTGCTGCTTCGTGCGGCGCGCGCCGATCGAGAGCTGGAGTACATCCCCGTGGCGGGAGCCATCCGCCGGGGGCGGCGTGCGCCGCGTGTTGGCAGCCCAGGGAGCAACCTATGAGTCCTCTTCCGATCCCTTACGACTTTCCGCCGATGGAAGCGGAGTCGACTGACACGATACCGATCGGACCACTGTGGCAGTACGAGCCAAAGTGGGATGGCTTTCGCTGCCTCGCGTTCCGCGATGGCAATCGCGTGGAGCTTCGCTCGAAGGCCGGCCAACCGCTCGGTAGATACTTTCCCGACATTGTCGAGGTTCTGCGCTCGAGCGCGACAAAGCGCTTCGTGCTCGACGGCGAGCTCGTCATCCCGGTCGACGGCTCGCTGTCGTTCGACGAGCTACTGCTTCGAATCCATCCGGCCGAGAGCCGCGTCCGGACGCTGGTGGCGCAGCACCGCGCCATGCTCATCGTCTTCGACCTGCTGGTCGATGAGCGTGGGCGCTCGCTCGTGAACAAGCCGCTGGCCGAGCGTCGAGCGGCCATCGAGAAGTTCGTGGCGCGCGCGTTTCCCACGGACAGCATGGTTCGACTCTCTCCATCAACGCGCGAGGTTGCAACGGCGAGGAAGTGGTTCCGAGTCGCTGGAGAGAGCTTGGACGGTGTGATGGCGAAACGTGTCGATCTTCCGTATCACAGCGGGGAACGGCTGGGGATGGTAAAGGTCAAGCGACGCCGTACGGCGGATTGCGTCGTGGGCGGGTTTCGGTACGCGTCGAAAGGGAAGATCGTCGGATCGCTCCTGTTAGGCTTGTACGACGAGGATGGCCTCCTGCATCACGTGGGTTTCACATCCACTCAGACCAGTGAGGAGCGGAAGCAGCTGACGCCCAAGCTGGAGAAGCTGATCGAGTCGCCGGGATTCACCGGACAAGCGCCGGGCGGACCCAGCAGGTGGAGCACGAAGCGCACGAGTGAATGGCAGCCGCTCGCGCCAAAGTTGGTAGTGGAAGTTCAATACGACCATTTCACCGGCGGCCGCTTTCGCCATGGCACGAAGTTCCTGCGCTGGCGTCCCGACAAGGCGCCACGCCAGTGCACGATGGATCAGGTGGAACGGCGGAAGGGCAGACTGTTGACGTTGCTCGAACGGCCTGGAGCGAGAGCCGCCACGAAGAATGCGAGCGCGCACCGCATCGTTCGAAGAGAGGGAGCAAAGAGCACTGCCGCGTCACGCCAGAAGCGCCCGCGGCGCTGAGTCACGCCGTGAAGGCGAGCGCGAAGGCAACGATCACCGCTGCCCAGATACCGAAATAGACGGTACGGAACCGCTGCCTGGTGACCAGCATGTCGGGAAAGTGAACCGGTTTACCGGTCCATTTGCCGCGCGGCTTGTTCGGGAAGAAGAACGTCTTGTACGTCTCGATCGTCGCCACCGTGAAACCTTCCGCCGCGACGGCAATGATCAGCAGGTTATCGGTGAAGCGGGAGAGCAGGATTGCCCAGAAGAGGGCGATGCCTGGGCTTCGCAGGAATTTGAAGAAGTCGAATCCCTCGATCGGCGCATCCTTCCACGCGCCGCCCATCGCCGAGAACCAACCGCCCAGGCTTCCAGCGATTCCGAGCGCTAACCAAAACGGCACGGGCGACGGCGTATTCCGCTGGAGCCAAAGCACCAGCAGCACGAGCAACCCTGCTACCAGAAGCGCACCCACTCCCGCCAAGCGCTGGAGCCCCTTGCCGGCGACGCGGCCTAGAACGTGGAATTGCATCGGGATCCAGTACTTCGACTGGTCCTCGTGGCGGATGTACGTCTTCCAGAATTCGGTGACTGCACGCTCGAGCGCGTACACGAGACCGAAGAGCACGACGATGTCGGGCGCTCGCATGAGGTCCATCTTCAGCACGAGCTGCGCGAGCACAGCCAAGACACCAGCGATGAGAATACTCCGCGAGAACGTCGCTATCGTGAAACCTTCGTGTGGCGCGTCCTTGTACATCCCCCAGGTCGCGGTATGCGTCCCGGCAAGCAGTCCGACCACGAGTGCGATAGCGAGTTGCGTGAATGTCATCTGGTCAGCGGGCGGAAGTGAGTAGCTCGGCCGGTGATGTGGACGTCGCGGATGCGTACGCCGCTTCGACGAACTCGAGGTCACGACGTGCGTGTTGCAACGTGTACCGCGCGGGTCTGTTGGCGCGGAGTGCGTCTATGAAGTCGGTGAACATCGCGTGGTAGCCGGCGAGATCGCGCAACCCCGGGAACGACAGACCGCGCCTGGCACCGAAGCGCATGAGGAAGACGCCGTTGGATTCGAACGCGACGGATCCTCGGGAGCCATGGATGCGAGAGAGACGAATGCCGCCAAGCGCCGATGGCGTCTCCCAGGAAAAGTGCAGCGTGCCGATGGCGCCTTCGGCGTATTGGAAAACCAGCAGCATGCTCCGATCAGGGCCGTTCTGCCGGCCAGGGCGGTGCGCGCTCACCGACTGCACGGTGAGTCCCATGTTGGCCATGAAACTCACCCAGTGAATTCCACCCTCGTACAATGCGCCTCCTCCAGCGACCGCTATCTCATCGCGCCAATTTCCCGTGCGCTGGGTCTTGAGCGCGCTCACGCGCACGAATTGCAAGGTGCCGAGCTCACCAGATGTCACGACCGCGCGGAGCGACTGGAGCAGCGGCTTGTAGAAGTAGTTTTCGGCCACCATTACCTGCCGGGATGCGCTCCGAGCTAGCGCTTCGACCGCCGAAAAGTCGGACGATCGGAGAAACGGCGGCTTCTCCACGATGACATGCTTTCCCGAGCGTAATGCCTGTTCCGTCAGCTCGAGATGCAGATGTGGCGGCGTGACAATGAGCGCGACGTCAATCTCCGAACTTGTTAGAGCGGCGTCGTAGGAGCCGAAGTGCCCGCTACCGTGGAAGCGTGTGTTGAAGTCAGCTGCCTTTCTTTCCTCGCGGCTGGCGAAATAGAGGTGCACGCCTGGAAAGCGGCGGAGTGTCCTGCTGTGCATCTCCGCCGCACGACCGCATCCGAGTAGCGCGATACGAAGCGGCGACGTCGCGATCACGAGGCAGTTGCGATCATGTGGTCAGCCGAGCGAAGTGCGTTGGCGACGATCGTCAGGCTGGGGTTGACGGCGGCTGCCGTCGGCATGAACGAGCCATCGAGGACGTAGAGGTTGTCGATGCCACGGAAGCGGCAGTACTCGTCGAGCGCGGAGGTGCGCGGGTCGACGCCGGCGCGCACCGTGCCGACGGCGTGCGAGAAAGTCGTGATTCGGTGGACGTACATGAACCGTGCGCCGGCGGTTCGAAGGATCTGTCGTGCTTTACCAAGCAGCACGGCCCGTGCTGCGATGTCGCGCTCCGAGTAGTGATGCTCCACAACGCCCTGTGGGAGTCCGAACCGGTCCGTGCTGCTGTTGTCGACAACGATGCGGTTTCGTGCGTGCGGCTGATCTTCAGCTACCACCAGCAGGCCGGTGACATAATCGGCGGCCGCATTGATGAATCGGTGGAACGGTCGGGGCACACGAGCGCGGACGAGGCCCAGCGGCGGCGACATGACCTGCTGAATGCAGCCGAGCTTGCCACGGGGCGTACGAATGCTCGGATGTCCGAAGTAGAAGTCGTTGATGCCAAGCTGCTTGTGGAACTCACGCTCCTTGTTAGGCGGGGCCGCGAAGAAGCCGAAGACCATGCCATTGCAGTGCCGCATGAGGAAGCGCCCGACTGTGTCACCACCCGGGCTCACCTTGTCGAGCGCCGATGCCAGAAGTAGTTGGGGCGAGCCGAATACACCGCCGGATGCGATGAAGCGGCGGGCGTAGAAGCGCAGATGTTCTCCGGTGTTCGCATCGACTGCCTCGACGTGCTGAACGCGACCGCGCGACGATGCCAGGCGTGTAGCGACGGTGTTGGTTCGGAGCTCGAGGCCGCGCGAGAGAAGAGGGGGGAGGACATGCGAAGCGATGTCGTTCTTCGCGCCGATCGCGCAGGGATAGGCGTCGCAGGTCAAGCAGGTGACGCAGCGCGTGCGATTCGGCAGATCGCTGTAATTGATGGCGAGTGGAAGCCGAAACGGCCGAAGGCCAAGCTGGCTCGCCACCGCGGCGATGCGTCGTGACGTTTGCGAGAGCGGAGGCGCCGGTTGTGGATATGGCGTCGTTCTCGGTGGCTCGGTCGGATCCGCTCCCGGCTCACCCGCAACGTGCAACAGCCGTTCAGCACGCGCGTAGTATGGCTCGAGGTCGGCGTACGAATACGGCCAGCGAGCGCCCGAATCGCCAACGATTTCCGGGTCGACCTCGAAATCCTCCGCCCGGAAGCGAAGCGAGACACAGCCGGAAAAGATCGACTGGCCGCCGACACAATGGAACGCGCCGAATGTCTGATCGGTGCCGTTGTTCCGCAGTCGATAGGGCGACTGCATCGAGTAGTAAGGCGACAGCTCGAGCGCACTGCTGTCGTGCCAGTTTTCCGGACCGCGTGCGACCCAGCCGCCACGCTCGAGCATGAGCACATGCTCTCCCGCATCGGTCAACGCGGCCGCCGCGGCGGCCCCGCCGAAGCCACTTCCGATGACGATGGTGTCGTACATCTCCCTCGCCATCATCCGAGCACCTCTCGGTAGAACGCGCTCTGGCCGAAGTTCTCTTCGACCTCGAGCTCCAGCGCCGACAGATGAATGGCGCCGATGGATTCGATCTCCGTGCGCACCCGTCCCGCGAGATACTGCGCCAACATCTCTACCGTAGTATTGGGGATCGGGAGGAGCGCGCAATCTCCACGGGGGAAGACGTAGCGCGGCTGACCGGCAACCGCGACGTGGATCGTCTCGCCCTCCTCGCTCACCTTGATGAGCGGATTCTCGGTCGGAAGTAGCACCACGTGATCGATCTCGTCGACCAAGCGCTTCATCAGCTTCTTGAGCGTGACGAAGTCGAAGACGTACCAGCTGCTCTCGTCCAGCGCCCCCTCGAGCGTGATGCCGACACGGTAATTGTGCCCGTGCAGCGATTCGCATCGATGTCCGGCGAAGGTGATGAAGTGCGCCGAAGCGAAGACCAGATAATCCTTGGTGACCGAAACCTTGAAGTCGCCGCGCGTCCGCATGTCGTCCTCCTACTGCCAGCCGTGCTCGACGAGCGTGACGAAAATCGCTGCCGCCGTGAGATCGGCGGTCGTACCGGGGTTCCGTGTGTTGCGCTCATCGCGTAGTGCCCGGTCGAAGCGCTCGAGCGCCGACCTGCCTTCTGGAGCTCGAACGCCACCGAGCTCGAGCACGGCGCGCGCTTGTCGTGACACCTCGCACGCTGAATCGGAGCCGAGCTTACGGGCGACGAGTGTGTCTTTGGTCGAGGCGAGGATGGTCAGAAAGCATTCGATGGTGGCATCGCTCCACGAGAGTCCGTCCGTGCGTGCATGCCGGAGCGCCGGCGCACCGATATCGAAGGTGAGCGCGAACCCAGTGGTCCACTCTCGGGCGATCGAATCACGCTCGGCGGCCAACCTCATGGCTTCGCGAAGCGTGACGGTCGGCTCGCTGGCAACATCTTGTGATTCCGCGCGACCAAGGCCACCGGGGGCCGCACGCCGAATGGCAGCGTAGACTTCGCGCGCATCCTCCACCGTCGTTCCGGCGAGCACTGCCTCGAGCGAGTCACGCAGCGGAAGGCTGCCTAACGCGGCGTGGGCCAGCGGCGCGAGAAGCAGCACGATCCCCAGGTTGGTGTTGCGCTTCGTGACCCGGGCCGTCGCGGCGATCGCCTGGTGGATGGTGTGTCCCAACGGCTGCTCGGCCGCGCGACCGAGCACCGGCCCAATGACAATCGCACTGAGGAGGAAGTCCTCGTAGGACACGTCGCCGAACGGCCGGCCCGGCGCAACGTTGCCAGGCTTTGGGGCACTGGCCTCGAGCACGCACGCGAGCTGCGCGAAGAGAGCGATCTCGTCAGGCGCTCGACGCATTACGATGCCTTCGGCGCGTGCCGTTCGAGGAGGTGCCTAACGATGGCATCAGCGACGTCGAGCGAGGTCGCGTCCTGTAACCCACGCCAGCCCGGCACGCCGTTGACTTCGAGCACGTACAATGCGCCATCGGCGGCAGGAAGGATATCGACGCCGGCATACTCGGCGCCCACGACACGCGCGGCGGTGAGCGCTGCATCGCGCCAGTCGTCGGGGAGGTCGACGCGCCGTGCCGTCGCGCCCTGAGCCACGTTGGTCCGCCACCCCGGCGCCAGTCGCTCGATCGCGCCGAGCACACGATTACCCACGACGAAGGCGCGAATGTCGCGGCCATCGTGCGCGATGGCGCGCTGTAGATAGTAAACGCCGCGGATCGCTTCGAGCGCGCGGAATACACGCCACGCCGTCTCTTCGTCGGTGACACGCACCATGCCGAGCCCCATGGACCCGAAGAGTGGCTTCACGATGACGTCTTTCATCTCCTTGAACGCGGCGAGAGCGTCGTCGAAGCGCTCGCAGATGACCGTTTCCGGAGTGCCGAGTCCCGCTTCGTGAAGGAGTGCCGAGGTGTAGAACTTGTCGACCGTGCGCTCGATGGTGCGAGGCGAGTTCATGACCGGTATGCCGCGATCCTCCAGCCAGTGCAGGGCGTCGACACGATAGATGATCTGCTCCAGCGAGCCGTTGGGGATGATGCGCGGGAGCACGGCGTCGACGCTGAGGAGCTCTTCGGACTCCGCGCGCAGGGCCGAATCGCGCCCCAGTAGCGCGATCACGGAGTCGTACGGCCGGACGATGGCTTCGTGCCCGCGGCTGGTTAGCGCCTGGCAAAGCTGGTCCGTATGCCAGCCCTCACGGGCACTCAGAATTGCGACGCGCATTCAGGGCGGTGCAGGGGAAACCGAGAGACGTCAGGAGGGTGGCTTAGCTTGCGCAGGGCGACGCAAATAGGAAAGGCCCCGCTCAACTGTCACCGTACAGCGACCGCTGGAGCACCGCGGGCTCGAATGCCCCGGACTCGACAGTCTTGCCAGAACGGATGTTCGTCAGGTGCACACGGGCCGGACTGAAGAGCAGCGGGTCGATCTTGTAAAAGTCGCTGTCGTAGCGCTTGAAGATCTCGTAGAACGGAGTTCCATAGTCGCTCGACGCGGACGCAGGGAGCTTTTCGGCCAAGGTCCGCAGCTCGGCGTCATCTCCGTCGACGTGATAGTGCGCATCGCCGCCGTACAGTATGCAGTCATTGGTGCGGCCGATCGCGCGCAGGTCGTTCTTGGCGATGGGTGGAATCGGCGCGGTCCCGACGCCGCTTACGATCGTGCGGACGTCGAAGCCCAACGTGTCCATCTTGTGGAGTCCAGTCTCGAGGCTGCGAGCGACGATTTGGATCCCGCCGGCAAGACTGGCGGTGGGCGCGATGGCGAGCGTGAGCCGGGCCGGGTCGAGGCCTGACTTGTCCGCGATCCAGCGTGCCACCTCGTCCGTCGGCAGTGCGCGCCCCTCGAGCACCAGCACGCCGTACTTCGCGCGCTCGGTGTAGCCCAGGCGCTCGAAGAGCTCGCGCTCCACCCGCGCGTGGGCGCGAAGTGGTCCCGATCCCATGGCGAAATACTTTTCGACGCTGATCGCCCACCCTGCGTATTGGGATGCCATGCAGGCGACGGCGGGGTGATCGGTGTGAACCTGCACCGCGGGGTACGTCGTGCCGTCAATTAGTACTGGATTGATACTAATATGTCCGAGCCCGCCCATGCACATCTCGGCCAGTCGAACGCCCGCCGCATATCCGCCCGGCACGTCAATGCCGGCATCGATCAGTCTGGTGCCTGACGACAACGTGCTGACGGCGACCCGCAACTCCCTGGCGTGGGCGACAACATCGTCGGCGATCGCCCAGGCCCGGCGATTGAGTCCGAGGTCACTCATGCGGAGGCTGTCCATTGCAGGATCTCTCCCTTGCCGAGCTCGGCCAGGTCGCCACTGAAGCGTCGATAGACACCGGTGATCCAGCGATCGTTCACTGGCAGGCCAAAGCGCTTGCCCACCGAGCGAAGAATCAGCGGAACGATCGGCGGACGGTAGGTGCACGCATACCGATAAGTGACACCGACGTCGACTGTGCCCATGACAAGGAGAGTACCGCGCTTGTTCCAAACACCGGCTTCCGACGCCGCGTCGCCACAAACGACCACGGTTCCGGCGATCATTCCGCGGGCCGCGCCTGGACCGGCATTCCCTCGGATCACCACCAAGCCGCGACGAGCGTAAGCGCCGGCATCGGCGCCGGCCGATCCGTTAATGACGATCTCACCACCGAGCATTCCGCGCGATGCGCCTGAAATGGGTGCACCAACGAGATCGCCGGCGTTTCCTTTGACGTGAATCTGTCCGCCACGCATTGCACGCCCGAGAGCGCGGCCGGCGTTGCCTTCGATGATGAGCGTGCCCCCGGTCATCGCCGCGCCGAGCGCGTCGAGGTGTGATGCATCACCCTCGATCCGCACGCGTGTCGAGCGCTCCCCGGTCACGGCGAAGAAATCGCCGAGCTGACCAACGTCACGCCCGATCCATACGGGGAGTGATGCGATTTCTTGCGTGCCGAGCTGGGCGAAGCTCTCCGGCTGCACGCACTCCACCTCGAGCGGCGCGGACGTGATCGGACGAAGACGGATCTCGCCGGTCATACTCAGTCGCAACCGTCGTCCAGCAGACGACTGAGATGAAAGTGATGCGGACCGAGCTTTCCACCGTAGTTGCCGGCCGAGATCATCCTCACTCCGTCGATGCAAGCAGCGTCGATGCCGCAGCGCATGGAGCGAGAGATCGACTTGTCGTCGAGACCGTCGATGACGATTTCCAGCACAGCGTTCACTCCCTCGGGCAATCTCGACTCGGTAATGGCTCGAAGCGTAGGCGCGTACGCGTCGTTCGTGGTGGCGATCATCCCTGCATAACGGCGAGAGCCAACCTTACTGCCGCTTCGCACGACGCCACCAGGGAAGGGGAGAATGACACCGGGCAATCCGCGGATGGCTTCGACCGCACTCTCGGCGGCCGCGAGCGCGCGCGCATCGTTCTCCGCCAGGATGAGAAAATTTCCACCGCCTATTCCTTTCACTCGGCCGAACGATTCCTGAACCAGGAACTCTCCTTCCATGACGGGAATGCGCCAGTATCGCGTGCCGTCGATGACTTTGCTCGCCTGAAAACCGTCGCCGAAGACACGGAGAGCGCGACCAACTGACATTCGGTCTTCGGCGTCAGGCAAGCCATCGAAGCATGCGGTCGAAGGGCAGGTGAGAATCGTCTGGCCCAGTCGCTCGATCAGACGCTTGGGGAGATCGTCCTTCCCCATGGTGAAGAAGAGGATGCTGATGCCGGGACGTCCGTCCGGGGTGTCGTCAGGGGCGATGGGCCGTTCGATTCCAGCTTCGCACTTGCAGCCGATGACTGATGTCGCGAAACCCGTCATCGAAAGTGCCGCCTCTCGCGCCCAGCGCTCCGATGCGGCAGTGATCACGACCCGGCTCGCGCGCATGGTGAACGCTTCGGCGAACGTGTCTTCGATCTCCACGCCGCGGATCTTCACCTGGCCGCACCTCGTGCTTCCGTCGGTGCGTCGCTGAGCGGACCAGCGCCGAAGTTCTCGAACGCCATTGTGGCGTTCTCTGACCACCACTGCTTGAGATGGCGGCGGAAGGCGCTGTCGGAAGAAGGCTGCACGTATAGCCGGCGTCCCCGCGGCGCACGCCTGAGCGCTCCCTCCTCGACGACCATCACGCCGCGCTTGAAGACGTAACGAGGCGACGTGAAAGTGACTGCCGCATTCTCTCCTTCGGCGTACACGGTGATGTCGGCGTCGGCGCCGGGACCGAGATGCCCCTTGTTGGTGAGTCCCAGCAAACGCGCCGGTGCGGCGCGCGTGATGATCGCTATCTCATCGAGCGTGTACTCGCGGCCGATCCCGTCGACCAGCGCGCTGCCAGCGATGAGCTTCGGATTCACCCGCGAGAGACACTCGTCGCGATAGGGCTTGTCCATGAGAAGCCGGATGAGCTCGGGATACGAGAGGAACGATCCGCCATTCGGATGATCGGTGGACAGTGCGACACGCCACGGATCGGCTGCCAGCAGAAAGAGCTCGAGCCCGACGACCCATTGTAACGCAGCGACGGCAGCGCGATCGCGGTACTCGTACGGGACGATACCGCAGCCGGTCTCCAGCTCGATGTCGATGTTGACCCACTTTTTACCGCTGCTCTTGTGCAGCAGATACTCGACGGCACCATCAGCGGTCACGGTCACGGCGGGCCCGAACATGACCTGCCCGACGTCGATGCTCACTTCCGGATGCGCGTTCACGTACTCCATCACGCGACGCGCGCCGGAGCGCCAGCCGGTTTCGTAGCTGTGAAACTGAACGTGCGTGAAATGTGCGCGTCGACCATCCAGCGCCGACATACTGGCGAGAGTCGTCTCCACATTCCCCGCTTCGCCGAGGCGATTCCCGTGAATGTGCAGGGCGTGTGGGAGTGAAAGAGCGTTCGCCGCATCGGCGAGCGTCTCGAGAATCACGCGGGGTGTCACTCGATCGGAGCCGACCGGCGTATCGAGCCCTTCGACCTGGCGAACGTTCCTCTTCCAAAGCTCGACACCACCGGGGTTCACCACCTTGATGGCATACGCGCACGTAGTGTTGAGCACCCACGCGGCATAATCACGGGCGCGATCCCGTGCACCGGTCGCCAGGAGATGCAGCAAGTACGCATCGTTGCCGAGGAGCGTGTAGAAGCCGGCGTCGATGATCGGCGTATCATCGAGCTCGGCGTGTGCATGTCGCGCGTCGCTCGGGGCTACGGCCGCGTCGAAGACCGTCGTGTAGCCGAGGCCGGCGTAACGGTAGCCGGTGGTGAAGGTCGTCGGGACGATACCGTCGCTCCCCGACCGCGGTAGCCAATTTCCTCGAACGAGCTGCGGTGCACCGGCAGGGTGATGTGATTCAGGCAGCAGACGCCGGCTCTGATTGACCGAGCCAGCCGCGATGTGCGCGTGCATGTCGACGCCACCGGGCATGACCAGCATTCCCGTCACATCGAGAGTTGGAGCGTCGTCAGGCAATGACGCGACGATGCGGCCGTCCTCGATGCACACGTCGCGCACGGTGCCGCTCGTGCCATTGGTTGGGTCGTACAGCTTGCCGCCGCGCAGGCGGAGACGAGCCTTGCTCACGCGCTGTCCGCCCCTGCGGTACGCACGCGGAGGTCGATGGACTGAATCACATCGAGCGCCAGCGGCGGGCCACTCAAGATCTGCCTGAGTGGTAGTGGCAGATCGTCCAGACGCATGGCCATCCCAGCCTCGTGAATTCCGGGGAGCCCCGTGTCGATCGCAACCTCGGAGCCTAATCCAGTCTCGCTTACACGTGGTCCGACGGCGACCGACCGCACACGCTGTAGCGACTCGCGCACAGGTGCCGGGAGCTCGAGCGGCGCGCCGACGATGAGCGCAATATCGACCGCGCGCATCTCGAGGAGCTGCATGGCGCCGACATCCGGCCGATAACGCGGAGTGCCTCGTGCATAGTCGACCGACATGGGAAAGCCGCTTTGCCAGGTCAGCACCGCATCCGCGCCACTCCGATTCCCTCCAGCTCGCAGCGTACACATCCCAGCGCGGGTCGACGCATTCAGCGCTTCGACCAGCGCGATGAGTCCATCAGCGCGATCGCCGCGTCGGTGCGCGCCAGGCTCGGCTTCGTTGAGCACCACGATATACTTTCCCTGAGCGATGCGCTCGGCCAAGCGCGACACGCGGCGCATGAGATCGTTGGAGAAGGTGTCGCCCAGTGGTCGACCGAGTATAAGCGCGCGTAGAATCGCCAGGGCGGCTCGCTCCTCGTCAGGCGCGATGCGTACACGAAGATCCGCGTTGCGCGGTCCGTACTCTTCACCCACGTCGACCGCGACGATGGTACGTGCGGTGCCGACGAAGAGACCTGGGGGATCGGGCGCGAACCGGGATGCAAAGCGGGGATATCGATGCTGCGGGTCGATTCCCCAGTAAACCAGCACATCGGCGCGATGTCTCACCTCGGCCAACGTCGACGCAATTCGGCCACGTCGCTGGCCGGCAAGTAATGCGTCGGCGATCGTAGCGGCCGAAACGCTATCGAGCATCGCGTGAAGCGCATCGGCGAGCGAAACCGCTGCGCGTTGTGTCTCGCAAGAAAGCTCCGGCGCGAGATATACCAGTGGACGATGGGCGGCGGCCAGGACTGATGCGGCGTCGACGATCGCGCGATCGAGACTGACTGTCTGCCCACCCGATCGAATTACCGACGGGACGCTTCCGTCACCGAACCAGCGTCGTCCGATGTCGCAGGCATTGGCAACGTCGGTGATACGACCATCGCGAACCGTTGCGGTGACGTCATCGCAGGCGCAGCCGCACCCCAGGCAGGTAACGAACGGGACGACGCGGGCTCCTACACTCATGCGTCACCTGCTCCGCGCTCCATCAGCGCGTAGAGCTCCTTGGCGCGACGGACCAACGTTGCGTGGCAGCTGGCTGGATCGGCGCCGCGCGCGAAGATGGTGCACACGGGCCGCCCCTTGGGAATGGTCTCGCCGGGGTGCGGCACATCGCGAATGCCATCGTCCTCGAGCCAGCAGGCGGTGTCGCCTAACGAGACCGTGCGCCGAGCGTAGAGGACCGCCTTGCCCTCGACCTCCGGCGCCTGACGCGCCAAGCCTAAGTCGAACGAAGGAAGGTCCTTTCGGCACGCTCGCACGTGCACATCGAATACCGAAATGCCGTAGGCTC
>DATFBY010000150.1:0-23499 GCA_035253585.1 Gemmatimonadaceae bacterium | reverse complement strand
GAATGCCGCGTGGCGGGCGGGCATGGGCGAACAATATACGGGAAGCGGGAAGCGGGAAGCGGGAAACGACTCCGGCACACCTGACGAGTACCGACTCCGCCGGCGCTTTCCGCTTCCCGCTTCCCGCTTCCCGCCGTTGCTTTTCTCCTCGTCGTCCGTTTGCTCTATAACCTGTTAAGTTTCGCGCTCGGCGTTCCTCCCCCCGCTTCACCCTCACGACAAGACGAGATGCGCAGTCTTCCCGTACTCCTCCTGACGCTCGCCGCTTGCGGCGTTGGGGAAGGCACTCGGACATCGGCCGCGGCTACCCGCCCGGTCGGCGATTCCAGCAAGGTCGCCACGGCCAACGGCGCCGCCACATCGAGCACGCTTGCCGACAGCGCGGCCAAAAAATCGTACGACACGCGCATCATGCGCGGTCTCTACATCAATCGGTTCGCCGCGCAGAGCTCGACCAAGATGCGCTATCTCATCGGCGTCGCCGACAACACCGAGATCAACGCATTCGTCATCGACATCAAGGACGAATTCGGATTGAACTATCGGTCGTCGGACACGCTGGTGTCGAAGAACCAGGGGAAGATGGGGATCATTACCAACCTCAAGGCGCTGGTCGACACACTCAAGGCGCACCAGATCATCCCCATCGCGCGCATCGTCGTCTTCAAGGATTCAGTCGCGGCGCGCGTCAACCCGAATCACGTCATTCGCCGCCCCGACGGTACCGCGTGGCGCGACAAGCCCGGGCTCACGTGGGTGAATCCGTACGACCGGCAGATCTGGGAGTACAACATCCGCGTGGCCGAGGAGATGGCGCGGATCGGGTTCGAGGAGATCCAGTTCGACTACATTCGCTTTCCCGAGCCGTACAAGAGTCTGCCACCGCAGGTCTTCCCCGGAGCCGGCAATCTCGCCAAGCCGCAGGTGCTGGCCGAATTCCTGAAGACTGCTTGCACCCGCATCCACAGGCTCGGTGCCGGATGCACGGCCGACATCTTCGGTCTGGTGACGACCGTCGGCGGCGCGCTCGAGATCGGACAGCAGTGGGAGACGATCATGCCGGCCACCGACGTCGTGCTGCCGATGGTGTATCCGTCGCACTATCCACGCGGCGCCTTCGGCGCTACGCGCCCCAACGCCGAGCCCTACAAGGTCGTCTTCGCCGCCATCAACCGCGCTCGCCAGCGCAACGAGAAGATCGGCCTGGGCGGCCGCGAGAACGTCCGCCCCTGGCTTCAGGCGTTCTCGTTAGGCAAGCCGGACTACGGCGCGCACGAGATCAGCGAGCAGAAGCGCGCGGTCTACGACGCGGGCTACGATGGCTGGATCCTCTGGCACCCCGGCTCGAAGTATGAAGTCTTCGTCCCGGCCTTCGAGAAGACGCTGGTGTCGAGGAAGAAGGGGAAGGCGGATTCGACGGTGGTGGGAGTGACGCCGTAACGACGGGAAGCGGGAAGCGGGAAGCGCCGAGCGGGGACGGTACTCATCAGGTGTGCCGGGCAGTCGCTTCCCGCTTCCCGCTTCCCGCTTCCCGTTTCCGGCTTTCCGGCTATCTCGCTATCTCCTCCACACCTCCGATCAGCCTCCCCACCTCCTCCTCCGTCGTATAACACGCCGCTCCCGCCCGCACCAAACCATGCTCGGCGTGGCCCAGGCGCTCTACGACCGTCGTCGCGTAGAAATCACCGTGCGTGGCGAACACACCCCGACTCGTCAGGCGCCGAACGACGGTCTCCGCGGGCACGCCGCGCACCGCGAAGGCGACGGTGGGAGTATACGGCGGATCGGGCGGGCCGTAGCGCGTGACGCCGGGAATCGCGTCGAGTCCCGCGCGAAGTTGTGCCGCCAACAGGGAGGCGCGGGCGTGCAGCTGCGCGAACGTGCGGATCAGGCGCTCACGCCGACTGTCCCCCACACCGCCTAACGACGCCAGGAAGTCCACCGCCGCCGCGGCACCGGCGATCCCCTCGTGATTCTGCGTCCCGGTCTCCAGCCGCTCGGGCGCGGTGTTCGGCGCCGGCGCCAACTTCGGAACGTCCAGCTCACGCACGAGCCCCTCACGTCCGTACAGCACGCCGATGTGCGGGCCGTAGAACTTGTACGCCGAGCAGGAGAGGAAATCGCAGTCCATCGCCCTGACGTCGACCAGCACGTGAGGCGCATAGTGTACCGCATCGACGAACGTCAATGCGCCGACACTTCGCGCCATCTGTGCCGCGCGCGAGACGTCGGTGATCGTGCCCAGCGCGTTGGAAGCTGCTCCGATCGCCAGGAGGCGCGTGCGCGGGCCGAGGGCGCGCTCGAGATCCGCCCAGTCCAGCCGCGCCGTCGCTAGATCGAGCCGAACCACACGCACGCGCACACCGCGCTCCTGCTCGAGCGCTCGCCACGGAGCGATGTTAGCGTGATGATCCAGCTCGGTGACGATCACCTCGTCGCCGGGGCCCCACGAACGGCCGAGCGCCCGCGCCAGGTGAAAGGTCAACGTCGTCATGTTCGCGCCGAACGCGATCTCGGTCGGCGACGCATTCAGAAAATCGGCCAGCGCCTGACGAGCGGCGGCGATCATCTCGTCGGTCTCCCGACTGGTCGGGTACGACCAATGGGTGTTGGCGTTGTGCCGTAACAGGTAGTCGCCCATCGCGTCAGGCACCGCGCGCGGCACCTGCGTTCCGCCCGGGCCATCGAAGTAGGCGACGGGATGTCCTTCGTGCCGGCGCTCCAGCGCTGGAAAGTGCGAGCGCACCTCCTCGACACCGGCGACACTCGCACCAGCCGCCAACGTGGCGCTCGTCATTTGATCTCGGCTCCAGCCCACGATTCGATCAATCGCGCAACCTCCACGTGATCCGCTTCTTCTCCCAACTGAGCGTGCGCCACCCGAAACAGCTCGGCGGTGAGCTGGAGCAGCGGCGACGCCACCTGCTGTTCGCGCGCCACCTCGGCCGCGATGCCCATGTCCTTGTCGAGCAGCGCGAGCCGGAACGTACGCGGAAAAGCGCGCGTCAGCACTCGCGCCGGAAAGAGATTTTGCGACGTGTTGCTTCGACCGCTGGACGCATTGATGACGTCGAGCGCCGCCGCGGGCGACACACCCGCTTTGGTCAGCGTTACGAGTCCCTCGGCGAGCGACCAGATGTGCACCGCCAGCATGGCGTTGTTGACAGCCTTGAGCGCGTCGCCTGCACCGACCGCGCCGCAGTGGACGATCTTCTCACCGAACGCCTCGAGCACCGGCCGTACACGTTCGAGCACGCCAGCATCTCCGCCGCACATCACGGTGAGCGTTCCCTTCTCCGCTCCGGCGACGCCACCGCTCACCGGTGCATCGATGAAGGCGATACCACGCTCCCCGAGACGTCCCGCAATTCGACGCGATGACTGCGGATCGCCTGACGTGCAGTCGACCATTACCGCGCCGCGCACCAAACCGGCGAGCAATCCGTGCTCGCCGTCGAGCAGCGCTTCGACTTCCGGCGACGCGGGAAAGCATGTGATCACTACATCGGCATCACGCGCTGCTTCCGCCGGCGTGCTGGCCACACGCGCACGACTCTCGTCGCCGAACCGGCGTGCCTTCTCGGCGGTCCGATTCCAAACGGTGAGCGTGAAAGGAGGCTTCGCAAGATGCCGAGCCATCGGCGCGCCGATGGCGCCTAGACCGAGGAATGCGACGCGCGTCGAATCGGATTTGGTGGGGCCGGTCACGCTACAACATCGCCGCGCAGCGGGTGAGCGTCAACGCCGCTATTCTTCGACGATGCGCACACGACTTACCATCTCGGGGATGCACGCGGTCCACGCGGTACGTGCCGTTCAGACCGCGCTCGGTGGTCTTCCTGGCGTCATCACCGCCGACGTGCGCATGGGCGAGGCGGTCGTCGAGCACGGCGATGAAGTGACCCCTGATGCGCTGCGTGACGCCGTCTCCGTTGCCGGATTCGACGTCACCGCGCTCACCGCCGAGCCACGCCGCCTGCGTCTTCTCTAGCCGCGCGTCACTGCGGATTGAACCAGAAGCTCGCCTTGATCAGGAACGTGTTGTCGGGATGGGCCGAGAAGAGATCTCGGTAATCGCGGCTCAACGCGAAGTTCGAAGCGCCGTCGAGCGATTCATCCCTGCCCTGTGCCCACACTAGGAAGATCGTCGAGCCCGGACGATACTCCCACCGCACCACGGAGTTCGACCTGAACTGCT
Source organism: Gemmatimonadaceae bacterium (assembly GCA_035253585.1). Taxonomy (GTDB): domain Bacteria; phylum Gemmatimonadota; class Gemmatimonadetes; order Gemmatimonadales; family Gemmatimonadaceae; genus DATFBY01. The sequence continues at coordinate 19,301 of DATFBY010000150.1, read as the reverse complement.
TGAAGTTGAAGCCACCAGGTGGGTCGAGCGATTCGTCGTGCGTCGGCGTCGCCGGATCGTCGAGCTTGGCAAACGCCTTGTACCGGTCGTCGTAATCCTTGGCGCGCGGACGGTCGAGCTCACGCCAGTTGCTGTAGGTACCCGTGGAGACGAACGGCTGGCCGTAGAACTCGAACGAGAGTGTCGGCGTCATCGTGAAGTTGATGCGCGACGTGAGGCTGAACGTCTCCTGATCCAGCCGCGCGAACGTGAAATGCTCGCCCCGCGCGTCGGTGATGTTCTCCAGCCACTGGTTGTCGTTCGCTTCTTTCTCGTAGTATCCGCCTAACGACGCGGAAAAGCGGCTCGACGAGCGATAGGTGACGTACGGCTCGATCCAATAGCCGGGAGAGCGGCCGTCATCGTTGGTGTAGCGGCCCGAGAAGAGCGATGCGTACACCCGCTTCCGGCTGTCGCTCTCGATGCCGCCCCAATAGTTGAAGCCCGGCGACAAGCGGATTGCGGGTCCGCCGCGCGCCTCGCGATCGCTGTACTGCGAGACGAGCACGTTGTTCGCGTTGGCGCCGATGTGCCCCCACCAGAAGTTCTTCATCTGGACGTGCCAATTGATGTTGAACCCGAAGCTGGTGGGCATCCCTTCGGTGTTCCAATACGCCCAGTGGTTGAAGTTGTAGAAGCCTTGACGGTAGAAATACTTCGGCTTGGTGAAGTTGAATTGGAACCAGTTGCGGAAGAGCTGTTCATCGGCGCGCGCGAGGAACCCGAGGTCGTTGGTCTCGAACCCCGGCGAGAACCGCTGATAGACGGTTTGGAACTTGGTGATGCCGCCGCCGAATTTGCTGAACGTAATGCGCTGCGCGTCGCCCCAGAGGTGCGTGCGCGTCGGATCGAACTCCACGCCGTCGTCCGGGCGCTGGAAGCGATGCCGCGCATCGCGCTGCGTGGCTTCGATCGCGGCCTGACTGCCGTGGATGTAGCTGCCTGACAACGACGCGAACAGCTCGTAGTTCTTGTTCCAGAAGCGGCGACGGAAGTCGACGCCGCCCGTGTACGCCTTGTCGCGCAGGTACGGACTCGTGTCGTCGTCGAGATTGCGATTCACCGCCGTGAGCATGAGACCCACGTCGCCCTGCCCATCCGCCATCTCCTGACGCAAGCGCGCGACCGCATAGTTGGTGAGCGGCTCGAGGGTGAAGTCGTCGGGCCCCGTCTCGCGCTGCGTGACGGCATTGAACACTCCGATCGACGTTCCGCGCGCCAGTCGTCCTGTGATCTTCGCCGCGCCCAGGATCGTGGTCGCCGTCGCGCTGCGCGCGTCGCCGAAGTCATCTCGCAGCGAGGGATAGCGTCCCACGCGCCGCGAGTAGAACAGCCCGGTGCACCCCGTGTCTATGTCATCGCAACTGGTGCGGTACGAGAAGATCCCCGTCCCCTCGAGGAAGAACGGGCGCCGCTCGCCGAAGAAGGTCTCGAACGATGACAGGTTGAGCACCGCCGGATCGGCTTCGACCTGCCCGAAGTCGGGATTGATCGTCGCGTCGATGGTGAGATTCGACGTGAGACCGTACTTGATGTCGGCTCCGCCGGTCACCTGCTGCTCGTGGGTGAAGCCGTTCCCCTCCGGGAGCGTCACGTTCTTGGTGACGATATACGGCAGCATCTCCAGACGGCGCGGCGTCGGCACCGAGATCAATCCGCTGATCTCGCCCGCCTGCGACACGTATCCCTGCGTCTGGCGCCGGAACAGCGGCCAGCTGATGCGCTGACCCGTCCGCCCGATGTCGCGGACGATGAGCAGACCGAACGTGTGCTCCCGTTTGTTGTTGAACCGGAGCTGACTGAACGGAATTCGGAACTCGGCTACCCATCCCTTCGAATCGATCGCGGTGGCCACGTCCCACACGCCATCCCACGACGGATCTTCGGTGTTGTCGTTGTAGACGAAGAAGTCGCGCTTCACGCCCACCGGGTTCACGATGAACTGATAGGCGGTGCGATTGTCGTTGTACGAATCGATGACCAGCTTGAGCCACTCCGACTGCGTTCGCACGTCGCGTCTCGACAGCAGCGCCATGATGCTGTCGGGTGCCGGATCGAACATCCGGCCAAGCACGTAGAGGTATTTGTCGTCGTACGCGATGCGCACTTCGGTCTTGAAGCGCGGCTCGGCGCCCTCGTTCGGCTCGTACTCGAGAAACGCGTCGATCACCTGGGCGCTCAACCACATCTCGTCGTCGTCCTTCCCATCGAGCGTCGGTGCTTTGACCACGCGGGCCGCAATCGCAGCCGTCGGCGATGCGCGCCCGAGGGCGGCCGACCTGTTGTCCGTGGAAGCGATCAGCTGCGCGTCGAGCACCATCGGGAGGGCGAGCGCAAGCGAGAGAAGGACGGGAGAAAGTCGCATTAGGCTATCGGGAGCGCGGGGCTGACGCCCGGGATTGCGAGGGAGGTGAGATGTCACTCCGCCGCGTCGATTATGTGACGACGAGGAATGGGACACCACCGCGGTACAAAGGGTTTGCACGGGTCGGACGTGCCTCCAGTGCGCTTGTAAGACCCGTGGGGGTGCCGGTAACTTGACCGCCCGCGCGCGGGACGGAGGGCCGAAGCCAGCAGGCTCAGCTCGAGGACCCGCAACGCCAAGCTCGCCTCGATCCGTACGGCCAGGGCGTCGACCCCGGTTTCACGGCGTCAGTCGAAAGGACGGTCCTCATGGTTGATACGCCGCGCAAAGACGCTCCCGTCGCCGCGCTCCTGGTCCCAGACATTCTGGCGCTCCTCGACGAGTCTCCCGCCGATGTCGCGGCCGAGACCGAGGAACTGCATGCCGCGGACCTGGCCGAGGTCGCCGAGGCGCTTCCGGTCGACCGAATCCCGGCATTCTTGCGTGCGCTACCGTCTAGTCGGGCGGCCGACGTGCTCGAGTACCTCGACGACGAGCTCCGCACGGAATTGTTGGAGCGGATGAGCACCGCGCAGGCAGCCGAGCTCGTCACCGAGATGACGCCTGACGAGCGCGCCGATGTCTTGGAAGAGATGGAGGAGGAGCGCGCCGATCAGATTCTGTCGGAGATTCCGAGCGAGCCGCGGCGGGAGACGGAGCAGCTGCTCTCGTATCCGACCGACAGCGCCGGCGGACTGATGACGACCGAGTTCGTGTCGGTGCCGGAGTCGCTCTCGGTCGATGACGCGCTCCAGAGTGTTCGCGCGGCGGCACGTGAGGGGCACGCCGAAGCGATGCATACCGTGTATACGACCGACGCCGCCGAGCGGCTGGTTGGTGTGCTGTCGCTGCGCGAGCTGCTGGCGGCGCCGGCGGGTGCGCGTCTGAGTGAAACCGCCTGGTCGCAGGTGGTGACCGTGGCGCCGACCGCCGACCGCGAGGAAGTAGCGCGCGTCACCAGCAAGTACGATCTGGTGGCGGTCCCGGTGATCGATGATGATCGGAAGCTGCTGGGCGTGGTGACTGTCGACGACGTGATCGACGCCATCGAAGAGGAGCAGACCGAGGACGTGCAGCGACTCGGCGCCGTGGAGCCGCTCGAGGAGCCGTACTTTCAGGCCGGCTTCTGGAGCATTGCGCGGAAGCGTGGCGGGTGGCTCACACTGCTCTTTCTCACCGAGCTTCTCACCGGCACGGCGCTCAAGCATTTCGAATCGACGCTGGCCGGCGCACTGGCCCTCGTCTTCTTCGTTCCGTTGATCATTAGCTCCGGCGGGAATTCCGGATCACAGTCCGCATCGCTGATCACGCGCGCGCTGGCGGTGGGTGACGTCGAGCAGCGCGATGCGTGGCGTGTGCTGCGGCGCGAGCTCGGCCAAGGCGTCGCACTCGGCGCGTTCCTCGGATTGATCGGCTTCGCGCGCGCGCTCATGTGGGTGGACAGCATGCCCGTCGCGACCGTGGTGGCGCTGACGCTGGTGCTCGTGGTGATCACGGGGACGGTAGCCGGCGCGATGATGCCGATTCTGCTAAAGCGTGTGGGCTTCGATCCCGCGCTCGCCTCCTCTCCGTTCGTGGCGTCGTTCGTGGACGTGGCGGGGATACTGATTTACTTGGGGATTGCGGTGAAGGTGTTGGGATTAGAGTAATGCCGAATGCCGCCGCTGCTTGTCCGCCAGTTGCATCCTGCGCCGGTTCTTCCCACGTTCATTCGGTTGCGGCGGCGTGTCCGGAATCGATCGTGGCGAACCTCAACACGGAGCGAGGCGCGATGACAACGGTGCAGCGAGTCGCACAGATTTTCGGCGTGATCTTCATTTTGATCGCGCTCGTCGGGTTCTTCAGCGGGATGAGTATGGAGCCGGCACTGCTCCTCGGCCTCTTCCCAGTGAATCTGCTCCACAACGTAGTGCATCTCATCTTCGGGATCTGGGGTCTACTCGCCGCTCGGACGTTCTCGGGGGCGAAGACGTACGCACAGGTCGGTGGGGTGATCTATCTGCTACTCGCGGTACTCGGTTTCGTCGATCCGACCGGCTTCGGCATCGTTCCGCTGGGCGGCAACGACATCTGGCTGCACGCGGCCATAGGGATCGTCCTCGCCGCCGTGGGCTTCACCGCCAAAGACACCACGGCGCCGGCACCCGCGACCTGACCGTTCGTCACCCCTTTTCGGAAGCCGGCCTCTCGATCGAGAGGCCGGTTTTCGTTGTGGGCGCTATACTTAGGCAAACTTGCACTATAGGGGGAGGGGGTATATATTGGTATTCGACGACTTCGGGAGTAGACGAAATGGCCAGCTTGACCCTCCAGATCGATGGCATGTCGTGCGGCCACTGTGTCGCAGCGGTGAAGGGCGCGCTCGCCCGGGTCGATGGCGTGGACGTCGAGCACGTGGAGATCGGAAGCGCTCGCGTCACGTACGATCCGACTCGCGCCACGCCGGAAGGGATCACTGACGCCGTAAACGACGAGGGATACGCGGCAAGCGTCGAGGCGCGCTCGTGACCCCGATCGAGTGGGCGGTGCTGATCGGTGGGATCGCGGCGATCGGTTGGGTGGTCTGGTACTTTTTCTTCGCCGAGGCGCGAAGTGCGAGCGCCGTCGACCGCGGCAGCGGCGTGCAGGAGATCGTGATCGCAGTCCATGGCGGTTACGATCCTTCCACGATCCACGTCAAGCGCGGCCGTCGAGTACGCCTCATCTTCGACCGGCAGGAGCGTGACAGCTGCTCCGAGGAAGTCGTGATCGGCGCGCTCGGAGTGCGTCGATATCTTCCCGCGTTCGAGCGCACGGCGGTGGAGCTCACGCTCGACGAGCCCGGACGCTACGACTTCACCTGCGGCATGGGCATGCTCCACGGCGCGCTGGTGGTGGAATAGGACAGCCGTGAGCAAAGCTACCGACACACCGCTTCGCATCACCATTCCGGTCAGCGGAATGACGTGCGCTGCTTGTCAGGCACGCGTGCAGCGCGCGCTGGAGCGACAGGAGGGGGTGAGCGACGCGACGGTCAACCTCATGACCAACGATGCGAGCGTCGCTTACGATCCGACCGTGACGTCTCCGTCGGCGCTGATCGACACCATCCGCTCGACGGGCTACGGCGCATCCCTTCCCCAGCCCGGGAAGAGCGCCATGGACGAGCAGGAGGCGCGCGACGCGGCCCGCGCCGAGGAGCTGGCCGAACTACGCTGGAAGGCGTACGTCAGCCTCGCGTTAGGCGCCATTTCCATGGTGCTCTCGATGCCACTCATGAGCGCGCACGCGCACATGGGGCTCGAGCAGATGGCCGATCCAGTGATGCGCTGGGCGATGGCGGTGCTCGATCCGCCACTCCGCGCGTCGCTGCCCTGGCTCTACGCCACGTCGCCTTCCGTCATCTCGTACGCGCTACTGGCGATCACGGCGCTGGTGATGGGGTGGGCCGGCCGGCACTTCTATGCCGGGGCATGGGCCGCATTCCGTCATCACTCGGCGAACATGAACACGCTGATCGCCGTCGGCACGGCGGCCGCGTTCATCTACTCGGCATTTGCCACGCTCGCGCCCGGTTTCTTCATCGCGCGCGGCATAGCGCCCGATGTGTACTACGAGGCGATCATCATCATCATCGCCCTCGTGTTGTTAGGCAACATGCTGGAGGCGCGTGCCAAGGGGCAGACGTCGGCGGCGCTTCGCAGCTTGGTGACGCTCCAGCCGCGCACGGCGCGTGTCCTTCGCGACGGCGTCGAGGCCGACGTGCCCATCGCCGAGGTGCATTCGGGTGATGTCGTGGTGGTGCGGCCAGGGGAGCGCATCCCCGTTGATGGCGAAGTTCTCGAGGGGGCGAGCGCGGTCGACGAATCGATGCTCACCGGTGAGTGGCTCCCGGTGGAAAAGGAAACCGGTCATCGGGTGGTCGGCGGCACGCTGAACCAGACGGGATCTTTCCGCTTCCGCGCTACGACGCTCGGCGCGGACAGCGTGCTCGCCCGCATCGTAAAGCTCATGCGCGAAGCGCAAGGATCCAGACCACCGATTCAGCGTCTCGCGGATCGAATCAGTGCGATCTTCGTCCCGGTCGTGATCTCGATCGCCATCGCGACGTTCGTGGCTTGGTTCATTCTCGATCCAGGCGAATCGTTCGTGCGTGCGATCGCTGCCGCGATCTCGGTGCTCATCATCGCTTGCCCGTGTGCAATGGGGCTCGCTGTGCCCACGGCGGTTATGGTGGCGACAGGTCGAGGCGCGGAAGCCGGCATCCTGATCAAGGGCGGCGAAGCATTGCAGCGTGCAGGTGACGTAGGAACCGTCGTGCTCGACAAGACCGGCACGGTGACGGAAGGGCGGCCGGCGGTGACGGACTTCTCCTTCCGCCGCACCGATTCATCGCGCTCCGAAGACGAGTTGCTGACGCTCGTAGGATCGATCGAGCGCCAATCCGAGCATCCACTGGCCGGCGCGATCGCTGCATTTGCCGAATCGCGCGGGAGCCGTGGTGCGCCGGTGCGGGACTTCGAGGCGCTGCCGGGGCGAGGTGTGCGGGGCGTCGTGAACGGAATCGACGTGCTCGTTGGCAACGAGCGACTGATGCGTGAGCGTCAGGTCGATTTCGGCGAGCTTGCCGACGAGATCGGCCGATTGACCGCGGATGCGAAGACGCCGGTACTGGTCGCGGTGAGCGGCCGCGCGGCGGGCGTCATCGCCATATCCGATCCGATCAAGCCCACGTCGCGCGACGCCGTGGCGCGGCTGCGACGCATGGGAATCGAGGTAGTGCTGCTCACCGGCGACGCGCGAGCCACGGCCGAGGTCGTCGCGCGGCAGGTGGGAATCGACCGTGTCGTGGCGGAAGTGCTCCCCGATGCCAAGGTCGCCGAAGTCAGGCGGCTTCAGGAGAGCGGCCGCGTCGTAGCGATGGTCGGTGACGGCATCAACGACGCGCCTGCCTTGGCACAGGCGGACGTCGGCATCGCCATCGGCACGGGCACCGACATCGCCGTCGAGGCCAGCGATGTGACGTTGATGCGAAACGATCTGCGTGGTGTAGCCGATGCGATCGCGCTGTCCCGTCGGGCGATGCGAATCATGAAGCAGAATCTGTTTTGGGCGCTGATCTACAATGTGGTCGGCATCCCGATCGCGGCCGGCGCTCTCTACCCGGTGGCGAGAATTCTGTTGAGTCCGATCCTGGCCAGCGCGGCGATGGCGCTGAGCTCGGTCAGTGTGGTGTCCAACAGCCTGCGCTTACGGCGCGTGCATCTTGGCTGACGCGCTTTCCTCGAGGGAATGATCATGAGTGAGACATCGGGTGCTTGCGCCTGCGCGATTCACGACGCCGGCGGCGATCGGAAGGCGCTAGCGGTCGATCCGACGATCAAGTCGCGCAATCTGACACGGCTTCGCCGGATCGAAGGGCAGGTACGGGGCCTCCAGAAGATGATCGAGGAAGACCGGTACTGCGTCGATGTGATGACTCAGATCGCGTCGGTTCACGAAGCGCTACGGGGCGTTGGCCGCGAGTTGATGCGCAACCACCTGAAACATTGCGCGACGGAAGCGATTCGCTCCGGTGACGAGGAGCGGACGGCGGCGGTACATGAAGAGATAGTGGATCTCATGTACAGACATGCGCGGTGAAGTGACGATTTGGCGGTTGGCTCAAGGACAACTGCAACTGCAGTTCTGTTCCCACGTCCACCCTTGCCGCGATGCTGTCAATGTATTAGCATCCTGCCAACCCACTAACGGAGCCCTCCTTGGCCCCTCCTCTATCCGAGCTCGGCCGGCGCGAGCGGCAGATCATGGACATCATCATGCGCACCGGCCGGGCAACGGCGCAGGAGGTGCGCGCCGAGCTGGCTGATCCACCGAGCTACTCGGCGGTGCGCGGGATGCTCAGGCTGCTCGAGGACAAGGGGTACATCCGTCACGATTGGGAGGGGCCACGGCACGTATACCGGCCCGCGGCGGATCCCGAGGTCATCAAGCGCTCCGCCACGCGCGATTTTCTCCGCACCTTCTTCAACGACTCCATGGAGTCGGCGGTCGCCGCCATGCTGGGCGTGCGTCAAACGCCGCTCTCCAAGGAAGAGATCGAGCGCCTGACCAGGCTCATCGAGCAGGCGCGCAATCCGAGGGGACGTAAATGAGTCGCTTCCTCGAGCTGCTCGCGGCCGACGCCCCGATGTCGGCCGCGCTCGCCATCGCCATCAAGGCCACGCTGCTCCTCGTAGCCGCCTTCATCGTTGCCGCGCTCCTTCGTCGACGGTCGGCTGCCATCCGCCACCTGGTCTGGACTCTCTCGTTAGGCGGAATCGTCGCGTTGGCGCTGCCGTGGCCGGACGCTCCGGTACCGGTCACCGTGCCAGCGGTGGAGGGCATGCGGGAAATTCCCGCTTCTTTGCCTAACGAGCAAATTTCTTCATGGACGCCATCGCCGGTCGAAGCCACGTCCTCCCTAGCAGCGGCACCGGTGGCGGATTTCGCGCGGTTCTCAGCGCGCCAAGCGCTGCTACTCTTCTGGCTCCTCGGCGTTGCCGCGGTATTCATCTGGGCACTGCTCGGCCGTGTCGGGCTCTCTCGACTGACTCGCCGGGCGGAGTCCGTCGACTCGGAGGAGTGGAATGCGTTGCTGAGAGGCGCGGCGGCTGAGCTCGGTGTGCCGCGGCTGCCGCGGCTACGCCGGTCGCGCAGCGTCACCACGCCGCTGGTGTGGGGTGCATTGAAGCCAGTGATCCTCCTCCCGTCGGATTCCGAAAGCTGGCCGCTGGATCGGAAGCGCGTCGTCCTCTTGCACGAGATGGCGCACATCGCCAGACACGACGCATTCACGCAGCTCCTGAGCGTCCTCGCGTGCGCGCTGTATTGGCCGCACCCGCTCGCGTGGTTGGCGGCGCGGAGACAACGGCTCGAGCGCGAGCGGGCTTGCGACGATACCGTGCTCGCGCTCGGCACACCCGGACACGTCTATGCCGCCGAGCTGCTGGAGCTGGCGCGCGGTGCAGCGGTGCCTCGCTTCGCGGGGATGTTCGCGGCTGGTATGGCACGGCCGACCGAGCTCGAAGGGAGACTCGTCGCGGCACTCGAGACACGCGCTCGTCGACGCGCGGTATCGATCCGCCTGGCGACGGCATCGGCGATCGTCACCCTGCTCGTTGCGCTGCCGCTGGCGATCGTGCGTCCGGAACTGCGCGCGGCGATGCCGGACAGCGGCGAAAACGTGGCGCCCACCAGCGACCAGCACGAGGTCGCTCCTCCAGCATCGGACAGCGCGCCGGTGCGAGCCGAGACCGGTCCGCTCCCACGCCTAACGAGCGCCGAGGTGGATACAGCGCAACAGTTGGCGGCACCGAGCGCCGCGGTGGAGACCGCCGTCGCTCAGCCTGACGAATCGGATCCGGATTCGGTCGTCGAGTACTCCGTCCAGGCCAAGGCCGGCGAGCGTCTGACGATCGATCTCGAGACTGGTGGAACTGTCTTCGTCCGACCGGGCGACGATTCTCGCGTCAGCGTCCGGGCCGAGCTCGCGGGAAGGAATTGGGCCGAGACGCGCGTGGCCGTCGAGCGCGTGACCGATGGCGTTCGACTTCGCTCGACGTTCGTGGAAGCCATCAGGAATACGTCGACCTCCCATCGTTTCGTCGTACGCGTGCCGAAGCGCTTCGACATCCGCCTGAGGTCGTCAGGCGGCGGGCTCGATGTCGCCGGAATCGAGGGAACGATTCGCGGACATACCGGCGGCGGCAATCTGCGCTTCCAGAAGATGAAGGGTGAGCTTGCCATTACGACGGGCGGCGGTGAAGTGCGCGTGCTCGACTCCGAGCTCGACGGTCACGTCAGCACAGGAGGCGGTCTCGTCATCGTCAGTCGGGTCAATGGTGATCTCAATGCGGAGTCGGGGTCCGGTCCGGTGATACGCGGCGACGTCAACGACGCGAGCGACACGTCGGATGTCGGCCGGTCGACGACATCGACGTCGTCGACGACGACGTTTACCGACGACTTTCTCGGTGACTCGTTCGGTTCGTCCAAGCGGGTGCGGCCCGATGAGGAGATGGAGCGCGCCGCCGCGTCAGGCGCGGTCAGGATCCAAAAAGCCGGTGGCGGGATTCGACTTCCGAGCGCTCCTCACGGCGCGACCGTCTCCACGGGCGGCGGCGACATCAGCATCGGACGAGTGAATGGCGACATTGAGGCGAAGACCGGCGGCGGCGACATCGAGCTCGGTCCCGTCAGCGGCTCGGCGTACGCCTCGACCGGCGCCGGCAAGGTCGACATCTCGCTCGAAGGCGCGGGGAGCGATCGCGACGTGCGCGTCTTCACTGGCTATGGCCGCGTGACGATCGAGCTGCCATCGAGCTTCGGTGCCGCACTCGACTTGGAGACGGCGTTCACGCGCGCGGACAAACCCACCCGCATCGTCTCCGACTGGAACCTTCCTGCGGCGTCGATCTCGGACTGGGATGAAAGCGAAGGCACCGCCCGCCGCTATGTCCGAATTCGCACTACGATCGGCGGCGGTGGCAACGACATCAGAGTGAAGGCGGTGAATGGGGATATTGTGTTGAAGCGGCGGTAAGAGCGGGACTCGGGACTGGGACTCGGCTGAACACAAGGAAGCGCCGGTCGGCTGTGCCGACCGGCGCATTCATTTCCCGCCGAGCCCCGAGTCCCGAGTCCCGGTTTTCTTACTCCGCCACTCCCACCAACTCTCCTCTCTCCACCTTCTTTCCGGCCGGCCTAGTGGACTCGGTAACGATCCCCTGCTCCAGCCACGTGAACTCGCCCTTCAGCACCGACTGCGAGATCTTGTAGAGCGCCGCGTCGTTAGGCCCGAGGAGATTGCGGAACGAATCCTCGATCCGCAGCCGTGCCTCGCGACAGAAGAGATCCGCCAGCGCGATCGCGTTCTTGTCCCCCTTCTTCGCCAGCATCTGCGCTCGCACGATCGACGCGCTCATCGCGAAGAGCTCGGCGCCAATGTCCACCGCGCGGAAGAGCACCATTTGCCGGCGCTCCAACTTCGGGCCGAGCCGCACCATCGCGTGGAAGATCTTGCGGCCCAGCTTGCGCGTGCGCCGCTCGACCCACCTGAGGTGTGAGGCGAGGCGGCCGAACTCGCCGTAGCTGTTGAAGCCGCCGATCCACCTCGTCGTGTACCACACCGGGTAAAACTTCGCCGACCGGCCAAGCGCCGCCATGCGCTCCTGACGCGTGGCGTCGGGATTGACGACGTCGAACGCGGTGCGGAAGTGATGGTCAACCGCCTCGCGAGCGATGAAGAGACGCATGATCTCCGAAGAGCCCTCGAAGATCAGATTGATGCGATAGTCGCGCATCGCACGCTCGACGGCGATCGGTGCTTCACCGCGCGCACGAAGTGAGTCGGCCGTCTCGTAGCCACGGCCGCCGCGGATCTGCAGCGTGTCGTCGATGATCCGCCATCCGGCCTCGGTATTCCACATCTTGGCGATCGCGGCCTCGAGGCGGATGTCCTGCTTTCCTCGGTCAGCCAACGCACTCGCCAGCTCGGCCACCGCCTCCATCGCAAAAGTGTTGGCGGCCATCTTGGCGATCATCTGCGCCACTGCTTCGTGCTTGCCGATCGGTTGGCCCCACTGAACTCGCTCGTTCGACCACTCGCGCGCGATGCGCAGCATGGTCTTCGCGCCACCGGTCGCGCTCGCGGGCAGCGTTAGGCGGCCGGTGTTCAAGGTGATGAGCGCCAGCTTCAAACCCTTCCCTTCACCCCACAGGATGTTTTCCGCCGGCACCTTCACGTTCGTGAAGCGAACGACGCCATTCTCGATCGCCTTGAGACCCATGAAGCGGCAGCGGTGCGCGATCTCGACACCCGGCGTCTTGGTCTCGACGATGAATGCGGTGATCTGCTTTTGGGTCTTGCCCTTCACGACGCGGTCCGGCGTTCGCGCCATCACCACCAGCAGCTCGGCTCGCGTGCCGTTCGTGCACCACAGCTTCTCCCCATTCAGGATGAAATGCTTTCCATCCTCGGTCGGCGTCGCTGTCGTGCGCATGTTCGCCGGATCCGACCCGGCATCGACTTCGGTGAGCGCGAAGGCGGAGATCGCGCCCTTGGCGAGGCGCGGGAAGAAGCGTTTCTTCTGCTCCTCGGTGCCGAAGAGCTTGAGCGGCTGCGGCACGCCGATGGACTGGTGCGCCGACAGGAGCGCGGTGAGCGAGCCGTCCTTGGACGTCACCAGCTCCACCGCGCGGATGTAGCTCATCTGCGAAAGGCCGAGCCCGCCGTATTCCTTTGGAATCTTTATTCCGAAGGCGCCCATGTCGCGCAACTCCTGCACGAGCTCTTCGGGGATGTGGCCGGTGCGGTCGATCTCATCGGAGTCGACGCGCTGCATGAAGGCGCGCAGCTTGTCCATGAATGGCTTGGCGCGCGCTTCCTCGTCGGCCGGATACTCGGGATGCGGATGAATCAGATCGAGGCGCAGCCTCCCGAGGAATAGCTCGCGAAGGAAGCTTGGCTCGGTCCACTCGCTCTCACGCGCCGCTTCAGCGACGTCGCGCGCCTCTTTTTCAGTGGCGAGGGACTGCGTCGTGTCGGACATTCAGTGGTCTCGATGACAGGACGGTGTCTCGACGCGTGGGACACGGGGACTCGCGACGAGAGACGGCCGGAGCCGTCGATTGAAAGTTACAACTCGGGGCAACTTCCGTACAATCGCGGACGGCGAATATCGTCACGCCGCTGGCGGCGTGCTGGGCGATTGTGTGTTCGGATGTGGCGGTCCCTGTCTCATATCTTGCCGGAGGAGCGTGGCGACCCCTACCAGCGCAATCACGCCGAAGGCGAACCACTGCACGGCATAGCTCTGGTGTGAGCCTTCGCTGAGACGCGGGAGAGAAAGGCGGGCGGGCGTGGTGCTCGATTGAGTGCCCTGGCCGAGCGCGACGACGACCAGGGGCTCTACCTCGTAGGGGAGCGTTGCGCGGAGCGTATCGGCATCGAGTCTGCGCCACGCGCGGGGGTCGGTGTGCGACCGTACCGCGCCGGACGCCGCCGAGAAGACCTCGATGTAGCCCGTGATCGTCGTGTCACGCTGTGCGCCAGTTCCTTCGCGCCAGCGCTCGAGCGGTACGGTGCGCGCATCGGGTGAATACACCCATCCGCGGTTCACCAGTACCGCTCGCTCTCCACGGCGCACCATGGGCGTGATGATGTTGACGCCGGGGGAACCCTCGCGCGATCGGCCCACAAGCACGAGCTCATTGTCGTAGTCGAACGTTCCCGAGACGCGCGTCTGCCGATAGCGCCTGGTGCTGTCGGTTGGCAACGAACCGAGATCGACCGGCGCGAATCGCATGCGCGACTCGACCCGTGCGTTCAGCGCGCGCCGCTGCTCCAACCGATCGAGCTGCCAGAAGCCGAGACGGAAACAGAACCCGGCGACGACCAGCGCGAGGAGGACGGCGATCACGTTTCTTCTCATGGGAGAGAAGATACAGAGGGACTCGGGACTGGGGACTCGGGACTCGGCGTCGTGGCGAGATGGAATCGATCGCCAGGAGCCGAGTCCCGAGTCCCCAGTCCCGAGTCCCGGTTCTTACTCCGCTTTCAACGCGATCTGCGGATCGACCTTCGTCGCTCTGCGCGCCGGGATCAGTATCGCCGCTGTGGCTGCAACTAAGAGCGTGAACGCCATCGCAATGAAGGTCGGCGGATCGAGCGGCTCGACGCCGAACAGCTGCGCGGTGAGCGCGCGCGTCGCAAGCGTGGACAGGAGCAATCCAGCGATCAAACCCAACACCGCCAGCACCATCCCGTTTCGCATCACCAGGCCGATCACTCCGCGCGAGTCGGCGCCCAGCGCCATGCGCACCGCGATCTCGCGTCCGCTCAGGCCGACGACGAACGCGATGACGCCATAGATCCCGATCGCGGCGAGCAACAGCGCGACGACGCCGAAGACTGTCAGCATCACCGAGCCGAAACGCGCGCTCGCGGTCTGAACCTTCATGTCATCCGCGAGAAGACTCACGCCGAATACCGGGATCGATGGGTTCACCGTCGCAATCACCGCCCGCACCTCAGCGCCTTCGATCAACGAGCCAGGCTTTTGCCGAATCGCAATCTCCATCCGGCGATCGGTGCGTTGGAGAATTGGGAAGTAGACGTCGGGCTCCACCCCGCTCTGCGTGAGGTCGGTGCGTAGATCACGGAAACGCGCATTGCCAGCAACGCCGACGATCGTGAATTCGGGCCCGTCGGCGGTGCTGCCGATGCGAATGCGCTGACCGATCGGGTCGAGTCCCGGCCAGAAGCGATTCGCCATCGCCTGACTGATGACCACCACCGGGGGGGAGCTGTCGCGGTCCGCCGGTGTGAATGCGCGGCCGCGCAAGATCGGGATGCCTAACGTCGAGAAAAAGCTGGGCGACACCATGTGCCGATAGAAGCGCACCGGCTCAGTCTGCCCGTCGGAACGCAGCACCGACGCATTCCATGCATTGCTGAACGGCAGATCGGAGCTGATCGACACCGCCTGAGCGCCCGGCATCTCCTCGAGCTTTGGGAGTATCTCGTTCAGGAAGCGCCGGCGCGCCGGACCGTCGAATCCGGCCGCGGGCAACGTCAGGCGGACGGCGACGATTCCTTCGGGACGGAATCCGGGCGACACCGCCAGCTCGCGCTGGAAGGTGCGCAGCATGAGACCGGCGCCGATGAGCAGCACCAGCGCGATTGCCACTTCGGCTACCACCATGCCCTGCTGAAGTCCGAGTCGGCGGATGCGACCCAATCCGCCGGAAGCGCCGGCGCGACTGCCGTCGCGCAGCGAATCGCTCAGACTGGTCTTCGCGCTGCGCAGCGCGGGCACCAGCCCGAAGAGGACGCCGCACAATGTCGTGAGCGCAATGCCGAAGGCGAGCACGCGCAGATCGACGCGCGGCCGCGCGAAGTTAGGCAGCAGGCCCTCAGGGATGAGCGGCACCAACGCGCTCGCGCCCCACGCGGCGACGATGACACCCGCGACTCCGCCCGCGGCCGAGAGCACCAACGCTTCGGTCAACAGCTGCCTAACGACTCGGCCGTGGCCGGCGCCGAGCGCGAAGCGCAGCGCGATTTCACGCTGACGACCTGTGGCGCGCACGAGCTGCAATCCCGTGACATTGGCACAGGAGAGAAGCAGGAAGAGGAGAACGGCGCCGAACACCACAACCAGGAGCCGTTCGGTGCTGCCAAGATAGTCCTGTCGCAAGGTGAAGAGCTGAACGCCGCGATTGGTGTTCGTCTCCGGGTACGCACTCGTCAGGCGGCCCGCTACACCATCCAGGTCGACCTGCGCCTGTTCGAGCGTCACACCGGGCTTGAGCTTGCCGATGGCGGCCAGCCAGCGATTCCCCCGGTCCTGCAGCGACGTCGCCGACATCTCCACCGATTGCATGAACGAGGGGATCCACACGTCGGTGTCGAACGAAAGCCCCTTGAACCCGTCGGGCATGATGCCGACGACGGTGAACGGCCGGTCGTTGAGCGTGATTGCCTGACCCACCAAGCGCTGATCGGCACTGAAGCGCGTGCGCCAGAGCTCGTGACTGATCACCGCTACCGGATTGGCATCGGGCGCCGTGTCCTCGTTAGGCAAAAACGTCCGGCCGTGCGCGGCGCGCACGCCCAGCAGCTGGAAGAAGCTCGGTGACACCGCCTCGGCTTCGACTCGTTCCGCTTCGTCGCCGCGACGGAGGTTGAGCGACGTCTCGTTGTAGGCAGCCAGGTGCTCGAGGGTGCGGTTTCCCTCACGCCAATCGGCGACCTCCGGCATCGACGCACCGCGAATGTCCTTTTCGGGTCCGAAGACGCCCCACAGCACGACGATGCGATCGGTTTGGGCGAAGGGGAGCGGACGGAGGAGGGCAGCGTCGACCAGACTGAACACCGCCGTGCTGGCGCCAACGCCTAACGCGAGCGTGGCGATTGCCGCCAACGTGAACCCTGGACGCGTGCGCAGGGTGCGAACGGCGAAGCGAATGTCCTGAAGAAACGTGTCCACGACGAGCCTCCAACGGGGAAACGACTGAGCGCGACTGCCGAGCATTGACAACGGTCGCATTAGGCAGGCCCAGTGCCAGACACGCCGGTTTGCAAGTCGTTCCTATGCAGGAACTTGCGACAACGGCGGAAGAGCGTCGATGGTCGAAGACGGGAAGCAGTGTCCCACAACCGAACACGCTTGGACGACGTACAGCCGCTTAGAACAGACTCATCTGCTCGCCCAGCTCACGCGGATCTACCGGACGCTGTCCCAGCAGACGCATGATCTGACGCGCGGTGGCCGGGCTGTGTCCGGCGAAGTGGTTGTTCGCGTAGCCGTAGACCGCCGTCACTTTCTGCGCCAGCGGGAGTAGAACCGCTGCCCACTGCTCGAGCTCGCGCGTGCGATCGTGCTGGATGCGCGAGTAGTCGACGATCTCGCGGTTGGGGCCCATCCATCGCACGTACGCGAAGTCGGCGGTTGGATGCTCGGCCAGTGTGAGCACGGTCTTCCGCGGCAGCCAGCGTCCATCGCTCAGCGCGACGGCGATGTTGTGCTCGGCGAGGAACGCGAGAATTCCCTCGTGAATCCAACCGCGCTGACGAAACTCGACCGCGAATCGGATGTCGCGCGGCAGCTTCGGAAGGTACCCGGTGAGCGCCGGCAGCTCGGCGGGTGAAAAGTCGGGCCCCAGTTGAATGAGTATCGGTCCCAGCCGATCGCCCAGCTCGCGCGCACGCTCGAGGAAGAGCTGTGTGCTTTCGTCGGCGTCTCGAAGTCTCCGCTCGTGCGTGATCTCCTGCGGGAGCTTGAGCGCGAACGTGAACCCAGGCGGCGTACGCTCGGCCCATCCCCGAACAGTTTTCGCGGGCGGGATGGCGTAGAACGTGGAGTCGACTTCCACGGTGTCGAAGGCGCGCGCGTAGAGCGCAAGGAACTCGACCGCGCGCGTTCCGCTCGGAAAGAACGGCCCCACCCACGCGTCGTAGTTCCAGCCTTGAGTGCCAATGTGGATCGGCATTGGGGCAATGTGGTGCGGGAAGCGGGAAGCGGGAAGCGCCGGCGGAGACGGTACTCATCGGGTGTGCAGTCGCTTCCCGCTTCCCGCTTCCCGCTTCCCGCTTCCCGATTTTCGGTCCACTCCTTGCCTCCCAACTCGGCGTCGAAATCAGGGAGGCACGATGGAGCGCGAGCCGGACATGTCGAAGACGCCGGTGGGCCAGGGCGATCCGATGAGCGACGCAGTCGACAAGCTCGCGGATTCGGCGTCGGCCGAGCGGCATAGTGAGCCGCAGACTGCCGGCGACATCGTCGGCGAGAGCGTGGGCGGTGTGACTGGGACCGTAGCCGGTGCGGCGATCGGTGCGTTGGCCGGACCAGTCGGGGCGGTGATCGGCGGCATCGCCGGCGCGATCGGTGGATGGTGGGCGGGCCGCACGGTGTCGGAGGCGGTGTCGAGCTTCTCGGAGGAAGACGACGATTACTTCCGCACGACGTACGAGAGCGCGGACTACAAGCTGGCGGATCGCCCGTACGAAGATGTTCGTCCGGCCTACCAGCTGGGGTACGTCGCTCGGCGCAATCCCGACTACGCCGGTCGCACCTTCGAGGAGATCGAGGCTGACCTCGAGCGCGGGTGGACGACTACCGACCTCCGCTCGCACGCCGGCGACTGGTCACGCGTGCGGCGCATGGCGCACGATGCCTACAATCGCGGTCATGGCACCGAGTCGACGGCAAAACGGATCTCCGAGATCACGAACGCGGCACGACAGAAGATGCATGATGATACGACGGGCGGTGGGATCGCTCCGTAGATGAGGTAGCAGCAACTGCGGCATGCGGCATCCGGCATCGGGCATCCGGGTCTCGGCGACTGAGACTCTCCGCCCAAGACCCTGATGCCTCATGCCGGATGCCGCATGCCGCAGTTTCCACTTCCTAAAGCCTCATCGGTAAGTCTCAAAGAACCCGACACCCTCTCCCTCAACAGACTCTCCCCACACTCTCCCTCTCACCACCATCCGTCCTTTCATCTGTATGAAATACGGCTTCGTCAGGCGGCGGGCGGCGGTGGCGTCGCCGCGCTCGAGGAAGGGGCGGCGAGTGTCGGTACCGATCGCGTCTTCGATGGTGAGCGTCACGATGAGCGTGTCGCCGCCGCGGACATCGGCGAACTCGGCCGTGGACGGCACTCGAACCTCGTTCCCATCGACTTCGATCACGCGCGAGTCGTCGTAGCGGATCTCGCGCGGTCGAAACAGTCCGCGGAAGCCTAACGAGTCGACGAGATACACGAAGAGCGGCGGCGGCGACACGTCGTCGTCAGGCGGGTGCACACGGCCGTACAGCACGCCGTAGGCGCCGGCACGCGCCGCTCCCCACTCCCACGTCACCCCGCGCCAGACGCCCCAGTTGTGGTCGTGATACGCCTGCGCACCGGCGTAGCGCTCGCACTGCGCGGCTACGCAGATGGTTCCGCTCGCTTGCGCTCGGAGAGCGGGCACGGCGTAGCCCGACGTGAATCGACCGCTCGCCAGTGTGGCACCGGGGAAATACGCGCGCGACTCGGGCGTGACAACGAGCTCGACGGTCATCCACTCGGCCGTGCGCTCCTGGCGTGCACGGGCACGAACGGCATACCGCGCGTCAGGCAGCAACCGCACGGTCGACTCACCGAGTCGGAGATCCGGGCTCTGGGTGGAGAACTCGATGTCGCGCGGTAGCGCGCTGGCGGTGAAGCGGCGCGTGCGTCCTCCCTCATCGCGAAGCGTCACCGCTACCTGACCACCCCACTCACCGCCGGGAACTTCACCGCCGATTATGAGGGAAATGAATGCCCACCGCTTCGAATCCCGGGAGAG
>DATFBY010000149.1:0-74170 GCA_035253585.1 Gemmatimonadaceae bacterium | reverse complement strand
ACACGCGAGAGCCGGCCAGTGTCGAGATGAGCGTCACCTGGTCGCCACCGCCGAGAAAAACGCCCTTGGCGCCGAGCACCAGGTCCGCGATGCGCTGATCCTGCGCACGCGCGCGCCGGTCGACGATCGGAAACTCCACGTTCCGCGCGCCCGCCCGCGCGAAGTCGCCCTTCCAGGCTAGCGCCGAGCCGCCGGGATCGACCGACGCCGTCGTGAAGCCGACGACAAGCCCACCGTTCCGCGCGCCCGCCAGATCGAGGAATGTGCCTAACGCTTCTCCGGCCGGATCGCACGCGCCACCGATGAGCACGATCGACCCGACGCGCTCATCGTCTCGCCGCCGCCTGACGACAGGTGGCGCGGCGCCGTCAGGAGGAACGGACATTGGCCACCAGCAGCTCGGGCTTCAGCGAATGGATTGTGAACGCCGTCAGTGCCGCGGCAACCTGCGCCGTCAGCGCGACCCCCTCCTGTAGTGGACCGCCGTCGCTCGACTCCTCGCCTCCCTCGAGGCGAATGTGACCGTTCTTCACTGACGCCGACGCGATGGCACGCTTCCGATCATCGTCCGTGATGCTGTCGTCAGTCGAGAACACCGCCACCCGGCAATCCGCGTCGCGAGCGTAGTCCTGGATCTCCCACTCTCGCGCCGGACACACGACGAGCCCGCCACGGCGGACGCCGTCCGCCACGACGCTCATCAGCTTGGCCGCGCGCTCGCGGTCACGATATCGCTCCGGTACGTCGGTCGGCTCGGCGTCCAGAATGATGCCGATCTCGGAGCGCGAATAGGGAAGGCCCGCCTGAAGGAGAAACGCGGGCGACACATCGACGATGATCGAATCCTCCGGAAAGCCTCGCTTCACGAGCTCCTGGTGCGCCTCCTGCCTGCCGTCGCTCCCAGTGATTCCCGCCAGGACGTGGTGATAAAGGGGTGGGACATCCGGCCCGTTGCCTAACGAGCGAAGCTCGTTCACCGCGAAGTCCACCGAGTCGAGCGTACCGGCGAACGCGCGCTGAACGATCTCCAACGCCAAGGCAGCGGCGCGCAGACCCACGCCCGCGTGTCGATGCTCGAAGACGAGGGTGTACTCTCCGGGAGTGTCGCCGCCGCGGGTCTTCCCATAGCTGACATCGAAGCCGACCAAGTTCTGCAGCTCGAGCGCGACGTGTTCCACGATGTGCGGCGCGTACGTGCCGCGTCTGAGGCGCGTGAGAAATCCACCGCGCTCGCCGATGCTGCAGTGATGATCGTACAGCCCGGGCATCGCGCGGGCGAGCGCGGCCGTTACGCCGTCGACGTCCGCCGACGAAATCTCATCGTAGGCGCCAACGACCAGATCCATTCGGGTGACGGGCCGCGCCGACCAGAAGTTCGCGCCCCGCAGCGCCTGGAGCGCGGTGATGCGGATCTCGGTCGCCGGATCGGGCCGTGTCATTCAGATGTTGACGGAACCACCGGTGTACGGTCGGACCGCGGCGAGCACGGCAGGGACGTCGTCGACCAGAATGAGGGCGAGGTCGCCCGGCTCCAGCCGGTCGAGCGCATGACGAACTGCCTCCAGCTCGTCGCGCACCACATCGATGCGGTCATCGCTCACACCCATCTCGTTCAGCGCGTCACGTTGAAGCGCGATGACGTCGCCGGGCTGTCGGCCGCGCAGGTCCGTATCCTCCTTCAGAATGATTCGGTCGAACGACCCGAACGAGCTCGCCACCGCCTGGATATCCTCGTCGCGTCGGTCGCCGGGCGCGGTGATCACCGCGATCCGCCGCGTCGCCGGGAGTGCCATGGCCAGCTCTACGAGTCCGGTGACCGCGGCCAGGTTGTGCGCGTAGTCGATCAGCACGCGCGCGCCATCGATGCGGATGACGTTCAGCCGCCCCGGCGTCATCGACGGGGACGGGAAGAAGGAGAGCAGCCCCGCGCGAATGTCATCGTAGCGGACGCCCTGTACGTACGCGGCGACGATCGCCGCCAGGATGTTCCCGCGCTGGAATTTCGCGGCGCCGCCCAGCATGAGGGGCACCTCGCGCTCATCGGCGATCGGAATGCGCAGGCGGCCCCGGCGAAGCACGAAGGTTCCATTCTCGATCCGAGCGGCAATGCCGTTGCGTGAAAGGTGCTCCTCGAATTCCTCGTTCTCTCCCTCGGGCGCGGTGGAGAACAAAACCAGATCGCCCGGCGTCCGCTCGCGCATCGCCAGCACCAAGCGATCATCGGCGTTGAGGACGGCGTGACCATCGCGCTTCACGACAGAGGCGATGACGCTCTTGACGTCGGCCAATTGCTCGAGCGTGTGAATGCCGCGCATACCGAGGTGATCGGAGGCGACGTTCAGTATGATGCCCACGTCGCACTCGTCGAACCCCAGTCCCGCGCGCAGAATCCCACCTCGCGCCGTCTCCAGCACGGCGACGTCCACCGCCGGGTTCGACAGGATGATGTTCGCCGAGAAGGGACCGGTCATGTCTCCTTCCATCACCAGACGGTTGCCGAGGTAGACGCCGTCGGTCGTCGTGAAGCCGACGGCGCGGTCCGTGTGACGGAAAAGATGAGCGATGAGACGAACCGTCGTCGTCTTCCCGTTGGTTCCGGTGACGGCGATGATCGGAATCGTCGGGTCCTTACCCGGCGGGTAGAGCATGTCGATGATCGGCGCCGCGACGTTGCGTGCTTTCCCCTCGGTGGGGTGCGTGTGCATGCGTATTCCCGGCGCCGCGTTCACTTCGACGATCACCGCGTCGTTGTCGCGGAATGGGACGGAGATGTCTTCGGTCAGCACATCGATCCCCGCCACGTCGAGGCCTACGACGCCCGCCGCCATCTCGCAGGCGGTCACGTTGTCGGGGTGAATCTCATCGGTGCGATCGATCGAGGTGCCGCCGGTGGAGAGATTCGCCGTGGGCCTGAGATTGACGCGCACGCCCTCGGCCGGCACGCTGTCCATCGTGAGTGCGCACTGCGCCAGATACTCCTCGGTGCGCGCGTCGGTTGGCAAGCGCGTGAGCGTCTTTCGATGCCCGACACCACGCCGCGGGTCCTCGTTTTCGGCGCGGATGAGATCGCGAACGCTCGATCTCCCATCGCCGATCACGTGCGCCGGAACACGCTCGGCGACTGCCACCATTTTGCCATCCACCACGAGAACGCGGTGATCGCGCCCCGTGGCGAAATGCTCGACGACGACGCGCTTCGAAACTTCGGCGGTCGCATTCCAGGCTTCGCGAACCGCTTCCTCGTCATCGAGGCGTCCGGAGATGCCGCGCCCCTGACTGGCATCGTGCGGCTTGAGGATCACCGGAAAGCCGATCTCCCGCGCGATCGCGATCGCGTCATCGACTGTGGACGCGACCTCACCCATGGGCACGGGAAGACCGACGTTGCCCAGCACACGCTTGGTGTCGCTCTTGTCCTGCGCGATCTCGGCGGCGATGGTGCTGGTGTAGTCGGTCATGGTCGCCTGGATGCGCCGCAGGTTGCGGCCGAGACCGAGCTGGATGAGCGAGCGCGAGTTCAAGCGTCGAACTGGAATGTCGCGTCGCCTCGCCTCTTCGACGATCGCCGCCGTCGACGGGCCGAGGCGCACTTCTTCGTAGAGCTCGTGCAGCTCACCGACGATGTGGTCGACGTCGATCTCTTCGCCTGTGAGACAGGCGCGAATGATCCGCGCGCCATCGCGAACGCTCTGGAGTCCGACGTCTTCCTCTTCGTAGGCGACGATCACCCACCATACGCCGACGTCGCCCGACTCGACCACGCGTCCGAATCCGACGTCGCTGCCGGCGAGCGACTGGAGCTCGAGGGCGACGTGCTCGAGGATGTGCGGGAGATATGTGCCCTCTCTGAGCCGTTCGACGAAGCCGCCCGGCTGGTCGCGCGAGCAGGTGTGCTCGTAGAGCGTCGGCAAGACACTCGTTAGGCGGTCGGGGAACCCGTCGACGTCGGCCGACGTGATGTGCTCGAGCGATCCGAGGGTGACGTCGCACGCGATGACCGGCGCGAGGCGCCAGTAGTTCGGGCCGCGCAGCGCGCGAAGTCTCGAAACGCGGAGGTCATCGGCGTTGAGCACTCCGGCGACTGCCGCGCCGCCGGCAGGGTGGTGCATGTCCAACTCGATCGATTCCTCGGCTAGCGCGATCTCCTGTCGTCACTCCTGCCTAACGAGCTCGACTTGCGCGCGGCGCGTCCGCGTGGTGCATGGGCGGATGCGCGCTTGGGAGCCCCGGTGGGGGTGCAGTCGATCTCGCGGGTCGGGTGTGGCGCCCGGCGCGTACGCGCGTCGTCTGTTCGGTCTCGTGCAGTGTGGCGCGAGGCCGGTGGGGTCGGGGGTTCTGAATGCATGCTGCACCTGCTTGAATCGTCACTACTAGTGGGAGCCGTTTACGGGCTGCGACGCGGGCGCCGCGGGTAGCAGATGTTTGGCACAAAATGGACCACGCAAGGCATGTGGACGCCGCGGAATGCAGCCACCGCAATTTTCGAAAGTTCGGGCAAAAGGCGTGATCGGGGCAGGAACGCCAAATGGAAGCCCGCGCTTGGAAGTCGTTCTTGAGCAAGTGGTTATTCGATTCACCGGGTACTGGCATGGCGGTCGCTCATAAGGCTGGCGCTGCACCAGCTGCACACAATCGATTTTCACCCGACAATAGCACACCCGTCGCGAGGCGGGGCCGCAAAGCCAGGAGTCTCCCATGTCATTGGAGATCGTCCGGTTGCCGAAGGTGAACGACGCGCCGGCCCGTTCGGGCTCTGACGGCGCGATCGTTGGGGGCCATCCGCTTCCGTCACCGGAAGTGGCGCGTGGCACTCCGACTCCCTCGGTCCAACCGCTAATCGAACCTGAAACGGGCCGCAGCTCGGCGCACTCCCGTGCGTCCGTGATCCGGCGGCACGGAGTGTATCGTCTCGGGCTGGCGCTCTTGCTGGCGACGATCGGTGTCGCCGCTCGGGCCGCCGGCACGATCGAGGATCTACCGGCCGCGAACCTGCTGGCGGTGCTCGCCTACGTGGTGTGCATCTCCGGGACGATGTTCGTCGTGCGCAATCGCAAAGAGGCGTCGGTATGGGTGGTGGTGGCGACGATCTCCTTCGATCTGCTGCTCGTCTTCAGCATCACCTATATGGTCGTGCCCGTGCACTACTACGATCGCGCGCTGCTGTTAGCGGGCGCGGTGATCGTGCTGACCGAGTTTCATTTTGGTCGCGCGTTGGCGTGGGCAGCATTGGCGGCAACGACGGTCGCGTATGTGTTGATGGTCGCGCGGGCGATCGGCGCCGGCGAAGGTCTGTCGTTAGGCCAGGAGCTCTGGTCGCTCGGTGTGTTCGTGGTCGTGTCGTCGTACTTCATCACGCAGTACGGCAGCTTCCGCCACCGTCTGGCGACGATCGTCGACCTGTTCGAGCGCGCCGAGGAAGGGGATTTCTCGGGGACGTACGACGTTGCCCGCGATGGACGGAACGACAGCGTGACGATGGCGGGGCGCGCCTACAATCAGATGCGCGCGCAGCTGGCGACGATGGTACTGACCGATCCGCTCAGCGGTTGTCTCAACCGCCGCGGTCTCGAGCAGCAGATGGCGCGCGAGATCGCCCGCGTGGTGCGCAGCGGACGGGAGCTGGCGCTGATCGTGCTCGACGTCGACTACTTCAAGCGCATCAACGATACGTTCGGCCACCTGGCCGGCGACGGCGTCATTCGCGAAGTGGGCGCGCTGCTGCGCGATGCTGTTCGAGGCGCGGACGTGGTGTCGCGTCTGGGCGGCGACGAGTTCGCGGTGCTGCTGCCTGACACGAACGCGGCCGGCGCGTACAAGCTGGGCAAGCGGATTCACGATTCGATCTCGCACCACCCGTTCCACGGCGTGAGCGGCCGCGTGCCGATCACGGTGAGCATTGGCATCGTGGCGGACCAGGTGCCCGACGAGGACGTGGCGCACGATCTCCTGTCGCGCGCGGATGAAGCGCTGTACGCCGCGAAGGAAGGAGGCCGCAACCGCGTTTCCATTTGGACGCCGAACTTGAGAGCGATTGCGGTGCAGCGTGCGGCGAGGAAGGCGGTCCGGTGATTCGATGCCCTTACTCTTCGCCCATGAACGGATACTTGTAGTCTCTGGGCGGCGAGAAGTTCTCCTTGATGGAGCGGGCCGAAACCCATCGCACCAGGTTCAGTAGCGATCCCGCTTTGTCATTGGTGCCAGAAGCGCGGGCACCGCCGAAGGGCTGTTGGCCAACCACCGCGCCGGTGGGCTTGTCGTTGATGTAGAAATTCCCGGCCGAGTTGCGGAGCATGAGCTGGGCTTGATTCACCGCCCTCCGGTCGTTGGCAAAGACAGCCCCCGTGAGCGCATACGGCGAAGTCTGATCGACGATGCGAAGCGTCTCCTCCCACTTCGCGTCGGGATACACGGTCGCCGTCAGCACCGGTCCGAAAATCTCCTCGCACAGCAGCCGGTACGCCGGATCGCGCGTCTCGACCAGCGTGGGATGGATGAACCATCCGGTGCTCTCGTCGACTTTCCCGCCGGCGATGATGCGCGCGTTCGAGCGCGCGTCTTCCACGTAGCTGCCGATCTTGTCGAACGCCTTCTTGTCGATCACCGCGCCCATGAAGTTCCGGAAATCGCGTACGTCGCCGACGCGTATCTCCTCGATCATTGCGGCCGTGCGATCGCGCACATCGTTCCAAAGACTCTCGGGAACGTAAACGCGGCTGGCCGCCGAGCATTTTTGCCCCTGGTACTCGAACGCGCCGCGGATGATCGCCACCGCCAGCGCCTGCGCATCGGCTGACGGATGCGCGACGATGAAGTCCTTCCCTCCCGTCTCGCCCACGATGCGCGGATACGAGCGGTAGCTCGACATGTTGGAGCCGATCGTCTTCCACATGCTGTTGAAGACGCCGGTGCTCCCGGTGAAGTGCACGCCGGCTAGCTCGGGATGTGAGAGCGCAACGTCGGAGATCGGACCGGCGTCGCCTGGTACGAAGTTGATCACGCCCGGTGGAAGGCCCGCGGCCTCGAGCAGCTTGAGCGTGTAGTAGCTGCTCAGCACCGCGGTGCTGGCCGGCTTCCAGAGGACGACGTTCCCCATGAGTGCCGGCGCTGTCGGGAGATTCCCGCCGATCGCTGTGAAATTGAACGGCGTCACGGCGTAGACGAATCCCTCCAGCGGACGATAGTCCATCTGGTTCCACATCGTCTTGTCGCTCAGTGGCTGCTGCTCGTACAGCTCCTGCGCGAAGTACGGATTGAAGCGCAGAAAGTCGATCAGCTCGCAGGCGGCGTCGATCTCCGCCTGATACACGGTCTTCGATTGACCGAGCATCGTTGCCGCGTTCAGCGTCGCTCGCCACGTCGTCGAGAGAAGCTCCGACGCCTTGAGGAAAATCGCGGCGCGATCCTCCCACGACCAATTCGCCCACTCCCGCTGTGCGTCACGAGCAGCATCGATCGCCATGCGCACCTGCTCGGAGCCGGCCTTGTGCCAATCGGCGAGGACGTGCCGGTGATCGTGAGGCATCACCGTATGTCCCATGTCGCCTGTGCGAATCTCCTTGCCACCGACGACGACGGGGATCTCGATGCGCTCGCCCGCCATCTGCTCGAGACGCGCTTTGAGCTCCGCCTTTTCCGGCGACCCTGGAGCGTAGGAGCGAACCGGCTCGTTCACCGGACGCGGCACGCGTCGCACTCCGGTAACAGATGCGACGCTGGACGATGACCGGCTGTCGGGTGCCATCGTACGGGGATCGCCCGCGCGGGACTTCGAGCCCGGCGCGTGCGGTGGATTCAGAACTGGAGCTGACATGCGACCTTCCCCAAAGAAGTGTGCAACTGCGAATGCCGAAATCTACCGTCGCCCCGCTCGATGGTGAAGCGAGCTTCATTCCGCGATGCACATGCGATATCCTGCTGTGCGTCATGAACATGCACGGATCCTCGACACCGCTGCGCACCGTTACGCGCGCGCTGCTTCTTCTATCGACGCTGGTCTTCGTTGCCTGCGACCCGGGCCCGGTCGACTGGCGCGAGACTCGCGAGCTCGGTGCCGCTCCGCCGCCCGAGTCGCGACTCGTCGTCGAAGACTTTTCTCTGCCCCGCTTCGAGTCGGAGCCGCGACCGGACGCTCCGCCTCCCGCGAACGCCTGCCCCGGGTCGCTGAACTACGCGCGCATGGATGGCACACAGTGGCACCGCGTGTGGTGGCAGCCACAACCCGATGGGCGTGCCGCGCTGTTCACCGCACGCTCGCCTGATGCCGGCGCGACGTGGGACGCACCCATCCTGGTCGATTCGAGCGATCGCGCCCGAACGGGATGTGACCGACTTCCTCCCGCCGTAGCCGCCGATTCGCTGACGCGATTCGTGCACGTCGTCTTCTACATGCGCGCGCCGAATGGTGACGGCGTGTGGTATGCACACTCGATGGATGACGGTGCGACGTGGCACGGACAGGCCGGCTTGATCTACGGCGACGATCCGGCGCGTGCCGATGTCGCCGCCGAGGGAGAGTTGGTGGTAGTCGGCTACGAGAACCCGAATGCGGCGGAGCAAGCGATTGGCCTCGCGATCTCGCGCGACGGAGGGCACACGTTCTTGCCTCGACTGACCGTCACCTCGGGGAGCGGTGCTGCATCTGCCCCCCGCGTCGGAGCGCGGCGACCGGGGTTCGGGGTCGCGTGGAAGGAGCGAAACGGCTGGCTGGCGCGTGTAGGCGTAATGAGAGAGTGACCTGACGATGCGAATACTCGGCGCACACACCGTGGACAAAGGCGGCATCCACATGGCACTCCTCCGAGCCGCCGCCACCAAGCTGCGCGCCGTGCAGCTCTTCACCGCGCCGCCGAAATTCTATGGCGACAAATCGTCGGTGCGGGCCGAGCGAGTGATGCGCTTCAAGAAGGCACTCGACGCGAGCGGGATCGCGCCGGAGCACGTCATGGCGCACGCGGCATATGTGCTCAATCTCGCCACCGCCGACGAGGAGAAGTGGGCACGCTCGAGCGGCGGTCTCACCAAGGAGCTCGAGCGATCCACCGCGTTAGGCATCGGGCTGGTCTGCTTCCATCCAGGCGCGGCAGGTGATGGCGACCGCAAGAGCGCGACCAAGCGAGTGGCGAAAGCGCTCACCGCCGCGCTTCGCGCGATCCCGGGAAAGACGCGCGTCTTGGTGGAGAACAGCGCCGGGGCGGGCTCGACCGTGGGCCGCACGGCGGAGGAAGTCGGAGACATCCTTCGCAACGTTCCCGACTCTCTGCGCGAGCGCACGGGGTACGGCCTGGACACTTGCCACTTGTTCGTATCGGGACACGACATCACCGCGTCGAAGAGCAAGCTCGAAGCGGTGCTCGAAGACTTCGAGAAAGCGACCGGGGAAGCACCGTCGTTCTTCCACCTCAACGACAGCGAAGGGGCGCTCGGCTCGAACAAGGACCGCCACGTTCTCATCGGCGAGGGCGCGATCGGTGTGGAGCCGTTCGGATGGCTCATGCGCGACCGCCGGACGCGCGACATCCCGCTCATCCTCGAGACTCCGCAACAGAACTACGAGCCCGAGGACGACGATGCCTCGCCTGATCCCTACGACGTCCGAATGGTTGGGCTGTTGCGCTCACTAGAGCGCTGACGCGACTGGCGGCCTGATGCCTAACGAGTGGCGTTCCCGGCGATCACGATCTCGCCGGTCGGCTGCGGTACGCCGCCTTCCGGCTCCTCGGTTACCGCGATCATCGCCAGCGAATCCGGCGGCAGACGATAGGTCGCTTGCACGAATGCGCGCCCGTTAGGCTGCGGCGCGAACGTCCCGGCGCTGATACGCTGCTGCGTCGCGTCGATCAGCCACAGCTGATAGGTTCGCCCGGCGCGCAATGCCGGGAGATCGTGGGCCACGAAGGTCCACGTATCGGTTGCCTGATCCCAGAACATTCGCCCGCCCGGTCGACGCTCGCCGCCTGACGAGAGCTCGACGACCTGCACCGCGGGGCCGAGCACGCTGGCTACCGCGCGACGGAGCGAGTCCACCTCGCCCTCGAGCTGCTTGCTCTCGCCGACCGCCGTGCGGAGCTCGGCGTTCAACCGGTCGGCTTCGTTTCGCTGAGTGAGCGCATACGAGCCCAAGGCGGCCGCAACGAGCAGCGAGGCGGCGAGAGCCATCCAGCGAGCCGCGCGACTCGGTCGCGCATCGGTGCGCTGCATCGATCGCAGTGGAGTCACGTCTCCACCGGGAGCCGCGCCCGACTTCGATTCGCGCTCGGCAGCGGCGCGACCAACCAGTCGCTGGCGCATCGGGTCGCAGCGTGACGCATGAAGCGGGACGACGGGCGCGGCGTACGCCAGCGCACCGACGGCGTCTTCGAGCGACGCGAGCTCGCGCTGGCACTCCGTACACGAAGAGATGTGCGCCCGAACACGCTCCCGCTCTTCGGCGGACAGCGCGTCCAGCGCCAGCTCGGCCATCATCTCTCGTGCTTCGTCGTGCCTCACTTCGTTCCTCCAGGTGCGCCTTCGTGGAGCACGGCCAATCGGTCACGCAGCTTGTCGAGCGCCAGCCGCGCTCGCGTCTTCACCGTGCCCAGCGGTAGCCCGGTGCGCTCGGCGATCTCGCTCTGACTCAAACCGCCGAAGTACGACATCTCGAGTACTTCGCGCTGCTCCGGCGGCAGGCTGTCGAGCGCGGAGCGCACCAACGTTCGACGCTCGGCTGCTTCGGCGCGGGCGAGCGGATCTTTTTCTCCCTCGCTTGCCGGCAGCATCCGCTCGGTTTCGACGTCGGGCGCCAGCTGCGACCACGGTTCTTCCCGTACACGTCGACGCGCACGAAGACGATCGAGCGCCCGACTTCGAGCGATCGTCGTGAGCCATGTCGAGACCGCGCCGCGCGACGCGTCGTAGCGAGCCGCCTGACGCCACGCTTGCCAGAACGTTTCCTCGACTACCTCCTCCGCTTCCTGCGCATCGCGCAGAAGGTGCACCGCTAGCGAATGCACCAAGGTGATCCACCGATCATAGAGAGCCCCCAGCGCAGTCTCATCGCCGTCCGCCATCCGACGGACGAGCGTGGTATCGCGCTCGGTTCCCGTTCCAGTTCCATACGTGCTGGAAGACGGAGACGGATTCATCCGGGCCAATGTAGGGGGGCGAAATAGAGGCGCCAGTGGAGCGCGCCACGAGAGATCCGATTACCGCGAGCCGTCGTAGATACACCCAAGCAATTCATTCACCCAATCAGAACGAGGAGCTTCTCATGTCGCTGACTCGCATTTCTCTCGCACTCCTTGCCAGTGTCATCCTCACCGCCTGCACGTCGGCCGGCTCGATGCAGATGAGCTCGGCGTATGATGCCGGCACCGCCGCGGATGGGGCGGCGGCGTCACCGGCGCTCACGGACGCGAACATCGCGGCCATCGTCCTCGCGGCGAACACCATCGACATCAAGAACGCGGAGCTCGCGCTTCAGAAGTCGCAGAATCCCGAAATCCGAAAGTTCGCGCAGCAGATGGTGACCGATCACAACGGCGTGAACAACGCGGCCGTCGAGCTGGCAACGAAGCTCAAGCTCACGCCGGTGCCGAACGAGACCAGCACCGGCCTCACCAAGGGCGCCGATGACACGCGCGCCGCGCTGGCGAAGAAGAGCGGCGCGGAGTTCGACCGGGCGTACATCGCCAATGAAGTTGCCTATCACAAGACGGCGCTGGGCGCCGTGGACAGCGCGTTGATCCCGAGCGCATCGAACGCCGAGCTCAAGGCGTTGCTGGTGAGTGTCCGACCGGCGTTCGTGGCGCACACTGAACACGCCGAGATGGTGAGCAAGGCGGTGGGGAACTGATGCACGCGTGGAAGGTGCGTCGCCTGTTGATCGCCGTGTGTGGAGCGCTGCTGGCGCTCCCCGCGGCCGGCGCCGCCCGATCGGCCGCTTACTCTGCGAAGTCGCGCCCCGTAGCGCGCACTGTGGCGATTGCCTCGTTCGCGTTCGCACCGGGGAACGTCACGGTGAGCGTTGGCGACACCGTCGTGTGGCGGAACGATGACATCGTCCCCCATACGGCGACCGCCAGCGACTCCAGCTGGGACTCCGGCATCGTGCAGCCGAAGGGGACGTGGCGCATGGTGGCTCGCGCGCGCGGCGAGTGGAAATACATCTGCGCGCTGCACCCGAGTATGAGGGGGACGCTGGTGGTTCGCTAAGACATTGGGACTTGGGACTCGGGACTCGGACTCGGCGTGTTGGCGATAAGGTCTCTCTCGCCGGAACGCGAGTCCCGAGTCCCGAGTCCCGATGTTTTTTGTGTTTTCCCCTATGAAAAAGCTGCCTCTCGCCTATTGCGCATCGTGGCAGTCATTGTAGTTTGTGCGCCGTCGGACTCGTGTTTCCCTCTGTCGAACGCGATCATTTCACCTTCGGAGAGGTCATCGATGGCCACGAAAAAGAGAGGCGGTGCGAGAAAGAAGGGCAGGGCGAAGAAGGGCGGTGCCCGGAAGTCCGCACGCCGGAAGAGCGCCGGTCGGAAAGCGCGCCGGAGCAGCGGAAAGAAGCGCGCGCCCAATCCGGCATTCATGAGGCCCATGCAGCCCGATGATTCCCTCAGCGCGGTGGTCGGCTCGAGCGCAATGCCGCGGACCGAGGTGACGAAGAAGCTCTGGGGCTACATTCGCCGCAATGGACTCCAGGACTCGAAGAATCGCCGCATGATCAACGCTGATGACAGGCTCCGCCCCGTATTCGGCGGCAAGCGCCAAGTCTCGATGTTCGAGATGACGAAGCTCGTCAACAGACATCTCAAGAACGCCTGACCCACGTCCGGGTACAATGCGGAGGGGGCGCGCTCGCGGGAGCGCGCCCCCTCGTGCGTGAACCCTTGTGTGCGAGTGTGCGCGCCATCGAGATTGCGTTGACGGCGGGGCGACTGCACCGTCACCATCGTCACATGACGTCTCTCTGAGTCGATTAACGCGCCAATGGCAGTAGCCGAGAAAAAACGCCGGACCACTGGCTCTAAGACCGTAGTCGCCGAGGCACGCGGGAAGACGCAGCGCACCTCGCGGCGTGAGCTCTTCCGCTCCATTCTCGGCGCGGCGCTCATCTTTCTCTTCATCCGCACGTTCTTCATAGAGGCATTCCGCATCCCGTCGGGGAGCATGGAGCCGACGCTGCTGGTCGGCGATTTCCTCTTCGTCAACAAGCTCGCCTATGGCCCGCACATCCCATTCACCAACATCAATCTCCCGGGATACTCGGAGCCGAAGCGCGGCGAGATCGCCGTGTACAAGTCACCCGACGCCAGCGATGGACATCCGACGGTGGTGAAGCGCATCGTCGGTCTTCCGGGCGACACGCTGCACATGCGGAACGCGTTGTTGCACGTGAACGGGATCGCGCAACGGCAGGGCTACGGCGCGGATCAGGCGCTGGCGCAGGACACCTACGATCCGTCGTTCGTGTGGCAGAAGCAGTACGCGTTAGGCCGCTCGCGCTTCGGCAGCGCGCCGTCGACGCCCACGCATGACAACTGGGGGCCGATCGTCGTACCGGCAACGCACTTCTTCACACTCGGCGACAATCGGTACAACTCGAAGGATGCGCGATACTACGGCTTCGTGCCGCGCGAGAATCTGCGCGGACGTCCGTTGTTCATCTACTTCTCGATTGACTGGGAGAGCTTCGACGCTCGCTGGAGCCGGATAGGATTGCGCTTCTGACGCCGCGTGGAGCGGCGGACCGGCGAGCATGTCAGTCGTCGTCGTTCGCCTCGAGGTCCTGCTCGGCGAGCCGCTTCCACATGTGGTATTCGGGACCGGCGTCCCACACCGGCCACTCCGCCAAATGCGTGTCTCCGCGCCAGCGATCATCGTCGTCGCCGGACACGGAGACGTCCCAGGGTAAGCGAGGTCGCGTAGTCCCGCCTCGCCAAGCATCCGCGTCTTCGAGCCATGGCTCGCGCGTCTTGTCACCTCCGCCCCACCCGCCCGGCGCGCCGCCATCCTCGTCGTTCCAATCGATCATTGTTTCCTTCCTCGGTACCGAGGTGGAGCAAGTCCCTCACAGATAAAGAACTGGGCCACCGCATCGTCACATCGACGCAACCCGATGGGACCGGGCCCGCATGCCTAGCGACGCGCAACCAAACGTTTTGTAGCGCGTCCTAGTTGAGATGAGTACCAGCCGCCTTTCTCTAGGTCGCGTCGAGGTCGCCACGGTCGCACAGGCGCTCTGCCTGGCGACGATCGCCTACGTGCTGTCGCCCATGGCGACGAGACCTGGCATCCCCAACGCGATCAGCGGCGCGCTCTTCCTCTTTCAAACGGTCGCCGCGATCGGCGCCGGCACCATCGCCACACGGCGCGCGAGCGGCACGAGACGCGTGCTCTTCGCCAGCCTAACAGGCGCCGCGCTCCTCACCGCGCTGGGCGCGGCCGCGTGGCTCGTGCGCGAGCTCGCGACCGGCGAGCCACCCACAGTTCCCGTCGCCGAAGCGATCGTCGGCATCACCGGTCAGCTGGTGCTGGCGATCGGTCTCGGGGCATCGCTCGGCCGTCAACGAAGCTGGATGCGCACCGAAGCGCTGCTCGACGCGCTGCTGCTCGTGGCCGCGGCGGTGATCGTGATCCTGCAGATCGAGCACGCGACCGACCGCACCGTCGCCGTTGCCGGCTGGACACGCATTGCCTCTCTCCTGTGGGATACACTCGCCACCACGAACCTGATCCTGGTCGCGCTGTTGATGGCCTGGCGAGGGGAAGTACTTGGCGTACGAGTAGCGGGCGGCCTCGCGCTGGGCACCGTCTTCGTGGCGATCGCCAATTTTCTCTATAGCCACAGCGTCTTGATGTTTGGCGGGGAGATCGACCGGAGCATCGTCGTTCTCTGGTCGCTCACCATTCTCTGCTGGGTGACTGCGGTCGATCACCCGCGCCTAACGATTGCGGCGCAGTCCAGCGAGCTGCCGGCGGTCGCATCGCACGCGTGGAAGGTTCGCATCACGTCGATCGTAGTGGCGATCTTGATCGCGTCGTTCTCGGCGGTGGCGCTCGGCATGGGCTCGGAGCCCGATCCGGCGCTCTCGATAGCGATCGCGATCTTCGGTGTGCTGCTCGCGGCGCGCGCGGGGCAGGCGCTCTGGGTTCAGCATCGCGCCACGACCATGCTCGCCAGCACCGTCGAGGCCGAGCGCGAGGTGTCGATCACGCTGGAGCAGCGTGTGGGATCGCGGACGCGCGAGCTGGCCGAAGCACAGCGCGTCCTCCAGCGCATGTGGACGCTGGCGCAGCAGATCGCCGTGGAGCTGAGTGCCGACCGCGTGCTGAGCCGATTCCTCGAGGCGGCTGTGGACGTGGTGCAGGGCGACGGCGGAGTCGTGGCACTGGTCACTGAGGATCGCCGTCTGCAGATCGCGGCGAGCACCGACATCTCCGACCTGACGCGCGGTCAACACATCTCCGGCGAAAGCTCGGCGATGGGTATCGTGGTCCGCACGGGCGACGTGTGGTACACGGAGGACGTGCAGCTGCACAGTCGACCGGAGAGTCTAGCGGAGGCGGAGTGGCGCGTGAGCGAACAACCGGTGCGCGGTATCGCGGTGATCCCGCTTCAGCGTCGAGGCGAGCGCATCGGCGCGGTGACCGTGGTGTCGCGTGCGCGGCGGTGGTTCACCGACGACGAGATCGCGCGGGTCGAAGCGATGACCGATCTCCTCTCCGTCGCGCTGGCCAACGCCGATCTCGTCGAAACGCTGCGAAAGACCGAATGGCGCTTCCGCACGCTCTTCCGCGCAGCACCCGACGCCGTGCTCACCGTACTGGAGAGCGGGCGCGTGCGCGAAGCAAACGACGCGGTGCGCGACATACTTGGCGTTCCGCCCATTCAGGTGATCGGCAAGTCGATCGACGAATTCGCGGTCCCCGAGGACCGCGATCGTCTTCGCTACGAGATCGCGCAGGCGTTGGGTGGCGCGCCGTCTCGTCTCGAGGTGCGCTTCGAGCACGAGCGCGGTGTGCGCACCGTATCGCTGGCAGCGCGAATGCTCCCTGAAGCGGAGCCGCCGACGGTCCTGTTCGTCGGGCGTGACATCACCGGTGAGCGGGAGATGCGCACGCGGCTGGCGGAAACCGAGCGGTTGGCAGCCGTGGGCGAGCTGGTGGCGGGCGTGGCGCACGAAGTCAACAATCCTCTGAGCACGATCAGCGCGTATGCTCAGCTGTTGCTGCGCGACGGGCATCTGGCGCCCGATCAGCGCGAATCGATCGAAGTCATCCGCGCCGAGACCGTGCGCGCCAGCCAGGTGTTGAAGGATCTGCTGACGTTCGCGCGGCGCAGCGAGAGCCAGCGGCAGCGGCTCGACCTCAGCGAGATCGTCGAGCGCACGCTCCGGCTGCGAGGGTACGAGATGACGTCGGGCGGGATTACGCTCGAGACCGATTTCCCCGCGAATCTTCCGCCGGTGAGCGGCGATCCGCGACAGCTGCAGCAGGTAATTCTGAACCTCGTCACCAACGCCATTCAGGCGATGAGTCCGCGCGGCGGAACACTGCGTGTCTTCACGAAGCGTGATGGCGACCAGGTGATGATCGGCGTGCAGGATTCCGGGTGTGGCATCGCCGGCGATGTGCGCGAGCGCGTGTTCGAGCCGTTCTTCACCACCAAATCGGATGGAACGGGACTCGGCCTCAGCGTCAGCTACGGGATCGTTACTGCGCACGGCGGATCGATCGAGATCGTGGATAGTTCAGCAGGTGGAACGACGTTTCACGTTTCGTTGCCGACCGCCGATGGCGAGAGTGAGCCGATACCAGGAGTGGTGGGCCCCACTACGTTCCTGGAGCGCTCACCCCTCAAGGGGATCCGGGTTCTCTTCGTCGACGATGAGCCCTCGCTGCGGAGCGGGATGAAGGCGTTCGGGCGGCTGCGCCGTTTCAGCGTGGAGACCGCGCCGGAGGGTGAAGCGGCGCTGGAGCTCGTGCGCGAGAAAGAGTTCGACGCCGTAGTGTGCGATCTTCGCATGCCAGGGATGGATGGGCCGACGCTGTTCGAGCATTTGAAGCTCGAGGCACCGGCGTTGGCGTCGCGCATTCTCTTCATCACCGGCGACACGGTGAGCGAGTCCAGTCGTGCCTTTCTCGACTCGACCTTACAGCCTGTGCTGAGCAAGCCATTCGAGTTCGAGCGTCTCGAAGAGCTGCTGGTTGGCATCGTGAGCGGTGCTCGCGTCGAAGGACTGAGCCGCACGGCGTAGCGCGCGCGTCACCTCTACCGCCCGAGCGCCGGCACGCGCATCGTTGGCGCCATGCGACGCCTGACAATGTTTGCGCTGCTGCTCCTCCCTCTCGCCGGCTGTGGACTGCATCGCTCGAACAAGGGACCACGGGTGGAGTTCGTCACCTGGGCCACGCCGACGGACCTGCCTTTCTCTCCCGCCGTGCGGGTCGGCAATCTGCTCTTTCTCTCCGGACAGATCGGCACTGGGGCTGACGGGAATCTCGTCGCCGGCGGCATCGCGGCCGAGACTCGTCAGGCAATGGAGAACATTCGCGGTGTGCTGAGCCGGAGCGGCTCGTCCATGGATCGGGTGGTGAAATGTCTGGTGATGTTGGCGGACATGCAGGAGTGGGCGGCGATGAACGTCGTGTACACGGCCTATTTTCCGAATGCCAAGCCGGCGCGCAGCTCGTTCGGCGCGAACGGACTGGCGTTAGGCGCACGGGTCGAGATCGAGTGCATCGCCGTCGTGCCCTGATTGCTCTGCTCGCCGCGCTCTTCGTGGCGGGGGCGTGCGAGCGACGGAACGAAGGCAATCGTCAGGCAGACGCATCAAAGGGCACCGACAGCGCGCCGCGTGTCGATCCGCGCTGCGATGGGCGGGAGCTCCCGCCGCTGTCTCCCGGCGGAGTCGGCATTGCGCAGCTGGGCGTGAAGGTGTCGATCCTGGCCCGGTTGTGCCGGGTGACCGATACGTCGTACATGGCGGTCGAGGGGGTACGCGAGCGCGCGCACGTCGTGCACTTCGGCGATCATCGGGTGATCGCGGTGAGCACCGGTACGCGTGACACGTCGATCGTGCGTGTGCTCGTCTACGACAGCGCCTTTACGACGCCGCAGGGGATTGGCGTCGGCTCGACGATCGGCGAGATGCGGAGTTTCTATCCGGTGCTCGCGTACGCCAGCGGCGAAGGACACTACGTCGTGTCCATCCCCTCGCTCCCCGGAATCTCCTTCGCCTACGACGCCGCGGGATTCCCGGCCGATCCGAGCCGGGCACTTGTCAGGCAGCCGGCGGTGATGGACCGGGCGAGGATAGAGAGTCTGTGGATATTCAGGCCGATTGGGCCATAGCGAGATTCGAGATTCGAGATTCGAGATTATAAATGGAACGGGCCGGCGCTACGCCGGCCCTATTGCCTTGCCGAATCTCGATTCTCGAATCTCGAATCTCGACGTCTACGGATCCACCACACCGGCCGCGGTCGAGCTCGTCGCGGGCAGGCTCGACGCCAACTCGCGAAGCGTCTCGAGCTGCTGGGTGCCGAACTCGAAGTAGCGTGTGCCGAGGCGACCCTCGACCTTCTTCGCGCCGGCAATCTTGGCGAACGTCTCGGCTGGCATCGTCGCCCACACCCATTCGGTGATGTCGACCTTGAGTGGGCCGCGCTCGTAGCCTGTGCGCCGCATGTACTCGGTGCGCTCGATGCGGATCTTGTCCTTGTCGTTGACCCAGAGCTCGAGCGTGCGGCCGTGCGGGCTTTCCCACGTCGGTGCCGGAGATGACTCCTGGAAGACGAGGTAGACCAACATTGGCCCTTCGGTCGGGGCGGCTCCGGCGAAACGATAACCCGCGTACATCTTGAGGTCGCCGCGCACTGGGACGACGGCGGAGCGAACCCGAGTGGAATCCGCGGTCGAGTCGTAGCTAGCCGTGACGAGACCCGACAGCGAGCTGGTAGCAGGGCGCGAAGTGATCTGCGCGGCGGCAGTGGCCGCGGCGCCTGAGACCAAGAGCAGTACTGCTGCCGCACCAATGGCAGCGGTCGAACGGTTCAGCACGAATCCTCCATGGGG
Organism: Gemmatimonadaceae bacterium; assembly: GCA_035253585.1. Taxonomy (GTDB): domain Bacteria; phylum Gemmatimonadota; class Gemmatimonadetes; order Gemmatimonadales; family Gemmatimonadaceae; genus DATFBY01. The sequence continues at coordinate 55,119 of DATFBY010000149.1, read as the reverse complement.
GCGTGCGCGGGCCGAGGGCATGCACACGACGGACCTGTCGTAACTGCCGCCTCCCTGGCGAGCGAGGCGCTCCAAGGCAAGCTAACTACGGTAACGTCACTATACACCCCTACCTCGGAAAGGGTGTTGCTGCGTTCGCGCCATACTCGTGTTGTTGGGGGAGCCTTCGAACGGGCCCCCAATCCTACCTGCCGGCCCTCCAAATCGCCCTCTCAGAGGTACGTCCGGAATGACCGCCCCCATGATGGCATTCTTCGGCCTGGTCGTCGCCATGCTCGCCGTGTCCGGTCTGCTCATCGCGCACAGCATGCGGAAATACTCGTCGCGTCGAGCGGATTCGGAGCGGCGTGCGGCCGAAGCGTTCGCCGAGATGCAGCGCCTCACGAAGGAGCTCCGCGAGCGCGGTGAGAGCGCAAAGCAGACGACCGATCCCAAGCTCACGCCTGGCGAGCGGCTCCAGCAGATGTATCCTGGTGTGCGTCCCACCCCCGCGCGCCACCAGACCCCGGTCGGAGAGAAGGCATGAGCGAGCTGTACAGAGCAACATCGAAGATCGTGAAAGTGGAGGGCGTGCATCGCCGCGCGACGATCGCTACCGGCGCGACGTTCGACATGGGCGTGCACGGACCCGTCGCCGCGCACTACAAGATCGACAGCAAGCCGCTTCCGCTCCCCGTCGATTACATCGTCGCGGCGACAGCGGGGTGAATGCTGGGCACGCTCAACGGCGCACTGGAGGTGCGCGGGATCAAGCTTGCTGCGTCGGACATATCCGCTGACGCCGAAGGGGTGAACGAGGTCGTAGACGGTATCGTGCGACTCACCGAGATCAGCATCGCGTATCGGCTTCGCATTCCCGCGGGCACGCGCGACGTCGTGGAGCGTGCGCTGTCGCGCCATCAGGACAAGTGTCCCACGGCGAAGTCGTTGGAGGGGGCAGTACGGATTTCGTGGAGTGCCGCGATCGAAGATCAGTAGTGGCCCTTGGCGCTGCTACCAGCCGCTGTTCGCTTCTCCCTAATGCGCAACACCGACCCCGGCATCTATCTTTCCTTCATGTCGCGCTTTTTTCCGCAGCACACGGTGGAGTGGCGCGTTCAGGAGCCGGCGTTCTTCCGGCGACTGTCGCTCCAGCTCGTACCGATGGCGCTGGCGGCGGGGGTGATGTCGCGGCTCTTCCGATGGGCCGTGATGGGCGTATCGGGAAGCAATCTCGTTTTCGTGCTCGGCATCGTGCTCGGGCTCTTCGTCGTGCTCGGCCTGGCGACCGCGCACCTCGGAAACTTTCCGGTCCGCCACTGGCTCTGGCGCGCTCCCGTGTTCGGATTGCTCGTCGGCATCGCCGATGCGCTCACCAGCGGGCTGCTGACCGCGCTGGGCCTCGAGCGCTTCGGGACGACCGCGGCGCATTGGCACGACTGGGTGGGCTCGGTCGGTTCCATCATCGTCCGACGCTTGCTCATGGTTTCGCTGTTCGCTGCGGTCCTGGCGATCGCCGTGCAGATCGTTCGCTACGCACTTCTCAAACGCGAGCATCGTGAGCACACGGCCCAGGCCATCCACGAAGAGCATCTCCGCGCGCACGAAGAGTGAGCCCACCGCGGTGGCGGGCTGATCGTGCCTAACAACTGAGGACTCCGTGCGGAAGAACGACAAGCGATTGATCGTGGTCGGAGATCGCGTGCTGATCGCGCCCGAGGAAGGGGAGGAGCGTACGAAGGTCGGTCTCTACCTCCCGCCAACCGCCGTGGACACGCAGGCGGTGCAGGGTGGGCGTATCGTCGCCACCGGGCCCGGCCTTCCACTCCCCGACCCAGGCGATGTTCCCGGCGATGAGCCGTGGCGTACCGGGTCGCGCGAGACGCGCTTCCTGCCCATGCAGGCGAAGATCGGCGACTATGCGCTTTTCTTTCGGCGCGCCGCGGTGGAGATCACGTTCGAGAATGAACGCTATCTCGTGCTGCCGCAGTCGGGCATTCTTGCGCTCGTTCGAGAGGGCGTGGTCGAGGAGGACTTTTGACATACGATGAGCGGCTGGTCGCGCCCATGCGCGAGGAGCTCACACGGCTCGGCGTCGAAGAGATGCGCACCGCCGACTCGGTGGATGCAAAGCTGAAGGATTCGCGCGGAACGACCCTCGTCGTCGTGAATTCCATCTGTGGTTGCGCCGCGCGCAACGCGCGCCCGGCGGTCGCCATCGCGCTCAAGAGCGACAAGAAGCCCGAGTCGCTCACCACCGTGTTCGCGGGCCAGGACCTCGACGCCACGTCGAGAGCGCGAAGCTACTTCACGGGCTACGCGCCATCGTCGCCCCAGATTGCGCTGCTCAAAGATGGCGCGGTCGTGTTCATGCTCGAACGACATCAGATCGAAGGACGCTCCGCCGAATCGATCGCCAGAGATCTCACCGGCGCATTCGAGCGTTACTGCTGATCGACGCGCGACGCTGCTCTCCCCGGCACATAGCGTGCAGTCGTGGTCGCTTTGCCTCAGAGAAGGGAGAGAGAGATGCAGTACGATCCGAACGAGAACGTCGGTACGTCGGGGAGCAGATTCGGTGGCACGGGGAGCGAGAGCGGCGCGGGCAGCTCGGGAAGTACCGGCAGCACCGGCGGCGCTGATCTGAGCGGCTCGGACTCCTTCGGCGCGAGTAGCGCCACGAGCGGCACCTCGACTGGCCTGGCGGAGAGTGGCTACGGCCGCACGCAATCCACTGGCGGCAAAGCACGCGAGAAAGCAAGCCAGTTGAAGACTTCGCTGGCCGACAAGCTCGAGCATGGCGCGCAGCGAATCAGAGATCGCGTGACTCATCACCAGAGCGCGCAGACCGGCTCGGTCGGCACGTCCGGCGAGCTCGGTCAGGGCACCAACACCGCGAAGATCGATCGGACTCTCGATCGCGCATCCGAGTCGCTCGCCCACGGCATGGAGAGCACCGCCAACTGGGTGCGCAACGCCGACATCGACAAGATGAAAGGCGACGTCGAGCGGCAAGTGCGCGCCAATCCGGGCCGTGCATTGCTGGTCGCCGTCGGCGTCGGCTACCTGCTGGGCAAGGTGCTGCGCGGTGGACGTCCGCGCATGTGACCGATGGCTGAGTCGTTAGGCAACGGACGCGCGTCGATGGGTGCGCTCATCCGCGACCTCGCGGATGACGGCGCGCGTCTGGTGCGCGACGAGCTCCGGCTGGCGCGGCTCGAGATGGCCGAGCTGATCCGTGGCGTGAGCGTCGGCGGTGGGCAGGTCGCGATTGGCGGAGTGCTCGCACTCCTCGGCGGCCTCGCGTTGCTCACCGGGCTGATTTTGCTGGCCGGCGATCAATGGCTCGGCGATAACTACTGGATCGCGGCGCTCGTGATGGCCCTGCTGTTGATGGGGATCGCGCTCTGGCTTGCGCTGCGCGGGATGGCGCTGCTCTCATCCGAACGCCTCGTCCCCGACGAGACGGTTGCGACGTTGAAGGAGGACAAGGAATGGCTGAAACGACAGCTGAAGTCCGGCGCGACATCGAGCTGACGCGAGAGCGCATGTCGGAGACGATCGAAGCACTCGAGCGGAAGGTGAACGTCGCGCAACTCGTGCGTGACCATCCGTGGCCGGCGCTCGGGCTCGCGCTCGGCGCTGGTTTCCTGCTCGCAAAGTCGAACGCTGATGTGAAGGCAGCAGCGGCCACGGTCGCGGCCACTGGCGGCGCGAGCAGTAAAGTCGGCGGATTGCTCGATGATCTCGCGGCACGCCTGATCGCGGGTGTGTCACAGGCCTTCAACGAGCGCGTCGACGGATGGGTTGGAGAGCTCAAGGGAGCGATCGGCGCGCCCGCCGGCTCTCGCAGCGGAGTCACTGCATCGCGGGCGGAGCCGGTTCGCGGAGATGGACAGAAGGTCGGCTTCGATGAGTCGGTGCGACGGTCCGATTCGGGTCCCCTCCTGGGCAGCGATCAACCGGGGCGGGAAAGCGCAGCATTGTCGTCTTCTTCGCTCGCGCACTGAGCGTCGCCGCGACATCATGTGAAGGCCGGGCCGACACGCCCGGCCTTCACCTTTCCTCGGATGTGACGTGGGATCGATTCTTCCGATCGCCGGTGTCATCCAATGGGTCAGCGGTCTGATCCTGGCAATCGTCACCGCTCGTCAGGCACGACATTATGGCCGAGAGGGACGCATGCCTCGTCTGCTTGCGCGTCTCTCGTTGGTGATCTTCGCGCTCTCGGCGGTCGAGCTCCTTTGGAGCGTGACCGGAGTCGAAGAGCTGCTCGGTCGCTGGGCACCGGTCGGTTTCACCACCGCGCCGTGGCAGCTGCGTACGTTGCTCCTCATGTCGCTCACCGCCTGGGTATTGCTCGGAATCGCCGCGGCATGGAACGGAACGCTGTCCGTCGCGCAACGCCGACGCACCGCCACCGCGGAGCTGCGCCGTCGGACCGAGCGCGCGCTCGAAGGGATCGAGCGCCGATCTCCGGAATAGCGTGTCGCACGCCGGCGCTGCTTCGCCAACTGTCGCACGCGTCGCTGGATTCACCGTCGTTCTGATCGCCACGCTGGCGATCGTCTCCACGTATGGCGTGTTCAGCCAGACGTACGACGAGCCTGGTCACATCGCCGCCGGTATGGAGTGGTGGCAGCACGGCCGCTTCACGTTTGAAGAGCAGCACCCGCCGCTAGCGCGCGCCGCCGTCGCCCTCGGGCCGTATCTCGCTGGGCATCGGCTACGAGGCTCGCCCTCGATGTGGGTAGAGGGGAACGCCATCCTCTACGCGAACGGCGTCGAGGGATACACGAAGAATCTCTCGCTCGCTCGCGCGGGAATGCTTCCGTTTTTCATCCTCGCGTGCGTGGCAGTGTGGGTGTGGGCGCGCCGACTCGGCGGAGACACGGCTGCACTGGGCGCCATCATCGCGTTCGCCGGCTCATGGCCTGTATTGGCGCATGCAGGGCTGGCCACGAACGACATGGCCGTCACCGCGACGCTGAATGCCTCCTTGCTGGCGTACTGGTGTTGGCTCGAGCGCCCGGACCTTCGCCGCAGCGTGCTGTTAGGCGTCTCGTTAGGCGCAGCCGTCGTCAGCAAGCTGTCTACCGTGTTGTTCTTTCCGGTTGGCGCAGCCGGGCTGACAATAGCGTGGCTGCTGTCGCGACGGCGTCGGGAAAGTGCGACGATGCGGAGCATCTCCTATCCGCGCGGGCTCGGCATCGCCGGTTGGGCCTCGATACTCACCATCTGGGCTGCCTATCGATTCTCCTTCCGCTGGCTTGGCACCATGCCGTTGCCGGCTCCGGAGCTAGTGGCCGGGATCTATCAGGTCATTCATCACAGTGCCATCGGCCACGCCAGCTACCTGTTCGGCGAGCGAAGTCTCACTGGCTGGTGGTATTACTTCCCGGTCGTGTTGGCGCTGAAGACACCGCTGCCGATGCTGTTCCTGGCCGCAATGGGAGCGGCCTTTCCCTTCATTAGACGATCCCGAGACGAGGCGTGGGTCGTGGCTGCGCCGGCGATCGCCGCCATTGCCATGCTCCTGGCGGTCCTTCCCTCCTCGATCAATGCCGGTGTCCGGTACGTGCTTCCGCTCTACCCCTTGCTGGCCGTTTCGGCAGGCATTGCCGTCGACCATCTCTGGCGAGGTGGCGAGCTCCGGAGCCGCGTCGCGCGGGCCGCAGTGATAGCGCTGCTCGCCTGGCAGCTGTTCGGGGCAGTCCGGGCGCATCCGGACCATCTGCCCGCCTTTAACGAGTTGGGCGGCCGGCGTCCCGAGCGCCTCGTGGACGACAGCAACGTGGATTGGGGGCAGGACCTGCTACGGCTAGGCGACGAGCTGCGGCAGCGGCGAATTGGAGACGTGACTGTCGCGTACTACGGGACCGCTGACCCGACGCAACACCTTGGCGCGTCCTACCATCGGCTTGCACCGAGTCAAGCGGCAACTGGCTGGATCGCCGTGAGCGAAAGGTATCTGGTCGGCATCGTGGATGGCCGGATCGACGACGGTTACTTGTGGCTCCGCAAGTTCAATCAGGCTCGCCGGATAGGCAGGTCAATCCGCCTGATATACGTTCCGCGCGACACGATTGACCGCCACTAATCGGTCGAACTGACCGGCGACAAAATGGCACCCGACACCGCGCGCGGCGACGGACACGCATCTTGCCCGAGCGAGTCGGCGAGTGCTAGGTTGCTTCCCCCCCTCGGCAGCAAAAGAGGCGCGCGAGTCTTCGGCGTGGCACTTCACCTCTCGTTCGCAGCATCGACGAGATGGCATCGCTCGAGCTGCACGCGGTTCAATTCATCCTCACCCTGAAGGAGTACGACAATGCATCAGCTGAAGGCGCTCACGCGGAATTTCCTCGCTGACGAGGAAGGGGCGATCATCGCCGAGTATGGCCTGTTGATCGCGATCCTGGTTGCCGGCCTCATCGTGGCGATCGGTGCGTATCGCAACAACATCTCGGGCTGGTTGAACACGCTCTCGAACAAGATCACGACCGCGAGCTGACGAGCTCGGCAAGAGCGGAAGATGTTTTCGGGATCGCCGACCGGGGTGATCTCGGGGCTGGCGTTCGTAGGGCTGTTATTGGCTGCGTGCATATCGGACGTGCGGACTCGACGGATCCCCAACAGGATCGTCGCCGCGTTGGCCATTGGCGGAGTGCTGTACTCCATTCTGACCTTTGGTGCGAGCGCGGGCGCTCTTCGGGCAGTCGCGGGTCTTGGAGTCGGATTGGCGATCTGGCTTCCGTTTCACATTGTGCGCCTGCTCGGGGCGGGAGACGTGAAGCTGTTTTCCGCCTCGGGCGCCTGGCTCGGAGTGACCGGTGCGCTCGAGGGCGCGTTGTTGGCAGCGCTCATCGGCGGTGCGCTAGCTATCTTTTGGATGGTCCGCGCGCGCGGCGTGGTCAACTCCGCGCGATCGGTGGCCATCGCCATCGCGGCTCCGAGCACGATGATGCATAACGACGCCAAAGAATCACCGGCGTCGGTGCGGCTTCCGTACGGAGTGGCACTTGCCGCCGGGGCGGCAATCGTGGCGTGGTGGCCGGGCGTGATCTTCGGCTCTTGATGAGGACCACCATGCGTCGACTGTGGCGCGAAGAAAATGGCGCGGTCGTGCTCGAGTTCGCGCTGATGACGCCGATACTCGTATTGCTCGTGTGCGCCATCATCGATTTCAGTCGAGCTGAATACACGCTGAATCAGTTGATCGGCGCGGTACGTGAGGGCGCGCGCTTCGCATCCGTGCACTCGCAGCCCAGCAACGCCGCGGCGGTCGTGGCGATCAAGGGCGTTGTGAAGAACTACTACACGCCGATCGACACCTCGATGGTCTCGGTACTCGACAGCACCGCGACCAACGGGCGCATTACCGTGAGAGTACAGAACCATCCGTTCGTGCTGATTACACCACTCGTGAAGTACATCGGTAAAGACACCCTTTTCATGACTCGTGCGGCATCGTTCCGTTGGGAGCGGTCGCCCACCCCGTAATGGGAGCGAGCTCTTCGTCGAATGGCTGACAGACGCTATACCCTGATGTTCTACGTGGCGATTGCCGTGGCGGCGATTGCCACGTGGGGCGTTTACCGCGTGCTGCAAGAGACCAAGGCACGCAGCCACGTCGCCACAATGCCGGTGCTCGTCGCGTCGCGCGACCTGCCCGAAGGCGCGAGCATCGACCGATTGGCGGTCGAGACCAACCCCTGGCCCTCGCCGACCGTACCGCCCGGCGCGTTCAACAGCGTCGACTCGGTGCTCGGTCGCGTGACTCGTGTTCCGATCTTCAAGGGCGAGCCGATCGTGCCCGGACGTTTGGCGCCGGTGGGAACCGGACCGGGTCTCGAGGTGAAGATCACGCCGGGCAAGCGCGCCATGGCGGTGCGCATCGATGACGTTGCCGGTCTCAGCGGCCTCATTCAGCCGAACAGCCGCGTCGACGTTCTGGTGACGCTTCGCGACGTGGCCACGAACGTGCGCCAGGTTTCGAAGGTGTTCATGGAGAACATGCGCGTGCTGTCGGTCGGCACGCAGATCCAGCGCGGGAACGATGGTCGTCCGATCAACGCGACCACCGCCACGCTCGAGGTGACGCCTGACGAGGCCGAGCGCCTGGCGCTGGCCATGAGTCAGGGAAGCATACAGCTGGTGCTGCGCGGCTATGGCGATCCGGATAGTATCCAGACGCGCGGCGCGACGTCGAACGACGTGCTGTCGCAGCTGAAGTTGGCGCAGCCGGCAGCCGCGGCTCCAGCGCCGCGTCCCCGTCCACTGCGTGTTGCGCCGGCGGCGCCGAACACGGTCGTCGTGCAGCTTCCGCCGCGTCGTCCCGATTCCTCGGTCGTGGAGATCTTCCGCGGTACCGAGCGTAAGGAGCAGCGCGTTCCGAAGGACACCTCGCGGACCGGACGGTCTCCGTGACCCGAGCGCGGAGCTACGTAGCTCCCGCGCAACGCCAGCGTCTCACCGCCTCTTAGCCCCTCTCTCCCCCTCACACGGAGCCACCAGCTTGAATCTCGCCCGCGTCGTGCGGCGATTCGCGTCAGCGCTCGTCGGCGCCCTCCTGCTCTCCTTGCCGGGCGCGCTGCCGAGCGCGCTCCACGCGCAGGAGACGCAGATTCAGCGCATCGATCTGCCGATCGGCCGATCGTATCCCGTCACCACCTCGACCTCGATCTCCAAGGTCTCCATTGGCAATCCCGAGGTGGCCGACGTCGCCGTCGTGGCGGAGCGCGACCTCGTGATCAACGCGCGTGCGACGGGCGAGACCGACGCGATCATCTGGGAAATAGGCGGCCGGCGGCACCACTTCCGGGTCCAGGTCCGCTCGCCCTCGGACCGGATGCAGCTGGCCGTTTACATCAAGTTCGCGGAAGTGCGTCGCGACGCGATTCGCGAGCTCGGAGCCTCGTTCCTCTTCCGTGACAACGGCACTCGCATCGGAACGGGGATCTTCCGCAGCGACAACGTCTTCGACGACGACGGAAACATCCTTCTCCCTACCGAAGCCGAGTTCTTGACGGTGTTGACGGACTTCGACACCGACAAGCTCCTGGGCTTTCTGACTGTGGAGGAGCAAAAGGGAAGGGCCAAGATCCTCGCTGAGCCCAACGTGCTGGCCGGCAACCGCGAAACGGCGACCTTCCTCGCGGGTGGCGAGCTCCCGATTCCGGTCGTCCAGGGTACGTCGGCCGACGTCACTGGCACGCGAGTTTCCATCGAGTACAAGAAGTTCGGTATTCAGCTCCGATTCACGGGCGAAATCGTGAGCGACGAGCTGATAAAGCTGACGTTGGTGCCGGAGGTTTCGAGCCTGGATTTCGGGAACGCGATCATCATCTCCGGTTTTCGCGTTCCTGCCTTTCGTACGCGGCGCATCGAGACTACCGTGGATGTAAGGAGAAGTCAGAGCCTGATCATCTCGGGCCTGTTCAACAACGAGCAGGAACGAGTGCGTACCGGTGTGCCGCTCCTGCAGGACATTCCGATCCTGGGCGCGCTCTTTTCGAGCACGCGCTGGCAGCGGAACGAGAGCGAGCTGTTGGTTGTCGTGACACCGGTCGTTGTTGATCCGATGCGGCCCCGGCCGCAAGACACCGTGCCGACGAAGCCGGAGACGCAGCGCCCGGCCGAGGAGGCTTTGGAAATGAGACAGCCGTCCGAGGCGCCCGCCCAGCAAGGGCCGCAGCCTCCGCCGGCATGAGTTTCGTTCGGGAGCAGTAGAAGTGGCGACTCGGAAGGCACTGATCGTCGCGGGCGCCGCAGGGCCCGGCGACGTCGCGGGCATCCTCAACCGGTTCGGCTTCGGCCCACCGGCTGAAGCGCCGAGCATCAGCGCGGCGATCGCTCGGCTTTCCGACGACGCCTACGATCTGGTGATCCTCCCACTTCAGGAAGTCGACGCCGTCCAGCTCGCGGCGCTCGACCGCGAGATTCGTCGCGGACGCTTCATGAGCGTCGTCGGCACGGCTCCACGCGCCGACACCGAGCTGATACTTCGCGCCATGCGCGCGGGGATCCAGGAGTTCGTGATCTTTCCGCCGGAGCCGCAGGATCTCACCGCCGCGGTGGATCGTCTCATGCGCCGCCAGCAGGTGGAAGTGCGACGCGGCCACGTGGCGGCGGTCTATAGCAGCAAGGGTGGCCTCGGCAACACCAGCCTGGCAGTCAATCTCGCCTACGGCTTCGCGCACAATCATGCCGATGTGCGGGTCGCGGTCGCGGATCTGGTCGTCGCCGGCGGCGATGTTCGCGTGTTCCTGAATCTCAAGCCGTCCTACGACTTGGGCGACCTGGTGGCCAAGGCGGACCGTATCGATGCCGACTTGATGTATTCGCTTCTTACGCCATGCCCCGGCGGCGTATGGGCGCTGGCGGCGTCGGACAAGCCGGAGCTCGATGACGTCGCCGATGCGGGCGCCATCACGATGATCGTGCAGCAGATGCAAGCGCACTTCGCGTTCACGGTGCTCGACTGCGAGCACTACATGAACGAACGAACGTTGGCGGCGATGGACGCCGCGGATTCGATCTTGCTGACCACGCAGTTGACGGTACCGGCGCTCCGCAGCACGCAGCGGACGCTGGCGATCTGCCGTCGACTCGGCTACCCCGAGTCGAAGCTGTGCGTAATCGTCAACCGCTATCCGTCGGGGGAGATTCTCACCCTGGCCGATGCGGCGGATGTGCTCAAGTGTGAGATCTTCTGGAAGCTGCCTAACGATTACCGGGCGTCGGCGTTGGCGCTCAACAAAGGCGTCCCGGTGTACGACGTAGATCCCCGATCGAAGCTCGCGTGGAGCTATCAACAGCTCGCGGCCAAGCTCGGTGGAGCGCTTCGGAGCGGCGCTGAAAACACCAACGGACGCGGTAGCTCGCGGCTGCGTCAGCTCTTTGGCCTCAAGAAGGAGAGCTGATAGATGGCGTTGAGCGATCGGCTGTCACGACAGCGTACACCGCACGGCCCGCAACCTGATGCCGACGGCCGTACGAACCCGCGCGCGCAGACCGGCCCGCAGCGGGCATCCGGTATCCTCGGCCCTCGCATCGATGAGCGCGCGCTCGATCCGCTCGACCAGATCAAGGTCGATCTGCATCGCCGTCTCATCGAGCGGCTCGACCTCGAGGCCCTCGATCAGATCAAGGACGAGCGTGAGCTGACGGCTCAGATTCGGCACGCGGTCACCGAGTTCCTCCGAACCGAGCAGACGCCGCTCAGCTCGGCGGAGCGCGAGGACATCATCGAGCAGGTCGTCTACGAGATCATCGGCCTCGGTCCGATCGAGCCGCTGTTCCGCGATCTGACGATCTCCGACATCCTGGTGAACGGCGCGCGCGAGATATACATAGAGCGCCACGGCCGCTTGCAGCGCGTGAACGCGACGTTCCGCAACGACTCGCACCTCCTAGCGGTCATTGACCGTATCGTGAGTCGCGTCGGCCGCCGCGTCGATGAAGCATCACCGATGGTCGATGCGCGCCTGCCGGATGGCTCGCGTGTCAACGCCATCATTCCGCCGCTGGCGCTCGACGGACCGATCCTCTCGATCCGCCGATTCGGCGCCAACGTCGGCATCCCGCAGCTGCTCGAGAACGGGACGCTCACCGAGGAGATCATCACGCTGCTCGCATCGTGCGTCCACGCGCGGTTGAACGTTCTCATCTCCGGTGGTACCGGCGCCGGCAAGACGACGCTGCTGAACGTACTGAGCTCCTTCATTCCGTCGGACGAGCGCATCATCACGATCGAGGACGCGGCCGAGCTCCAGCTCATGCAAGAGCACGTCGTCAGACTGGAGACGCGTCCGCCTAACGCGGAAGGACGCGGTGAAGTGGTGGCACGCGATCTGGTGAAGAACGCGCTCCGTATGCGCCCGGACCGCATCCTCATCGGTGAGGTTCGCTCCGCCGAGGCGCTCGACATGTTGCAGGCGATGAACACCGGTCACGAGGGATCGTTGACCACCATTCACGCCAACTCGCCGCGCGATGCGCTGTCCCGTATGGAGACGATGATCCTGATGGCGGGAACCAATCTGCCCGACCGCGCCATGCGCGAGCAGATGGCATCCGCGCTCGATGTCGTCGTTCAGATCGCGCGCATGGCGGATGGCACGCGTCGCATCACCAGCATCACCGAAGTCACCGGCATGGAAGGCGAGGTGATCTCGACGCAGGAGATCTGGCGCTACCGGCGTCGCGGCATCGGGGGCGATGGCCGGGTGCTGGGGAACTTCGAGGCGACGGGTATCAGACCGGGGTTCACCGAGCGGCTTCGCGTGGCCGGCGTCGAGCTGCCCCCACTCATGTTCGAGAAGGTGTAGACCATGGAGTTGCTCCTTCTCGCCGGCGTGTTCGTGGCGACGATCGTCGTCGTGGTCGGCGCGTACGTGTTCTACAACCGGCGCACGCTCGACGCGGCGACGCGCGCGCGCGATCGGCTCGACAGCGCCGCGGAGGCCGCGCGCACGGCGAGTCTGCTGCGCGATGACGCCGTCAGTCAGCTGGCGCTGCTCAACCGTATACTCGCTGGCCGGTCCTTCACCGAGGAGCTGACCGAGCAGCTCCGGCGCGCGGGCGTAAACGTTACCGCCGGCGCGTTCCTCCTGACCATAATTTTTGCTTCCGTCGTCGGCATCGCGTTCGGGGCGATGATCCGCGGATTGCTCGGCGCCGTTTTGCTCGGATCGTTCGGCGGGCTTCTTCCGGTGTTCTGGCTGCGTCGTCGACAGAAGAAGCGGCGGATGAACTTCGAAGCGCAGCTTCCGGAAGCGATCGACATGTTGGTGAGCGCCATGCGCGCCGGCTACTCGTTCCAGGCGGCGATGAACTTCATCGGCCAGGAGATGACGGCGCCGATCGGCCCCGAGTTCTCGCGCTTTTACGAAGAGCAGCGGTTAGGCATCGACGTGCGTACGGCGATGACGCGGCTCCAGGAGCGCGTGGACAGTCTCGATCTGCGCATGTTCGTGACCGCGGTGCTCATTCAGCGTGAGACTGGCGGCAACCTGGCGGAGGTACTCACCAACCTGAGCGACCTCATGCGCCAGCGCGTCGCGGTTCGCGGTCAGATCGAGACGCTCACGGCGGAGCCGAAGCTCTCGGCGCAGATCCTGTCGGCACTGCCGGTGCTGGTCTTCATCGTCATCTGGTTCGCCGATCCGAACTTTTTGCGTCCGATGATCATCTCCGACGTCGGCAAGTTGATGCTGCTGTCGGCGGCGATCTCGGTAGTGATCGGATACAGCATCATGCTCAGCATAGCGGACATCGATTTCTAGTATGCCCTCTAGTCTCGCGATTCTCGTCACAATCATTCTCGGCGCGCTCGTCGCGGCGGCTTGGGCGCTCTCCGTCACTCGGAGCCGCCGTCAGCTGATCGGACGCGCGCTCGACACCGGCGACATCGTCACGACCCGCGGGCTGGTGCTGATCAAGCCGGCGACCGAGGAGCGCATCGCCGAGCGGATCCGTCAGCGCTTGCCCGAAGCGTGGAGCACGAGCGTTCGTTTCCGCGACAAGCTCATGCAGGCCGGCTTCGACAGCCCGGCGGCGGTGCTGGTGTTCAACACCATTCGCGTCATCGCGGTCGTTTTGCTGCCGGTGATCGTGACGCTGGTGGTGCCGCCGGTCGGTTTCATGGCGTTGGTTGGTCTGGTGATCTGGGCGGCGGTGGCGGCGACGCTGATTCCGGTGTGGTATCTCAATCGCCGCGTGATCAAGCGTAAGGAGCGAATTCGCCGCTCGATCCCCGACGCGTTGGACCTACTGGTCGTCTGCGTCGAATCGGGAATGAGCCTCGATGCCGCGCTGCAGCGTGTTGGCCGTGACATGCAGCTCCTGCACCCCGAGCTGGCGCGTGAGATCCTGCTCGTGAATCGGCGGACGAGCGCCGGCGTTCCACGCGACGAGGCGCTGCGCAACGTCTGGACGCGCACCGGCGTGGAGGAAGTGCGCACGCTCGTCTCCAGCATGATTCAGAGCGAGAAGTGGGGAACGAGCATTGGGCGCGTGCTGCGAGTTTATGCTGAAGCGTTGCGAAGGAAGCGGCGTCAAACCGCGGAGAAAAACGCCGCGGTGGCTCCGCTCAAGATGATCGTCCCTCTCGCCTTGATGATTTTGCCGGCGCTCTTCGTGGTAATCATGGGTCCGGCCGTCATGCATATCAGCGCGATGTTGCGCGGGGAGCCCTAACCTAGGGCGTCACGCGAGGAGAACACGGAGGTGGCCATGAGACTGCGTAATCGGAAGGGTGCGATGCTCGTGCTCGGAGCATTCCTCCTGGTTGGTCTGATGGTGATGGCAGTGTTGGCCGTCGATTTCAGCCGAACCGTCGAGCAGTCCGCCGCCATCCATACGGCGGCCGATGCCGGCGCGCACGCCGGTGCCGTCGAGCTTCTGGTCCACAAGAGCCATGCGCTCGACTCCGCGATCGCTGTAGCCAGCGCCAACATGCCACCGGGCGCGGCGACACCGGTGGCCGAGTATGGGCGCTGGAACGATACGACGAAGGTGTTCACGGCTGCCGACAGCGTCGAGGCGAACGCAATACGCGTCACGACGCAGCGGAATACGCGCTATCTGATCGGGGGGATCTTCAACATCCTCCCGCAGACCATGCGCCGGACGTCGATCGCGTGGGCGACCGCGCCAGTGGTTGCAACAGGATGCCTCAGGCCGTGGGCGCTGCCGTACGACTCGCTGCTCGCCAGGCTCGGCATCACCAATCCGAATCACCAGCTCACCGACGCCGATCTCACGAATCTTCGAAACATGCCGATCGCGGCGCGCCGTATTCGGCTGAAGCTGGGCGATCTGAGCGGCGGTGGTCCCGCGCAGCCCGGAAATTACAACGCGATCGTCTTGCCGTCGTTCTGGATGGCTCTCACCGGCACCTACCGCGTGCCCGCGCCGCAGTCTGGTGCAAGCACCTACCGCACCAACATTGAAACCGAAACCTGTGGACCGCTCACGGGCGTCGGCGATTCGATAATAACGGAGCCCGGCAACATGCCTGGGCCAACGATCACCGCTACCGAGACGTTGTGCTCGCAGTTCGGCGGAAGCTTCGTCGGCGACAATTGCATCCATGGCAATGGGTCGCTGGGTGTGCCGATCAAGGTCGCGTACTACACGTCGGGCCAGTTGAACGGCAGAGATCCGGCGGTGATTCGCGCAATCGGCGGGTTTGTCCTTGAGACCATGTTCCACAACAGCTGCCAGCCGAGTGTATGCCCACCAAACGGCGAGGACAAAGGCGAGATCATCGGCTACTTCGATACGTTCAGCGCCACCGGTGCGGTCGGCACCGGCAACAGCACGATCGTCAAACCGATTCTGGTCAGGTGAGCTGAAGGTTATGGCGCTCCTCCGAGAGACCGGCGTCGGCGGGCCAGAAGAGGGCCGGCTTCCGTATCCGCGACAGAACGCGCCGATAGCGCGCTCGATCTCGTGGAAGCCGGCCAGCGATGCGTACTATCTTCTCGCCGCCAATCTCCGAAACTCCGGCTACGAGCACGAGATTTACATCACGCAGCGCGTACTCCTGCAGATCCAGGAGCACGCCGCGGGGATGGACCGTGACGTGGACGGCTCGTTGTGGGGGCGCGTTTTCGTGTCGCCCGATAGCGGCGCGAGCTACGTGGTGATCGCCGACGCGATTCCCGGCACCGACGCCGAGAGCGCGCGCACCGGTCCGCAGATGGATGGTCCCCTGCGTCTGGCAGGTTGGTATTGCTCGCGTCCAACCGTGCCGATGCAGCCCCCACCGGAAGACATTTCGCTGCACCTGGAACGGTGCACCGGCGGCTGGGAGCCGTTCATCGTGCTGACGAGCGGCGCGCAGCCGCACGACGGCGCGCTCTTCCTCGTGAATCCGATGGCGGCCCGCGCGTTTCGTGCGCCATTCCGCGAGCTCCTCGAGCCGCAGTTCGTGCGTGAGAACGCGCCGAAGCGGTCGTGTATTCCGTGGCGAGGATACGTGACCGACGAGCCCGTCGTCGCGCTTCCCATTCGCGAGCGCGTATCGGCGCGGCACACGCCAACGAGCGACGAGTCGCGGTCCGCGGTCTCGCTGATCGCGGAGGGAGTGGCGGCCGACGTACGCGCGGCAGCCCGTGTAGTATCGCGCGTCATGGGCACCACGCCTCCGCGCGAGCGAGTGAACACTCCCACTTCGCCCGCCCGTACATCACCGCTGCCTGACGAGCCGCCGCCGGCGCCAGCGGCGTCGACGCCGATGACGTGGGAGTCTCGGAGTCCCACTTCGGTTGAAACCGAAGTGGAAAGTCAGGTGGCAGCTCCGCCGGAGCCAGAGTCAGAGTTCGAGATGGCGGAATCCGAGGCGGCGGTCGAGGAACTCGAGGCCGAGCAGCTCGAGGCCCAGCAGCTCGACTCCGAGCAGTTCTACTCCGAGCAGTTCGGCGCCGAGGAGATCGGAGCCGAAGAGATCGAAGGTGACGATCTCGACAGCGAATCGCTCGACGTCGAGGCGCCTGACGCGGAGCCAGTCGCGTCCGCCGAGCAAACGCCAGCTGCGATGTCCGAAGACTCGATTGGTGACGAGCCCATTGCCGCAGCGCCTCGAGTCGTCGAAGAGCCAAAACCGGCACCGCCACCGGTGCCGCGGATGCCGGTCGGACAATCGCTTTCGATCGCGCCGACGACGCCCGTATGGAAAGCCGCGCCGAACGCGCCGTCTGCGCGTGAACCTCGAGCCGCGGACAGAGTCGCCGTCACCGCTCCGACCGCGCACGATGCTACGCCGACCGACGTTCCGAAGCGGGCGAGAAGCGTTCCGAGCACTGCCTCGGGCACCACATCGAGTACCGCCTCGAGCACCAACTCCAGCGGCGCCGAAAAAGCAGTCAGCGCTCTGCAGTCTCGCCTGGACGATCGCGCCTCCGTGCGCGACGTCGAGGGACCACCGGCGAACGGTCTCAAGCGTCCGATCTTCATGACGGATCTGGCGGATGTCGAGCGTCGCATGTCGCCTCGCGTGGCGGGCCGGAAGCCGATCAAGATCGACGAGGAAAAGCGAGGAGTGCCGGCCAGCGTCCTTGGCCTCGCGGCGGTGTTGGCATTGCTCGCGTCGTTCGTACTGATGGCGGTCGCAGTGCAGCGCGTGAGAGAGACGCGCGCGCCGATCGCCGAAAGCCAGGCCGGATCGCTCAGCGCGACGGACAGCGTGACGAACGGGAGCACCGCGTCGCCTGAGAACCGGCCGCTGGCCGCGACTCAGCTGCCGCGCGCGCAGGCGCGTTTGGTGACGGCGCGAACCGACTCGCTGCGAGTCGCTCTGGCGTGGTACCAGGAGATCGCCGAGGACTACCGGGGCGGAAAGCTGGGCTGCGCGCTCGTACTCCAGGCGCGCGGCCGCCTGGTCACCACCCGTGACTCGTTAGGCTCCCTGCTTGCGACGGTCCCCGAAGCAACGCGGATCGTCGAGCAGCGTGCGCTGCTGGTTCAGGCCGACAAGCTCGAACGGGAGGCGGCACACATGTGCCGCAACTTCGCGCGGTAAGTCGCCGATTCAGTTTGCGTGACGCACCCAACGACCGAGCTCGCCGAGGCTCGGTCGTTTTCCATACATGAGCAGTCCGACGCGGTAGATGCGCGCCGCCAGCCAGATCGCCACGTAGCATCCCGCCACTACCGAGATCAGCGAGAGCACGACATCCACCGGCGCCACCGGCGCCACGCTCATGCGCAATGGCATCACGATGGGCGCGGTGAAGGGAAGCGCGCCCATCACACGCGCCAGCGTCCCGTCGGGATTCTGAAGGATGGGCTGGAGAAAGAAGACGCTGGAGATCAGAAGCAGCATGATCGGCCACTGCGCCTGCTGCGCTTCCTGCTCGCTGTTCACCATCGCGCCCACCGCCGCGAAGAGCGCGGCGTAGACGGTGTAGCCCAGCACGAAGAAGAGAACCAGGGCAATCGCATCGGGCGTGGAGATCGATGGAAGAGGCATCGGCGCAACATCAGCTCCCATACGCGCCAGAATCGGCCCGCGCGCCTTGATCAGCGCGACGGAGGTGAGCGTCCAGATCACGATTTGCGTCAACCCGACCGCACCGACTCCGAGAACCTTACCGGCCAGTAGCTTCGTCGGCGAGACGCTCGACACGACGACCTCCGCCACGCGCGTCTGCTTCTCCTCCATCACGCCGCGGAGCACGTTCTGGCCGTAGAACGCGATCGACATGTAGAGCAGGAACGCTACGCCAATGGCGAAGATCACGTTCATCTGCCCCGAGCCGCCACGCCCACGTCTCGTCAGGCGCTCGGATGCGAGCGTCACGCGCATCCTGGCCAGCTCTCGTGTGGCCGCGTTCTGCACACCGAGCTGCTCGAGGCGCAGTGCCAGCACCTCGTCGCGCAGTATGCGACGCATCGCCTCCATGTCCGCCGCGGCCGTGGCGTTGGTGCCCGCGTAGCGCGCGCCACGCCCGGAGAGTGTTCGCCGCTCCAGCACCAGATAGCCCTTGCGCCGTCCCGCAATGACGTCGCGAACGGCAAGACTCTCGGCCTGCGCCATCGCCTGGGGCGCGACGACCTGCACTTGCGTGAGCG
This sequence comes from Gemmatimonadaceae bacterium, assembly GCA_035253585.1. Taxonomy (GTDB): domain Bacteria; phylum Gemmatimonadota; class Gemmatimonadetes; order Gemmatimonadales; family Gemmatimonadaceae; genus DATFBY01. Next base: position 36,561 of record DATFBY010000149.1, on the reverse strand, counting down.
ACGTGTCGCCCATCACGCCGCCATTGAGCTCGGCGGCCACGCGCGTTCCGAGCTCCGTCCCCGTGCCGTCGAGGATCGTGATACGCGCGATGTCCGGCGCCGCGGTGCTGCGCGAGGCGAGCCAGGGCGGGAGGAAGATCAAGCCGCCTAACAAGAGCGGCCCGAAGACGGTGGCGATGGCGAACCAGCGCGTGCGGACGCGCTCGACATACTCGCGCACCAGAATGGCCCATAGTCTATCCATGGCCCGACATCCCTTCTTCGACGCCGCTGCCGCCGACCTTGTCCAGGAAGATGCGATGCAGCGATGGCTGCACCAGCTCGAATCGCTCGACGCGCACGCCCGCCGCCATCACGCGGCGCAAGAGCTCCTGCGGATCGGCCGTCGGGGCCAGCTCGATCTCGAGAAAGCGGTTCGAGTCGTCGCAACGCGTGACGAGTGACGGATCGCGCCAGATCGGGGCGAGGTCGACGCCGGCACCGTCGCTGATGGCCAGCGCCACGAAGCGTCCGCCGTGCTGTGCCTTCACACTGTTGATCGGTCCATCGAGCACTTTGTCGCCGCGCGCGATGATACACACCGAGTCGCAGAGCCGCTCGGCGTTCTCCATCATGTGTGTGCTGAAAATCACCGTTCGTCCGGCGCGGCGCAGCTCGACGACGATGTCCTTGAGCGTTTGCGCGTTGATCGGATCGAGCCCGCTGAACGGCTCGTCCAGAATCACCAGCTGCGGCTCGTGCACCAGCGCGCCGATGAACTGGACCTTCTGCTGCATGCCGCGCGAGAGCTCGTCCACCTTCGACGCGCCCCAATCCTTCTCGGCCGTGCGCAGCCCAAGGCGATCGAGCCAATTGTCGATACGCTGCTCGGCCGTCCTTCCATTCACTCCTTTGAGCGCGGCCAGAAACTTGAGCACACGACGAACCTGCATCTTCTTGTAGAGCCCGCGCTCCTCGGGGAGATACCCCACCGAGTCGGTGACGCCGGGCGCGTCGTACGGCTGCCCCAGCACCTGAATCGTCCCCTCGTCGGGAGCGATGATGTTGAGGAGCATGCGAATGGTGGTGGTCTTCCCAGCGCCATTGGGACCGAGAAGTCCATAGACGGAGCCGCGCGGAACCGTAAGTGAGAGATCTTTGACGGCGCGGTGTCCGTTGAAGCGCTTCGAGATGTGACTGATTTCTACGGCGTTCGGGCTCATCGATCGGTGTTCGAGTGGTAAGGCGCAACGCTCCTGAAGGTTAGAGCCCTGCTCGCCCTTTGGCGAGCACGTATGATACCGCGCTGGCGCCTCGCCAGGAGCCGGGGCAGATTCCGCCAATGTCCCGCGTACGTCTCTCGATGGCGGCCTTGGCGGCGCTCAGCGCGCTCCTCGCTTGCTCGCGGACCGCCGACACGCCGCGCGATGACGAGGTCCTCGTCGCCTACAACGCCGGAAGCCTGGCCCGACCACTTCGCGCCGCCCTCGATTCCTTTGCGGCGCGCGAAAAAGTGCGCGTCGAGCAGGAGAGCGCCGGCAGCCTCGAGACCGCCCGCAAGCTCACCGAGTTGGGGAAGATCCCCGACATCATCGCACTCGCCGACCACGAGATCTTTCCGCAGCTCCTGATGCCGCGGCACGCGAGCTGGTACGCGCTCTTTGCGCGAAATCGAATGGTCGTCGCGTATACCGACAAATCACGCTACGCGGCGGAGATGGATACAGCGCGCTGGTGGCGGGTGCTGACACGACCAGACGTCCAGGTGGGCCGCGCCGATCCGAGCCGCGATCCCAACGGCTACCGTACACTGCTCGTGCTCGAGCTCGCCGAACGCTTCTATGGACAGCCGGGCCTGGCGGCGCGTCTGCTTGCCAATGCGCCCGAACGCAACGTCCGCCCGAAGGAAGCCGATCTAGTCGGCCTGCTGGAAGCCGGCGAGATGGACTACATCTGGTCGTACGAATCGATGGCCCAGGCTGCGGATCTGAAATACGTCCATCTGCCGGCCGCAATCGACCTGAGCTCGCCGGCCGAATCCACCGCGTATCGAGTCGCCCGCGTTCGTGTACCTGGGAGCTCACCGATGGATACCATCACGATCGTCGGCGCGCCGATCGTGTACGCGATGTCGATACCGGCAGGCGCGCCGCACCCCGACGTCGCCGCCCGCTTCGCTCGATGGCTCCTCTCGACCGATGGCATACGCGTTCTGCGCTCGGCGCGACTCGACGCGCTCGATCGGCCGGTGATTATCGGCACGCCACCGGCTGAGCTAGCCGCACTCGGAACGCCGGCGTCGAAAGCCGAAGCGCCGTGACGGCAGCGACTGCTCCTGGCTGGCGGCTCTCGCACGCCACGGCCAGCATCGTCGTTGCGCTTCTCGCTTCCGCTCTTCTCCTGTTTCTCGTCGCTCCGATCGTCGAGCTGGTGGCGATAGGAGGCTCGTCAGGCGTGAGCAAGCTCGGTGATGACGACGAGCTGCGTGGCGCGCTGGGATTGACCGCGGTGACCGCCACCGTCGCCGTGGCCGCTGGTGTCGTTGGCGGGACACCGCTCGCGTTTCTGCTCGCGCGCCGGCGCTTTCGCGGCAAGGCCGTGCTGGCGGCACTGCTCGACCTTCCTCTCTTGATCCCGCATCCGGTGGCCGGCATCGCGCTGCTGCTCGTGCTCGGACGCGAGAGCGCGCTCGGCGGGGCGCTCCTCGAAGCCGGCCTTCGCGTAGCGGGATCCTCGTTAGGCATCGTCGCCGCGATGCTCTTCGTCTCGGCGCCGCTGTACATCAGCGGTGCGCGCGAGGCGTTCGCGCGGGTCGATCCGCGATATGAAGCGGTAGCACGCACGTTGGGCGACCCAGGGTGGCGCGTCTTTCGGCGCATCACGCTTCCGCTGTCGCTGCGCGGATTGATCGCCGCCGCCGTGGTGATGTGGGCGCGCGCCGTGAGCGAATTCGGCGCCATCGTCATCCTGACGTACAATCCCAAGGTGGCTAGCGTCCTGAGCTACGATCGCTTCACCAGCTTCGGGTTGCGCGAGGCGCTCCCTGTAGCCGCGGTGCTGGCGCTGCTCGCGCTCATTCCGCTGACGATCCTACGCGCGTTGCGGCCGGAGCGCGGGGTAGCGACGGAGCCATGATCGACGCACGCGGATTGAGTGCGCGGGTAGGCGCATTCGAGTTGCGCGATGTCACCTTCCTGGTGCCGGAGCGTGGGTACGGAGTGGTGATCGGCGCCGCTGGCTCGGGGAAGACGACGCTGCTCGAGACGATCGCCGGCATCATTCCGCAGCTGGAAGGCTCCCTCAAGCTTGGTGATCGTGAGGCGCGCTCGCTTCCTCCCGAGAGCAGGTCGATCGGCTTCGTATACCAACACGGGTATCTGTTTCCCCATCTGTCGGTGGCCGAAAACATCGCCTACGGCGCCGCCGACGACCGCACCGCGCGCGAGACCGCGGCGCGCTTCGGTGCCGACGCGTTGTACGATCGCCCCGTACGCGCGCTGAGTGGCGGCGAGCGACAGCTCGTGGCGATTGCGCGTGCCGTCGCCCGTCGCCCGGCTGTTCTGCTGCTCGACGAGCCGTTCAGCGCGCTCGATCCGAGACGTCGCGGCAGCACGCGTCGCGAGCTGCGCTCGCTGCACCGCGAGTGGGGGACGACCGTCCTTCAGGTCACGCACGACTTCACCGAAGCCGGCTTGTTAGGCGACGTGGCAATCTTGCTCGACGGTGGACGCGTGCTCCAGTACGGGCCTCCGGAGCGTGTTTTCCGTGAGCCCGCCTCTCCGTACATCGCCGAGTTCCTTGGAGCGGAGAACGTGTTCGCCGGCAGCGTGCGCGCGCTCGGCGATACGCCGCCGGATTGGTCGGAGGGCGAGCCACGCGACATCGCCAGCGGGCATCGCGCGATCGAATTCCGGTCTGGACCGCTCACTTTGTACTCCGTCGGCGATGCTCCGCCCGGCGCCGCGCACGCCGTGGTGCGCGCCGAGGAAGTGGTCCTCTCGCGACAGGAGCCGTCGGGCTCGGCCCGCAATCGCTTCGAGGGAGAGGTCATCGAGGTGGCGACGCTCGGTGCCCTCACTCGGGTCACGCTCGATGTCCAGGGCGTTCCTCTCGTCGCATCGCTCACCACCAGGTCGGCGCGAGAGCTGGCGCTCGTGCCCGGCGCGCGCGCGTATGCATCCTTCAAGGCGATGGCGGTGCATCTGTGTTAGGCGAAACGCGCGCCGAGGAATGGCGGCAGCGGCTCGGAGATCGCTGGCGGCTGCATCTCGGCCTCATCATCGCGCTCTGGTTCGTGCTGGGCTTCGTCCGCCCGATTGGCGATCCGGATCTCCCACGGCATCTCGCGCTCGGCGAATGGATCGTTCGGCACGGAGCCGTTCCATTCGCCGAGCCGTGGGCGTGGACGCGGTCAGGCGCACCGTTTTACGCGTATTCGTGGCTCCCGGAGCTGATGCAATACGGTCTATTCCGACTCGCCGAAGAGACCGGGCTCCGATTCTACAATGCGATGCTGGTTGTTGCGGCGGGTGCATCGATGCTGCTGGTCGGTGCCGTCGCCAGGTGGCGTCCGTGGACCGTGCTCCTGCTCGCGCTGCTTCACGTAGGCATCACGACGATCTTTGCCGGCGGACAGCGTCCGGGCTTGGTGCTGCTGGTGACGATTCCGATCGCCTGGTGGGCAGCGTACAAGCTGCTGGATGCGCCACGCACGGCACCGGCGCTGATCGCGATCGCCGCCGCGAACATCGTCGCCGCCAACAGCCACATCCTCTTTCCGGCGATGCTGGGTCCGCTCGCGTTGCTTTTCACGCGCGACCGAATCGACTGGCGCCGGCTCCTGGTCGCGGGCACGGTGACGGTCGCATCGTGGCTGGTGACTCCTTATGCGCTCGTCTGGCCGGCAGCGTTCCGAATCAACTTCGGCGCGAATCCGCTCTTCTCGTACCCGACGCCGATCGATGAGCTCACGCCTGGATTCATCGCCATCACGCAGCTCCGGGATCTGCTCGGGTTCCTGCCGCTCTGCCTGGCCTTCGTCCCCTGGATCGTCGCGCCGCGCCTGACGATGCGGGAGCGAGTCTCGTTAGGCATCCTGTGGCTGGCCGGTCTGGGAATGTTCGCGCTCGCGGTGCGAGGTCTGGTCATCTGGTGGGTGCTCACGCTGCCGCTTACCGCCGCCGCGATCGAGATGCTCAAAGAACCGACGCGTGCGGCGGTGCATCGCTCGCAATTGGTGGCAACGTATCTCGTCGTCGGCTTTTTGCTGGCCGGCATTCTTCGTGTGGACGCGGACACCGATTGGACACGCTACTCCCGCGGTCCGCGATCTCTTCCTGCGCCAGCGAATCCGTGGGTGGAGCCGGCGGCGCAATGGATCGAATGCAATCTCCCGAACCAAGCCAGCGGCCGGATATTCAACACGTTCGATTTCGGCGACTATCTCGCGTGGCGTCTGCCGCGCTATTCGGTTTCGATCGATGGCCGGAACATCTTTCCAGATTCGGTTGCGCTCGCCGAAGGCTTCGCGGTTGCGTCATCCGGCGGTGCGCCGCTTGGCCCGTGGCGCTCGGCGGACCTGGCGATCGTGCCCGACATCTATCCGGTCGCGGCGGCGTTGGATAGCGCGCGGGGATGGCGGCGCGTGCTCAAGAGCGGCTTCACATCGGATTCCACCCTGACGACGGGTCTGTGGATTCGCGAGGGCTGGTGGGCGAGACAGTCTGCCCTCGCACTCCCGGACAGCGTCTTCGAGCTCGATGCACGATCCGGCAACTCGTACCAATGCGCGCATGAAGCAAGCGCTCGACGTTGACGCCGTGGTGATCGGCGCGGGCCCTGCTGGGCTGGCGACCTCTCGCGAGCTGGCGGCGCGAGGTGTGGAGCACGTCGTGCTCGAGCGGGGTCCGGAAGTGGCGCACTCGTGGGCCAACCTCTACGACAGTCTCACGCTGCACACCGGGCGGCACATGTCGAGCCTGCCGGGACTGCCATTCCCGCGCGGGACGCCGCTCTTCGTATCCCGCGCACGATTCGTCGATTATCTGCGCGATTACGCGAAGCGATTTCAGCTCCCGGTGCGCACCGAGCACAACGTCGAGCGCGTCGAGCGCACGACCGCCGGTTGGAGCGTGCGCGCGAAAGGCTCCGAAATGACCGCGCGCGCCATCGTCGTCGCGTCAGGCATCATCTCCGGGCCACGCATCCCCGACGTTGCGGGGCGCGAGCAATTCCGTGGTCGAGTCATGCACAGCATCGAGTATCGCCGACCGGCGCCATTCGTGGGTCGGCGTGTGCTGGTCGTAGGCGTCGGCAACTCCGGTGGCGAGATCGGGAGCGAGCTCGCGCGTGCGGGCGCCCACGTCACAGTCGCCGTACGCTCGGGCGCCAACGTCGTTCCGCTCACTCTCCTTGGGTTGCCGATACAGTACGCCTCTTATTGGATGCGCAAGCTCCCGCGTCCGGCGCAGGAGGTGATCGTCGGGTGGGTGGGGAAGCTGACGGAGCTACGCCGCGGTCCGCCGGTTCTCCCACGTCCCGCGCACAGCCCTCTCGACGCGATCCCACTCATCGGATTCAATCTGGTCGATGCGATTCGCGAGGGGCGCGTACAGTTGCGCGGTCAGCTCGCGCGGCTCACGGAACGCGGAGCCATGTTCGCGGATGGAGTGGAAGAGCCGTTCGATGACGTGATCCTCGCCACCGGCTTCACGCCCGCGTTGGGATTCCTGCGCGGGTTAGTTCGCGTGGACAATCGAGGCTTCGCCAACCGGCGCGACCGGGTGGCGAGCGCGGACCAGCCCGACCTGTATTTCGTGGGGCACAACTACGACGCGACGGGGGGTCTCTGGAACATCCGGCTGGACGCGCCCCGCGCCGCCGATGCCATCACGAACGCTCGTGCCTAACGAGCACCCAACCGGTGCCTAACGAGCTGGCCGCCGCTCCTCGCTCGGCCTGATTGGCGCGCACCCATCGGCGATTCGCACGAACGCGCTGTCGGCGCGCACGGCATCCAGCTCCGGCGCCTGAAGGGCCAGGCAGAAGCGCGCGCTGCGCGGCCGGACGCGCTGCAGCAGATCGATCGCCGAATCCCGGTCGCCGATCGCGGCATAGGCGGTGGCGTACGGCACTGCTTGCGTGAAAGGCATCGATGTCTGGCGGCGTCGGCCGCTGCGCGGAGCGAGCGCGGTCGCTCGATTGCGAGCGCTCGTCATGTCGCCGCCGCGAACGTCGAGCAGCGCGTACAGTGCGTCACCCGCCGCTCGCTCTCCGAGACGCGCACCAATTTCGGCGTCTCCCCAGGCGGCGCGAAGCTCGCCCAGCTGGTTCTCTGCCCGGGCGCGCAGGATGTAGAGCGAGCCCATACGCGGGTGCAGCAGTATCGCGTGATCGGCCGCGTCGCGCGCACCGTCGAAGTGACGCCGCGCGAGCAGGATCTCGATCAGATCGCGATGCGCGCGCGGCGACGCCGCGGCGCCAATCAACCCGCGCAGCTGCTGCTCCGCCTCGCGTAGATCTCCGTCGAAAGCGGGCGTGAGCGCTTCGAGCCGCTTGAGCTCCGGATGCGTCGGATTCTCCTGTCGCGCGCGTCGTAGCGCGGCCCTGATCTCGGCAGTGGACCCTTCCTCGAGACTGCGCAGCGTCGCACGCGCCAACCACGCCTCGGCAACGGGGATCGACGAGCGCAGCGACGAGTCGGTGAGCGCCGCCGCCCTCGCGTAGAGATCACGATCCCGGAGTCCACGATACCGTCCCCCTTGCTCGGCTTGGAGCGCGTACGTCAGCGCCAAGCGACCGAGAATCGGCTCGCGCGGAATGCCGAGCTGCAGCGCGCGCTCGTAGCTGTCGACCGCGAGCGTCATCTCCGTCAGACCGCCCGAGCCGACGGCTTCATCGGCGTTCCGAACCAGCTGGATGGCTTCGGGTATCGGCGCGGTAGCGGCCGCGGCATCGGCGACCGGCGCCGGGATCGAGCTCACCAGCGGAGTGGCGTTTGTGCCCTTGAGCGCAGCGAGTGTCACCGCGGAGCCGAGCACGAGCACGGCTGCCACCGCGAGAAGCGTCGCCGAGCGCTTTCTAGGTGTCGGAGCGGCTGCCGGCGCATCGGCCGATTCGCGGGGCGTGCGTGGAATGAACGGCGGCGGCGGAGCTTCGGGCGCGTCGACGCGCGGAAGCCGAAGGCGGATCGTGGCCTCGTCCTTCGCCGCCTTGCTGTTCTGGTAAATACCGGTGCCGTGCGAGATCGCGCGTCGACGGCGGACGGCGGCGCGAAGCGGCGCTTCGGCCAGCTGCTGGCTCATGTCCTCGGCGCGTGACCAACGGTCGCGCGCATCCTTCGCCATCGCGCCCTCGATGGCAATGAGATAGGTCGCCGGTACATCCTCCCGAAGCTCGTCGAGCAGTGGCAGGTACTCGCTCTTCTGCTTGTAAAGCGCGCCGTAGAGGTTCTCGCCTTCCCACGGCCGCTGACCCGAGAGCATTTCCCAGCCGACCAGCGCCAGATTGTACAGATCGCTCCGGCCGTCGACGTCGATGTTGTCGATCTGCTCCGGCGACATGTAGTTCGGCGTGCCTAACGTGACGCCAGTGCGCGTGATCTGCGACTCGGCGTCGAGCGAGAGAGCGATGCCGAAGTCCGAGAGCAGTGCGTTGCCCGACTCGGAGAGGAAGATGTTCTCCGGCTTCACGTCGCGGTGGACGATGCCGCGGCGGTGCGCATAGGCCAGCGCATCGAGGATGTCGCGGAGGATGCGCTCGGCGCGCGGCACCGGTACGCGTCCCACTTCGCGCATTGCCTGACGCAGCGTCTGGCCATGCACGAACTGCATGACCAGCGCATACGAGTCGCCGCCCAGCTCGCGAAGCTCGTACGTGCGAACGATGTTCGGATGCTCCAAGCCGACCGCTACCCGGGCCTCGCGGAGGAACCGGGCGAGCGCGTCCTCGTCGTCCATGTACCTGGCGCGAAGCAACTTGATGGCGACTTCGATCTGCCGGACACGGTCGAACGCGTGATAGACGACCGACATCCCCCCTCGCGCCAGCTGCCCGCGAACCTCGAAATCAGCGGCAAGCGCGTTGAGATCCTGCTCCGTCCGACGTGGATCGGGCACGGACTCCGGTGGAACGATCATCTGGCTTGGTGAGGTCAGTGCGCTACTCCGCGCGGGGTGAAACCGGATATTCCAACTACGTGCCGCGCCAGGAGGCTGCCGAGCCCCCTGGGAAGGGCCTAACTATCCCGTAAACCCTTGATATGTAGCCTTAACGCTACAAAGTGGGGTGTACCCATCCCGTCAGTCGGCACCGTCGGAAAAGAGGACATCGTGCGGCCACTGATCCCCGAACCCAGCCTGCCGCAATGCGGTCGCGATCTGAGCCCAGTGCCGGATGCCATGTACGAAATAATGGCTGACGATCCGCTGCTTGCTCGCGGTGAGCGTCCCCATGGTCACCGTCTCGAAGGTCAGCACGTCGTGTAGATCGTCCTCCCCCGCGCGATCCAGGTACCGCTGCAGCCTTTCCGCGGCCCGCCCGCCAATGGCGAAGATCTCTTCGATGGAGGTCGCCGAAATCGAGTCGTACGGCGTCGGCCGCTCACCCAGGAGCCGTTCCGCGTACCGAAGCTCCACGGCGAACACGTGCACCAATAACCCGCGCACCGTCGCCGTCCGCCCCTCACCGATCGGGACTTCCAGCGCCTCAGGGGGATGCGACTTGAACCACTCGTACCATCTTCGCGTCTCACCACGTGTGTAGGCCATCAGCACCTCGAAGCTGAGACCGGGACGGTTCACGCAGTGGTCTCCTTGCCGGTCAAGCGATCGAGGTCGTCCTTTCCGATGCTCGGTAGCCAAGGGATGAGCTCGTACTGCGCCATACCGAGATGCGTGAATGGATCTTCGTCGCGGATGCGGTCCAGCGTCGCATGCGCCGACTCGTCAGGCACATCGAGCAGGAGAACTCCACCGTTACGTGGATCCATTGGTCCCGATGCGATCAGCAGACCTTGCTCTTTGAGCGATCGAAGGTAAGCGCGGTGGGGATCCAGCACCGCCAACACTTCGTCGAGCGGGCGGCGGTAGCGGAGAATGGCGATGGCGTACATGCCGCACCAAAGTCGCACCGCGAGCGACGTTCGGCTAGCGGTTGAGTGATCCAATGGCACGCGCTTCGCACCCACCACCTCCACTCCGCGATCAATAGCGGGCGAAAGGAGGAGTCATGGCAGCGGCAACCGCCACCCAGATTGGAGTTCCCACCTGGCAGCTGGATCCAGCGCACTCCAGCGTCGAATTCTCAGTGAAGCATATGATGATGACCACCGTGCGCGGACGGTTCAAAAAGGTCCGAGCGACGCTGACCGGGGATCGCGATCATCCCGAGTTGGCGGGTGTCGAGGCGTTCATCGACGCGGCCAGCATCGACACCGGTGTCCCCGACCGCGATGCGCACTTGCGCGGGCCGGATTTCTTCGATGCCGAGCGCTACCCGGACATCACGTTCCGATTCAAGCGCATCGAGGGAACGTCCCCCAAAAAGGAAGGGGACCGTTTCGGCGTGGTCGGTGACCTCGTGATCCGCGACACCGCAATGGAAGTCGTTCTCGAATGCGAGTACGAGGGTCGCGGGACCGATCCGTGGGGGAAGACGCGTGCTGGATTCAGCTTCCAGACCGAACTCGACCGACGCGAGTGGGGCCTGAAGTGGAATCAGGCGCTGGAGACCGGCGGCGTGCTCGTGGCCAACAAAGTTCGGGTCGAAGGCGAGGTGCAGTTCGTCAGACAGGGCGAATAACGGGTTCTCCGCGCTACTCGGCATCCTCGCGGCGCGCCGCGTCGCCGCGCGGTGCGCCGCGCAGGCACTTATCAAGCGCTTCCCAGGCGAGCGTCGCGCACTTCACTCTCACCGGAATGCGGGCGACACCGGCCAGTGCGCGAAGCTCTCCCAAACTCGGGTCCTTGGCTGCTTCGGCGTTTCCGGCGATCATCTCGCCGAAGCGGCTGGCCAGCTGCCCTGCTTCGGCACGCGACTTCCCCTTGAGCGCCTGCGTCATCATCGAGGCCGATGCCTGCGAGATGGCGCACCCCTCCCCCGCGAAGCGCACGTCTCGCAGCGCGCCACCGTCGAATGCAACCTGGAGCGCGATGCGATCGCCACACAGCGGATTGCGCATCTCCGCGGTGGCGTCAGGGCTTTCCAGCGCGCCACGATTCCGCGGCCGGCGGAAGTGATCGAGGATGAGCTCCTGATAGAGCGCCGACAGGTCGACGCGGGATGCCCCGTCGCTAGACGCCGGCATACCCGAAGAGCGTGCGGGCGCGCTCGACACCAGCCGCCAACCGCTCGATCTCGCCCTCGTCGCTATAGACGTAGAACGACGCGCGCGCCGTGGCGACCACGCCGAGGCGGCGCATGAGCGGCTGCGCGCAGTGATGTCCCGCGCGAATGCACACGCCATCGTGATCGAGGATCGTGGCCAGGTCGTGCGGATGGATGTCGTTGACGGTGAAGCTCACCACGCCGGACCGCTCGCCCGCGGACGGCCCATGGATCTTCACGCCGTCAATGCCGCGCAAGCGGTCGATCGCCGCGCTCACCAGTGCCACTTCATGCGCGCGGACGCGCTGCATGCCTAACGCGTCCAGGTAGTCGGCAGCGGCTGCCATTCCCACCGCGCCGGCCACGTTGGGCGTGCCCGCCTCGAACTTGTGCGGCAGCACGTTCCAGGTCGTGTGATCGTCGTACACGAACTCGATCATGTCGCCGCCGGTCTGATACGGCGGAATCGCCTCGAGAATCTCACGACGTCCGATCAGCACCCCGGTGCCCATGGGTCCGAGCATTTTGTGCGCGCTCGCGGCGTAGAAGTCGACGCCGCTGGCATCGAACTCGACCGGCAGATGCGGCGCGCCCTGCGCGCCGTCGCACACGGTGATGGCGCCCGCCTGACGAGCGAGCGCCACAATGTGCCGTACCGGGGCGATGGTGCCCAGCACGTTCGACACGTGCGAGAACGCGATCACCTTGGTTCGTGGCCCGACCAACGAGCGCAGCGCGTCGAGGTCGATTCGCCCTTCGGTGTCGAGCGGACAGATGCGCAACGTCGCGCCCCGCTCGATGGCCAGCTGCTGCCATGGGACGAAATTGGCGTGATGCTCGGCGCCCGTGATCACGATCTCGTCCTTGGGCCGCACGCTGTGTCGGCCCCAGGCCGAGGCAACGAGGTTGATTGATTCCGTCGTGCCGCGAGTGAACAGGAGACAGCTGGCGTCGGCGACGCCGAGGAAGCGCGCGATTCGTGCGCGAGCTTCGTGGTAGCGCTCGGTGGCGCTCACCGACAACGCGTACGCCCCCCGATGCGGGTTCGCGTTGTCGATCTCATAGTACTCGCGTATCGCATCCAGCACTGCGCGCGGCTTCTGGCTGGTGGCGGCCGAATCGAGGTAGACGAGCGAAGGACTCTTCGCCAACAGCGGGAAGTCGCTACGCGGCGCAAGCGAGCTCATGCGGCGCGCGCTCCCACCCACACCTCACCGTCGACCACGCGGACTTCGTGGACGGGAAGGGGATCGGTGGCCGGCTCCTGCAGCACGGCGCCAGTCGCGCAATCGAAGCGCGCGCCATGCCAGTTGCACTCGATCACGCACCCCGAGCCGGGCACGAGATACCCGTCCGCCATGGCGAACTCCTGGTGCGTGCAGACATCGCTGATCGCGTACACCGCGTCTCCCTTGCGCACGAGACAAACGCGCTCGCCCGTCGTCAGACGCACGGGCGTAAGCGACTCGTCAGGCAGCTCGGCCAGCGACGCCACGCGCTCGAGCGCCATGGTGCTCCGCGTCAGCGAGTGGCGGCCAGCGCCGGATCACGCGGCGCGACATCACCGTGCTCGTTTCCGGCGGCCACCTCGGTCCCCGCGAAGCGCTCGAGCGTCATCCGCTCGAGATCCCGCACCATCGGCTCCAGCGGGATCGTCTCCAGGACATCGGCCGCGAAGGCGTAGGTGAGAAGATGCCGCGCTTGCACATCATCAATGCCGCGGCTCTTCATGTAAAAGAGTGCCTGCTCGTCGAGACGTCCGACCGTTGCGCCGTGCGTGCACTTCACATCATCGGCGAAGATCTCCAGCTGCGGCTTGGTGTCGACGCGTGCGCGCTCGGACAGGAGCAAATTGTTGTTCGTCTGCTTGCCGTCCGTCTTCTGGGCCACCGGGCGCACGTACACCTTCCCGTTGAACACCCCGTGCGACGAACCGTCGAGGATTCCCTTGTAGATCTCGCGGCTATAGCAGTTGGGCTCGGCATGCTCGATACGCGTCTGATGGTCGACGTGCTGCTCGCCATCCACCATGTACAGGCCGTTGAGCGTCGCACCCGACCCTTCACCGCCCAGCGTCGTGTAGATGTTGGTGCGCGAGAGCGCCGCTCCGGTCGCGAACGAGAAAGAGACCAGGTGGCTGTCGCGCCGTTGCGCGGTCTCCACGCTGTGCACGTGGAAAGCACGCGGACTTTCCCGCTGCACCTTGAAGTGCGATAGCGTGGCGCTGTCTTCGACCACGATCTCGGTGACCGCGTTGGTGAAGTACGTCGCGTCGCCTAACGAGACGTAGCTCTCGATGACAGTCGCCGTCGAATGCCGCTCGGCCACGATCAGGTTGCGAGGGTGGGCCACACCCTTGGCCGCGTTCGCATCGGTGATGAAGAGGAGGTGCACCGGCTCGTCGGCCTTGGCCTCGCGCGAGACGTGCACCACGCCGCCATCGTTCATGAACGCCGTGTTGAGCGCGGTGAATGCCTGCTCCTGGAAGGGCGCGACCTTTCCGAGGTGCTTCTCGAGGAGCTGGGGCATCTCGGTCAGGGCGCGGGCGAGCTCCATCACGCGCACGCCCTGCGGCAGCCGCGAGAGCGACGACAGCTGCGCATTGAAGCGGCCATTGACGAAAACCGCCAGCGGCCACTCGGTGCCGAATGTGAAACGCTGTACCTGCGTGGGATGCACTTCGCCCGACGGGCTGCGCAGCGCCTGGAACTGCGCCTCGGCGATCGGCGCGACGCTGGTGAAATGCCAGTCTTCGTTGCGCGGCGTGGGGAATCCCAGCTGCGCGAAGCGCTCGATCGCCAAGCGACGTACCGGGAGCAGCCACCGCGGCCCCTCGGCGCCGCCATTCCGCGCGAAGTTGGCGAAGTCGTCCACGTACGAGTGGATCACGCCGCCGCTCCTTCGCGCTCCTGCTCGATCCAGTCGTAGCCCTTCTCTTCCAGCTCGAGCGCGAGCTCCTTCCCGCCGGACTTCACGATCCGTCCGTCGTAGAGCACGTGCACGAAGTCGGGCACGATGTAGTTGAGCAGACGCTGATAGTGCGTCACCACGATCGCCGAATGATCTGGACGACGGAGCGTGTTGACGCCCTCGGCGACGATGCGCAGCGCGTCGATGTCGAGCCCCGAATCCGTCTCGTCGAGGATCGCGAGCTTCGGCTCGAGCACCGCCATCTGCAGAATCTCGTTGCGCTTCTTCTCGCCGCCCGAGAAGCCGGTATTCACCGAGCGGGTCAGCATGTCGGGGCTCATGTCGACCATCGAGAGCCGTCGCTCCATGATCTCCATGAACTCGATCGGATCGACCTCCTCCTCGCCGCGCGCCTTGCGAATCTCGTTGTACGCGGTGCGGAGGAAGTAGGCGTTCGACACGCCCGGGATCTCTACCGGATACTGGAACGCGAGGAACAATCCCTTCTGCGCCCGCTCCTCAGGATCGAGCTCGAGCAGATCCTGCCCCTCGTAGGTGACGCTTCCGCCCGTGACCTCGAACGCCGGATGCCCCGCCAATACCTGCGCCAGCGTGCTCTTCCCGGAGCCGTTGGGCCCCATGACGGCGTGAACTTCACCTGGGTTTACGTGAAGGGTGATTCCTTTCAGAATCTCCTTTCCAGCGACGGAAGCTCTTAAATCCTTTATGTCGAGCATTGAAATGTCAGTAGTGGTGAACAGCGCCATCTGCCATCCGGCATCCGCCATCCGGGTGTCGGCGCAGTGATCTCACCGCCCGGCCCGGATGGCCGATGGCGGATGGCGGATGGCGCTTCATTATCCGACGCTTCCTTCCAACGAAATCCCCAACAGCTGCTGCGCCTCCAGCGCAAACTCCATCGGCAGCTCCTGGAAGACTTCCTTACAAAATCCGCTCA
Source organism: Gemmatimonadaceae bacterium (assembly GCA_035253585.1). GTDB lineage: Bacteria > Gemmatimonadota > Gemmatimonadetes > Gemmatimonadales > Gemmatimonadaceae > DATFBY01. The sequence goes on along the minus strand of DATFBY010000149.1, from coordinate 21,389 downwards.
CGATCATCGACACCGCCTGCTCGGCCGACAATCCGCGCTGCTTGAGATAGAAGATCTGATCCTCACCGATCTTCGACGTCGACGCTTCGTGCTCCACCTGCGCCGAGTTGTTCATCACCTCGATGTAGGGGAACGTGTGCGCGCCGCAGCGATTCCCGATGAGCATCGAGTCGCACTGCGTGTAGTTGCGCGCGCCGCCCGCCTTCGGCAGCACCTTCACCTGTCCGCGATACGAGTTGTTCCCGCGGCCCGCCGAGATGCCCTTCGAGACGATCGTCGACTTCGTGTTCTTGCCGATGTGAATCATCTTCGTCCCGGTGTCGGCCTGCTGGTGATTGTTCACCACGGCCACCGAGTAGAACTCGCCCACCGAGTTGTCGCCCTGCAGGATCACGCTCGGATACTTCCAGGTGATCGCCGAGCCAGTCTCCACCTGCGTCCACGAGATCTTCGCGTTTTCGAACGCCTTGCCGCGCTTGGTGACGAAGTTGTAGATGCCGCCGGTTCCTTGCTCATCGCCGGCATACCAGTTCTGCACGGTGGAGTACTTGATCGTCGCGCCCTTGAGCGCCACGAGCTCCACGACCGCTGCGTGCAGCTGATTCTCGTCGCGCTTCGGCGCCGTGCATCCCTCGAGGTATGACACGTAGGCGCCTTCCTCGGCGATGATCAGCGTGCGCTCGAACTGCCCCGTCTCCTTCGCGTTTATGCGGAAGTAGGTCGACAGCTCCATCGGACACCGCACGCCAGGCGGCACGTACACGAACGAGCCGTCGCTGAACACGGCCGAGTTGAGCGCCGCGAAGAAGTTGTCGCTGTACGGCACCACCGAGCCGAGATACTTCTCGACCAGCTCGGGATGGTTCTGAACCGCTTCGCCAAACGAGCAGAAGATGATGCCGAGCTTGGCCAGCTCCTCCTTGTACGTCGTGCCGACGGACACGCTGTCGAACACCGCATCCACCGCCACGCCCGCGAGGATCTTCTGCTCTTTCAGCGGAATGCCGAGCTTGTTGTACGTCTCGAGCAGCTTCGGGTCGACCTCGTCGAGCGAGCCGAGCGGATTCACCGTCCGAGGTGCCGAGTAGTAGATGACGTTCTGATAGTCGATCGGCGGATACGTGACGTTCGACCAGTGCGGCTCCTTCATCGTCTGCCAACGACGGAAGGCCTTGAGCCGCCACTCGAGCATGAACGTCGGCTCGTTCTTCTTCGACGAGATGAGACGGACCGTCTCCTCGCTCAGTCCGCGCGGAATCTGATCGGCGTCGATGTCGGTGACGAAGCCGTACTGATATTCGCGATTGACCAGGGTTTCGATTGAAGAGCTCATCTCATTCACCGTCCGTCGGTCGCCGATCGGCGAGCCGAACTCTGTATTCACACGCGCCGCAACCGGCGAGGATGTGCTGCTGTCGTTCTACTGGTGCACCGAGGAGCGATGACAGAAACCGCGCCTCGGCGGCACACACTTCGGGAAAACGCTCGGCGACCGCGCGAATCGCGCAGTTGTGCTCCGTGATGGCGGGGTCGCCGGCACCCATCGTGGATTCCGCCATGTAGCCTTCGTCGTGCAGCGTCTGCGTCACGCGCTCGATCCGGGTCGCGATGCTCGCGCCCTCGAGCTCCGCTTCGAGCCGCTCTCTCAGTGAGTCGAAGCGCGACGTCACCATGGCGACCGCCGCCTCTCGTCCCTCGCGCTCGGCCAGCCGGTCGAGAACGTCGAGGAGCGTAGCCTCGTAGCGGCGCGGAAAGAGCGCCTCGCCGCTTTCACTGAGCCGGTAGACGAATACCGGAGCGCCCAGTGGTTGACGCTGTCGCGCGTAGACGATCAGCGCTTCCCGCTCGAGCTCTTTGAGGTGGTGCTTGATGGCGTTGAGCGACGCGCCCAGCTGCGACGCCAAGGCGGGCGCAGTGAGCTCACCAGCCCGCTTGAGAGCCACCAGGATCGCCGCCCGCGCCCCCTTATAGCCCGCTGGGGCCTCTGGGACGTGCTTGGGGATGGCATGGGCGATCGTAGGCATACTTGAGTCGAATCCTAAGAAAAATTGTCGGGATTGTCAAGGAAAAATGGTGTTTTTGGTGGAAATTTAACTGTAGGTTTAGTATAGACTTAGAGCGGGACTCGGCCATCGCCATTCGGCACTCGGCTGGGAAAATGAAGAGCGCCGGTCGGCTGTGCCGACCGGCGCTTCTCTCTGTGTTCATGCCGAGTGCCGAGTGGCGATGGCCGAGTCCCGCTACCGCATTATCACGTACATGACCCCCATCGCCAGCACCATCCCGATCAGCACGAACACCAGCGGATTCAACTTCCGGCCGCTCTTCAGGTTCTTCACCTCGCCCGTCACCGTCCGCGCATACAGCTGCGTCGAGCGGCGGCTGAACGAATCGTCCTTGTAATCCTCGAGATCGACCAACCGCACGCCCGGCGGCAGCGGATTCTTCGAGAAGCTGAACGTCGTCCCACCGATCTGAATCAGGTCGCCTTCCTTGAGCATTTGCGGCGTGCCGACGTTCTTGTCGTTGATCCGAGTGCCGGCCGAGCCCATCGAGTAGAGCACGAACTGTCCACCCTCGGAGCGCACGTCGGCGTGAAAGCGCGAAACCGTCGGGTCGCGGAGCACGATGCTGCACCCGATCTCGCGTCCGATCTGGACCACGCGACGACGCAGCGCGTAGCCCTTCTTCTGCTGCGCGTCGATCAAGTACGCCTGCGCGGCGGCCGTCGGCATCGTCGGACGCTTCGCGCTCTTGTCCGACAGAAACACGAAGCGCGCCGAGCCGGCAGCGATGAGATCGCCGCTTTTTACCGCGGCACCTGAGGGGGGGACCTGCTCCCCGTTCAGGATCACTATGCTCTGCGCGGTCGCGGGATGGACGTGCGCCCCGTCGCCGTTCAGTCGAACCGAGAAATGACGCGCCGCGAGATCCAGCCCTTGCACGCGCCAGCTCGCTTGCGAGCCGCTGCCTATGACCGTGTCTGCGCCGAGCTCTCGTGGGTTGTCCGCGAGGTCGGGGTTACCATCGAGTTCGAGAAAGGGCATTCGATCGTTCTCCACCATACTTAATGGGTCCGCCTGACGGCGGGCATCACGCCCGAGGTGAAATGAAACTAGACAGGGGCCGCGCGTCCAAGCTCGGTGATGCTTCGCCGGAGCAGCGCTGCGGCCATGTCGACTTTGTAGCCGTTCTTGGCGAGAGGGCGCGCATCGTATAACGCGCGATCAGCCAGTGTAGCAACATCATGCGGGTCTAAGCCACCCCCCGCCACGTCCTCCTCGACGGACAGCGGGACGCGCCATGGCCGCGGCGCCACCCCGCCCATGACGAGCCGAACGCCGCCATCCCTCCGTCGTACCGCGGCCAGACTGACCAGCGCAAAATCCCAGCTCCCGCGCTGCATCAGCTTCCAATATCGCTGCCACCCGCCCGCGCTGGCAGCGGGGATCTCCACCGCGGTGACTACTTCGCCGGCCTGAAGCACGGTTTCGTGCTCGATCCGGTTCATCGGCAGAACGTAGAACTCGCCGATCGGCACACGACGCATCCCTGCCGCACCTCGAACCTCGATCGCAGCGTCGAGCGCGGTGAGCGCAACGGCCGGATCCGACGGATGCACGATATAGCACGGGCCACCCTCGAGAATCGCGTGGTACTGATTCTCGCCCTCGGCTGCCCAGCATCGGTCACCGCCACTCTTGAGACACGATATGCCACGTCGAAAATACCAGCAGCGAGGACGCTGACAGAGATTGCCGCCCAACGTGCCCATGTGCCGAAGCGCGGTCGTGCCCACGGCGTCGCACGCTTCGGCCAACGCGGGAAATCGGCGTCGGATCTCTGCACGCGCGGCCAGATCGCTCACCCGCGCTCCCGCGCCGATGCGCGCACCGCCGTCCGCCGAAAGCACTATGTCGTGATAGCCGGGGAGCACGCGCAGGTCGACGAGTTCGTCCGGCGCACCCAAACCCTCCTTGAGCAAAACGAGGAGATCAGTGCCGCCACCCAACGGCGCGGCGTTGCGCCCGGCGAGACGCGACAACGCGTCGTCGAGCGAGCTCGGACGGTAATAGGTGAAGGGATGCAAGTGTTGAGGTTATGGCCGATACATGCCAATTTCCAGAGCGGAAACGCAGCGGTACACCGCTCGTCTTCCCCGAGCATCGTCCCACCTCACGTGTTGCCATTCCCCCCGTTGCCGACATTGCATCACTACTCACTACGCCCGCACGCTCGCGTCGGCGTGTCGTGCGGCGCGCTCATGCTCGCGATCGCGGCGTGCGGTGAGCCCCCACCCTCCGATAGCGAGCTCGCCGCGCGAGACTCCGCTCGACTCGTCGAGCTGCCCGGCCGGCTGGCATCGATTCCGCAACCCACGACGACCGCGGCGCGAGACAGCGCTCGCGCTGCGGCGCTGGTCGCGTCACGCAAGCGGATGCCGCGGCTCAGCCCGCTCGCTGATTCGATCGCACCGACGCTCGTGTTCATGGTGCGAGGTCGTGAGACATTCACCGCCGCGGTGCGCGCCAAGCGCCTCCTCATCGACCTCGGTCGCGTCGACACGAAGCTCAAGACGCCGGCGCAGCTGGCGGCCTATCACGAGGCGGTCAGCGCGCTGGCTCCTGTGCGTGTCGGCGAGGTATTCCGCATCCGCGGACCGTGGGGCGCCGAGAGCGCCACGGTGAAGGGGTTCGACGTCTGGAACGGACGGATCGTAGCCACGCTCGAAGTCTCTCCGCAACTCGATTCGCTCGCGCGTACGCGCGACCCGCTGGTCGCCGTTGCCACGCGCGGTGACACGACCACCGCGTCGGACAGCTGCGCCCGTGACTCGTTAGGCGGCCTCGTCGCCCAGCGCGTGAAGCAAGTGGGCGATTCGGCGGAGCTCGCACTGCGCGCCGACACTGCGTCGATGCCCGAGCGGCTCCGACGGTCAGTGCGCGTGCAGCGCTCGCAGGTCAGCGGATGCTTCGGTGGCTCGCGGGCGCTGGTGCTCGTGAGCGCATCGGCCGGTGGCTACGAGTGGGTGCGCGAGGTCGCGTTCCTCATCGATCCGTCGGGCACGTCCACGCTGCTGCGCGTTCGAGATCCGAATTTTGGCGCCCACGAAGCGCTCCATGCGCTCGACGCGGACGGTGACGGGGTAGATGACGTCGCCACTCGTGCACGGCGCGAGCGCGGCGGCGGCACTTCGATATTGCGCGTCGACATCGCCGGAAAACGGCTCGACCGCGTCACCAGCGGGTTCGTCTGGGAAGGGTGATGCTCGGCCTCTAGCCCTCGGGAGGGGCGGGTGAGATACTGGTCTCAGCCGCCCACCGTCGTCCACTTCGGGCGGCCGCGGACGGAGGAACCCTATTCCAGCGTTGGCCGAGCGATACGAGGAGCTCCTCGAGCAGGAGCGGGAACGGTGGTGGAGCCCGGCGAACTTCGAGACGTGGAAGCGGCTCTACCAGAGCGAGCACGCTCGTGGCCTCTACGTCCTGGAGCTGCTTCGCGAGCATGTGCCTGCCTTTCGCATCGACGGCGCACGGGTGCTCGATGTCGGCTGCGGTGACGCGGGTGCGCTCATCGCCCTGGCCGAGCACGGGGCGCGGGCGGTCGGGATCGAAGTCAATACGCGCTCGTTAGGCAGAGGGGCCGTACGCGCGGCCGAATACGGCACCCACGTGCACCTGACGCACGGAAATGGGGAGACGCTGCCGTATCGCGGCGACGCGTTCGATCTGGTCATGCTCGACAACGTTCTCGAGCACGTCTGGCATCCCGAGCGCGTGTTGCTCGAGGCGCGACGCGTGATGCGCCCTGGTGCGATTCTCTATGCGGTGACGCCGAAGCCGTTCGCGTTGTACAGTTTGTGGAACGACCCGCACTACGATCTGGCAGGGCTCGTGCTGCTGCCGCGCGCGGCACAGCGGTGGTACTTCGAGCGCGTTCGCGGCGGCTCGGACTACGACGTCACGCACATTCCTACGCGCCGGCGAGTGCTCCGTCTGCTGGCCGCGGCGGGATTCACACTCGTCACCCCGCCGCGCGACCTGTGGATTCGTTATCTGCGTGATCGCATTTCGCGTCCGGCCGAAATCCGGCCCGGAGTGAAGCGGACGGTCGCTCGCGCGGTCGCGGCGCGTCCCTGGGTGTTCGAGGCCGGACCAGCACGGTGGTTCTGGGATGTGATGCTCGGGTCCAACCACTTCCTCGCTCGACGCGCATCATGACGCCCGCATCCAAGTTGCGCGTGGTCCACTGCATCTACGACGATCCGCGCAATCCGTGGGTCGGCGGCGGCGGCGCGGTGCGCGTGTTCGAGATCTATCGCCGCCTGACGAGCGACGTCGCCGCCACCGTCGTGACGGGAAGCTTCCCGGGCGCGCGCGACGAAGTAGTCGATGGCGTGCGGTACATGCGCGTCGGAGCGCGGACGCCGTACGCGTGGAGCAGATTGAGCTACGCGCGCGCGGCAACGCGTCTCTTGCGCCGCGCGAAGTACGACGCGGCGGTGTTCGACTTTTCCACGTACACGCCGCTGATGTTGCCGGCCGATCGCCCGGTGGGCGTTACGGTACATCATGCGGCGAGCGAGGGCGCGCGCGAGCGGTGGGGTCCGCTGGCAAGCTTTGCGCTCGACCGTGTCGAGCGGAGCATCTTGCGGCCCGTGCGCTGGTTCACGGCGACCACGCCGTCGACACTCGCTTGGCTCGAGCCACGGCTTTCGTCAGGCGCGCAGACGATGATCGTCGAAGCTGGCGTGCCTGACGAGCTGTTCACGCTGGAGCGAAGGCCGGAGAACTACGTGCTGTACTTCGGCCGCCTCGACGTGGCGCACAAAGGACTCGACACGCTGCTGGCCGCCATGGCCATTCTCGCCCGGGATCGGCCCGACGTATCGCTCCGCATTGCGGGTCGCGGCCGTGATTCCGCACGGCTCCACGCCATGGTGCGAGCGCTGGGATTGGAGCGGCACGTGCGCATCCTCGGGCCCGTGCCGGAGGCCGAGCGTCAGGCGCTCTTCGCCGGCGCGCTGGTCGTGGTCATGCCGTCGCGGTTCGAGGGCTTCGGCCTCGTGGCCGCCGAAGCGATGGCTGCCGGCATTCCGCTCGTCGCCTCCGAGATCGGCGCGCTGCGCGATGTCGTCGGCACGGGTGGCGTGCTGGTGCCGCCCGACGATGCCCCGGCCCTGGCGAACGCGGTTGCCGCGCTACTGGACGACGCCGGCGCCCGCGAGCGAATGAGCCTCGCCGCCCGGTCGGCCGCCGATCGCTTCCGTTGGGATCGCGTCGCCGCGCAGCATCTCGCGTTCCTGCGTCGTCTCGCCGCATCGGCCGACGTTGCGCCGGAGGACGCCAGCCACATGCACGCGAGTGAGAGGGCATGAGCGCCACGCGCACTCGAGCCAAGCCACCGAAGCGAACTCCCACGGGCTCTGTCGCCAAAGAACGCGGAGTGAAGGCCGAGGAGCTCGTGATCTCTACGCGAACGGCGATCCTCGTCTGCTTCGCTCTCTCATTCCTCCGCTTTCTGCCCACGATCCTTCCCGGTCAGCAGATCTTCGGCGTCGACTATCTGGCCGCCGGTTTTCACGTCTACGACTTCATCGCCCAACGCATAACGAGCGGCGAGCTTCCGAAGTGGATTCCGTACATCTTCGGCGGCGTTCCGGTTCAGGCCAATCCGGGCAGCACGTTCTATCCGGTACGCGTGCTGCTGGACCCGATTTTCCCGACGCAGTACGTCTTTCCCATCCTGCTGATCATTCATTTCGCCGTCGCCGGGATCGGGATGTACGCGCTCCTCCGCGAGCTCGGCGTGCGATCGTGGATCGCGCTCATCGGCGCGCTGGCTTTCGAGTTCACCGGCATCACGATGTCGTTCGTCTACGCGGGCCACGATGGCCGGATCATCGTGTCGACGATGGCGCCGCTGCTCTTTGCCGCGCTGCACCGCGGGATTCGCACAGGCGCGGCGGGTCCGTTCGTCGGCGTCGCGGCCATCGTCGGTTTCGCGCTTCTGTCGTTCCAGATTCAGAGCGCGTACTACCTCTTGCTGGGTGCTTCGCTGTGGGCGGTGTTCGCGATCATCAGGTTCAGGATCTGGAAATCGCCGCGGACCTTGGCTCGTGTGCTCGCGCTCGGCCTCGGCGCCGTCGCGCTCGCGTTCACCATGGCCGCTGTGAACTTCCTTCCGTTCCAATCCTACATCCCGGACTCGCCGCGGCCGGTGGGTGGACGCGGGTACGAACATGCGACCTCGTACTCGATGCCGATTCGCGAGACGATCGGCCTCGCCATACCAGAGGAGGCCGGATACCTCGACGATTACAAACGGAATCGTCCGGGCGCCAACGACTTCAAGCTGCACACCGAGTACGTCGGTGCATTGGTACTCTTGCTCGTGCTGGTGGGTGCGTTCGTCGCTCGCCGCGACGAGGTCTGGTGGTTCTTCGTCGGCTTGTCGCTGTTCGCGCTGAGTATCTCGTACGGAGGAAACACTCCGCTGTACCGCCTCTACTACGAGGTCTTGCCCGGCACGAAGCAGTTCCGAGCGCCGTCGATCTCGTTCTTCCTGGTAGCGATGTCGCTCGCCGTGATGGCGGCACGCGCGTTCGAGCACATGGCGGCGATGCGGCAGCGGATGCAGGGTAAAGCATCGGGACAACAGCCTGGCGACAAGCGCACCTTCGATCGCCTGCAAAAGCTCGCGCTCATCCTCGCCGCGGCGAGCGTGCTCGGCCTTCTCATCGGCGGCGCCATGGCGGCCGAGGGTTCGGAACTCGGCTTCGGGGTAGCGCGCTTTTCGTTTTTCCTGGCGGTCGCGTCAGGCGCCGTATGGATGTGGCTCAAGAGCTTCACCACCGCGCGCATCCTCACGCCGGTGCTGGCCGCGTTCTGCGTCATCGATCTCTGGCTCGTCACGGCCGACTTCATTCTGACCGAAAGCACCCCCGACCAACTCTACGCCCCTGACGAGATCGTGCAGTTCCTGCGCACCAACGGGGCGGGCGAGCGCGTTTGGGTTTTCCCGTTCCCGCTCGACAAGCGTGTCGGCTACCGAGGCAACGGGATGTTCGATGCCAACTCGAACTATCTGATGCGATTCGGAGTGGAGCAGGCGGGCGGGGAGCATGGCAACCAGCTTCAGCGCTGGAACCAGTATGTCGGCGCGGGCATGGGACGACGGCTCCTCGATTGGCACAACTTTGTGCAGCGTCCGGCCACGCTCAACGCCGCGAACATACGCTACATCGTGAGTGCGCTGGACATGAGCCGATTCGTCGGCATGCAACGTGTCTTTCGCGGCAGCACCGCCGACGTGTACCGAAACGTCAACGCGCTTCCCCGTGCGTACCTCGTCTCTCAGGTTCGGGTCGCGCCTGACGAGGGCACGTCCATGGACTACATCCGCGATCCACGCTGGGACCCGACTGCCCTAGCGGTCGTGGCCGGACCGGCCGATCTTCAGCTTTCAGGCGGTGCGCCTCCCGGCTTTGCGACGATCGACACGTACACGCCCGATCGAGTCGTGGTGCGCACCGAGACGCACCAGCCCGGCTTGCTGGTCCTGGCGGACAACTACCTCCGCGGCTGGACCGCCACCGTCGATGGGCGGCCGACGACCCTCTACCGCGCGAATCACACCTTCCGCGGCGTTCGTGTCGACAAGGGATCGCACGTCGTGGAATTTCGCTTTGATCCGCCGGGTCTGAGAACGGGCTTCGCGCTGTATCTGACGTCGCTCATGCTGCTCGCCGGCTACGGCATCTTCGAGCTCGTCAGGCGGCGCCGCGCGCCGAAGCCTCCGACGCCGGCAGCCACTTAGCGTGACATCCACCTCCGCGCAGCCGGCCGACCTCGTTAGGCAGGCGTCGTCAGCGCGACCAAGGCGCGACGACTTCGCGCTCATCATCCCCGCCTTCGACGAAGTCGAGAACATACCGGCGCTCTTCGCGGCGCTGCGCGAGACGTACGAGCGTCATGGGTTGGCCGGGGAGATCATTCTGGTCGATGACGGCTCGCGCGACGATACGTTCGCCGCCGCTTCACGAGAGGCGGCGAGATTTCCGGGACGCGTGCAGGTTCTTCGCCATCGGCGGAATCTCGGAAAGACGGAGGCGCTTCTCACAGGCGCGTCGGCGGCCGAACGAGAGCTCCTGCTTCTCTACGACGCCGACCTCCAGCATTCGCCGGAAGAGATCCCACGCTTCCTGGCCAAGCTCGATGAAGGGTGGGACATCGTCACCGGCCGAAAGATCGGCGCGTACGAGAAGCGCGCAGTCAGCTCGGTCTACAACCGGCTCTCAGGTCGTCTGTTCGACATCCCCGTGCACGACCTGAATTCAATGAAGGCATTCCGGAGCGAAGTGCTGCGGGCGGTTCCGCTCCGGCACGATTGGCATCGCTTCTTCGTGGTGCTCGCGCACGCCAAGGGCTTTTCGGTGACCGAGATCGACATCGCCCTTCATCCGCGCCACGCCGGTCGCTCGAAGTACGACGATCGGTCACGGATCCTCGGCAGCATCATGGACCTTCTGGTTGTTTGGTTTTACCTGCGGTTCAGCGCGAAGCCGATGCACCTCTTCGGCGGGGCGGGCGCGGCGATGATCGTCCTCGGCGTGGTTGTCGGCCTGATCGCCAGCGTCGCGCGCGCCATCGGTCTCCCTCCGCCAGCCTTCGGCTATCGCCCCGTACTCGGCCTCGTGATCCTCCTGGTGGTCGTCGGAGTGACGCTATTCGGGGTAGGGCTGTTGGCGGAGATGATTGCGATAATGAGAGCCGAGATCGAATCAGTGCGGGAGAAGAGGCATTAGAACTTCGCCATCCGCCATCAGCCATCAGCCATCCGGTTCAGGCGGCGAGATCCCTGTGCCGAGATCCGGATGGCTGATGGCTGATGGCTGATGGCGCTCTCTCAGTTTATCTTTCTATCTGACCGGGGTGCTCACCTGCGCAGGGCAGGGAGCTGAGAGAGTCCCGTTGAACCTGATCCGGTTCGTACCGGCGTAGGGAGTCAGACAAATGAATCCGTGCATCACGCAGATGGCGCACGCGCGTCGTGGTACCATCACAGACGCCATGCGCTACGTGGCCGAGCGCGAGGCGCTCGCGCCCGAGCTCATCCGCGACGAAGTAGCCCGCGGGCGGCTCATCATTCCAGCCAACATTCACCACCTCGCGGGCGCGCTCGAGCCGATGGCCATCGGCAAAGTCGCGCGCGTGAAGATCAACGCCAACATCGGCAACTCCGCTGTCACCTCTTCCATCCAGGAAGAGGTGGACAAGCTTCGCCTCGCCGTCAAATACGGCGCCGACACGGTGATGGATCTCTCCACGGGCCGCGACATCGACCTCGTGCGCGAAGCGATCATCGCCGCGTCTTCGGTACCGATCGGAACGGTGCCGATCTACCAGGCCGTGCTCATGGGGAAGGAGCTCGAAGAGCTCACCGCCGATGATTTGCTCGGGATGATCGAGCATCAGGCGGAGCAGGGCGTCGACTACATGACGATCCATGCCGGAATCCTCTTGGAGCATCTCCCGCTCGTCTACGGCCGAGTCACCGGGATCGTGAGCCGCGGCGGGTCACTGCTCGCCGTCTGGATGATGTACCACCGGCGCCAGAATCCGCTCTACGAGCGATTTGACGACGTGCTCGACATCCTCCGCGCCTACGACGTCACGATCTCGTTAGGCGACGGGCTTCGCCCCGGCTCTTTGGCCGACGCCAGCGATCGCGCGCAGTTCGCCGAGCTGGAGACATTGGGCGAGCTCACGCGCCGCGCCTGGGCCAGGGACGTGCAGGTGATGGTGGAAGGACCGGGACACATCCCGATGCACGAGATCGAGATGAACGTGCGTCAGCAGAAGCAGATCTGCGACGAGGCGCCCTTTTACACGCTCGGCCCACTGGTCACCGACATAGCGCCCGGCTACGATCACATCACCAGCGCCATCGGCGCGGCAATGATCGGCTGGTACGGCGCCGACATGCTATGCTACGTCACGCCGAAGGAGCATCTGGGTCTGCCTAACGCGGAGGACGTACGCCAGGGCGTGATCGCCTACAAGATCGCCGCGCACGCCGCCGATGTGGCCCGCGGTCGACCGAACGCGCGCGACCGGGATGACGCGCTCTCGCGTGCCCGCTACGCCTTCGATTGGAAGGAGCAGTTCCGCCTCTCGCTCGATCCGGAGCGAGCGCAGGAGTACCATGACGAGACGCTGCCGGCCGAGTACTTCAAGAGCGCCGAGTTTTGCGCGATGTGCGGGCCGAAGTTCTGCTCGATGCACCACTCGCGGACCATCGAGGAAGGGATAGCGCAGATGGCCGCGGGGGTGTGATGGCGAGATTCGAGATTCGAGATTCGAGATTCGGAACGGCGAGCTCGGAAATCGTTAGGTGTGCCTTACGAATCTCGAATCTCGAATCTCGAATCTCAAGTCTCGGCCAACCACACGGTTAGCCCCTCATATGCACGTCGAATAGTCACCTCTGTCCTCCGACCCCCGTCGATCGTCCTCTAATGGCACACCCGCTGCATTTGGGACGTTCGTCAGAGAGGAGGGGTCGGCCTTGAATCGTCTGTTTCCTCGTGGTGCATCGCCCGCCCTTTCGAACATGAGGGGTGGGGGATGACCAGCTGCGACACCAGACGTGCCACACGCATTCCCGTTCTGACCGTCATCGCCGCGACCCTGCTCCTGCTCGTGGTACCAGCTCCCGTCGCCAGCGCTCAAGCCGTGCGATTCGGTGTCGTCATGGAGCAGGCGAGGCGGTCGCTCGAGCCGACTTGGAGCGAAGACCCACAGCAGTTCGAGCGGGCCTACTGCGTCTCGAACTGGACGGTCGCCGTCGACCGCGTCACCAGAAACCCACTGCAGCAGGACAGCGTTTTCCGCGTTTTCGCGGTGACGCCCGCCGACCTTCGCTCGGCGACGCCGAACAGCGCGGACTTCGAATGTCCGCCCGGTGTACCCGAGCTGCACACCCACCCACCCGCCACCTGCGCCAGCGATAACGTCGCCTGGTGCATTGCCGGCGGACCCGACGCCTTCAGCTGTCAGCCGAGCCGAGGGGACCTGGTCAAGCTGGTGCGACGCGGCGACCCGTTCGGCGTGATCCAGTGCGACAAGCGTGCGTTCCGATTCTTCTTCCCGGCGGAGTATGCGCCACCCGCACAGTCAGCGGCGACCTCGACATCACCGTCGGTAACCACGCGCGCGTCGAGACGTGGAAATGTGACGGAGCAAGGCGTCCCCTGATCGACAGGTAGCGCGGCCGCGCCCCATGACGCTCTCCTCCCGCCGCCGATCCGAGCTTCGCGCCGAAGCGCACCACCTGCAACCACTCGTACAGGTCGGCCATCAGGGCGTCACGCCGGCTCTCGTGCAATCCCTCGACGACGCGCTCCGCACGCGAGAGCTGGTGAAGCTCCAGCTCGGAAAGCATACCGACCTCGATGTGAAGGACACGGCTCACGAGCTGGCGGGCGCTCTGCACGCCGACGTCGTTCAGGTCATCGGGCGGACAGCGACGCTGTATCGCGAGAATCCCGAGAAGCGTCGCGCAGGCGAATCGCCTCGAGGACGCGCCACGGAGTGATGGGCAGCTCGGTGATCTCGGCGCCGATCGCGTTGGCGACGGCGTTGGCGATCGCCGGCGCGGTAGGGATGATCGGCGGCTCGCCCAACCCTCGCGCCCCTGTGTGATTCGCGGCGGGATCCGCGATGTCGAGCAGCGTGACGTCGAGCTCCGGGACGTCGGCCAGCGTCGGGATCTTGTAATCGTGCATCGTCGGATTGAGCGGAACGCCTATCGAGTCGTCCAGTACGCGCTCTTCGAACAGCGCGTAGCCGAGACCCTGAAGAATCCCGCCTTCCACCTGGCTCTCGGCCAGCGTTGGATTGATCACGCGTCCGACGTCGTGCACCGCGGTGATCCGCAGCACTCGCACCACCCCGGTCTCGACATCGACCTCCACCTCGGCGCGCTGCGCGCCGAACGACGTGAGCGTGAGGCCTTCCGCATTTGGACCGCGGCTTCCGCGGCCGATGATCATGACGTCGCCGAGCTCTTCGCCGAGCTCGGCGAACGTGATCGAACGGCGCGAGCGTCTCACTCGGACGACCGAGCCGCTCACGCTGAGCTGACTCCTGTCGACGTCGAGGAGACCGGCCGCCGCCTCGAGCAGCTGCGTTTTCGCATCCTCGGCCGCCATTCGCACCGCGGGCCCGACCGACGACACCGTCGACGAGCCCCACGAGTTGCCGGTGTACGGCGTTCGCTCCGTATCTCCGATCACGACGCGAACATCTTCCACTTTCGCGCCGAGCGCCTCGGCCGCGATCTGCGCGAACACCGTGCGCGACCCGGTGCCGAGGTCCTGCGTCCCGCTGAGCACGTCGACCGATCCGTCCGGATTCAGCCTAACGAGTGCGTAGGCGGGAGGACCGCCGCCGGTGCCCCAGGACTGCGAGGCGATGCCAACGCCGCGAACGCATCGAGATTCGAGATTCGAGATTCGAGATTCGGACGGCGATTCAGCCCGCTCAGAGCGTGTCTTCGAATCTCGAATCTCGAGTCTCGAATCTCTGAGCTTTTCATAGCACTCCCTCAACCGCTTCGATGAATACTCCCGATCCTTCTCCTCATTTCTTTCCGCGTAATTGATCATGCGCAGCTCGAGCGGGTCGATCGAGAGCGCGGCAGCGAGAGTGTCCATGGCGCATTCGAGGGCGAAGGCCCCTTCGACGTGGCCTGGGGCGCGGAATGAGTTCATTGCGCCTGTGTTCGTGTACACGAACGTCTCCGAGGTGCGGACGTTCGGGCAGCTGTACAGCTCGTGAAAGATCTTCGCCGGGCCACCGAACCACCCGTCGATGCCGAGCGGGATCACGGCGTCGTTGATCATCGCCGTGAGCCGGCCGTCGCGGCGGGCGGCGAGGGTGACGCGCTGGATCGTCGCGGGCCGGTTGCCGCTGTCGAGCTGCTCGCCTTCGCGATCGTTGATGCATCGCACGGGGCGGCCGGTTCGCCGCGATAGCAGCGCCGCGACGTACGCGTTGGTGCTGGCGCCATTCTTGGCGCCGAAGCCTCCGCCCATGTATTCGTGCACGACGCGCACGTGATTGAGCGGCAGCTTCAGCGCATCCGCGATGTCGCTGCGCGTGTTGAAGATTCCCTGCGTCGACTCCCAAACGGTGAGATGCTCGCCGTCCCACTCGGCTACGGCGCCATGCGGCTCGAGCGCCGTGTGGAGCGCGACCTGCGTCCGGTACTCCCGCTCGATCACCTCCTCCGCTTCGTCGAGTCCACGCTTCACGTCACCCCGTGCGGTGCGGCGCCGCCCGCCCGAGGCGACGTTGCCATCGTCGCGAACTCGCGGCGCCTCGTGCGCGAGTACGTCTTCGGCCTTCACCGCGTGCGGCGCGGTGGCGTATTCCACTATGACTGAGTCAGCGGCACGCCGGGCGATGTCGAGCGTGTCGGCACAGACGGCGGCGATAGGCTGCCCTGCGTAACGGACCTCAGCGCTGAACAGTGGAACTCCCGCGCTCTCGATGTCGCCCGCGTCGGGCTCCGAGATCGCGTCGCGGACGCCAGGCACCGCCAGCGCCGGCGCGAGATCGAGGCGCACGACACGCCCACGGGCGATGCGAGCGCGCACGAGCGCCGTATGCAGCATCCCGGGGCGATCCATGTCCGCCGTGTAGCACGCTCGCCCGGTGACTTTCTCCATCGCGTCGCGACGCGGGATTCGCTGCCCGACGATGTGCAGCTCGGCATCTGCTCCCCAAGGCTCGGGCTCGAACGCGGGGCGTTCGACGATCTTGATCTCCTCGCGCCCTTCCACCTCGACGCGAGTAGCGACGAATCCACCGGCCACCGCCGGTTGGGTCGCGGTCCGCTTACGCTTGGCCATCGCCGCGAAGCTGTTCAGCCGCCGCGCGCACAGCGCGAACGATCTTCGGGTACGCTCCGCACCGGCAGAGATTGCCGCTCATCCAGCGCACGACCTCATCTTCGGTCGGATTGGCGTTCGTGCGAAGGAGGGCGAGCGCGGCCATGATCTGTCCGGGGGTGCAGAATCCGCACTGGAGTGCGTCGTGCTCGATGAAGGCACGCTGAAGCGGGTGCAGCTCGCCGTTCGTAGCGAGGCCTTCGATCGTGGAGATCTCGCGTTGCTCGCAGGCCGCTGCCAGCGTCAAGCAGGCGTATGCCGGATCGCCATCGAGCAGCACCGTACACGCGCCGCATTCACCGCGATCGCAGACAAGCTTGGTCCCGGTGAGATGCGCGCCGTCGCGCAGCGCCTCGAGGAGCGTCGTGTGAGGCGGAAGCTCGAGCGCGTAGTCGGCACCGTTGATGCGGAGATGCATGCGAAGGTGTTCCCCTGTCGGCGGTCCCCCTCCAGATTATCTTATACTTGATATCGGGACTCGGCCATCGGGCCTCCCGGTTTTCTCAGAGAGGAGCTGAATGCCGTACGTAATAACCGAGGCGTGCATCGGGGTTAAGGACAAAGCCTGCGTCGATGTTTGTCCGGTGGATTGCATCTACGAGGGGGAGCAGCAGCTCTTCATCCACCCGGACGAGTGCATCGACTGCGGCGCCTGTGAGCCCGAGTGCCCGGTGACGGCGATATTCCCCGAAGAGGACGTTCCGCCGAATCAGAAGCAGTTCGTCCAGATCAATCGGGAAGTTTTCAAGGGCGACAGCCCTCCCACGCGGCCGACGCGCTAGCTCGAGCGGTCGTCGCGCAATTCTTCGAGGTGACGCGAGTGCGGACCATCGGGTGCATCTCCGTAGTGGTCGCGGCGCTCACATTCCACGGCTGCGCCAGTAGGGGCAACGAGACCGTCAGCGGCTCCCGTCGCCTCATCACGTCGCAAGAGATCGAGCAGAGCCGCGCGCCGAATGCGTATGCCGTGATCGAGAGGTTGCGTGGCGAATTCCTCGCACCGCGCCAGAATCCCCGCCTGCCGAGGCCCGGCGATACGGCGTATCGATCGGAACCGATCTTCCCGACCGTGTATGTGGATGGGATGGCGTACGGCCACATGTACTCTCTCCGCAACATCCCCGCGTCCGAGGTCTCCCAGATCCGCTTCCTCACTGCCTCACAAGCGCAGCAGAAATATGGGAGTGGGCATCCGGTGGGGATAATCGAGGTGGAGACGAAGAGATAGGGCGCTAGACCGTATTCTTCAGCATCCTCTTCAACCCGTCGTCGAAATTCCTGCTCGACGTCAGCCTCGTCCCATCCAGCAGAATCAACACGTACTCGCCATGGAACCACGGCTGGAGCTCGCGGATGCGGTCGGTGTTGACGATGATCGAGCGGTGGATGCGGACGAAGCGATCGGGATCCAGCTTCGTTTCGATTGCCTTCATCGTTTCGCGCATCAAGTGGACGTCCTGCCCGACGTGTAGCCGGAGATAATTTCCGGCGGCTTCGATCCAGTCGATCTCATCCACGCGCAGGAAGAAGACGCGTCCACCCGACTTCACCACCAGCCGCTCGAGGAACTGGCGGTCGGTCCGCACATCCTTCAGCAGCTCCATGAGCTGACGGCTCAGCGCGTTGGTATCGGTGCGCTGCTTTCGCAGATGGTCGCGTACGCGCTGCAGCGTCTTCCGAAAACGCGCGCGCGTGAACGGCTTGAGCAGATAGTCGAGCGCGTGAACCTCGAACGCCTTGAGCGCGTACTGATCGTAGGCGGTGACGAACACCGTCGGTGGCATACGATCGACGCCCACCGACTCGAGCACCGCAAAGCCGTCGAGCTCCGGCATCTGCACATCGAGGAAGACGAGATCGGGCGGCGCGTCATCGATGCGCGCGACAGCCTCCAAGCCGTTCGCGCACTCCCCGACCAGCTCCACGTCCGGCTCGGCGCGCAGCAACGTGCGCAGGCGCTCGCGGCCGAGCGGCTCGTCGTCGACGATCAACGTTCGGATGCGGCTCACGCCTGAGCTCCGGGGGCGGTAGGCGCCTGACGGAAGGGAAGGGTCAGCTGCACCACCAGCCCGCCCTGCGGTGCTCGCGAGAACGCCACCCGGTGCTCGGTGCCGTAAAGCTGCTCGAGGCGCGCGCGAGTGTTCGCTAGTCCGAGTCCTTGCCGCGGTGCGACGCCGTCCGGCAAGCCGGGCCCGTCGTCGCGCACTTCCAGGCGAAGCGTGCCATTCTCGCGGCGCGCCGCGACTTCTACGCGGCCACCCGACGCGCGCGGCGCGATCGCATGCCGGATCGCGTTCTCGACGAGTGGCTGCAGCACGAGCGTCGGCACCATTGCGTCGAGCGCTTCCGGATCCACATCCAAATGCACCTTGAGGCGCTCGCCGAATCGCGTCTGCTGGATGTCGACGTATCGCTCCAGGAAATCCATCTCTCGCTTGAGCGTGGTCTCCTGCTCGCCGTCGCTCGTCATCACGATGCGCAGGAGCTCGCTCAGCTGCGTGAGCATCGCGTCGGCTGCCTCGACGTCGCGGTGCATGAGCGTCGAGATGCCATGGAGCGTGTTGAAGAGAAAGTGCGGCTGAAGCTGCATGCGCAGCACTTGGAGCTGCGCCTGCGCCAGACGGGTCTCGAGCTGGGCGGTACGCAGCTCTCGCTCACGCAGACGCCGCCCGTAGTCAACGGCGTACACCGCGCCGACGATCGCCGCGAAAAAGAAGAAGTTGTTGTGGAACTGGTAGAGAAGACGCTCGCGGAGCGGCGAGTCCCCGAAGGTCGTCGTCACCAACGACAGGCTCCACGTCGTCGTGATCCTGATCAGCACGCACAGCATGCCGGCGCCGATGTAGATCAGGAGCGACTTCTTCCAGTGCTCGCGCGAGAACGGCACGCGCCTGACGAGCGAGATGATGCCAAGCGTCAGCGCGCCCCAGATGTACCAATTGGTGAAGCTCTGGATGAGCACCGGCTTCACCTTGATCGGCGTTCCGTAATCGGCGCTGAGGAGCCACTGCGACGCGAAGAACAGCGCCAGCAGCGTCCACACGCCGAGGTACATTGCCCAGCTTTTCCAGCGGGGACGCGACACGTCGGCCGTCATGCCCAAAGATCGGAGCCGTGCGCGGCGACCGTCGAAGCGTTTGGGACGAAAGGGCTGGATGCGGTGATGAAAGGCGCCCGCGGTAGCGCGAATCCACCACGCGGTGAGCCGGCGATCCCTTTACTTCTTTCTCCTCCGCCGTTCCTGGCCGAGCACGAACCAGCCGATGGCCCCCAGCACTGGAAGGAGAAGGACGATCACCGTCCAGAGCGTCTTCGATTTACGCGAGTGCTTGGGGCCAGTCCAAATAGTGACGAGTGCGAGGAGCTCGAGCGCGACGCCGCCCCAGAGGACCCACGTCTCGACGTTCGGGGGCCAGGCAAATGGATCCCAGACGCGCTCGCGGACGTCCACTGACGTCACTTGCGCGCCAATACTCGATCCGCTGCCGCAAGAATGTTGTCGGCCGTCATTCCGTATTTCTTGAGCAGATCGTCGGGTTTCCCCGATTCGGCATAGCGATCGCCGAGGTCGACGAACTCGATCGGTGCGGGAGCGGTAGACGCCAGCGATAGTGCGACCGCGCTCCCCAGGCCGCCGTGATGGAGGTGCTCTTCGGCCACGACGAAGGCGCCTGTCTCATGTGACGCACGCGCCAGGGCATCGCCATCGATCGGCTTGATTGTATGCATGTCGAGTACGCGCGCTTCCACCCCCCGTTCCGCCAGCCGGTCGGCCGCGATCAACGCCTGCGCGACGAGAAGTCCATTTGCCACGATCGTGAGCCCGTCTCCGTCGCGGAGCTGGATCGCGCGGCCGAGCTCGAGGCGAACGTCCCGCTGATGAACGATCGGCGCCTTCGGGCGGCCCAAGCGCAAATACACTGGGCCGTCGTGCCTGACGGCGGCATGCACGGCAGCGGTCATGGAGTGCTCGTCAGCGGGGATGCAGACGATGAATCCCGGGAGAGCACAGGCCAGTGCGACATCCTCCACCGACATCTGCGACACGCCGTCCTCGCCGATCGAGATCCCGCCGTGCGATCCGGCGACCTTCACGTTCAGATGCGGATACGCCGCGCCCATGCGCAGCTGATCGAAGCCCTTGCAGAGCGCGAAGGCCGCGAAGCTCGAGATGAACGGGATCTTGCCGCATGACGCCAGCCCGCTCGCCATGCCGACCATGTTCGCTTCCTGAATGCCGATGTTGAAGAAGCGCTCGGGATAGTGCTTCCCGAAGGTCCAGGAGAAGGTGGACTTGGCGAGGTCGGCGTCGATCGCCACGATGTCGCGATTGGCTTTGCCCAGCTCGAGAAGGGCATCGCCATACGCCTCGCGCGTGGCGCGGCCCATCGGAAGTGTCAGGGTCATTGGTCGAGGTGAGAACGAAGCGCGCTATTCCTCGAGCTGGCTGAGTGCCACCTCGAGCTGCTCCTTGTTAGGCGCCTTGCCGTGGAACTCGTTGTTGTTCTCCATGAAGGTCACACCTTTTCCCTTCACGGTGCGCGCCAGAATGCAGGTAGGGACGTCGCGGGGCTCGCGCGCATCGTGCAGCGCGTTCAGCACGGCGACCAGATCATGTCCATCGATGACCAGCACGTGCCAGCGATAGGCGCGCCACTTGTCGGCGAACGGCTCCAGCGAGTTGATGTCTTCCACCGCGCCGTCGAGCTGATAGCGGTTGACGTCGACGATCGCCGTCAACGTCGAGAGCTCGTAGTTAGGCGCGGTGAGCGCGGCTTCCCACACCTGCCCTTCCTGGCATTCGCCGTCGCCTAACAACACGTACGTGCGGTAGTGCCTCCCGTCGAGCCGCGCGGCGATGGCGTGGCCGATGCCGATGGACAATCCCTGACCGAGCGAGCCGGTGGACGCCTCGATGCCCGGCAGCGAGCCTTGAACCGGGTGTCCCTGGAGACGCGAATTCACCTGCCGCAGCGTCGTCAGCTCGCTCACCGGGAAGTAGCCCGATTCAGCCAGCGCGGCGTACTGCGCCGGTACGCCGTGTCCTTTGGAGAGAATGAAGCGGTCTCGGTCGGGCCAGTCGGGGCGCTTAGGGTCGTGACGGAGGACACCGCCGAAGTACAGCGCGGTGATGATCTCGACCGCGGAGAGCGACCCGCCGGGATGTCCGCTGTTCGCGGCGGCGATCATGCGCACGATGTGCCGCCTGAGCGACCGCGCGATCCCCTCGAGCTCGTGGACGGACGGAACGGCAGAAAGGGCTGACGCCAAACAATGACTCCGGAAGGGTGTGAGGAAAGATAGACGAAACATCGGAACTCGGCCATCGGCACTCGGCTCGTGGCGATGGAGTCTGTCTCACCCAAACGGCGAGTGCCGAGCGCCGATGGCCGAGTTCCGATGTCAAGCCACCGCGCGTCGCAGGAAATCG
>DATFBY010000148.1:0-21453 GCA_035253585.1 Gemmatimonadaceae bacterium | reverse complement strand
TGGGAGAACGTCACGACTCGGAAGTCGCACTTCTTCTTCGAGCAAGCGATGGGACAGGCCGAAGGGCGCTCCGATACGCTCGAGGTCGAGCGCTTCGCGGCGCAAGGCTTCGGTGCGGACAGCCTGCTCGTGCCGTATCTGCAGCGCATCGTCAACAACAGCGTCGTGCCAGCTGACACGGCAGCTTACGCGGTGATCGTGCGCGTGGATCGGCTTGCGTTCCGCGACACGACCTATGCGCGCAACTCGGGCAACTTCCGCCGCGCGGTCTTCGGCGAAGGTGGACCGGTGCTCGGCAGCCGCGCGTTGCTGTACGACGCGACCATCGGCATGCAGAGCACGACGGTCATCGGGCGCTCGGGCGCGGCCTACGTGATGCCGACGCCGGTGATCGACGGCGGTATCTCGAAGCCGGTCGACGTCTCCGACTTCATTGCCAATGCGTTCGCACGCGTTCGTGGCGCAGCAATCAACTTCGATGGCGAGCTGTCCGCGATTCGCGGCGACTCGACCTACATCCTCGATCGTACGCTGCGTCTGCAAGGCTTGCTGCAGACGTCGGGCGGCAACCCGGGCTTCGACTTCCACCCGCTCAACGACGGATTGAACGACCCGTCGGTGAACTGGATGCAGGAGCGTCTGGCCTTCGCCGCGTCGAGCAGTCCGGTGATCGAGATCTACGACACACACTGCTATCAGCGTATCGCAACGGTGCCGGTTCGCGACCCGATCATCGGTCCGATCAAGGCGTCGTTCCGCACCGCCGGTGGTGGCGAGCTCGTTCTCGTCGGGGCCACAGCCCAAGGCGTCGTGATCGTCTCGCTCCCGACCAACATCGCGACGACGACCTGCCAGAGATAGCGATCGAGATTCGAGATTAGAGATTCGAGATTAGGGTGGGGCCGAGAGGTCCCACCCTTTTCGTTGCGACTTGACGGCGGGCGAGATTCCAGCCATACGATGTTCCGAATCTCGAATCTCGAATCTCGATGCCTCTCCGTTTCTCCACCTCCGGCGAATCCCACGGCCCCGCACTCGTCGCAATCCTCGAGGGGATTCCGGCAGGGCTCGCGCTGCGCGCGGAGGATGTCGACGCGGAGCTCGCGCGTCGTCAGCAAGGCTATGGGCGCGGACGCCGCATGCAGATCGAGCGCGACTGTATCGAGCTCCTGGCCGGTGTGCGCGCGGGTGAGACGATCGGCTCGCCGATCGCCATGCTCATTCGCAATCGTGATTGGGAGAACTGGAAGGACGTGATGGATCCCGCGCCGCGCGAGTCCGATCCTTCGCCACGGCGGCGCGCCGTCACCCGCCCGCGTCCTGGGCACGCCGATCTCACGGGGCTCTTCAAGTACGATCGTGACGATGCCCGCGACATCCTCGAGCGTGCATCGGCGCGTGAAACCACTGCACGGGTCGCATGCGGCGCCGTCTGCCGGCGATTGCTCTCCGAGTTCGGCGTCACCATCGGCAGCCATCTGGTGCACCTTGGCGGAATCGACGCGCAGCGCCCGGACCCGATGCCTGACGACATCAACGCCGCAGCGGACATCTCCCCGCTTCGCACGCTCGACCGCGAGGCGGAAGCGCGCATGATCGAGCGCATCGACGCAATCAAGCGTGAAGGAAACACCCTCGGAGGGATCGCCGAAGTCGTAGCAATGGGATTGCCCGTTGGACTCGGCTCGCACGTGTCGTGGGACCGAAAGCTCGACGGTCGGCTTGCAGCAGCGATCATGTCGATCCCTGCCGTCAAGGGAGTCGAGGTCGGGCTCGGGTTCGAGGCGGCGCGACGCACTGGTGCCGACGTCCACGATGAGATCGAGCGCGCACCGGGCCGGCGCACTGCGGGTAACGTGCGCCGTCGAACGAACAGAGCTGGTGGTCTGGAGGGAGGCATGACCACCGGCGAGCCGCTCGTCATCCGCGTCGCAATGAAGCCGATCAGTACGCTCATGCGTCCGCTCGGGACGGTCGACGTCGCCAGCAAGGAAGCGGCATCGGCCACCGCCGAGCGGAGTGACGTGACCGCGGTGCCGGCGATGGGCGTCATCGCCGAAGCGATGGTCGCGTTCGTCATGGCGCAGGCGCTTCTCGAGAAATTCGGCGGCGACTCGTTAGGCGAGACGCGGCGCAATTACGACGCCTACCTCACGCAAGTTGACGGGCGGCTCGGCGACTGATAAGAGTTCTCACATCATCCTCGTCGGTCTGCCCGGAGCGGGGAAGACCTCGGTCGGTCGCGCGCTGGCGCGGGCACTTGGCCGGGCGTTTCTCGATTTCGATGAGGAGATCGAGCGCCGGGAGCAGCGAAGCATCGCGCGCATTTTTCGAGAGTCGGGTGAGGCGCATTTTCGCGCACTCGAGACCTCACTCACTCGCGAGCTCGTGGGCCAGCATGGTATGATCCTCTCGCCCGGCGGCGGCTGGGCGACGGATCCGAGTCGCGTGGCACTGCTACGACCGCCGGCGCGGATGATCTACCTTCGGGTATCGCCAGTTACCGCGGTGGCTCGCCTGATGGGTGCTGGGGGCTTGGCCAGTCGACCGTTGCTCGTGGGGCATGAAGGTGTGTCGGCCAACCAGACACGCGTTTTGGCCGCATTGGAGCAGTTAGGCGCCGAAAGAGAGCCTCAATACGCCACTGCGGACGCGGTAATCGACACAGAAGGCATTGACATACAACGAGTTACGGACAGAGTCGCGCGTCTTGTTGCCCCTTGACCCTCGCACTACCTTAGATATGTACGTGACGCAATGACCTATCTGCCGGTCTGTAGGGCACCGGTCACGGCCGTATTTCGCACCGATTGGCCGATTCCTGGGTATGTGTCTGTCCCGAGGATAGATAGCCTTGGCCAGCGGCCGCCGAATGTCACGGACTCGGCAGCACATCCATGACATTTCGCGTATTGGGACCGCATGAGCAGGGGCGATTCGCTCCAGAAGCATGGGGTCATCTGCTGACGTTGAGTAACTCGGGCGCGCTCACACCGCAGCAGCTGGAAAGCATCATCGAGCGCGCGTTGTCGCAAATCGACGGACGCATCGCGTTGGACGAGCTCCGCCTCGTCATTGCTGGCGCGGCGAACATTGAAGGTGGCTTGTCCGGCGACGGTTCAACGGTTCACTGAATACATGGCCGAACGCAAATCCAAAACGACGGAATCGAAACGGAGCGCGCGAAAAAGCGCGACGCCCGCCGTCGCCTCCACAGCCAAGAAGCGCGGCGCCAAACGCAAAACGGCGAGCAAGCGCGCGATCTTTGTTCCGGTCGACGACGTAGCGTCGACGCCGGGCTCCTCGTCGCTCGTCGTCGTCGAGTCTCCGGCGAAAGCTCGCACGATCGCCAAGTATCTCGGGCGTGGGTATCGCGTACGCGCGACGGTCGGTCACATCCGCGATCTCCCTGAGAAGAAGCTCGGCATCGATCTCGACAAGGGCTTCAAGCCCGAGTACGTGACGATTCCTGGCAAGGAAAAGACGATCGCCGAGCTGAAGACGCTGGCCAAGGATAGCCGCGAAGTCTACATCGCTACCGACCCCGATCGCGAAGGCGAAGCGATCGCGTGGCACGTCGCCGAGCAGGTGAAGAGGCGCGCGCCGGTTCGGCGAGTGCTCTTCCACGAGATCACCAAGGAAGCGGTCCGCGAGGCGATCGATAACGCCGGCAAGATCGACGAGCGCAAGGTCGAGGCCCAGCAGGCACGGCGCGTCCTCGATCGACTCGTCGGCTACAAGGCGAGTCCCGTTCTCTGGAAGACTGTAAAGAAGGGAATCAGCGCCGGGCGTGTGCAGACTGTGGCGCTCCGTCTCATCGTCGAGCGCGAGCGCGAGATTCGAGCATTCAAGCCAGTCGAGTACTGGACCATCGCTGCTACGCTCGACGAGAAGGGTCAGCAGTTCACCGCCAAGCTCCATCAGATCGACGGCAAGAAGCCCGAGATACCTAACGAGGCGGCAGCCAACGCCATCCTCGACGAGCTGCGAGGCTTCAAGACCTTTACGGTCACTGACGTCAAGCGGCGCGAGCGACGCAAGAACCCGGCGGCGCCTTTCACCACGAGCACGCTTCAGCAGGAAGCCGCAAAGAAGCTCGGCTTCGGCTCGAAGCGTACGATGCGTGTGGCGCAGGACCTGTACGAAGGAATCGAGCTCGGCGATGAAGGCGGCGTCGGTCTCATCACGTACATGCGCACGGATTCCACGCGCGTGGGCGAGACGGCGGCGCAGCACGCACGCGAGTACTTGAGATCGCTTTTTGGCGATGAGTATCTCGCGCGCAGCCCGCAGCTCTACGGAAACGGGAAATCGAAGAACACGCAGGACGCGCACGAGAGCGTGCGTCCTACCGATCCGGCGCGCCGTCCGGAGCACATCAAGAAATTCTTGACGCCGGACCAGTTCAAGCTCTATCAGCTCATCTGGCAACGCTTCATGGCATCGCAGATGGCACCGGCCATCTTCGATACAACGACGGTCGACTTCGATCTCTCGAAGCAAGCGAGCACGGGCATCGCTCCGAAGCACGGGTATCTGTTCCGCTCCACCGGAAGCGTCATCAAGTTCCCGGGATTCCTCGCGCTCTATCGCGAGGGTTGGGAAGAGGGCGAGCATCGCCTTCTGGAAGATGAGCAGGCGCTTCCGCACCTCGAGCTGAACGAAGTCGTGCCGGTGCGCGAGATCATCCCGACGCAGCACTTCACCGAGCCGCCGCCGCGCTACTCGGAAGCGAGCCTGGTGAAGGAGCTCGAGCGACTCGGCATCGGTCGACCATCCACGTACGCGTCGATCATCTCGGTGCTGGTCGATCGGCGCTACGTGCACCTCGATCAGCGGCGCTTCTTCCCGACGGAGCTCGGTGAGACCGTCGAGAAGGTGATGATCAAGCAGTTTCCCGACATCTTCGACGTCGGTTTTACCTCTTCGATGGAAGAGGAGCTGGATAAAGTCGAGGAAGGCGAGCTGGATTGGCAGCGCGTCCTCAAGGACTTCTACACGCCGTTCGAGAAGCGGTTGAACACGGTCAAGCCCGAGGTGCTCATCGCCGAGGCGCACGATCTGTCGCGCTTCGAGCAAGAGCGCTGTCCCGATTGCGGCGGCCGGCTACAGGCGCGCGGCGGATTCTTCGGACCGTTCATCGCGTGCGAGCATCATCCGAAGAAGTGCAAGCACACGCGTCCGCTGAAGGGTGACAAGCAGAAGCCGATCCCGACGGATGAGAAGTGCCACGTGTGCGGCGCGCCGATGGTGATTCGTGTCGGTCGATCGGGGCCGTTCCTGGGATGCAGCACGTTCCCGAAGTGCCGCGGCACTCGTTCGGTTCCAACCGGCATCAAGTGTCCGCGCGACGGCGGAGATCTCGTCGAGCGCCGCTCCCGCAAGCGCGGCACGGCTTTCTACGCGTGCGCCAATGAAGACTGCGACTTCGTCGCGTGGAACAAGCCCGTGAAGGAGATATGCCCGGAGTGCGGCTTCGAAGGCGCGGAGATGAAGTCCAACAAGACGCGCGGCGATTTCCGAAAGTGCCTCAAGTGCGGCAACGAGTGGGATGCCCCGAGGCAGGAGGAGACGGAGGAGGCGGTGGCGGTCTGAGGGGAGGCGGGAACAGGGAAGCGGGAAGCGGGAAACGCGGGCACATCGGATGACTACCGTCTCCGCCTGCGCTTCCCGCTTCCCGCTTCCCGCTTCCCGCTTCCCCGTCTCGGTTTCCTTTTTGCCGCCGCGAGACCATCGTTCCGTATGCCCACCATTCACGTCATCGGCGGCGGTCTCGCCGGCTCCGAGGCTGCTTGGCAGCTCGCCGAGCGCGGGCATTCGGTCGTGCTGCACGAGATGCGGCCGGTACGCGGGACGCCCGCGCACAAGACCGATCGGCTCGCTGAGCTCGTCTGCTCCAACACGTTCAAGAGCACCGAGCAATCCAACGCGCACGGTCTGCTCAAGGCCGAGATGCGAGTGCTTGGATCGCTCATTCTGCAGGCGGCCGATGACGCGCGCGTTCCAGGGGGTGTCGCGCTCGCCGTCGATCGCGATCTTTTTTCGGAGGGCGTACACCGGCGCATCCTCGCACATCCGTCGATCGACGTCGTGCGCGAGGAGGTGAGCGCGCTCCCGTCGCCTGGAATCATCGCCACCGGTCCACTCACTTCCGATGCGCTTGCTGCGACGATCCGCGACCGTCTTGGCGTGCAGGCACTCGCTTTCTACGACGCGATCGCGCCCGTCGTGTCGCGCGATTCGATCGACGACTCGCTGGTTTTCCGCGCGTCGCGCTACGGTAAGGAGACGATGGACGATGCGTCGGAGGAGGGCGCTTACCTCAACTGTCCATTCACGCGCGAGCAATACGAAACGTTCCTCGACGCGCTGATCTCGGGCGACGAGTACCAGGCGCACGACTTCGATGCGGTTCCGTACTTCGAGGGGTGTCTTCCGATCGAGGTGATGGCGAGACGCGGGCGTGACGTGCTTCGTTTCGGTCCGCTCAAACCCGTCGGTCTTCGCGATCCGCGCACCGGTCGCGATGCGTACGCCGTCGCGCAGCTCCGGCAGGAGGATCGCGCCGGGCGCATGTGGAATCTGGTCGGCTTCCAGACGCGTCTGCGAATCGCCGAGCAGCAGCGCGTGTTCAGGATGATTCCTGGTTTGGCCGATGCGGAGTTTCTGCGCTTTGGATCGATCCATCGCAATTCGTACTTGAACAGCCCGGCTTCGCTGACGCCGCATCTCTCCCTGCGAGACGATGAGCAGATCCTTTTCGCCGGCCAGATCACCGGAGTCGAAGGCTACACCGAGAGCACGGCCACCGGTCTGCTGGCCGGCATCAATCTCTCGCGCATGTTGTCCGGCGAAGCGCCCGTTCTCCCTCCGCCGACGACGATGCTCGGCGCGCTCTATCGATATTTGCGCGATGCCGACCCGGCGCACTTCCAACCGATGAACGCCAACTTCGGCCTGATCGACGATCTCCCCGAGCGCGTGAAGGACAAACGGCGGAAGCGTGAGCTGATCGCCGAGCGGGCGGTGAGGGAGATGACTGAATGGAAGGTCCAGCATCTCGACGCCGAGGTGAGGGCGTGAGGAGGGCGCGAGATTCGAGATTCGAGATTCGAGATTCGGCGGCGGAGTCGGAGACGGTTCGGTCTCGGGCTAATCTCGAATCTCGAATCTCGAATCCCGATGTCCACGACTTCCTCCTCCACCTCGAAAAGGAACGCAACGACTCTCCCAACACCGTTCTCGCATATCGCCGCGATCTCGAGGCGTTCACGAGCTTTCTCGGCGACTACTATGGTGGGCAGGAGTGGACGTGGGGCGGCGTCGACCGGCTGGCGATCCGCGGATTCATGGGGTACCTCACGCGGCGCCGCCTCAGCAAGCGATCGATTGCGCGCGCACTCTCCGCCGTCAGGAGCTTCTACCGGTTCCTGCATCGCATCGAGCGCGTGGAGGCGAATCCGGCACGTAGCGTCTCGACGCCAAAGCTCGAGAAGTATCTGCCGGCCTACCTGGATCGCGCACAGATCGACCTGCTCTTTCAGATGGCAGAGGTGAAGGCGTGGGGTGGGAGCTTCGTCGACGTACGCAATCTGGCCATTCTCGAGCTCCTCTACTCGACGGGGATGCGCCTTTCCGAGCTCGCCGGGATCAACCGGTACGACGTCGATCTCGTGTCGCAGCAGGTCAAGGTGCGCGGGAAAGGAAGGAAGGAGCGAATCGTCCCCATCGGCGACCACGCGCAGCTCTCCTTACGGAACTACGAGGCGAAGCGCGATGAATTGCTGCGGCTCGTTGGCGCGCGCTCCGATCGCTCGGCGTTCTTCGTGTCGCGCACCGGGAGGCGCATAGGCATTCGCGCGGTCCAGCTCGCGGTGAAAGGGTTCTTGGACGAGATTGATGAGGACGCCGGGCTGAGCGTTCACTCGCTCCGGCATACGTTCGCTACCCATCTCCTGGACGCCGGCGCGGACCTTCGCGCGGTTCAAGAGCTACTTGGCCACGCTTCGATCTCCACGACCCAGATCTACACCCACACCAGCGTCGAGCGGCTGAAGCAGATCTACCAGAAGGCGCATCCGCGGGCGTAGGAATCACCCTTGCAAAGGAAGGGGTCCGGAGAATCACATGCGACTCGAGACGATCCCCATCCTCGCCGGCCTGCTCCTCGCCGTTCCGGGCCTCGCGCTCATCGCCGACGCCTTCATCAAGGATGGAACGTTCTTCCCCGAACGGCGTAGTCGGCCGCGTCCCGAGCGGCACAAGCTCGGCGAGGCCGCATTCGGCGTCGGCCTCCTCTTCGTCTCTGCGGCGCTGATCGGGGGCGACCGCTGGCGCTTCACGACCCTTTCGGTTGTGATCGCCTTATTGTTCTGTACCGCGGGCGTTGCACTCAACCACAAGTACGTTCGCGGCATGATGTTCGGCCCCGCGCTCGGCCCCACCTCGCACCGGCGCGCTACGGATGAGCCTGCGGCGCCGGAAAAGCCCGCAGAGCCCAAGGAGGAGCAAGGCAAGCTGCGGATACGGTAAAGCGGAGCAGGGAAGTTGGAGGAGGAGGAAGCGACAAAGGCGCGTCAGTGCTTCTCAGCGACGAGCCTTTCCTTGTGCTGTCTACGCCTCCCTCCTCCCTCCTACCCGCTCTCATTCCCTTATCTTTCCCGAATGAAGATCCACGCTACCACCATCCTGGGCGTCCGCCGCGACGGCAAAGTTGCGCTGGGCGGGGATGGGCAGGTCACCGTCGGCGAGACGGTAATGAAATCGAACGCCCAGAAGGTCCGGCTACTGAAGGGCGGCAAGGTGCTGGCAGGCTTTGCCGGGGCGGCCGCCGACGCGTTCACGCTCTTCGAGAAGTTCGAGGAAAAGCTCGAGCGCTACCCCGAGAACCTGCCGCGCGCCGCCGTCGAGCTGGCCAAGGATTGGCGCAGCGACCGCGTCCTCCGGCGCCTCGAGGCGCTGCTGGCCGTCGCTGACAAACAGCACGGCCTCGTCATCTCCGGAAACGGCGAGCTCATAGAGCCCGACGACGGCATCCTCGCCATCGGCTCGGGCGGATCGTTCGCGCTGGCGGCCGCTCGCGCGCTCCTCATCGACTCCTCGCTACCGGCGCCCGCAATCGTTCGGCGCTCGCTCGAGATCGCCGGCGACATCTGCGTCTTCACCAATCGGAACATCACCGTCCTGGAGCTCGGTTAGTCAGGCATGCCCTCGAAGCGCACCCAGCAAGCCATCGCCCGGCTCGCCGACCTCACGCCCAGGCAGATCGTCGCCGAGCTCGATCGCTACATCGTCGGACAGTCGGACGCCAAGAAGGCGGTGGCCATCGCGCTCCGCAATCGGTGGCGCCGCCAGCAGGTGTCCGAGCCGATCCGCGAAGAGATCTCGCCTAACAACATCATCCTCATCGGACCGACCGGTGTTGGGAAGACCGAGATCGCGCGCCGCCTGGCGAAGCTGGCTGGCGCGCCGTTCATCAAGGTCGAAGCGTCGAAGTTCACGGAAGTTGGCTACGTGGGTCGCGACGTCGAGTCGATGGTGCGCGACCTGGTCGAGAGCGCCATCGACATGGTGCGAACGGAGCGCGAGAGCGAAGTCGAAGATCTCGCCAACGAGCGCGTCGACGAGCGTCTGCTCGACCTACTTCTCCCCGCGCCGACCGAAGCAAAGCCCGCCCAGCCCGTTCAGCCCGTTCAGCCGGCCGCCGCGGGAGCCGGCGGGGGCCCGTCGCTCTTCGTCGTGTCCTCGTCAGGCGAGGTCTCGAAGGAGGGACTGGATGACGCCTCGAAAGAGCGTCACCGTCGCACGCGCGAGAAGCTCAAGCAGCTCCTGATCGACGGAAAGCTCGAGGACCGCGAAGTGGAAGTCGAAGTCACGCAACAGGGGCCACCGATGTTCGACATGATGGTCCCGCAGGGCGCGCCCGAGGGGATGGAGAACTTCACCTCAATGCTTCAGGACATGCTCCCGAAGCGCACGAAAAAGCGGAGTGTGAAAGTCTCCGAAGCGCGACGGATTCTCCTCGAGCAGGAGCTCGAGAAGCTCGTCGACATGGAAGACGTCACCGCCGACGCGCTCGAGCGAGTGGAGAAGATGGGAATCATCTTCCTCGACGAGATCGACAAGATCGCCGGCGAGCGCTCGCAGACCGGTGGACCCGACGTCTCGCGCGAGGGCGTGCAGCGCGACCTGCTTCCGATCGTCGAAGGCTCCAACGTCCAGACGAAGTACGGCCTGGTGAAGACCGACCACGTCCTCTTCATTGCCGCCGGCGCCTTCCACGTCTCGAAGCCGAGCGATCTGATTCCGGAGCTCCAGGGCCGCTTCCCGATTCGCGTGGAGCTGAAGCCGCTCACCGAAGCCGACTTCGTCCGCATCATGACCGAGCCCGAGAACGCGTTGACGAAACAGTACTCGGCGCTGGTGCAGGCCGAAGGCGCGCCGCTCTCCTTCACCAGCGACGGCGTCGCCGAGATCGCGCGGATCGCGGCGCACGTGAACGACCGCATGGAGAACATCGGCGCGCGCCGGCTCCACACGGTGATGTCGACCTTGCTCGAGGATGTGCTCTACGAGCTGCCCGACCGCGGCAAGGCCGACATCGTCGTGGACCGGAACGTCGTCCAGGATCGTCTCAAGACGATCGTCGAGGATGAGGATCTGAGAAGGTACATCCTCTAAGCGGGATCGAGATTCGAGATTCGAGATTCGAGATTCGGTAGCGTAGACGGAGGTCTGCCGGGTCGTCCCGAATCTCGAATCTCGAATCTCGAATCTCGATCTTACAACCGGAATCCCAGGCTAATCGGAACGATCCCGTAGTCGCGCCCTGCCGTGAAGAGGTGCTGGTACCGCGCTTCCACGAAGACATCCAGCGGCGATCCGTTCAGCGCGAGCCCGAGCCCGCCATTCATTCCGAACGTCATCGCGCTCGATTCCTTTACTTCGGGAATGAAGCTGAGCACCGCCGGGCAAGGGCACAGCGGAACCGACCGGGAGCGCTCGGTCAGTTGGTACGCTCCGAGCCCGGCGATGACATACGGCCGAAGTCCGCCCCGCGACTTACCGGCGGTCGCGGAGATCCCCAGACCGAGCAGGTTGTTTCGTTCCGAGATCAGCTGGCAGGGTAGCTCGCTCAGCCCCTGGGGGAAGAAACACGGCGTTCCGCGATGGTCGGTGCCGAACTCGCTGTACGACAACTCGGCCCGAAGTCCGACTATCGACCACCGACGCTCGACCAAGACGCTTCCGTTCCAGCCAAGCTCCTCCCCTGGTAGGTTTTGCCGAGCATCGTGTGTCCAGCCTCCAGCGATGCCGACGCTGAGCCCGCGACCAGCTTGCGCTTCCGCTACTTGTGCGCCCATCACGAGCGCGCCAACAACTACGAGACCCGACAAGGTACGCCTCATAATCCCTCCTGGTTGGTGTAATTGAGATCCAGCGGCCACTCGAGCCGCTCTGGCGAGGATTGTGTCGTGCACACGGGTTGTCAATCTCGCCACGCCCCGGTTAGCTTCCCGCCGCCACCGTCCGACCGAGGTCCGATGCCGGAACGTCAACACCGTGATTTCCTCGCGATCCCCGATTTTTCGCGCGAGGAGCTCGTGCGCACCTTCGACATCGCCGATTCGATGCGAAGCGGCGCCTACACAAGGAAGCCACTCGCCGGCAAGACGCTGGCGATGATCTTCATGAAATCCTCGACGCGAACGCGCGTCTCATTCGAGGTCGGCACCTTCCACCTCGGCGGACACGCGCTCTTCCTCTCGCCGCGTGACATTCAGATCGGTCGCGGCGAGCCGATCGCGGACACCGCTCGTGTGCTATCGCGCTACGTCGACGGCATCATGATTCGCACCTTCTCGCACGCCGAAGTCGAGGAGCTGGCGAAACACGCCACTGTGCCGGTGATCAACGGTCTGACCGATCTCCAACATCCCTGTCAGGTACTCGCCGACGTGCTGACCGTTCGCCAGCATCTGGGCAGCTGGCAAGGGAAGAAGGTCGCGTGGATCGGCGACGGCAATAACATGGCGAACTCCTGGGTCGACGCCGCCTACCGGCTTGGCTTCGAGCTCACACTCGCGTGTCCGGAAGGTTACGACCCGGACGCCGCGACCGTCGCGCGAGCCCAGAAGGAGACGAAGGTCACCGTCGTCCGCGATCCTCGTCAGGCAGTCGACGGGGCGCACGTCGTCAACACGGACGTGTGGGCATCGATGGGTCAGGAAGAAGAGCAGGCGAAGCGCGAGCTTGCTTTCAAGGGCTACACGGTGGACGAAGCCCTGATGTCACGCGCGGCACGGGACGCGATATTCCTCCACTGCCTGCCGGCGCATCGCGGCGAGGAAGTGTCAGCTACCGTGATCGACGGGTCGCAGAGTCGCGTGTGGGATGAGGCCGAGAATCGCCTTCACGTGCAGAAAGCGCTGATGGCCGTGCTCATGGGAGGGGAGCGGCTCGCCTGAGCCGCTACTTCAGCCGGAGGCGCGCTTCTTTCCGGCGGGCTGGCGGGGAACCTCACCATGCGCTGTTAGCAGCTCGCTGACGCGTTCTGTATCCGCCGCGGCTTCCATCGCCGAATAGCGCGCCCGTGCACGCTCGAGCGCGGCCAGCGCGTCGCTTCGGCGCCCGACTTGGAGCAGCAACACACCGAGCTCTTCCGATGCGCGGCCTTCGGCCATTCCGAGCTGAAGGCGCGCGGCTATGCGCGCTGCATCACGAAGCCGCATTTCCGCGGAATCGTGCCTCCCGAGCCGCCGGAACGCGTGACCCTGCCAGCGAAACGCCTCCACTCGGCCCACTTCATCGCCCAGATCGGCAAAAAGCGCCAAGGCGCGCTCAGAATCGCTCACCGCATCGTTCAGCCGCTCGCGGGCGCATAGCAGCTCCACTCGCTTGAGCAGCACCGTCGCCAGCATGCTCCGATTTCCCATCCGCTCGCACACTTCGACGCAGCATCGATAGGCGGTCTCGGCGCCCTCCCATTCCTCGCGCGATGCGGCGAGCATGCCGAGGTTGTGCAGCGCGAGGGCGAGACCATCGTCGTCGCGCGCCAGCTGGAAGCTCTGCGCGCTCTTCTCGTAGAGCGAGCGCGCCTGCACCACATCTCCCTCAAGCGCTGAGATCACGCCGAGGTTCAGGTGGATCTTGCCGCGCATCGATGGGTTCGCGGTGAGCGAGTGCGCGACTTGATACGAGGCGCGCGCCTGTGCATACGCGCCTCGCTCGCACTGCACCGTTCCGATCCCTATCTCGGCTGCCGCACGAATCTCGACTGCACCGCACTCATCCGCCATCGCTCGCGCGCGCTCGTACAACACGAGCGCATCGTCCAATCGGCCCTGGCGCCACGCGACGCGGCCGAGCCTGAAGCGTGCTTCGGCACCCGTGCGCGGATCGTCGGTGCCAGCGGCGGCTGCGTACGCGTTGGTGGCTGCGACGTAATCACCACGCCGCTCCGCCTGCTCGCCGTCGAGAAGGAGCGATGCCGGATCGTTGATGAGTCGAGCGTCGAGCGCATGCGTCGGCGTCAGGCGCAGCCCGTGATGCCTGCCCCCCGAGGGACGCCCTTGCTGCAAGTGACGCACGGGGTGACTCATCGCCAATCGCGCGTCAGACGGCGAGCTGCGGAATGTGCGCGGCGTCGCGGCCGTTCGTCGACTGGGCCCGCGCCGGATTCTGGATCTGTCGTAGGAACGCGCCGATCACGTAGCTCGCGCCACCGCGCGCGCGGATCTGCTGCGGCGCCGCGTGCAAGTAGCGCTGGCAGGTATTCCGGAACGCGCTGCCTGACGGGAAGTCGAGCGCGAGCGCAACGCTGTCGGCGCTCCGCTCGCTGTCCTCGAGCATGCGTGCCGCGACGATCAGGCGTCCCCACGCGATGAGGCGCTGCGCGGTGGGGAATCCTGCCTGAGCGAGTCGCTCCGAGAGATTCTTGCGCCGCACGCCGAGGATCTTGGCCAACCCTTCGGGCGAGAGACGCTGATGCGCGCGCGTGACGCCGATCAGCGTCGCGTCGCGCACCGTCGGCTTCACATCGCCTAACGCGCGTCGCAGCGTTTCGAGCACTCCGCGCGCTTCCGCCTGCTCGATGAGCCCGAGCAGACGTCGTGGCTCGTCGTCAACATCGGCCATGACTAAGCCGTCGAGACCGAAGCGCCCAGCCTCGAAGAAATCGCGCGGTTGCGCGGGCGGGACAGACGCGTAGAGCACGACGGCTACGGAGGGGAAGCGTCGCTTCAGCTGACGCAGCGAATCGAACGCGTCGTTCAGCGACGTTGAAGCGAAGAGGTCGATCACCGCCATCGACACCGGCTCGTTCGCGCACGCACGAAGCAAGTCGTTCCAGTCGGCGCACGTGACTACCGTATAGCGGTCGCGGAGCGCGGCGCGCAGGCGACTTAGGCGCAGCTGACTGGGGAGGAGGGTGGCGACGAGCCCCATGGCATCTCTCTGGAAAAGGCGATAGTCCCTTCCTTAGAGCAGACGCCGGAGCCGGATGTTTGTCACAAATTGAAACGCTGGCGCCACAACGTGATACGCCTACTCGCCAGGCGCCCATGGGACCTGTTCCCCGTCAGCGGCGAGCTCGAAGGGCGTCGCCTCCGTCCGTCGGAACGTTGCGCCTCGATGTCACGCCAAGTGCCAACGCCGTAGTCAAGAACGCGTCAGGCGCGTGCTGATCTGGACCGTTTGACTCGGAGTACGGCATAGTGAGCGACATGCCATCCGGTCACCCCATCATCGGACCGCGCTCACGCGAGCGTGGCAACGTCCTCGTCATCGTGCTCATTCTCACGATGGCGATGGCGATGCTGACGCTCTCCGCCATTGCCCTGCGCTCGAGCGACGCGATTTACATCCGCTCGCACGAAGCAGCCAGGCAGTTCCGCTACAGCGTCGACACGGCGTTGGCGATCGGAAAGTCTCGGCTCATGCGTGACACGTCGATCCTACTGCCGGATTCTGGATTCCTCACGTTGCTCTCCGGCGCGAACGTGTCCGACGCCAACGGTGCTCCAATGCCCGGAATCACCGTCAACGTGTACGTCGGCTTGCGTGGTAGCGACCAGCGGGGAGAGCTGGTGACTCTCGTCGCCGAGGCACGCGACACGCGCGGACAGACGCGATACGTGCGAGCGCTCGAGTTGGTAGCCGAGAGCGCCGCTCGATATGGCATGCTCGACAGCGTGCCTGCCGATATTGTCTCACTGACCAAGCGTGCGCGCCTCGGCGCCTTCCACGATCGTGCACTGAGCGGCCACCTGGACGTGACCGCGTCCGGCACCAGCCTAACGAGTGCGCGGACACGTGTGGAGTTCGTGGCAATCGATGTAAACGATGACGGTGACGTCATCGATGACGAGGAGGGGTTCCTCCGAGTCTTTCAGGCGATTGATCCTCATGTGTCGCGCGGCGATAGCAGCAAGATCAGGGACGATCGCTGCGGCGATTGGCACGACGTGCTTCCGGGAAGTGGCGTCCTGCTCGAGTTCTTTCCGCTCTCGGTGCACGACGACGAGTGGTTTGCGGCGCGCGGCTTTGCCGACGCTGCGCCGGCGCCGATCGACGCATCCCGCCGCCACCGGATCATGCGCGGGTCGGGCGCGCGTTGCTACCCGGCGGGCGATCCGCATCTCGTCGCTGTGGAGCGTGTTGGGGTCGCCGGCTACTCGGCAACCGACTGGGAGAAGGGTGGCAACGATACGACGTTCACGCCCACCGGCAGGAGCGGACAGTGGCTGCCATTCGCATCCGCGGTCCCCGAGATCCTGAACGCCATTCCAACTGTTAGGCAGGCAGCCGAGGCACCGTATCTTTGGCCGCTGAGCCGCGCGCTCAATCCGGCGGCCCGGGGTGTCGTGCACGTGCACGGCGCTGTGTTGCTGAGCGGTGTGCTCCGAGGCCGCGTGACGCTTTACTCGTCAGGCGATGTCGGTTTCGTCGATGACCTCACTTATGCTCAGGATTCGACGACCGTGCGCTGCGCCGACATCCTCGGGGTCATCGCCGACGGCGAGGCGACGATCGTGGACGACGGCATCGCGTCGACTCGCGAAACGCCGTGGATCATTCGGGGCGCGATCGTGAGTCGAAGCGAATTCGTCGAGACTAGGAGCGCCGATCGCTGCCTACTCGACGACTCGCCGCCCCATTTCCCCACGACCGGCCGCTATACCACTGGCCGGTCTTACGAGGTCGATCCTGCGCGCTTCGATCCCCATGCGCTGTTCCAGCAATTGCAGGACGGTCTCTAAGTCGCGCAGCTCCCATCCCCCCTTGCTGCGCGCGGAGCCCGGGGCTGGTTCGAGCCCGGGCTCGTCTTTTTTTGCGCTTCTCGCTTACCGCTTCGCGCCACCTGTCTCCCTGGCAGCCCTCCTGCTTCTAAGGCATATTCCGCTTCGCACAACCGCAAACCACGACGCTTCGCACGCACATGACGCAGTCTGCTGCCTCGATCAACCTACGCCACACCCCGCTCCACGACGTGCACGTCGCCATTGGCGCCAAGATGGTGCCCTTCGCGGGCTACGAGATGCCGGTGCAGTACCCGACCGGGATCACCGCCGAGCACCTGGCGGTGCGCGAAAAAGCGGGGCTGTTCGACGTGAGTCACATGGGCGAGTTCGACGTGCGCGGGCCGGACGCGATGGCATTCGTCAATTACGTCACGTCCAACGACGTCGCCGCGCTCGCCGACAATCAGGCGCACTACTCCACCATTCTGAACGATCAGGGGACCATCGTCGACGACTGCCTCGTCTACAAACTCCCCGAGCGGATCATGATGGTCGTAAATGCCTCGAATCGTGAGAAAGACTTCGAGCATATTAGCCGTCATTCCGAAAAATACGACGTCGCACTCACCGACATCAGCGACGACATCGCGCTTCTCGCGCTCCAAGGGCCAGAAGCGGCACGAATTCTTCAGAAGTTGACGCGGACCGACCTTGGGTCGATCGGCTACTACCATTTCGCCGTCGGCCAAGTGGATGGGATGGAGACAATCATCTCGCGCACCGGCTACACCGGCGAAGATGGCTTCGAGCTCTACTTCGATCCGAAATTCGCCGCGGCGATGTGGAACACGCTGACCGCCACTGGCGAAGTCACTCCCGCCGGACTCGGCGCCCGCGACACGCTGAGACTCGAGATGGGAATGGCGCTTTACGGGAACGACATCGATGACACGACGACGCCGCTGGAAGCGAACCTCGCCTGGCTGGTGAAGCTCAAGAAAGGGGACTTCGTCGGCCGCGCTGCGCTCGAGAAACAGAAAGCCGAGGGCGTTCCGCGCAAACTCGTTGGCTTCACCACGCTCGAGCGTTCGTTCCCGCGCCCTGGTTATCCGGTATACCAGGACGGAAAGCAGGTCGGCCTCGTGCGGAGCGGGACGATGAGTCCCTCGTTAGGCATCCCGATCGCCACCTGTTACGTGCCGCGTGCGACATCGGCCGAGGGAACGCCGATCGAGGTGGAGATTCGCGGGAAGCGAGTGAGCGGCAAGATCGTCAAGCTCCCGTTCTACACGAAGGGCTCGCACCTCTAGTCGAGCTCGCGTGTCATGCGCGTAGCGATCCTCACCATCTCCGACGCGGGCGCCCGCGGCGAGCGGAAGGATACGTCGGGCGACGCCATTGCCGAGTGGTGCCAGGCGCATGGATACACGCTGGCGGCGCGCGAGCTGGTGCCTGACGAATCGTCAGGCATCGTCGCCAGGCTCGTCTCGTGGTGCGATGACGATGCCGCCGATCTCGTCCTCACCACTGGAGGCACCGGCCTGTCACCGCGCGACATCACGCCCGAAGCGACGCGCGCGGTACTCGAGCGCGAAGCGCCGGGGATCGCCGAGCGGATCAGGGTGATGTGCATGCAAGGATTTCCCAGGGCGGCGCTGTCGCGCGGGTTGGCCGGCGTGCGTGCGCGAACGTTGGTCGTGAACCTTCCCGGATCGACGGGAGGCGTGCGCGATGGACTGGGCGCGTTGGAGCCCATCGTCGAGCACGCCGTGCAGATCGTTCGCGGAGAGGCGACCGATCATTCGGGCGGAGCGCGGGAGTGAAGGTCCTCATCACGCTCACCGATGTGGAGCCGGCGGTGCGGCTCAACGCCATGCTCGAAGGGCAGGGCATCGAGACCGCTGTCGTGTCGCCCATGGACGACGTGCGCGCCGCGATCTCACGCGAGAAGCCCGACGTCATCGTCCTCACCGGCGGCTTGGTCGACACGGCCAACGTGCAGTTGGTGAAGGAGCAACTCTGGTCGGGTGCGGCCGTCGTCGGTCTTGCCGATGTCGACGACCCGACGCTGAACGATCGGCTCCGCGCGCTCGGCTACGTCGAGATCTATCCCAAGCCGGTGAATCTCGACGAAGTAGTGCAGGGAGTTCGACGCAGTCTAGAGCGGCGCCGGCTGGCGAACATCACCGGCCTCATCGGAGAGAGTGAAGGGATTCGCCAGGTGCTCGTGCAGATCGAGCAGATGGCGCCCGTGTCGAGCACGGTACTGGTGGAAGGGGAAAGTGGAACCGGGAAAGAGCTCGTAGCGCGCGCGATCCACCGCTTGAGTCCGCGTCGGGGTAGGCCGTTCATCGCCGTGAACATCGGCGCGCTCCCGGAGACGCTGGTGGAGAGCGAGCTGTTCGGTCACGAGAAGGGTGCCTTCACAGGTGCCGCCGAGCGGAGGCTCGGGCGGTTCGAGCTGGCGAACAACGGGACGTTGTTCCTCGATGAGATCGGAGAGGCGCCGCTCAACACGCAGGTCAAGCTGCTGCGCGTGCTCGAGCAGCGTGAAGTGATGCGCGTCGGTGGGCACGAGGCGTTTCGCGTCGACGTTCGCGTAGTGGCGGCGACGAATCGTCCGCTTCAGGAGCACGTGGAAGAGGGGACGTTCAGACCGGATCTGTATTACAGGCTGAACGTGCTCAAGATCTATCTGCCGCCGCTCCGCGAGCGGCGCGAGGACATCCCGCTACTCGTTAGGCGGTTCATCGCCGAGTTCTCGGAGCGGCACGATCGTCCCTTTCATGGAATTTCCGCGGAAGCATTGCAGATGCTCGTGGAGTATTCCTGGCCGGGGAACGTGCGTGAGCTGCGGAATTTGATCGAGAGCATGGTGGTGTTGTCGCCCGGGCGTCAGATCACGGCCGACGACATTCCGCGCGAGATCAGGCAAGGAGGGGTGGCGCGGCTGCTCCCGATGCGCGTCGCTCCTCCCGTGCTGCGGGGCGCCGACGAGGCAACGGGACGCGAGCTCGAGTTCATCCTGCGGAGCCTGGTCGAGCTCAAGATGCAGGTGGAGGAGCTGCGGCGTCGTGTCGACCAGACGCGGAGCGATTGGTTGGGTGAGGTGCACGCTCCGATCTCGGTGCCGGGCATCGGCGCGGGAATCGAGCCGCGCGAGAATGCCGCGCCGCCCAACGTGTTGACGTTGGAGGCCGGGATGACCATGGCGCAGATCGAGCGCGCGGCGATCGCGGCGGCCTTACGGGAGACGCGCGGGAATCGGCGGAAGGCGGCGGAGATGCTCGACATTGGCGAGCGAACGCTCTATCGAAAGCTGCGCGAGTACGAGATACCGGAGGCTGTTCGGGACGGGTAGCTGGCGGTGGAAAAAATCGGGCATTATGAGCGCCACCTAATCCTCGGCCATGCAACATTTTTCTTGCGTCACCCGCCCGTCAGTCGCATATTGGCGCAAGGCGCCACTTAGGTGCCATCTCTCCTCCCAGCACATCTCATCGCTGCTCGTAGAGCAGTCCCGCTGAAGCACTTACGCACACCGACCAATTCGCCGGGGTAGTTCTTGTCCGTGGCTGAGAAAGTACCAAGCCCGCACAATTCCCTCGGTTCGCCGATCGCCGGGAGCGTGCTCCCGATCAAGCGTGCCGAGGAGCTGTTGCTCACCCTGCCGGGTGTGCTGAATGCGCGCATCGTGGCCAGCGAAAGTGGCGCGGTGAGTGAGATTCATTTGCTGACAACGTCCGAGGTGAGTCCGAAGCAGACCGTCCGCAATGTCGAGAGCGCGTTGATCGCGAATCTCGGGATGCGGGTCGATCATCGGAAAATTTCGGTCGCAACGACTGTAGAACCACCCCAGAAAACATCTGAAGTTATTGACGCGGCGGTGCCTGGGAAGGCGCCGAATGGGCACCTGCGGCGCATCTATTTCGAGGACGTTGAGGTGCGCCGTTCGAGGACCAAGGGCGTCACCTGCCGCGTGACATTGCGGAAGGGGGATCAGTCCTTCATTGGGGAATCGGAGGGGCTGGAATCCGAGCGTTCGCGCGCCGAGCTGGCGGCGCGGGCGACGTTACTCGCGATCGGACAAGCGGAGGGAGAGGGCTTTGCGCTAGCGCTAGACGGCTGCAAGCTCATCGACGCGTTCGAGCGCGAGTTTGTTTTTGTGGGGATCACCGCGCGTCACGGTCGTGAGACGACGCACTTGTCAGGCACGTGTGAGGTGCGGGAGAGCGCGGAGACGGCGAGCGTGTTGGCGGTGTTGGACGCGACCAATCGTTGGATCGAGCGGACGCGATAATTCGGGAAGAGCGAGGGTCCGGTCATGCATCACGTGGCCGGCTTTGTCGTCAAAATGGTCTGAGTCGTTGGTGAATGTTTCGGACGATCTCAACTTTTTGGAGCACAACGCCTAACTAAACCCGACAAAAAACCCCCGATCCTCGGCTGAGCGAAGCTGAGCGGGCAAGCCAGAGTAGGGCAGTAGGAGCGGAGCCAACCTTGTAGCGCATTCGGCGGTTGCCGGTGCGACTGAATCAAAGGGAGGTGACGCTATATGGCTGAGCTCGTGAGCCTTCTGTTGAGCTTACTCCGCCTCGGCGGGACACAGTTGTGGACCTGAACCGAGGTCGGGGGTTCCCTATTCTATGACCGTTAAGGTCCGTACGTACGTCTTCTCCGTTGCTGCGGCAGCAGCACTCGTTTCCCTGATGCTTTACAGGGAATCGCCAGCTATCGCACCCAGTCAGCTGGGCGCCGTGCTGGTGATGGGGGCGTTAGGAGTTTTTGCGGACCTACTGGTCTACCAACTGCCACGCGGCGCTGCAGGATCCGTCTCGTTTATTCCATTCCTCGCGGCCGCCGTGCTCGGTCCTACTTGGCATTCGCTTGCGGCGGTATCGGGCGCGCAACTGATTGCGGAATTGCTCAGGCGCAAATCGGCGCTGAAGACAATCTTCAATCTTTCGCAGGTAAGCTTCTCGGTCGCGGCAGGAATTCTTGTATACCGCGCTTTGGGAGGCGTGCCGCTACTGAGTGAAACGAGCGTATCACTGGCATCTGCTGCAGCTCAGGTGGCGATTCCCGGCCTCGGCTTAGTCCTGGTCTACTTCGGCTCCAACTCACTACTCGTAACGGGCGCAGTTGCGCTAAGCGAGAACCGCCGATACCTCGACGTGATTCGCCAGAATACTCTGGGCACAATTCTCTATGA
>DATFBY010000147.1:0-8658 GCA_035253585.1 Gemmatimonadaceae bacterium | reverse complement strand
AGGAACATCACTCTCGTCAGGTATTTCGTGCATTTGTAGCCGAGCTTGATGGGAGAGTGGAGGCGTGCGGGAGCGCCGTGGGCGGGGCCGAGAAGACGGCCGTCCATGCCGTAGGCAATGAGGGTCTGAGGATGGGTCGCACTGTCGAGGTCCCAGCTCTCGTGGTAGCCGGAGTCGAAGGACTCGAAGTCCACGTAGCGCGCGTCGGGAAGGAGGCCCGCTAGCCGCGCCAGCTCACTCACGCGAACGCCGGTCCACGTCGCCACCGCGGTCCAACCTTCGACGCAGTAGTGATTCACCCGCTGCGTCACGGCCGGGAGCTTCGTCAGATCGTCAATCGTTAGGCGAAGCGGCTGCTTGACGAGTCCGCCGACCTCCAGTGCCCATACGCCACGCGAGGCTTCGTCCCATACGGGCATCTTCGGCGAGATGAAGTACACGGGAAAGCGTGCGCCCGCGGCGCGGGCGCCATGCGCTGCGACGTCGCGCGAGCCTTTGCTGAACAGCCAACGCTCGAGCTTCTCGTTGGAGCGCTCAGCGAGCTTCAACAGGCTACCGGCCGATCGCGGGCCGTACGAATCACAAGCCGCGGCCAGGGCGGCGGCAGTGAGTGTCGCGCCGTAGGACAGAAAGCGTCGACGGTCGATCGTCATTGCGACTCCGTCGTGGACGTGCTGCTCGGGGCCGTCGCCTCACGCGATCGACGGCCGAAGAGATTCAGGAACGGGCGCGCGTTACGGCGCGCCGGCGATTTCGAGTCGTCATAGTTCCCGGTGATCATCGCGGGGATCGAGTACGGATCGACCGCGAAAACCATGAAGACGTGTCCGATGGCGAGAATCAGGAATGCGACCATTGCCATGAAGTGCCACCACCGCGCCCACACGTACCCGCCGAAGAGTGCCGCCAACCAATCCAGCTGCACGGGCTTCCAGATCGCGATGCCGGTGAGCACCTGCACGAGCGCGATGATGGGGAGCGAGAAATACGCGAGACGCTGAAGCGCGTTGTGCTTCCCTTGCGGCGGATGCTCCTTCCTCACGAAGAGATAGAATTTCACCATCTCCCACGCGTCCCGCAGAATGCCCCGCCGCGGGACGAGATCGCGCCACTCTCCATGCGTGTAGACGAACGCCAGATAGACCAGCCCGTTCACGACCAGCACCCACATCATCGCGAAGTGCCAGTTGCGCGCACCAGCCAGCCATCCGCCGAATGTCAACCAGTCCGGCACGGGCTGGCCTTCGAACGGATAGCAGCAGAAGGCCTCCCCCTTCCGGGCGAATGCTGGGTACGCGTTGAAGATCCTCAAGCCACTGCCAACCATGATCGCGAACGCGATCACGTTCACCCAGTGTGTGAGGCGAACGATCCAGTGATGGCGCTTCGGCATCCGTTGGGAAGGCGGAGGGACGTTTGATGGGATCTGGAATGTCGGCTCGCGCTGGATGGTTCCCGTCCTCGTTCTACTTACGTTGGGAGAAGGCTTCAAAGGAAGAGGCGCGGGCGGAATCGCGTGTCCGCTCGCGCCTCTTCGCTTGCCTGTATGCTCGGATCTACGGTCGCGACTCTGGCCGCTGCTCTCGTGTGCCACCGATTGTCGACGGGGTCCAAGCCGGTGGATCGCTCGCCGGGAAGGATTCCTCGACCGCTTCGTCCACCAGCTCATTGGCGGACGCATCGGCGAACATGTCGACCATCGCCTTGGTGAACGCCGGCAAGTCGTCAGGCTTTCTGCTGGTCACCAGCCGCCCATCGACCACCACTTCGCGATCGACCCATTCGCCACCCGCATTGATGATGTCGCGTCGCAGGCTCGGCC
Organism: Gemmatimonadaceae bacterium; assembly: GCA_035253585.1. Taxonomy (GTDB): domain Bacteria; phylum Gemmatimonadota; class Gemmatimonadetes; order Gemmatimonadales; family Gemmatimonadaceae; genus DATFBY01. Next base: position 6,836 of record DATFBY010000147.1, on the reverse strand, counting down.
ACGAGGTGATCGTGCGGCCGGCGACGACGTCAGCCTCCACGAGTAGCCAGAGCGCATGGCAGATCGCCGCCACCGGTTTGTCCGCAGCGACGAACTCGCGAACGAACTGCACCGTCTTGGCGTCCATTCGCAGCCGATCCGGATTGGCGACGCCGCCGGGAAGGATGAGCGCGTCGTACGCGCTCGCCTGCACTTCTCCGATGACTTTGTCGACAGGAAATCGATCGCCCTTGTCGAGATGATTGAATCCCTGAATCTCGCCACGCTCGAGCGAGATGAGCTGGACCGTCGCTCCGGCTTCGCGAGCCGCCTTCACGGGCTCGGTGAGCTCGACCTGCTCGACGCCATCAGTCGCGATCACCGCGACCCGTTTGCCATCAAGTCGTCCGGCCATCATTCCTCCTTGGCGCGCTTTCTCTTTCCGCGCTTGCCTCGGGCCTTCGCCTTCTTGAGCTCGGCCAACGCGGGATTGTCCGCCGAGCGAGGAATCAAGGGCGGCGCCTCCTTCCCTGTCTCGTGCGTCGTGAGCTCGTGCTTCTCCCGCTCCAATATGCCCTCATCCTCGCGACGCGACTTGTAATCCGTCGCACCTGCCTCGGCTGGATCGATCTGATATTGATCGGGTCGCTTGCCGCCCATTGCGCCTCCTTTAGATGACTAATGCGCTGCCGTCACGATTCGTGCCTTGGCGGTCTGCGCGTCTGCGGGGCCCGACAGTTGCACCGCAGCGCGTGGCCGAAGCGTATCGACACGAAGGAGGAGTGCATGGCAGAGAAGAAACGGATGCGCGCCAGCGCGTCCACGAAAGAGCGTGAGCGTACGACGAGAAAGCAGCCGCGTGGCGGACGCCGCGATACAGAGCGCGAGACACAGCGCGAGTCACAGCGCGAGACGCAGCGCGATACACGTGCATCCGAGCGATCGTCCGAACGCGCGACCCGAGGTCGCGAGCCGGCACCGATGCACGAGCGGGAGCCGAAGCCGCCCTTCCCGCCGCAGCACCAGAAGCGTCCCGGAATCGAGGCGAAGATCGAGCCTCGTCCGCGCTACAAGGCGCCCACGTATCGGCCGGCGGGCAAGCTCGAAGGGAAGATTGCGCTGGTCACTGGCGGCGACTCCGGCATCGGCCGGGCCGTCGCCGTCCTCTACGCGCGCGAAGGTGCTGACGTGGCCATCGTGTTCCTGCCGGTAGAGGAAGTAGATGCCAAAGAGACGCAGCGCGCCGTCGAGGCCGAGGGTCGGCGCTGCCTGCTCATACCGGGCGACGTGACCGATTCTCGTTTCTGCCGCCAGGCAGTCGAACGCACCGTACGCGAGCTGGGCGGTCTCGACGTCCTCGTCAACAACGCCGCGTTTCAGAAGCACCAGGAGTCGATCGAAGAGATCACCGACGAACAATGGGATCACACCTTCCGCACGAACATTCACGGCTATTTCTACATGGCGAAGGCCGCGCTCGAGCACCTCAATGAGGGCGACGCGATCATCAACTGCGGATCGATCACCGGCCTCGAGGGAAGCAAGGAGCTGCTCGACTACTCGGCCACCAAGGGCGCCATCCACGCGTTCACGAAATCGCTGGCCCAGAACCTCGTCGATCGCAACATCCGCGTGAATTGCGTTGCGCCAGGCCCCGTATGGACGCCACTCAACGTTGCCGACAAGGAAGCGAAGGAAGCCGGCAAGCACGGCGCGGACGTTCCGATGAAGCGACCCGCTCAGCCTGAAGAGGTCGCTCCGGCATTCGTCTTCTTCGCATCGGACGCCGACTCGAGCTACATCACCGGTGAGGTGCTGACGTTGTTAGGCGGAGAGACGACGGCGGGATGAAGCAATAGGGAGTAGGAAGGAGAGAGGCGAACACCAGACACGGAAGAAAGAGCGCCCGGCGATATCGCCGGGCGCCTTTCCTTATTCAGCTTCTCCCTCCGCCCTCCTCCGCTACCCCTGCGGGCACTCGACCGGGGGCGGGACTCTCGCCAGGCACTCCGCTTCCGGGAACGGGAAGCGAGGCTGCCGCGTGTGCGTTCCCAGCGCCAGTGGAAGCGTGCTCTGCCGATTCAGGCGGCGCGTGTCGATCCAGCGATGTCCGCCCTCGAACAACAACGAATACCGCCGTTCGTAAAGCAGCGCGTCGATGAACGCCGCATCGGTCGCCGGCTGCGCGATCGGCGCGAGTCCGCCTGACGTCGTCCGCACGAAATTGAGATCGGCCATCGCGCCTACCCTGTCACCCGTGAACCACCGGGCTTCGGCACGAAGCAAAAGCAGCTCCTCGTTCCGAATTATCGGGATCGGCGCGGCGGGCGAGTCGTAGATCGTGAAGAGGATGTCCGTTGTCACGTTCTGAACGGTCCTCGGTTCCTCGAGGAAGTCTACCTTTCGCTCGTACCGAAGGTCCAATCCGCCACCTGGACGCGGCTGCGCATCGGTCGTCAGAGACGGATGCGCGACGATCGCGCGTCCGGTAGGATCGAAGAGCTCGTTCTGCAGGTCGCCCGACGCCGTGCTGTACGCATGGTAGACGCCGAGATCGAGCGGGGCCGAAGTACTCACGAACGATGCCGCGAGCGACTGCAGCGCCGCGGTGTAGGCCGCGATCACGGGTGACCCAGGCGTCGCCGTTGCCGTGTACACATCGACGCGCGCCTTGATGGCACGATTCACTTCCAGGAAGGTCGGCGGCGTGTCGAAACCGGCGAAGCCAGGTCCCAACGAGAATGCGAAGGCAGTCCCGGCAGCCAGCAGATGCGTCCGCCCTTCATCCAGCAGTTGGGCGATGTGAGCCAACACAGCGGCTTTGCTTGCTATCGGCGCCGGCGGTCCGGTCGGATCGCCGCTCACATCGATCGGCGCTCCCAGGTTGTCGCGCGTGTTGATCACCAGGAGATAGTCGAGCGCCATGATCGTCTTGGCGAACCCGCGCATCCCCTCTTTCTCCTCGTTCGTCACGCCCTCGACGATGTCGAGCGCGGTAAGAAGCGTGTTCGCGTTCCGAATGTTGCGGTAAGGCTGTACGAACAGGTTCCCGCCGAATGCCGGACTTCCACCGTCGAGTGGACCGATGAGCATCTCGGTGATGAACCGTGGATCGGCGGGATCGAAGTTGTACGACTCGCGCCCGAGAATACCGAGCAGCGAGACGTACGCGTTCTGCGCGCCCATCATGACGCGCGTACCGACGAGCAAGCCTTGCGACGCCTGGATTACTTTGGCTCGCGTCGGATTGTTGCGAAGATCATCGAGCCCCGAGTTGTTGAAGTCCGGGACCGTCATGTCCGCGCATGCGGCTGCCGCGAGGATTCCCAGCAGCGCCAGACCTTTCCGAATGGTGTGCATGAGTTGTGTCCTCTCGGTCGTTACAAGCCAAGCTCAACGCCCAGCCAGTAGCTCCGGCTCGGCGGGAAGGGCGCGACATCGATGTTACGCGAAATATTCTGGTTGCCGAAGTTGCTGACTTCGGGATCCAAACCCGTGTAGTTCGTCCAGGTCGCCAGGTTCCGACCGCTCAGGCTGATCCGTGCCGTGCGTATGCCACTCCAGAACCGTGCGAGCATCGATGCCGGTAGCTCGTACGACAGCGTCACTTCGCGCAGCTTGGCGAAGGATCCGCTCTCGATGTACACCTCCGTCCGGTTGTTGAACTGTGCGAGACGATTCGCACCCACTGTCGTTTGCACGCCATCAACGGTGATGGGCGTGTCGAAATCAGCGGTGTTCTGGCCGAGGTCGTAGAGGAACTTCGTCAGGTTGATGAGATCGCCGCCCTTCTGCCAATCGAGGAGGGCGAACAGCCGCAGACGCCGGAAATTCACATCGGTGCTGAACGACATGTTGAAGTCAGGCGTCCCATCACCGATCGCGCGAACGACGCGCTCGCCGTCCACCAGATCGTTACCCACGATCTGCGTCGGAGACTTCCCTTCCTCGATCTGATACGCGCCGAGCGCGGTGCCGAAGCCGCCAGCCCGGAACGTGGGCACCGGCAGCTCCATGATCTTGCTCTTGGTCTTGAAGAACGTCGTGCGGAAGAGCCACTGAAGATCGCGCGTCTGCACCGGCACCACCGCCGCGCCGATCTCGATGCCACGAGTGCGCAGCTCACCGCCGTTGAAGATCTCATCGACGAAGCCTGACGAGGGCGCCAGCGTGCGCTGCAAGAGCAGATCGACGATGTTCTTCTGGAACGCCGTCAATTCCAGCGTTGCGCGGCTCTGCCAGAATGCCGCGTCGATACCGAACTCGAACTCCCGCTGACGCTCGGGCTGCAGCGACTCGGAGCCGATCGTCCCCTCGGTGACCAGCGCGGGTAGGCCGACGATGTTCTGCGTGACGTCGATAGGTGTGAATCGCTGCCCGTACAGTGGCTGGTTCCCCGATTCGCCGTACGCCGCGCGCAGCTTGAACTCGTCGATGAACGGCGTCAGCGATGCGAAGCGATAGGACGCGGAGGCCTTCGGGTAGAAATACCATTTGGTTTCGTCGGCATTCACGCTGCTGCGGTCGGCGTTGACGCCGAAGGTCACCAGCATGCGCTCGTCGAACAGCAGCACCTCCTCTTGGGCGAAAAAGCTCTGATCCTTCACCCGCTGTCGCGTCTCTCGCACCTGAATGCTGGTGCCGGCACCGATGTTCTCGAGGCCGCCGACGATGTTGCGCGCAACGGTGCGCGCGATATCGAGATCACGATCGGCGTAGTTTCCGCCGATCGACGTCGTCGCCGAGAAGAACGCGCTGGCGGGCGAGTAGGTGTGCACCAGGTTGGCGCCGACGTTGTAATTCAGATTGTCGCTCTTGCTGAGCAGCGCGGTTCCCGGCTCACCATCGATCGGCTCGAACTGCAGCTCGGCGGGGAAGAACAGTTCGTTCTTCTGCGAGAAGTAATCGGCCCCGCCGCTCCCGATGAGTCGTAAGCTGTGCTCGGTCGACTGCAGCAGCTCGACCTGAACGCGGCTCGACGCGATGTAGCGCCAGACCTCTTCATCGTTCTTCATGAGGTCGGCCGTTTGGATCGGGTTGCTGGCGACGAACGGATTCACGCCGTACAAACCGTTGGACTGTCGCCGCAGATCGACGAAGTTCGGCGTGAACGGCAATACCATATAAAAGCTGACGCTCAGATTGTCGTTGTTCGTCAGCCCGCGTGACGCCACGGTACGAAGGACGTTGGTGCTGAAGTTGACGTTCACGCGATCGCCGAACCGCTGATCGACGTTGGCACGCAGTGACTGCCGCTCGAATCCCGTGTTGGAGATGATTCCCTCGTCGTTCTTCCACACGCCCGACACGAAGTAGCGCGTGTTCTCTCCACCACCGCTGACATCGGCCACCGTCTCGTACGAGAGGCTGTTCCGGCCGGCGAGCTGCTCTTCGTGGTCGAACGTCTGACCTTGATTGAAGAAGTTCGCAGCCGCGGGTCCCCACACCGAGGTCGCCTCCGCCAGATCGTCGTAGGTGCGCGAGCCGAGGGTATTGGAGAGGGAGTAGAATCCGAAGCGCTGCATGATGTTGAATCGGGGCGCGCCACTCTGGCCGCGCTTCGTGGTGATGATCACCACGCCGTTCGACGCGCGCGATCCATAGATCGCCGATGCGGACGCGCCTTTCAGAATCTCGACGGATTCGATATCCGAGGGCGAGATGTCGGCGATGCGATTCACCTGCGCATCCTGATCGAGTGACGGGTTCGATCCGCTGGCGGCTCCGGTCACCGCGTTCTGATTCGACGGAATCGCAACGTTGCTCACGACGACGCCGTCGACCACGTAGAGTGGCTCCGACTGCGCGTTGATTGACGTGATGCCGCGCAGCCGCACTTGGGTTCCACCACCCGGCGCGCCGGAGTTGGTGGCGATCACGGCGCCCGCGACCTTTCCTTGTAGTGCGTGCTCGACGCTCTGCGACGAGACTTCGTTCACCTCCTGCCCCGAAACTTTGGCAACGGCGTTGGCCAGGTTTCGCCGCTCGACCGCAGTTGCTTGACCGGAGACGACGACTTCCTCGAGCTGCAGCGGATCCCGCGCCAGGCGGACGGAGATCTCGTTGGCATCGCCGCTCAGCGGCACTTCAGCGGCGCGATAGCCGATCATGCGGATCGTGAGCGTCATCGGGCCGGTTGGGACGGCTCGTAACGCAAATCGGCCATTCGCGCCTGTGAAGGTACCCAGTGCCGTACCTCGAACGGAGATGCGAGCGCCCTCCAGCGTTTCGCCGCTCAAGGAGTCCGCTACAGTGCCGGTCACCACTCGCTGCTGTTGCGCGGCCGCACCGGCCGCGCCGAGCAGGAGCATGAGCCCGGCGAGCGACACGATTCTCGTTCCCATAAGCCCTCCATACGGGGAGACGAAAGAGCGCGGCGTCCGGGCCGGAACGGACGGTAGGAAAAGGGGTTGGGACCGGCACTGACGCCGCGACCACGACGGGAATTACCCGCTTATGTAACTCGTGGGTGACGCTTGTCAACGGCACGCCTGGGGATCGAGCCCCGTCTATGTGGGATGAAGCGTCAGTAAATCGTGGCGATTCCTTGACAGTTTGTGGCGATTGGTCTTACTTGCTGCAATCCGGGACCCGTGTCAGAAGCGGCTTTCCTGGCCGTTCCTTCCTTCTTTCGCGCCTCCCGGACTCACTTCTTCCACATCACAACTCCCTCTCTTTCGGAGGAGGCGACGTGCGCAAGATCAGTTCTCTGGTCATTGCTCTGGCGCTTCTCGTACTCGCTACGAGTAGCGCCGACGCCCAGCGGCGACTCACCGGTCGGGTGACCGGTACCGGCACCAACGAGCCGGTCAATAGCGCCCAGATCCTCGTCGTCGGCACTGCCATCGGCACGCTGA
>DATFBY010000146.1:0-20012 GCA_035253585.1 Gemmatimonadaceae bacterium | reverse complement strand
GACGCCCAGTTTCTCCAGGGGCCCTTGAGTGACGCCATGACGCACGCCGGCCAACTCGCCATGCTGCGGCGTCTGCACGGCTCGCCGGTCCCATCCGAGAATTTCATTTACGCCGCGATCGACCCTGCGAATGTCAGCGCTAGCCAAGCCGAGCCTCGCGCGCCTGATGATCATTGGGCGCCGCACTTGCCGCCGCCCGCGCCGGGACCAACGGTGAAATACACTCGACCGCTATCGAGCGAAGAGTCGTAGCTCACGGGCATGACGGGTCGTTGGTCGAGCGCGTGGGAGACGCTGCTTCATTCGAGTGAATTGCGTCCGGCACTCGCTTGACTGTGATGGCTATCTGCGCCTCGATCTTACGGCATGGTCCTCAGCGTAGGGGATGCGAGCCGGCTCACCGTCATCTTGCCGAAAGCGGTATCGAATCCTTGGCGCGAATCGAGCGGGCGAATCTCGAACCAGATCGTCCCAGACGCCGACTCAACCGTGAACGGAAGGTCGCAGACGCCCGGTCCGGGCTGGAGTGTGCAGCTTTGGCTCTCGCGTGTGCTGCCGACGTACCAGTACCTGATTACCTGTAACGGCACCGGAACACTCGGTATCTCGAAGCGAACCGAATAAGAGCCCGGAATCCAATTCGAGCTCCCCAGCGCAATTGTCGTCATGTGAGTTATTGTCGGCTCTGCGTGGTGCCATCGAAGGCTGATGCCGATCAGGTCGCGGCGAATCTGCACGCCGCTTAGATCCGCTACCTTGGTCGTCGGATCAAACGCCACGGATGCCACCACGGTAGGCTGCGCAAGCGTCGCCCCAGTTCTCGGCGAAACGAGTGTGACCTGAGCCGCGAGTGTGAGTGGGAAAGCCAACAGCACGACGGCGGATGAAACGACTTTGCCGGGAAGCATCGAAATCTCCTTGAGCAAGTAGCCTGAAGTACAGCGGTGGCCTCGTGATGCACGCGACTATCGCATGGTCCTGAGGACGGGCAGCTCGAGCCGACTGATCGTCATTCTGCCGAGCGACGAATTTGCCGGGACGCCTGGGATGTACCTTGGGTCGGGCCTCCTTCGGCGTCTTGTAGCGTCGGCGGCATGATGTGCAGTGAGTGTCAGCCGGCTTTCACCTGCGGTCATTCCGATATCATTTCGGGGAACTAACGGGCTTTCGAAGGCCTTGGTAGCCGAGCGCTGGACAACCTCCAATACGCCGCTTAACTGAGAGCGAGCCGGCTGCTCATCTTCTGCCCCTACATGACCTTCCATGGCCCCCCGATCGTTTGCGCCCCCCGCGTCGCCGGCGGAGCGCCGCACTGGCCGACGCTTCCCCGGCTCGGAGCCAGTTGTGGCTGAGAGCTACGGTGGAGCGTTCACGGCGAAGCTCTTCCGCTATCCCGGCAAGGGAGGCTGGACGTTCACCCGAGTGCCTGACAAGTACGCGCCGTCCACCACCCTCGCGTGGGGGCGAGCGCCGGTGCGGGCGACAGTCGACGGACGCACCTGGACTACGAGCGTCTGGCGCGGCAAGGATGGCAAGACGCTTTTGCCGATCCCCAAGCACATGCGCGGCACGAAGGGCGACGGCGACACGGTCCGCATCACGATTGAATTCACCGCACTCTAGGGTACGTTCAACCATGCCCAACTACCATCTCGCGCAGCTCAACATCGGCCGAATCCTCTCGCCGATCGACTCCCCGCAGCTGGCGGGCTTCGTCTCTCGCCTCGATGAGATCAACGCGCTGGCCGATGCCGCGCCTGGATTCGTCTGGCGATTCCAGACCGAAGACGGCAACGCCACGGCGCTTCGACCGTACGATGACGATCGCATTCTGGTGAATTTCTCGGTGTGGACGTCGGTCGAGGCGCTCCATGCGTTCGTCTATCGCACGATGCACGTCGAGGTGATGCGCCAACGCCGGCAATGGTTCGAGCAGATGGACCGGGCGTTCACGGTTCTTTGGTGGGTACCCGCTGGGCATCGTCCTACGGTCCAGGAAGCGATCGAGCGGCTCGAGCATCTCCGGCGCGAAGGACCGACTCCTTTCGCGTTCACGTTCAAGCAGCCGTTCCCGGCGCCCGAGGCAGCATGGGATACCGTCGATCCGCTGCCTGACGAGTGCCCCGCTTGACAGACATCGAGATGCGAGATTCGAGATTCGCGTTCCATGAGAAGGGTCATACTGCAGGAGTTCGTCTCGCTCGACGGACACGCGGCTGCCTCCGACGGCAGCGTCGACTTCGTGCCGGCGGCCATGAGTGGCGATCAGAGCTTCGGTCAGCGACAGCTGGGCTTCATCGATTCGGTCGACACGATGCTCCTCGGACGCAAGACCTACGAGCTCTTCGCCGGACATTGGCCGAACGTCACCTCGGGTGAGGACAGGGACTTCGCCGAGAAGATCAACGCGCTGAATAAGGTGGTCTTCTCCACGACGCTCGATCGTGCGCCCTGGGGAAAATTTCCTCCGGCCAGAATCGTCAAAGGCAATCCCGCCGCCGAGGTCGCGAGGCTGAAGAAAGAGCGCGGAAAAGACATGGTGCTCTGGGGGAGCCTGTCGATCGCTCAGGCTCTCGCCAGAGACGGTGTGATCGACGACTATCAGCTCATCATCTGCCCGATCGTTTTCGGATCCGGAAAGCCGCTGTTCAGCGACAGCGCGAAGCCGCGAGACCTGAAGCTGCGGAGCACGAGACCGTTCGATCGCGGCGCGGTTCTGCTCGACTATCAACCTTGAATCGCTGTCGCAATGCTCGCTCGCGCGGCCGAATGAAGCGATCTCCGTTTCTGCTCGTGACGTTGTTAGGATGCGCGTCCGGTCAAAGCACGGTTGTCGCGGAAGACGCGCTTGCGCCAGGACTTCGTGCGGGCCCACACGAAGTGCAGCTCAACGGCGCGCGGCACTTCTATCGCGTGGGTGGAGTCGCCTCGTCAGGTGCACCGCCGGTCGTCTTCCTTCACGGCGGACCAGGTCAAGGCAGCGAGCACTTCGACGCGCTCGTCGGCAGCTTCATGGAGCCACGTCTCCGCATGGTCTATTTCGACCAGCGCGGCAGCGGACACTCCGAGCGTCCGGCGAGCGGCGACTACGCGTTAGGCACCCTGGTCGACGACGTCGAAGCGCTGCGACGCGAGCTCGGCGTCCCAAAGATCGCCGTAGTCGGCCATTCGTTCGGCGGGCTTCTCGCGCTCGAATACGCCGCGAAATACCCGGCGAGCGTCTCGCACGTCGTCTTCGTCGCCGGTCTCTGGGACACGCGGCGCCAATGCCAATTACGTGTCGAGCGGCTGGCTCAGCTCCGCCCAGATGCCTACGCACGCGTGAGGGGCGACACGATCGCGCCCGACGGCACTCGACGAAGCGACTGCGACCTCGAGTTCCTCGCGTTGCGGGGTGCCGAGCGTGAGAAGTACAACTCGGAGGCGATGTTCCCCGATCGGGACATCGAGAGAAAGATGGACAGCGTCAACGCCGCGCGCGGCGTTCGCAACACGGGCGAACTCGGCCGCGCGCTCTTCTCGGCCGGCTTGCTCACCTACCGCTTTCAACGGTTCGACCGCCTGACGATGCCGGTCCTGGTGATCGCCGGCAAGCTCGACGGTGCCGCGCAGCCTCGAGGACTCCGGGAGCTTGCGGAGACCCTGCCTAACGCGCGCTTCGTCGAGTTCGACCGCAGCGGGCACTTCGTGTACCTCGACGAACCGGAGCGCTTCGCGCGCGAAGTGTCGGACTTCATCCTCGGCCGGTAGACGCTCGTAATCGTCTACTAATCGAGCTGTAACTCCGAAAGCATGGCCAGCTGTCGTCACCGCGAATAGCCTTACGTCAGACGACGTCTGGGAGCGTTCATGAGCACCAATCTCGCACCTTCGCCTTCGGCGTCCCCCGTCGCGCACAAGCTGTCGCGCGTTCTCCTCGCCGCGCTCAAGCTCGGCGCGATGTACGCCTTCGGCGTGACGGCGATCTTTCTCTTCATCATCCTTCTGCTCAACGCCGGAGCGATCCCGCTCTTGGGGATTCTGTCGCGCATCTGGATCCCGGTGGCGGTGCTCACGTTGCTCGCGTTCGTAACGCTCGCCATCGCGCGTGGTATTGGCTTCCTGGTGCTCTGGGGTCTGACGCTCGCGGCGTGGGTGCTCCTGCTTACCGGCCCGGCATCCTTCAATCCAATGCCGAGCGCGTTCCTGCTCTGGAGTATGCTCACCATGCCGCTCGCCGCGATCGTTGCGCTAGGACAACCGAGCTCGGTCCCCGTTACTCGCAACGCGAAACTCGTGCGGCGCTCCATCACGCTCGTCTGGTTGACGCTTTTCGCCCTGGCGATGGTGTCGGAGATGGCGTTCGGAGAGTACGTGTCGGTCGGTCCGCTTCCGCACTGGCTCTCGAGCCTTCTCCACCCACTGTGGTTTCTCACGCCGTTCGTCATCGGAGTGAATGGCGTCACGCGCGCGCTGGCACTCTTCCGAGCGCACAGGACGCCTGCTGCCTAACAGTCCACCTTGCCTGGATACACGCGCGACAAGCCGACGCCGCTTCGTCGCGCGGTCCGCATCGTGCGCACGGTCGCGTCAAACGCGACCAGGTCAGCACGCCATGCCGCTCCAATACGAGAATCTGGACCCCGTCACTCGGCGCCACGCGGTCGCCGAGCTCGACGAAGATCTGTCCACCGGCAACTTCCACGTCTCCGACCGCATACGGCCGACGGCCATTCACGAATATCAGCGGCTCTTCCGCGATGCGCTCCGGTACTACGACGACCTCTGGCTCGAGGAGCGCGCGTCGGATCTGCTCGTCGACTTCGAGAATCGCCGCACAAAAGGCGGTGGACAGACGACTGCAAAGCTCCCGCAGATGGCGGCGCGCATGCTCGCCGAAGCCGATTTCAACCGCTACTACATGCGCGGAGTCGCGCGTCGCGCCGTCGAGGAAGGTCGGGAGGTGGTCGAGGTGTATCGAGCGCGCCTCTCTCTCGATCCGCGACCCGAGTCGTCAGAGCTCGAAGGACGCCGAATCCCTGCTCAAGAGGTGCTGGATCAGTTTCGAGGTACAGGCAGCGGCTCGGAGAACTGGATCCCGATCGGCCGACCCAACTCCGGATTGAGCGTGCGGCTGGTCTAGCACCCTCGCTCACCGCACCTCGGCTTCGCTATCTTCGTCGCGCGGTGGACACGATGTCCACCGCGCCGCGCATCCGCTCGCACACCTTCAACGACGGCGACGCTCTCATGCGTGTGTTGGCGCACCTCTTCGAGAACAATCGCGAGTGGGCCGCCGAGATGGTGCGGCAGGACCCGGACTTTTTCGATCGGCTGTCGCGACAGCAGGCTCCGCGATATCTGTGGATCGGATGCTCCGATAGCCGCGTGCCCGCGAATCAGATCGTCGGGCTCCTACCCGGTGAGATGTTCGTACATCGCAACGTTGCCAACGTCGTGGTGCACGCCGATCTCAACTGTCTGGCCGTGATCCAGTTCGCGGTCGAGGTGCTCCGCGTCAGCCACATCATAGTGTGCGGACACTACGGATGCGGCGGCGTGCTGGCCGCGCTACGCGACGAGAAGCTCGGTCTGGTCGACAACTGGCTCCGTCACGTCCAGGACGTGCGATGGAAGCATCAGGCTGAGATCGACGCGCTCGACGCCGAGACGGAGAAGCACAACAGGCTGTGCGAGCTAAACGTCGTCGAGCAGGTGGTGAACGTCGCCAACACGACAATCGTGCGCGACGCGTGGGCGCGCGGCCAGGCGCTCGCAGTACACGGTTGGGTTTACGATATCGCCGACGGGCTGCTCCGTGATCTCGACATGTGCGTCAGCTCGGCTTCGGAGCTCCCGATGAGCACGGTCCCAGATCTACGAAAATAACGGGGGCTACGTCGCCACGATCTCCAGGAAGGCGAAGCGCGCCTTCGGAGCGCTGATCGCGGCTCAGGCCGCGCACTCGATCGAGGAGTACGTCGGTCGACTCTGGGAATCCTTCCCACCGGCGCGGATGATCAGCGGTCTCATCTCCAACGACTATGAGACTGGATTCCTGGTGATCAACGTCGTGCTCGTTGCCTTCGGCGCCTGGTGCGCGCTCTGGCCCGTGCGACTCGAATGGCGATCTGCGCTCCCTCTGGCTTGGGCCTGGGTGTTGATCGAGACGATCAACGGTATCGGTCATCCACTCTGGTCGATTCGCCAGAGCGGATACACACCCGGCGTCGCAACGGCGCCGCTCCTACTCGTTCTGGCGATCTATCTCGCCAGGCAACTCGGGAATCAGGAGCGCGCCAGCGCCTGAAGCTGACGCAGGTCGACGCCGGTCCACAGGCGCTCACGCATGGCACGGGTGTCAGCCAATGCCCGAGCACCGGGCGGGCTGACCTTGAACAGCCGTCGTGATTCACCTTCACTCACGACCCGGCTCGACGCCAGGAGTCCCTTTGCCTCGAGCCGGTCGAGCGTCGAATACACGGCACCGATGGCGACATCACGGCCAGTCACACGCTCGATCTCACGTCGCACCTGCATTCCGTACGCGTCATCGCGCGTGCGCAATACGGCGACGATGACCTGTTCCTCGAGCACGCCGATCGGAACGAACTTCGAGTCATTCATTGTTGCCTCACTGCTCTCGAAGTGCGGTGGCGGGATCGACGGTAGCGGCGCGCCATGCTGGCACCAACGCCGCGATGATCCCCGCGATCAACAGCATCGCACTCGCGGCGGCGAAGGAGAGCGGATCGATCGCGGTCACGCCGTAGAGGAACGACGCCAACAGCTTCGCCAGCGCTAAGGTGCCCGCGATACCGATCACGATGCCGATGACCACGAGTGCGGTTCCCTGCCCCACGATGTGCCTGACGATTCGTGGTCCTGGAAGTCCGAGCGCCATGCGGATGGCCCAGTCGCGCTTGCGTCGCGCCGCAAAGTGCGAGATCACGCCGTAGATCCCAATCGCGCCGAGCACGAGTGCCAGCGCCGACAGGAGCGCGAGCAACGCCATCACCTGCTTGGCTGGACCGACGGCAATGTCGAGCACTCGATCCATATTGGTGACGTTCTCGATCGCAAACGCTGGCGCGACCCGTTGTATGGTACCGCGCGCCGCATCGAGCACCGCCGGCCCATCCTCGGGACGCGCGGTCTTGATGACGACCACCGCGTTAGGCACCCACCACGACACGGTGCCTGCCAGGTAATAACGCGCGGGCTCCGGCGCGTCGGTGAGATCGCCTTCCAACACGTCATTCACCACGCCGATGATTCGCTGCGGCGCGTTGAACCCGCCACCAACGACCTGCCCCACCGGATCGATCCCCGGGAAGTATCTGTCAGCCAGCGCCTGATTGATCACGATCGGCGCCTCGGTGAGGCTATCCCGGATGTCCGACGCTGCGAAGTCACGACCCGCCAGCAGTCGAATACCCATCGTCTTGAAGTAGTCGAGGCCCACGACGCGGAAAAACGTCGTGGTCTGCTCGCCCGGGCGCCCAGGGACGGTAATCCCGAAGCTGTTTCCGTTTCCACGCAGCGGAATCTTCATGGCGACCGATGCCGAACGCACGCCGGGAATCGAAAGGACCTCTTCCCGTATCTGTCCGAGCGATTGACTCCGCTGCTGCGCCGTCGGCTCGCTTGCGACGAGATCGATCACCGCCACACTCGACGTCTCGATCCCTGGCTCGATGGCATACAGCTTGGACACGCTTCGGACGAGCAGCGCCGCGCCGGACGCGATCAGCATTGCCAGCGCGACCTCGGTCACGACCAGTCCACGTTCGATCCGGCCGCCGCGCCCCTGAATGCCGCCGGTGCGCACGCCGCCGAGCGCGCCGCGCAGGTCGCCACGCCAAAGCGCGGCCACCGGCACGAGCGCAACCAGCATCGCGGCCAGGACAGACACGACCAACGCAGTTGCGAACAACCGCCAGTCGAAGCTCGCTCCTTCGGCCCACGCGCCTAACGGGAGCGACTCGGCGAGCAGGCGATATCCGGCCGCGGCGAGGCCTGCGCCGATCACGGCCGCAACCATGCCGACGAGCAACGCCTCGACCACTAACTGTTGCGTGAGCCGCGCACGGTTGGCGCCTAACGCGGACCGGACGGCCAGCTCGGTGGTCCGCCCTTCCACCTGCCCGAGCATGAGCGCCGCTACGTTGGCGCAACCAATGAGAAGGATGAGTCCCATCGCCACCAGCATCGCGACCAGCGACGGACGCATGGGGCCGAGCAGTTCTTCGCGGAGAGGGATGATGCGGGCGTTCTTCGTCTTGTCCCACTGCTCCGAATACTGGAATCGCTCGCCGAGCATCTGAGTGAGACGCTCGAGCGGCGCCCCCATGTTCTGCACATCATGCCCGGGCGCCACGTGGCCGATCAGCGTGAAGCTCCCGTTCTGACGCTCGGGGTCGATCTCCTGTGGGGTCCAGAGTCGAATGGCTGGATTCGGAAACCAGAATCGGCGCGGCATTACGCCGATCACCGTGCGCGGCGTGCCATCGAGCGTCACACGTCTGCCCAAGATCGAGCGATCACCGCCGAGCTCCCGCCAGAGACCGTAGCTCAGAATCACCACCGGCTCGGCACCCTGCGCGTCTTCGCCGGCCGCGAAATCGCGACCCAAAAGCGGCCGAACACCCAGCACGCTGAAGAGCTCGCTCGAAACGCGCATGCCATGAACGAGACGAGCGGGCCCGTCGCCTTCGCGCATGGTCACATCGCCATCTCGATATAGCGCGACGTTGCGAAAGCCGGGGAAATTCCCGCGAAGCTGCGCGAACTCGGCTTCGTACCAGCTTCCACCGAACCAGAAGACACCCACCTCGCTGGTATTCCCATAGGGGAGCGGCTCGAAAAGCAGTCCGCGGGCGATGCCGAACACCGCCGCGGTGCCGCCGATGCCCAAGGCGAGCGTCAGCACCGACAATAGCGAGTACGTGGGCCGCGCCATCAGCCGCCGCGCGGCGTAGCGCAGGTCGGCGAACAAATTCCTGAGCACTGAGCCTCCAGGGCGAAAAGCGTTGGCGCGTGGCTCGAAACCAGTCCAACCACGCCACCAGCTCCAACTGAGAAGGGCAGGCGCCGAACGGAATGCCTGGTGCCAGAGCCAGCGTTTGGCGCTCGAGTCGCCGAACTCTCGAGCATGCCGCGCGTACTCGACGCGGAGATCGGCGAGCACTTCATCTCGCTCGGCTCTCGGCAACAACGCACGGAGCACCGCTAACGGAATGGCAGGCGGTGATTGGGGTGTCTGGCTGTTTGGCGATCGTGGGGTCATGGGCCGAAAGCCGTACTGGCGTCCTGTTTCTACAATGTAGAATACCCTGGTCATTACGGCGTTGGCAATGACTGGTTTCAGGCATAGCGCGAATGGCTGCCTGCCGCCATCTCTAGTCACGGGATCTATCCGCAGTCTCAGACGCCGAGCGCGAGGAGCCGCTCATGATTCGATTCGCCGGCAGTCCAGGGATGTCTCTCGTCGCGTCCGTGGTTGTCTGCGTGTTGGTTGCCGGGACGGCCGAGGCACAGGGTCCCGACCTGGTCCAGGTCACTTTCAACCGCGCATTCGGCCGGGGGCCTGTGGGGGCGCCGACCGACGCGACATCTTCGCAGGCTCAGGCCGCCATAGCCGCCGGGCGAGCCGCGGCCGAGTTGCCAACCGATGTCGCACGTCTCGAGACCTTCATGCGGCTTCTCGAGGAGGCGATGCCCGGGGATGGCGGTGCGAACAGCGCGCCGCTGGTCGCCGCGATCGTGCGCGAGTCGTTCGTCGACCTCAACGATGATCGTGCCTACCTGCATGCGCGCATCGCCGAGGTGACGAGCGTCGCGGAGGCCCTCGCCGAGCAGGCGACGGAGATGTCGGAGGCATCGGTACGGGTGACGTCTCAGCTGTCACGAAACTCGCCGATGGTGCAGGTCACGCTGGTGAATGTCGACGCGCGGCTGTTCGCCAATGACGACTCCGAGGTCCGTCGTACGCGGTCGTGCGATCCATGCTTCACCAAACGGAACGCCAGGCTCAAGCTCAGCGACCTCGAGCGCGAGATGGCGAACGCGACGTTGGTGCAGAATCGAGTGATGGGACGACGAGAGGAGCTCATCGGCCGCGGCGCGGATTTCAACCGGCGCGCTCAGGCGGTGGTGCAGTCGTTCGCCGAGGTCCTCAAGCAGCTCGATGCGCGGAAAGGCGGCGCGATCAGTGTCGCGCTGCGCGGCTCGCCATGACCAGCTGATGGCTCGTCAGGCAACGTTCGGCGCTGGGAACGCGGAATGCTCGCGCGCGACGTCGAGCGACGTTGCCGAGCTGCGAGAGCTGTATCGACGGGAGATGCACTGTCAGATCGTGCACGACTCCTATCACGCGCGTGGATATCTGGACTCGTATCTGCTCCGCGTGAACGATGAGGTGGCGGGCTACGGTTGCGTCGGCGGTCACGGCGAGATGCCACGGGTCACGGTCAAGGAGTTCTTCATCCTCCCAAGCCATCGCCAGGATGCCTTGCCACTCTTTCGGGACTTGGTGGCGGCGAGTGAGGCCACGAGAATCGAAGTGCAGACCAATGATCGTTTGCTGACTCGCATGTTCTACGAGTGCGTCGAGCAGTTCACGAGAGAGAAGATTCTGTTCAACGACGCACGCACTACGAACCTCGAGATTCCCGGAGCAACGTTCCGCATGACCACTCAGGCGGATTCTGCGCGAATGTTTCACCATTCGGTGGAGCCGATTGGGGAATGGCTCATCGAGGCGGAGGGGCAAATCGTTGCAACGGGCGGGGTGATGCTGCATTACAATCCCCCGTTCGGTGACATCTATATGGAAGTAGCCGAACCATTCCGTCGCAGGGGGTTTGGAGGCTATTTGGTACAGGAGCTCAAGCGTGCGTGTTATGAGATGGGGCGGGTGCCGGCAGCTCGCTGCAACCTGGCCAATGAAGCGTCACGCGCGACGCTCCAGAAAGCAGGGCTGATGCCGTGCGCGCTGTTGTTGAGCGGCGACATCACGGGCTGACCACGGCGCGCGCATGTAGTACGGAGGTGAACATGGTGGAGCAAGAGATCAAGGATCCGCGCTTTCGCCAAGCGATCGCGTTAATCGACGCCGGTGACGTCAACGGGCTCGGGAAGCTGCTGAAAGCAAACCCGGAGCTCGTCCGCGAGCGGCTCGACTACGGTGAGGGATATTTCCGAGAACCCTATCTTCTCTGGTTCGTAGCCGGGAACCCTGTTCGCGGCGAGAGTCTCCCGCGCAACATCGCCCGGATCGCCGGCGTGATCATCGATGCTGCCAAACGCGAAGGAGTGGACGATCTCCAGTATCAACTCGACTACGCGTTGGGCCTCGTGAGCTCGGGACGTGTGGCGCGAGAGAGCGGAGTTCAGCTCGAGCTGATCGATCTTCTGATCGCGGCGGGTGCGAGACCCGAGTCGGCGCTGCAGGCCGCGCTGGCGCATCGCGAGGTCGTAGCGGTTCAACGTCTGCTCGAGCGTGGGGCGAAGCTCACGCTGACCGCCGCGGTAGCGACGAAGCGGTCGGCGGAGGTCACCCGACTCGGGATCAACTCGAGTCCGGAGGAGCGACAAGAAGCGTTCGCGGCCGCGGCGCTCTACGGTCAAGCCGGAGATCTCGAGGTGCTGATCGATCTGGGAGTCGAGCTCAACGCCTACAGCCCGCCGAGCTTTCATCCGCACGCGACGGCACTTCATCATGCGGTCGACTCGGGCTCGCTCGATGCCGTGAAGCTTCTCGTGCGCGAGGGTGCGCAGCTCAAGACTCGCGATCGGATGTACGACGCTACGCCTCTGGATTGGGCCGAGCATCTGGGCCGCCGCGAGATTGCCGATTATCTCCGCGACCGCGAACAGGGCGGCGCTGCCTAACTAGATGCAGGTGCTTCGCCACGCGCTGGCGATACTCGTCCTCCCCTTCACGATGGTCGTGTTGGTGCCGCGCTGGCTCTTGTCGTCGAGCTGGAGCCGCGGCGACACGCGATGGGACAGTGCCGTGTCACTGGCCTGGCTCCCGCGCATCGCTGGGGTCGCCCTCATCGTCGCGGGCTTCGCGCTCTTCGCCTGGTGCATCTCGCTCTTCGCGCGTGTGGGCAAAGGGACCCTCGCACCGTGGGACCCGACGAGGAACCTGGTGGCTGCCGGCCCCTATCGACATCTGCGCAACCCGATGATCACGGGCGTCGTGACGATGCTCGCTGGTTTGGCGCTCTTTTACGGGTCCCGTGTGCTCGCGGCATGGGCTGGGATCTTCTTCGCCTTCAACCACGTCTATTTCGTGCTGGTGGAAGAGCGAGAGCTGGCGTTCCGCTTCGGTCGCGCGTACGAGACGTACAAGGCGACGGTCCCACGCTGGCTTCCCACGTTGCGCAATCGAGGACAGACGGATGCCTGACCAGCGACGCTCCGGAGTGGCACTTTTCTATCTCGTGATGGCCGTCGTTGGATACCTGGCTCCCGGCGTGCCCATGATCCAGGAGTCGATCGAGACGGGCAACATTCTTTTCTGGACCAATCCTGCTCGCACCAACGCCGAGCTCTTCGTCAACCGCACGAGCACCGCGTTCGCGCTCGATCTTTTCGCCGTTGTCGTCGTGGCCGCGGTCTGGATGTACCATGAGGCGCGGCGCATTGGCCTGCGCGGCGTCTGGCGCTTCTGGCTGCTGACCGCGCTCTTCGGTCTCGGCGGGACATTGCCGCTCTTTCTCTGGTTCAGAGAAAGGAGATTGTCGCACGCAACCTGAGTAAGGAGCGACCAGTGGCGCTCACCCGTGAGGCAGTGCGGGAATCGGTGGAGCGTGCCGGCGATGAGCACTGGCGCGCCCTCATCGCGCACCACGAGGATCAATACCCGGCCAGTCCTCCGACACCAGGCGAAGTCTGCCGCCTCGAGGCGACCCGCCTCAACGAGCTTGGACTCGGTACCGACGCTTCACTCGAGCTCGTCGAGTCGCGGGTGCGGCGAGTGGGGAACGAAGTCGAGCTCACGCACGTGTTTCGAAACACCTCGACCGACGCGCGCCAGACCACGGAACCGTTTCGCAACTACGGACCGTGACGAGAAGTCACCCATAGCCGATCGTGGAGGATGCTTTGCGTTTCGCGGTAGCTCTCATTACTTCGCTCGCTCTTTGCGGCAGCGCGCACCGAGCTTTGGCTCAGGACGCGCGCGCCGCCTCCACCGTCGAGACGAGCTACAATGGCGTAGCTCTCAGCGAGTGGGTGCGGCAGCTCGACGACCGTAGTCCGAGCGCTCGCATACACGCGGCCTATGTCATCGCCGAGCTTGGACCGGCGGCGGCTCAGGCGGTGCCGGCGCTGCGTCTCAAGCTGGGAGACGCCGATCCGGTGATGCGCTATGCCGCCGTCTGGGCGCTGAGCGAGATCGGCACCGCGGCTCGCGTCGCCCTTCCCGAGCTAGCGGCCCACGCCGAAGATGACGAGGTTGGCGATGTTCGCTGGATCGCCGCCAAGGCATTGCGCAAGCTTGGGGTCACCGATGCGCGGCCGGGGCAGCCCGTGACGCTTCCGCCGTCGCCGCCTAACTAGTCCGGGAGGTTCTCATGACTCGGCTCCTCGTGCTTTACCCCCAGCCCACGGACGCGAACGAGTTCGAGCGTCGATACAAGAAGGAGCACGCCCCGATGGTGCGCGACAAGATGCCGGGCCTCAGAAAATTCTCGGCGGGACGCGTTGTCGGTGCGCCCGGCGGACCTGCGCCGTTCGCGCGCGTAGCGGAGCTGCAATTCGACTCCCGGAAAGCGCTGGATTCGGCGCTGGCGTCGTCCGACGGTCAATCCGTCGTATCTCACGCGTTGGAGATCTCGACCGGCGGACCGATGACCGTGCTGATCATCGAGGACGACGGGTGAGACGCGCGCGAGCCGCCGCGCACCTAACGAGACTTTCATGATCACCATCGGTGATGCCGGCGAGGCAACGATTGTCGTCACGGAGGCCGATTCTGCCGCGGCCTTGGCGATCGCGCCTGACGATTCGTTTCCCGAGGTTTACGCGACGTCGCGGATGATCGGCCTCATGGAGGTCGCCGCCGCGCGTGTCATGCGTCCGTCGCTCGAAGCTGGACAACTGTCGGTCGGTGTGTCGCTGAACGTGAGACACGTGGCGGCGACGCCAATCGGTGGACGGGTCCGTGCCATAGCCACCTACCTCGGGCTGGAGGGAAAATTCTACCGCTTCCGCGTCGAAGCGTTCGATGACGGTGGACTCATCGGCGATGGCGACCACACGAGAGCGATCGTATCGAGCGAGCGGTTGGTCGCGGGCGCGGCCAAGCGGATGGCAGCGGCCACCGGGCCGCGATCATCGGCCGGCGCCTAACGAGTACGGAGCACTCGATGACGCACTCGTGGAAGCCGGACGGATACTCCAGCCTTTCGCCCTACGTGGCCGCCCGTGGTGCGCAGCGCGTCATCGATGTCCTGGCGGCGACGTTCGACGCCAAGCCGCTGCGTCGCTTCGACATGCCGGACGGCACGATCATCTGGTGGATCTCGACGCAACTTTCCTAGACCACATTGCGCGCGTTTCTATTCGGAACCGGTTTGTGGACGCTCTGGCATCTCTTCGTGCTCGGGCTACTCCTTCCATTCGCCGGTCTCGTTTGGTGGCTGCTCATTGTCAAACCTGGCGCGGGACCGCAAGGCGGTGAGCTCGCGGCCGGTCTCCTGATTCTCTTCCTGCTCGGATGGACGCTGATCAGCTTCGTTCACGTCATGCTGTACGCCGGCATGCAACCGGGTGGGATCGGACGATTCCTCAAGGCGGGAACATTCTGGCTGGTTGCCTGGTTCGCCGTGAGCTGGGCGTTGTACACGCTATCGAACATTGCGGCGAGCCCCTATCACGGTCTCGCTGCACGGCGGGCGGCTCTCGCGGGGCTGATCGTCGTCGTTCTCGCCTTGTACGGTGTGAATCTCATGCTCCTGGCCCGAATTCGAGCACGCTGAGATTGACCATGCGCAAGGGTGCCGAAGAGCTCATCGAACGCGATCGCGTGATCGAGACTGTCGTTAGGCTGTTCGTCTCCACCGATCAGAAAGACTGGACTGCTGTGGAGCGCTGCTTCACGCCGCAGGTGCGTTTCGACATGACGTCCGTTGCCGGTGGCACGCCGCAGACGGTGACTCCGAAGACAATCGCCGACGGATGGCGGGAAGGATTGGCCCCCATCGACCACGTCCACCACCAGGTCGGAAACTTCCTCGTCGAGCTCGAGGAAGCTCGTGCGACGATCTCCTGCTACGGCATCGCCTACCACTACAAGGAGCGCCGGAGCGGGCAGCGCACCCGGGTGTTCGTTGGCAGCTACGATTTCGAATTGGTGAAGTCCGACACCGGCGCCGATCGGAATTGGCGCATCGAAGCGATGCGCTTCAACCTCAAGTTCATCGATGGAAACGCGGCCCTCGAGGCCCGCGAGTAGCGCGACACGTACCTTCACCCAGCCGAGCCACTCATGAGTGCAGCCGAGGCACTGCTTCCCGAGTTCGATACCGAGATGGCAACCACGCGGCGCGTCCTGGAGCGCGTGCCCACGGACAGAGGACAGTGGAAGCCGCATCAGAAGTCGTTTGCATTGGGGCATCTCGCGCAGCTGGTGTCGAGCATGCCGTCGTGGATCACGAGAACATTGAAGGAGCGCGAGCTCGACCTCGCCAGCGGCAGTGGCTACAGCTACGAGAGCACCGAAACGCTTCTCTCACGATTCGACGACAACGTGCGCGAGGCGCGCGACGCTATCGCATCGGTCAAGGATGCGGAGTACACGAAAACTTGGGCGCTCAAACATGGCGACCAAGTACTCTTCAGCGCACCACGCGACACCGTCGTGCGACAACACATCAACCATTTGATCCACCATCGCGGGCAGCTCAGCGTGTACCTGCGGCTGCTCGACGTGCCCGTGCCGTCGATCTACGGACCAACCGCCGACGAAAAGCCGTGGGGATGAGTCAATGAGTGGCAGCCCACTGTCATCCACGCCCTCGACGGTGCGTGAATATCAGGTGCGAGCCCACACCACGCGCACCTTCGGCCGCGTCATGGCCAACGCCAGAAATCACCACATCGTGATCGACGGGCCAATCCAGAACGGATGTCCGGGAGAGGAGATCACCCCCGTCGAGCTGTTCCTTGGCGGCGTGGCAGCCTGTGGTGCCGAGCTCATCCAGGTGATCGCGCGCGACGAGAACGTTCCACTCGAGGATGTCGACGTCGTCGTCAACGGCGTGATCGATCGCGCGAACCAACCGCGTCCGGACGTGACGCTTTTTACGTCGGTGCACGTCGACGTTACGCTTACCGGTACCGATCCAGCACGCGCGGCCTCGCTCGTCGAGGGATTCAAGAGGCGCTGACCACTCTACGGCACGGTCGCGGTCGCGACCGCACGGTTGACGATCGACTATCGAGTGAATGGCACAGCGCGCTGAATTGCAGACCGCGCGCGTGCTCACGCGCGTTACGCTGCTCGAGGGCGTGAGCGCGCTGGCCGGGCGCGATAGATCGCTGGCGCGCATTGTCGAGCGGCATGGGGCGCCGCCGTTGTGGGCGCGCCCACGCGGATTCGCCACGCTCGTGCGCATCATCCTCGAGCAGCAAGTGTCGCTTGCGTCAGGCGCCGCCATCTACGCCCGGCTCGATCGGGCGCTCGGCGGCGTCACGCCGGCATCGGTGGCGGCGGTTGGGCATCAAGGGCTCCTGGCCCTCGGCCTAACGAGACAAAAAGCGTCCTACGTCGCCGCGCTGGCCGAGCGTGTATCCAGCGGCACGTTGCCGCTCGACTCGTTAGGCAGGTCATCCGATGAGCGAGCCATCGAGCTATTGAGCGCGGTACCGGGCATCGGTCCGTGGACGGCGAGTATCTATCTCCTGATGGCGCTGCGCCGGCCCGATGTCTGGCCGCCGGGTGACCTGGCACTGCACAAAGCACTCGCTCGACTGCGCGGCCGTTCAGTCATCCCCACCAGCGACGAGGCCGGCAAAATGGCAAGGCGCTGGCGGCCGTGGCGCGCCGTTGCCGCGCGCATATTGTGGCACGGCTATTTGGCCGAACGCGCGGCTTGACTCGATAGCCACACTCACGGGAGTCGCATGCTCAGATTTCCGCTCGATCTTCGATTCAAGATCATCGCCATCGCGCCGCAGATCACGGTGACCGATGCGGGCGGCGCGGTCATCGCGTACGTCAAGCAGAAGGCGTTCAAGCTCAAGGAAGCGGTGACCGTCTTCAGCGACGCCACACAGTCACGGGCGCTCTATCGAATCGAAGCCGACCGGGTCCTCGACATCTCGGCCACCTATCACATCGCCGATGCATCGGGCACGCCGCTCGGCGCCGTGCAGCGGCGCGGAATGAAGTCTATCTGGCGCGCACATTACGAGATCCATCGCGATGGCCGCGCGGCGTTCCTCGTTCGCGAGGAGAATCCGTGGATCAAGCTCATCGACGGGTTCATCGGCGAGATTCCGATCGTCGGCCTTTTCACTGGCTACCTGTTGCATCCCGCGTACCGCGTGACACGCGCCAACGGCGATGTGCCGGTGCTTCGCGCGGTGAAGAAGCCGGCGCTCTTCGAGGGACGGTACGTTGTCGATCGAATTGGTGATCTCAGCGAGGACGAGGAGCGGCTGACGCTGCTCGGCGTCATCATGCTTCTGCTTCTAGAGCGCGAGCGCGGCTGATACTCGTTAGGCAGGAGGTGCGCCATGGTGGCGACGGCGATGCAGTCGCAGATCGACGCGGCGAACGCGTACGAGCAGCTGTTCGTCCCCTGTCTCCTCCGGGAATGGGCGCCCAGGGTGGCGGACGCGGCGAAGGTCCGGTCGGGACAGAGGGTGCTGGATGTCGCGTGCGGCACCGGTCTTCTCACGCGCGAGGTCGCTTCGCGCGTGGCACCGAACGGCTCGGTGGTGGGGCTGGACCTCAATCCAGGCATGCTGACGGTGGCCGAGCGGCTTGCGCCGTCGATCGAATGGCACGAAGGGACCGCGGAATCGCTCCCCTTCCCCGACGAATCGTTCGACGTCGTGGTCAGCCAATTCGGTCTGATGTTCTTCGGCGACCGGCAACGCGCGCTACGCGAGATGATACGGGTGCTGCGGTCGGGCGGCCGGCTGGCGGTGGCGGTGTGGGGGGAACTGGATGATGCGCCTGCCTACGCGGTCGAGGAGAAGCTCATACGCGAAATCGCAGGAACCGAGGCGGCGCTGCCGGTGCAGGCGCCATTTGCTCTGGGGGATGCCAAGGAGCTCGTGGCGCTTTTCGAGCGCGCCGGAGTGGCCTCGGTGTCGGTCGCATCGCACGTAGGCACGGCACGCTTTCCGAGCATTGGTCTCATGGTCGGCGCCGATCTCCATGGGTGGCTGCCACTCATGGGCGTAGTGCTTCCCGAAGAAAAGAGTCGCGCCATTCTCGAATCAGCCGAGCAGGCGCTGGCGCCCTACGTGACGGCCGATGGGAGCGTCGTATCCGACATGCCGGCGCACATTGTCACCGGCCGTCGGCCGGAGATTAGTTAGGCACGGGAGGGAGGACGATGGCGATTCGTGTGGTTCGACTGGGCACACCCCGTGCGCCTAACGAGGGTATACGCCTCGGCACCGTCCGTCGTCCGCCGCGAGGAGTGAAGAAATCGGAGTATGCGAAGCGGGATTACTACGATGCATGGCTGCCGGAGCTGGCGCCCAGCGCCAAGATCGTTTCCTGGGCGCTGTCGACCGATTGGACGCCGGCGCGGTGGCGAAAGTACGAGCGCCACTATCGAAGCGAGATGAAGGAGCCGCGCGCACGCCATCTGATCGAGCTGCTCGCGGCTCTCTCGCATCGCACGAACCTCTCGGTCGGATGCTACTGCGAAGATGAGTCGTACTGCCATCGTGGGATTTTGCGGCGATTGCTCGAAGACGCAGGGGCGGAAGTCGTGCCGAAGGGGTGAGGCGAGAGGCGGCGTGCGGCCTTCGGCACGCGTCCGCGGCGTCTAAAGGCCCGAGATTTCAATGCGGCACACTCCGGCAGCTCGCCGCAGGCCGCACACCCTCTCGCGTGCGAGCACCTCGTCCTTCATGTTGAGTGAAACCCTGGTGCGCCCGATGCGCGTAGGGACGAGCATGCAGAATCCGTCTACAGTCGACCCAACTCCGCCTCCCCTTCCGGCGCCGACCGCGCCGACGCCGCCCAGCTCGCCAGGTCCTGGCGGGCCGGTGATCGTGACCCTGCCGCCCGAGCCTGGGCGGTTGCTCACGCGGCAGGAGATTGCCGCCATTCGGGCGCGGCGCGAAGAGCTTTCCGACCAGCTCACGTCGGCAGCGCGGCGGCGAGCGCGGCTGGCCGACGAGCTCAAGACCGCCGATCCGGCAGCGCGGGAGGGATTGGAGCAGCGGATTCGGGTGCTCGACGAGCGGATCGTGCGCCTCGAGCAGGACATCGCTGAGACTGGTCGTCTGCTGACGTCGGCGAACGCAGGCAGCCTTGTGCTACCGCCGGTTGCGAGCGGCGGAGGCATCAACAGCAGTCAGTTCACCGCGATCGCCATCGTGTTCACGGTGCTGGTACTCTTTCCGTTGGCGATCGCCTGGTCGCGGCTGCTGTGGCGGCGAGCGACAGGGCAGCTGAACCCCGCCGCGTCGAAGGAGAACTCCGAGCGCCTCACGAGGCTGGAGCAGGCGGTCGACACCGTCGCGGTCGAGATGGAACGCGTGTCGGAGGGGCAGCGGTTCATCACCAAGCTGCTCATGGAGCCGAACGCGATCGCCGCGTTGGAGTCGGGAAGCAAGCTCGGTGAGTCTCAAAGAGAGAAAGTTGGACAGCGGGAGAAAGTGTAAGAAAGGAACTCGGCCCTCGGCCCTCGGCCCTCGGCTTGAACACAAGGAAGCGCCGGTCAGCTCTGCTGACCGGCGCATATTCCATTGTCCTTCGCCGATGGGCTGATCCACCTCGCCTTGGCGTTCACGATTGCTTGAACCGGCGTCAACACCGTCACCATCTG
>DATFBY010000145.1:0-5502 GCA_035253585.1 Gemmatimonadaceae bacterium | reverse complement strand
TTCGTCGAGACACCGTACCGTGTCGTCAAGAACGGAAAGGTGACGGGCGAGATCGAGTGGCTCGACGCGAACAAGGAAGAGGAGGCGACGATCGCGCAGGCGAACGCCAAGCTGCGCGATGATGGCAGCTTCGTGGATGAGCTCGTGCTCTGCCGTCAGCAGGGCGACGTTCCGCTCATTTCCCCCGATCGCATCGACTTCATGGACGTGGCGCCGGAGCAGCTCGTCTCGATCGCCGCCGCGCTCATTCCGTTCCTCGAGCACGATGACGCGAACCGCGCGCTCATGGGCTCGAACATGCAGCGTCAGGCAGTGCCGCTCCTCAACCCGAAGACGCCGGTGGTCGGCACGGGTCTGGAGGAGAAGGTGGCGCGCGACTCGGGCGCGGTGGTGATCGCCAAGCGCTCGGGCGTCGTCACGCGAGTCACGGCCGACGAGATCATCGTCGACGCCGGCCCGTCGGATCGTCTGCCGAAGGGCGAAGAGCGGCGTGGCGGCGATCGTCCGCTGGCTCGGCTCACTCAGCACGACCGCTATCGGCTCAAGAAGTATTGGCGCACGAACCAGGACACGGCCATCAACCAGCGGCCGCTCGTTAGGCTGGGGCAGCGCATCAAGGCCGGCGATGTGCTCGCCGACGGCGCGGGCACCGAGGCCGGGCAGCTGGCGCTCGGCTCGAACGTGACAGTCGCGTTCATGCCCTGGTATGGACACAACTTCGAAGACGCCATCGTGCTCTCCGAGCGCCTGGTGAAGGACGACGTTTACTCCTCGATCCACATTCAGGAGCTGGAGCTGCACGTCCGCGACACCAAGCGCGGTCAGGAAGAGATCACGCGCGAGATTCCGAATGTCGCCGAAGAGTCGCTCATCGATCTCGACGAGCGGGGGATCATCCGGATCGGCGCGCACGTGAAGCCGGGCGACATTCTGGTCGGCAAGATCACGCCCAAGGGCGAGACCGAGCTTTCCCCCGAAGAGAAGCTCCTCACCGCGATCTTCGGCGAGAAGGCGAAGGACGTGAAGGACTCGTCGCTGAAGGTGCCGCCCGGGATGGAGGGCGTCGTCATCGACGTGAAGATCTTCTCGCGCATCGATGATCAGGTGATCGAGAAGGATCGCGGCGAGCGCATCGGTGAGGTGCGACGCCTCGAAGGCGAGGAGAAGATTCGCGTCAACGAGGTCCGCGACGGAGAGCTGTCCGAGATGCTCGAGAGTCAGACGGTGACGCTCGCGCTGAAGAGCGGCACGGTGGAAGAGGCGATCCCCGCGGGCACCAAGCTCACCGCCGAAGTGCTGCGCGATCTCAAGATCGCGTCGCTCGACCTCAAGACGTTCCGTGTCGAGAACAAGAGGACCAACGAGCGGATCCGCGAGGTGATCGAGGCCGCCAACAACGAAAAGGCGCGCATCGAGGAGAAGGCGGAGGAGCGCATCGACAAGATTCTCCAGCCTGACGAGCTCCCGCCCGGCGTCATTCAGCTGGTGAAGGTGTATCTGGCCGAGAAGCGTAAGATCTCGGTCGGCGACAAGATGGCTGGTCGCCACGGCAACAAGGGCATCGTCGCGCGCGTAGTGCCGGAAGAGGACATGCCGTTCCTTCCGGATGGCCGCCCGGTCGACATTGTGCTCAACCCGTTAGGCGTTCCGAGCCGTATGAACGTCGGTCAGATCCTCGAGACCCACCTCGGGTGGATCGCGCGGATCCTTGGCTTCTACGCCAAGACGCCGGTGTTCCAGGGCGCCAACGAGCGCGAGATCGGACTGCTGCTCAAGCTCGCCGGAATTCGGTGGGCAGGGGAAGCGCTCGGTCTTCGCACCACGGCGCCGGTGCTGACCGACAAGGACATTCGCCGTCTGCTCGAAGACATCAAGCCGGCGCGCGAGGAGGGCGAAGCGTTCGTCCACATCGGCGAAGCCTCGCTCAACGACTTCGGTGGCCGCGGCGTTTCGCAGGAGACGCGCGATCTCTACCACCGTGTGCGCGATTATCTCGCGGGCGCATCGAAGGAGTTGGCCGAGCGGGAGCACACCGAGATTCGCTATCAGGTGGATTTCCACTCGGCGGTGAGCGACGACGCGGCCGAGGGTGAGGCGAAGAACCGGAAGGGCGAGTTCAAGAGCGCGCTGAAGGCACTCGAGAAGCTCCAGGACCGCTCGCCGACCGACACGCTTCAGCAGGAAGAGCTGCCGGCGTTGGCGGCGATGCTCGGCCCGAAGTCGGAGGCTGACGTCGACGCTGCCGCGTCGGAGCTGATGCGCCTGGCCGGTCTCACTACGTCCGGCAAGGTGTGGTTACGCGACGGGCGGACCGGCGAGCGCTTCGCCAGCCCGGTCACCGTCGGTGAGATCTACATGCTCAAGCTCTCGCACCTGGTGGACGACAAGATCCACGCGCGGAGCATCGGACCGTACTCGCTGGTCACGCAGCAGCCGCTGGCCGGCAAGGCGCAGTTCGGCGGACAGCGATTCGGAGAGATGGAAGTGTGGGCGCTCGAGGCGTACGGCGCCGCGCACACACTGCAGGAAATTCTGACGGTGAAGTCCGACGATGTGAACGGACGGAGCCGTGTGTACGAGGCGATCGTGAAGGGACAGAACCTGCCGGAGCCCGGCATTCCCGAGTCGTTCAACGTGTTGGTGAAGGAGCTTCAGGCACTCGGGATCTGGGTCAAGCTGGGTGCAGCTGGTGGTGATGGCGCAAACGGCAACGGCACCGGAGAGGAGTAACACATGATTGACTTCCGTAGCGTGCGCGAGCCGCGCAGCTCGAGCTTCGATTTCATCCAGATCCGCATCGCCTCTCCGGAGGAGATTCGGGGGCCGCGCGACGCCAAGGAGCGCGAGCGCCTGGAAATGCAGGGACTCCGCAACTGGTGGTCGTGGGGTGAGGTGACCAAGCCGGAGACCATCAACTACCGGTCGTTCAAGCCGGAGAAGGATGGACTCTTCTGCGAGCGCATCTTCGGCCCCGTGAAGGACTGGGAGTGCCACTGCGGCAAGTACAAGCGCATCCGCTATCGCGGTGTGATCTGCGATCGCTGCGGCGTGGAGGTAACGCTCTCCCGCGTCCGTCGCGAGCGCATGGGTCACATCGAGCTCGCGGTGCCGGTGGCGCACATCTGGTTCTTCAAGACGCTGCCATCGCCGATGGGGAACCTGCTCGACATCACGCTCCGTGACCTCGAGAAGATCATCTACTACTCGAACTACGTGGTGATCGACGCGGGGCAGCAGGAAGTGATGGCGAACCAGCTCCTCGACGAGGACGAGTATCTCACGCTTCGCGACAAGGCGAAGCAGGAAGGGGACGACGCCTTCAAGGCGGACATCGGCGCGCCTGCCGTGCGCGAGCTGCTGCGTCGTTTGGACATCGACAAGGTGGCGGGCGAGCTGCGCGCGGCGGTTGCCGTCGAATCGTCGCAGCATCGCAAGAAGCAGATGCTCAAGCGCCTCAAGATCATCGATGCCTTCGTGAACTCGGGCGACGCCGGCGGCACACGCAACAAGCCGGAGTGGATGATCCTCGACGTGGTGCCGGTGATTCCGCCCGACCTGCGGCCGCTGGTGCCGCTCGATGGCGGACGCTTTGCCACCTCGGACCTCAACGATCTCTACCGGCGCGTGATCAACCGCAACAACCGGCTGCAGAAGCTGATCATGCACCGGGCGCCGGAGGTCATTCTCCGCAACGAGAAGCGCATGCTTCAAGAGGCGGTGGACGCGCTGTTCGACAACGGCCGCCGCTCGAAGGCGATTCGCGGCCGCGGCAAGCGCCCGCTCAAGTCGCTCTCCGACATGCTCAAGGGGAAGCAGGGCCGCTTCCGCCAGAACTTGTTAGGCAAGCGCGTCGACTACTCGGGCCGCTCGGTGATCGTGGTGGGCCCAGAGCTCCGGCTGCACCAGTGCGGTCTGCCGAAGGCGATGGCGCTGGAGCTCTTCAAGCCGTTCATCATCCACAAGCTGGTGGAGAAGGGGATCGCCGAAACGGTGAAGCGCGCCAAGAAGATCGTGGAGCGCGAGTCGCCGGAGGTGTACGAGATCCTCGAAGAGATCATTCGCGATCATCCGGTGCTGCTCAACCGCGCGCCCACGCTCCACCGTCTGGGCATCCAGGCGTTCGAGCCGGTGCTGGTCGAAGGGAAAGCCATCCGCATTCACCCGCTCGTTTGCGCCGCGTTCAACGCGGACTTCGACGGTGATCAGATGGCCGTGCACGTGCCGCTGTCGTTCGAGTCTCAGCTCGAATCGCGGCTGCTCATGCTGTCGTCGAACAACATCCTCAAGCCGTCCGACGGCCGCCCGGTGGCGGAGCCGAGCCAGGACATCGTGCTCGGCTGCTACTTCCTCACCAAGGCGCCGCTCGATTTCGAAGCGAAGGCGAAGAACGCTCCTCGCTTCACGACGGTGGCCGAGGTGGAGACCGGGCTGGCGCTGGGTCGAGTGAGCTTCCACACGCCGGTCGGGTTCCTGATCGAGGATGGAACGAGCCGTCGGTGGGAGCACACGACCGTCGGTCGCGTGTTGTTCAACAGCATCATCCCGTCGGCGATCCCGTATCAGAACCGCGAGATGAAGAAGAAGGCGCTCTCGGAGCTCGTCTTCGAGGCGTATCGGCGTTGCGGGTTGGCGGAGACGGTGCAGTTCCTCGATCGCTTGAAGGAGTTCGGGTTCCGTTATGCGACGATGGGCGGCGTGTCCATCGGCGTCGAAGACCTGGAGATCCCGGGCGAGAAGTCGACGCTGCTCGACGAGGCTGACGCGCGCGTGGAGCGCTTCCAGCGCGCTTATCAGACGGGCAACATCACGAACGGCGAGCGCTACAACAAAGTCATCGACACCTGGACACACGCGAACAACGACATCGCCGATGCCATGGTGAAAACGATGGCGCGCTCGAAGAGCGGGTTCAACCCGGTGTTCATGATGTTCGACTCCGGCTCACGTGGCTCGCGCGATCAGATCCGGCAGCTCGCCGGAATGCGCGGTCTCATGGCGAAGCCGCAGAAGAAGCTCACCGGCGGTATCGGCGAGATCATCGAAAGCCCGATCAAGTCGAACTTCCGTGAGGGACTGTCGGTGCTCGAGTACTTCATCTCGACGCACGGCGCGCGTAAGGGTCTGGCGGACACGGCGCTCAAGACGGCCGACGCCGGCTACCTCACGCGTCGTCTGGTGGACGTCGCGCAGGACGTGACGATCACCGAGGAGGATTGCGGCACGATTCTCGGTCTCGAGGTCGGCGCGCTCAAGGAAGGCGAGGACATCATCGAGCCGCTCTCGGAGCGCATCGTCGGCAACGTGGCGGCGGAGGATGTCGAGGATCCGCATATGATGGACGAGAGCGGCCGTCGGACGCTGCTCGTCGAAGCGGGGCAGCTCATCGACGAGGACACGGCGAGCGCGATCGAGGAGGCGGGCATCGAGACGGTGAAGATCCGGTCGGTGCTCACGTGCGAGGCGAAGCGCGGACTCTGCCGCATGTGCTACGGCCGCAACCTG
>DATFBY010000144.1:0-32394 GCA_035253585.1 Gemmatimonadaceae bacterium | reverse complement strand
GGCAGGAGACCCGCCGGCGGGAAGCCTTCCGCCACTGCGGTCTGCATCGGCGTGCCGACTGCCTGACTCGGCTCCAAGCGACGCAGGTCGAAACCCGCGTTGTAGAACACCGAGAAGATCACGCGACCCGTCGTCGACACCGAGATCGCCGGCGACGAGAGCGTGATTCCGCTCACGCCCGTGGCGACGTTCGTCAGGCGGAAGATCTGATTGTTCGCAAGCTCGACCCGATACAGATCGGGAAATCCATCCTGCGTCGAGACGAAGTAGATCGAGTTTCCGTCAGGTGCGTATACGGGGTTGATGTGCGACGCACCACCGAAGAGCTCGAGCGGCCGCACCTGTCCAGTCGCTACATCGATGATCGCGATGCTGGGCTCGTCGTACGCCAGCGTCTCGAAGTTCGTCTTCGGACCGCGATCGGTGGAGAAGGCAAGGCTTCGCCCGTCCGGCGACCAGGAGGGGTGCAGATCGGCATACTTGTCGTTCGTGAGCTGACGCTCGGTCTTGCTCTCCAGGTCGTACAGGTAAAGGTCGCTGATGCCCCCGTGAATCCCCGAGTAGGCAATCGTCCGGCCATCCGGCGACCAGGACATGCTGCTCACCGCGCCAACGCGCGGGTGAATCCGCCTGACGACGTCGCCGTTCCGGGCGTTCAGGATGTGGATCTCGTTGTCTCCATCCGCGTACACGATGATTGCGATCTGCTGGCCATCGGGCGACCAGGCGCCGGCCGAATTGATGAAGCTCACGGCGTCGTAGTGGGCGTCGCGCGTCGCGTTCACGAGCTTCCGCTCGATCTTTCCCGTCTGCGCGTCGGCCAGGTAGAGCTCGATCCCGAAGAGGCCGCGCGAGGAGAAGAAAGCGACGTACCGCCCGTCGGGGCTTACCACCGGTGAGACATTCATCTCGCCCGGCTCCTCGCTGAGCAGCACCGCTTCGCCCGTCTCGCGCGGGCTCGTGCGTCCCGCCAGCATCGGCTCGTAGGTGGCACGGATCTGCGCCTGCCACTCCTTGCCTAACGAGTCGGGGCTGATGCCGAGCGCCCGGGGCATTGCCTCCTCCCACCCCGTCTGGACCGCGGTACGGAAGAGACGCCCGACCATGTCGTCGCCCCACTTGCCGCCGACATAGGCCCAGAACGCCTGCCCGTATCGATAGGGAAAGAAGCGGCGGTCGCGCGTCAGCTGCTTGAGCGTCGGCACCTCTTTCCGGAAGGTCGCGTCGCGCATCCACATCGCGCTGAGCGGGTCGAACCGGCCGACGGACAGGTATTCAGCCATCCCTTCCGTGATCCACAGCGGCAGCGTTGTAAACCCCTGCATCAGACGCGGATCGTTCAGCACCATGTCGTACTGATACACGTGTATCAGCTCGTGGCCGGACACGTGATCGTTCTGCGCGTAGTCGCCGGTGAGCGGCATGATCACGCGATTCCGGAGAGATTCGGTGACGCCGCCGGTGCCTTCGCCGAGCAACCCGCTGATGACGTTGGTTTGCTGGAAGTCCGGATGGTTGGCGTAGTAGATGATCGGCTTTCGCTCGCTCAGCTTGTACTCGAGGACCGATTGGAAGCGCGTGTTCCAGCGCTCCATCATCTTCGCCGCATCGCGGACACCCGCCTCCTCCTCCGGATAGAAGTAGACGTCGAACTGCGGCGTCTTGAGGATTCGGAAGTCGAAGTTCTCGTACTGCACCTTGTTCCGGCCGAAATACTGCGCCTCGGCGACGGACGGTGCGACGAGAAACGCCAGCCAGACCACCATCGCCAGTGCAGCTCTCTGCCACACGGGCGCGAACAACCGAACAAGGGATGGCATAAGTTTTCTCGGCCGTACGGGCGTAGGATGAGCCGCGTGCCAACAGGAAGGTGCACGGCAAGTTGCCGCGCGCCAGCAGCGCGGCGAAAACGGCTCCGTGAGCCCCTGCAACGGCAAGCGGCGAGCCATCAATAGAATGCGACGTGGACCGCCATTCCGCGATGTGTAGGTTCCCCCGATATTCCCTTTCTGTCCTCGCTCGCGGACAAGGACCGTCCACTCTAGGACAATGACGGGAGTCCACGAAAAGGTGCCATCGCTCGGGACGGGCGGGCCAACCGCCACCCTTCGCTCGACCGACGTCAGGCTCGAGCAGCGCATCGAGATCGAGACGCCGGAGCAGGTGGTGTTCGGTTACACTGTCGCCGGCATCGGCTCCCGCGCCGCGGCCGCGCTCCTCGACCACCTCATACTCTCGCTGATCACCCTCGTTCTCTGGGTCGGGTTCGCCTTCCTGGCTACGTCGCTCCCCGTGATCAGCGAGGCCATTCGTTCGGCGATCGGGTCGTGGGCGTTCGCCCTAGTCATCCTCCTCCAGTTCGCGTTCTTCTGGGGCTACTTCGTTTTCTTCGAAGCGGTGTGGGACGGACAGACGCCGGGCAAGCGACGAATGGGGATCCGAGTGGTACAAGATGGCGGGTACTCGGTGTCGGTCGCGGCCTCAGCGATCCGCAACCTGGCTCGCATCGTCGACATGCAGCCAGGGTTCGTCTACGCGGTAGGTTTGGTCACCGCTGCCAGCGCCCGCTCCGGTAAGCGGCTCGGGGACATGCTCGCCGGCACGATCGTCGTCCACGAGCGCGTGCTCAATGCGCCGACACTCGAAGCGACCAACGCACCCCCTGACGGCGCGCTTCCGTCGACGCTCGTGGTCGCCCTCAGCGAGCAAGAGTACGAGCTCCTCGGCCGCTTCCTGGCGCGCCGCGCATCGCTCGATGTCGAGCGCCGCCGGGCGCTCACCGAGCAGCTTGCCGAGCGATTCGGGCCGCATCTGTCAGAGGCCGCGAAGCCGCCGCTGGCGCAGCTCATGGACCTGTACGACCAGGAGCAGAATGCACGGAAGCACGGCGTTTCGTCTCGCGGGAACGTCGGAGCCGCGCGCGAACAGCATGCGATCGTCGCTCGCAGCCTTCCCCGATGGAGCGACTTCGCATCGCGGTTGGGCGAAGCACAGCGGCGCGGTTTGCGAAACATGTCGGAAGAAGATGTAAGCCGTTTCGTCGCGCTGTACCGCGAAGTGAGCACCGACTTCGCGCGGCTCAAGACTGCATCTCAAGGGCGCGAGCCCGAGGCGCTCTTCTACGTGAGTCGGTTGGTGGGCGCGGGACACAATCTGTTGTATCGACAGCGGCCAGTCGTGTTGGCGAAGGTGCTTCGCTTCTTCGCCGTGACAGTCCCAGGGGAGATCCGCCGATCTGCCGTACCGATTCTCATCGCGGCTGTCTGTCTCTTCGGACCGATGCTGGTCACCTATGCCGCGATCATCGATGATCCCAAGCTCACGGAAGAGCTCCTTCCACCGAGCATGTTGGATCGCGCGGAAGACGGCGTGCGCCGTGCGCGAGAAGGACGCGGCTACGTCACGATCTCCGATTTCGAGCGGCCGCCCTTCGCCTCCATGATCATCGCCAACAACGTGCAGATCAGCTTCTTCGCGTTCGTGTTGGGAATCACGGCCGGGCTGGGCACCATCTATCTGCTCCTCTTCAACGGGATCAGCATCGGCGCCGGCTTTGGGCTCTACGCGTCGAAGGGCATCCTACCGCTGATCATGGCATTCGTGATGCCGCACGGTGTGTTCGAGCTGACGGCGATCTGCGTCGCTGGCGGCGCCGGACTACTGGTCGGCTCGGCGTTTCTGATGCCCGGGGACCTGACGCGCCGCGAAGCGCTAGTGGTCCGCGCTCGCCGCGGAATCAGGCTGATCGCGGGCGCCACGCTCTTTCTTCTCGTGGCCGGCACGATCGAAGGCTTGATCTCGCCGCGCGTCGACGTGCCGATGTGGCTGCGAATCGGAATCGCCATCGCATCGGCAATACTGATCGTGCTGTACACCGCGCTGGGCCGAGGTGCGACGCCTGAAGCCTCCGAGGAGTTTGCCTATAGCGAGGCGCGCGCCTTCACCTCGAGGTAGTGATTGATCACCGCGGCAGTCATCGCGTGCGGTGACACGTCGAGAACCGACACCCCGGCCTGCCGCATACGCTGCATCGCCTCGGCCCGCGCCAGCAGCAGCTCTTCCGCCGCCGCGCTCTCATACAAGTCTCCAGTTGTCGATGCCTCGTTAGGCACCGCGGCCGCGACCAGCTGATCGTTTCCGAGCGCAACGACGACCGGAAGATGCCGGACGGCGCTCCGCGTCGTATGCGCGATGAGCGCCTGCGACGCGCGCGTGTCGATGACGTCGGTGAAGACAATGATGAGTGACCGCTTGCGATGTCGAGACGCCAGCGTCCGGAAGGCCGCTGCGTAGTCAGGCTCGACCATGGTGGCGCGAAGCGGGATGAGTGCCTGACGAATCGCCTGGAGCGCCGCGCCGCCGCGCTGCGGTGGAACGAACGCCCGAACCTGGTCGTCGAAAACGATCGCGCCAACCTGATCGCCCGAGTCGAGCGCGACGTCGGCCAGCACCATCGCCGAGGAGAGCGCGTACTCGAATCGAGGTAGGGGACCGGCGAACTGCGTCATCATCCGTCCGGCATCGACAGCGATCAGCACCGTCTGCCCTTGCTCGACCGCGTATTCGCGCGCGATCAGCTTCTGCCGCTTGGCGGTTGCCTTCCAGTCGATGTGTCGCGGGTCGTCGCCGATTACATATTCGCGGAGACTCTCGAACGTCGTCCCTTCACCACGTTTTCGGATGTTGCGCACACCGGCTTCGCGGAGACGATGCTGGAGCGACAGCAGTCGGAAGCGACGCACACCGGCGATCGACGGTGCGACGGTGATCTCATCCGAGAGCGCGAACTTGGTCGTGCGCTCGACGAGGCCGAGGGGGCCGCCGATGCGCACGGCCAGTGGTCCGAGAAGATACTTGCCACGGTGCGCACCGCGGACGGCGAACGCCATCTCGATCTCATCATCGAGTCGCCCGCTCGCGCGAGACACCGACATGCCTTCGTGCTCGAGACCGCGCGGCAACGCCTGGAAGACCGCTACGTTGAGCCGGCGGCCTTTACCCTTCGGCCGCACTCCGAACTCGGTGCGCCACGATCGAACCTTCACCGCGCCTTGAGCCCGATCCCCGATGCCGATGGTGGCGGGAAGTTCACGGCTCACCCGTACGATCGATCGCCCGGGCGCCAACGCCCCGTCGGCGATCACCAGCGTCGCGAGGAGGAAGGAGATTCCGGCGGCAACCGCGAGCCCCGAGGGCGTCGACGAGAGAATCCAGATCGGGGCCAGAAGCACGAGCGCGACGATGAGCCTGCGGGTCGGGACCCACCCGCCGCGCTGCACCACGAGCGCGAGCGCGGCAAGCGCGAGGAGCGCGCCGATGAGCGGCCCGCCTCTCACCGCGAGCTCATTGCGGCGCGCGCATACGCGTGAGCAGTGCCTGAAGGACGTCGTCGCTCGATCGTCCCTCCACTTCCAATTCCGGAGCGATTACAATGCGGTGGCGTAGCACGGGCAGCGCGTAGTCCTTCACGTCGTCAGGCGTCACGAAATCGCGTCCGGCGAGCAGTGCTGCCGCCCGGGATACGCGGAAGAGCGCGACGCTCGCGCGCGGCGAGCCCCCCAGCGTGATCGCCGGATCCTCGCGAGTCGCGCGCACAATGGCGGCAATGTACTCGCGAACCTCAGGCGCGACCTTCACGCCATCGACTGCCTGACGAAGCTCGCGACAGACGGCCGGATCGAGCACCGCTTCCGGAATCGCGTCGCTCAGCCGTTCCGCGTCGAAGCCCTCGGCGTAATTCGACAGCATCTTGAGCTCTGCCTCGTGCGCCGGATACGGGACTCGGATCTTCAAGAGGAAGCGATCGAGCTGCGCCTCGGGGAGGGGATACGTCCCCTCGTATTCCACGGGGTTTTGCGTCGCGAACACGGTGAAGAGCTCGCCTAACGCGCGAGCTGCGCCGTCGACCGTGACCTGGCGCTCCTGCATCGCTTCGAGCAGCGCGGCCTGCGTCTTCGCGGGCGCCCGATTGATCTCATCGGCCAACAAGAGGTCCGTGAACACCGGGCCGGGATGGAACTCCGATTGCTGTCCGCCTTCGCGAAAGATCGTGATCCCGGTGATGTCGGTAGGCATGAGGTCCGGCGTGAACTGAATGCGACCGAAGCGGGCATTCAGTGCGCCTGACAGGGCACGCACGAGCAGCGTCTTGGCGGTGCCCGGTACACCTTCGAGTAGCGCGTGTCCCCGAGCGAGGAACGCTACCAGCGTTTCGTCGATAACCTGATCCTGTCCGACGACGCGCTGGGCCACGACTTCGCGTACGCGCGTCGTGGCGTCGGCCACCTGCGCAGGTGTCATCACGCCTGAATCTTCCTTTCGATGGTCTCGATCGCCTGGCCGACGGCCAGAAATTGCTCGGGCTCCAGTGGCCGCTGCAGTGCGTTGCGGACGGTGTCGATCTCGGCCGCCACGTCGGGATGGCGCGCGGCCAACGCGCCCAGGTACGATTCCTCGTCGCCGGTGTGACGGCCGATCGGGTGACGTCTTCTCAGCCCGTGCAAGAGGCGTCGTGATGCGATTCTCGTGGCGCTCACCTGCTCGTACGCGCGCGCGAGCGCGCCGACGTGCTCGAAGGGCGAGCGCCGCTCGAGTCGCAAACGCGGCTTCGGCGCCAACGGCCTCGCGCCTAACGCGAGCACTACGAGGGTGGCGGCAAGGAGCAGCTGAATCGTGGCTCGCCCGAGCGGTGTCTCGAGCATTGCCCGCCGAACTGGACCGGCACCCTCGGCTGTCGGCCGCGAATGATGGTATTGGTCGAAGACGATCCGGGTGTCGCGCGATGGAGCGAGCCATTCGACGGCACGCACGAGGAGCACCGCCGCGTGGCCATCCCGTACCGAGCGATTCGTGAAGAGAAATGGATCGGCGACGGCTACCACGCGCCCACGTCCGAATTCGAATCCGAGGATCACCGGCACGACGCCATCTCGGCGATACACCGTGACGAACGACACCGTATCGCGTGGGAATGGCCGGCGCCCGGTGTCTGACGAATCGAGCGGTTGCAGGAAGGCCCGCACGTACCGCAGGCGCTGCGCGGCGGTTGTAAGCTCGTCGATGTCGCTGCTGTCCATGCTCGAAGCGAGCTTGGGTGGCGCCTGGTCGATTGCGCCGATGTACCGGCGCTCCGCTTCATCTTCGTCGTTCTCTTCTTCGTCTTCGTCATCGAGACGCGACGACCGGAGGCCGCCCGGCCCGGCTGGCTCGCCCAGAAACGTGATCTCCGATGCTTCCATGCCTAACGAGTCGGCGATCGCCGATCCGGCAGTCGGGGTTACCAGCAGCCTTCCGCCGCGCCGCACTGCTTCCAAGAGCTGGTGCACCTCGGCCGCGGTGACCGGTGCTTTTCCTTCGAGCACCACGTGGAGCGCGGTGCTGTCGAGCGCCGCGCGCATCGGCGCCGTCAGGCGCGCCATTGGCCAACCCAGCGTCGACAGCACCTCGTAGAAGCCGCGTGACCCGTTAGGCAGCGCCGACCGTGGATCGAGCGAAGGGCGCTCTTCGAGCGCTTGATCGTTGGGTGCGGTGAGGATCTGCGCCACGACCAACAAGGCCAGCGACGCGAACACGAACGTCGGCGCCAGCCACCTGCTACGGCGTCGCTCCGGCTGTTCAGCCATTCGAACGGAGAATTGGAACGGCGATCGCGTACAGCCGATCGAATCGCTCGCGGTCGCAGCTGCCGAGGCCGTAGATCACGGTCTCGTAGGTGCGGCCGAACTCTCGATAACCGCCAAGCAGCGCCGAGCCCCTCGCGCGTAACTCCCGCGCATAGTCGCCAACGGTCTTCGATTGGTGAACCTTGATCTGATGCTGGCGTGCAATCGCACCTAACAACGCCGCGTACAGCGCGTGTGCCGCCTCGGTGAAGTTCCCCTCGCGCGCCTCACGCTCGGCGATCGCCAACGGATCGCCCGCGCCGCCGATCCACGCGTCGGCGAATCGCACCGGCGAAGTTGCCGCCTGAATGCGACGCAGCTGCCAGAGGTAGACGAGGCGGGCGGCGATCGCAATCACTAGAATGGCGATCACCACGAGTGCGGTCCACGAGAGTAGGGGAGATGACTGCACTTCGCGCAGCAGTCGTCCGAAGAAACCAAGTACCTCTCGAAAGATGTCGCCGAGCCAGATGAGGCCGCGTTGGAGGAGCGTCGTCTGGTTGTAGATGCCGGCCGAGAAGACGTGATCGACGGTATCGCGGATCGCGCTCTCGTTGAGTGGCGGGTGCGCGCCCTGCACGATCTGCTCGAGCGTCGACCCTTGCATCCGGCTCGATTACGCCGGCTGGCCGGCCGACGCCGCGGGGAGCTCGCGTTGCATCAGCTCCAGATCGAAGCCTTCCTTACGGATGCGCATGTCGTAGTACAGTACGACACCGACGGCGCCGACGAGTGGAAAGCCGAGCAGGGAGAGCAGATTACTCGCCAGCTGCGCCAGCACCATGTTCTTGACGGCGAGCATCGCCACCACCATCGCCGCCATGGTGATGGCGAATACGATCGCGTACGCGATGACGTACGTCCCCAACACTTTCCAACGGAACCCGTCGGACAGCTGCGAGGAGCGGCGCAGCGAGTCGGATGCGCCGAGGTTCTCGAGCACCGTCACCGTCGGAACGGCGAAGAAGCGCGTCCACATCATGATCGGAAGCGCGACCGCGGGAATGGCGAGCACCGCCGCGAGCGGCCCCAGGAGTGCGCCTCCGACGCCGATGACGATGGCGAACACCGCGCCTGCGATGCCGATGATCAGCCACTTGGCGACGCACGCCAGCACGATGGTGACCCAGCGCGAGAGTGCCTGACGAAGGGCGCTCCCCGGATCGACACCGCGGCCCTGATACGCTTCCGACGCCGCGATCGCCATCGCGGCTACGCCGACGGCATACCAGATCAGCAGAAGCGGCAGCGCCAGAACCCAGACCAGCCCCACCGTCCCGAGCGAAGCATCGCCAGCCATGGCCGCCGGCGCGCTGACGAGCACGAGCACCGCGAATGTCGGGATGTACGTCACTGCAGCGAGCACGAGGAGCGGCACGTAGTGCCGGCGCGTCAGCTGAAAGGCGGCGTCGATCAGCTCTGGGACGCCGCGCGGTCGATAGGCGACGGACATTGTCCTGGGGAGGCGGAGGGGGAGTTTCGAGTCAGCATCCAGGCGGGCGGCACTAGCGCGTCACGATGAAGCTAAGATACGTCGGGCGGCGAGGGACGCAAACGCCGGAACTCAGCCAGGCAGCAGCGCCTTTCGCTCGCGGCGTACGGTCGCGCAGTCCGCGCGCAGCGGACACGCGCCGCAATGTCTCACTCGGGCGGTGCAGACGATGGCACCGAGCTCCATCAGCGCCTGATTGTGGACGTAGCTGCTCCGCCCGTCCCGCGGCAGCAGCCACTCCGCCAATTGCCAGAGTCGCTTCTGCCCCGCGGTGGAGCGCTGGTCGATCGACGGCGCGAAGACTCGCCGCAACACACGCGCTACGTTGGTGTCAACCAACGGTGCGCGCTTCTCGAACGCGAACGATGCCACGGCCCCCGCGGTATAGGCTCCGATTCCCGGCAACTCCCGGAGTGCAGCCGGAGTCGACGGCAACGTTGCGGCTCCGCTGCCCGTCAATTGCCTGGCCAACCGGTGCAGATTCCTCGCCCGAGCGTAATAACCCAGCCCGCTCCACGCTTCCATCACTCGTGCTGGGCGCGCGCGAGCAACGTCGGACAGCGTCGGAAAACGGCCCAGGAACTCGGCGTACTTCGGAATCACCCGCGACACCTGCGTCTGCTGAAGCATCAGCTCGGAGACGAGGATGGCGTATGGATCTCGAGTGCGTCTCCACGGCAGATCGCGCGCGTTCCGCCGATACCAGCGTCGCAGCTTTCGACCGACCCGAAGCCGGATCTCTGGCGCCATGGAGATCTTCATCCGGGCCGGAAGCTATGGGTGCTCCAGTCGCGCGCAAGCTCGGAAACCCACGCGAGGTCCCAGGCGTCCTAGCTGCGGCAGCGGCGTGCGTCACCCGCTAGCTTGTGATGCAGCACATCGGAATTCCAAGAGGCAGCCATGATTCGCGGTTCGATCATCACGTTCTTCCTACTCCTGACCCCGACGCTCGTCCTCGCGCAAAATGGCGGGTCGCTCTACACACCAGGCGCGCATCGCTACGGGTTCACCTCGCTCGTCAAGCGCGAGCAGGAGCATCTCGGAACGAAGCAGTCGATGGAGATCACTACCATCCAGCAGGTATCGCTGCAGTTGGCGCGGAAGGCCCGCGACACGCTGAGCTTCGATGTGACGCTCGATTCCTCGAGCAGTACAGCCTCCAACGGCGCCGAGCTGCCAAATCTGAACGGGCTCAAGGGAGTCGGCATCAAGGGCACACTGTCGCCGTTAGGCAAGGTGTACGCGTTCGCCCCGAAGGTGGCGCTCGATGACGAGCTCGTGAAGCAGATTCAGACGGGGATGAGTCGGATGCTTCCGGTGTTCCCGAAGGGCGTGTCCGTCGGCACGTCATGGGTCGACACGAACGTCACGTCGGTCAACACCGGCGGCAACGATCTGCGGACGACGACGATCGTCACCTCGACCGTACTGCCCGACACCACCTACGACGGCCAGCCCGCCATCCGCGTGCAGCGGAAATTCGCGCAAAAGATGACAGGGAAGGGGACGCAGCTGGGTCAGACGATGGAGTTCGACGGCACCGGCGACGGCAGCGGGACGTACTATGTGAGCCGTGCCGGTGTCTTCCTCGGCTCCACGGAAACGACGTCGTCGACGATGACGCTCACGCTGCAACCGAGTGGGATGTCGATTCCGGTCAAGCAGTCGGTGACGTCTACCGTTCAGCGCCTACCAGCTCGCTAGTCGCCTCGATCGGGGGCGCGCAGCCAAGGCGCTCCGCTAGCCGTCGCGCGTCGTGCGGAGCGTGCCCCAGCGCGTCGTTGTCGAAGTAGATGTAGGCATCTCGTCGGACGGAATCGCTCGTCCATTCGCGAATGCGCTCCGCCCACCGATCGAGCTCGTCATCGGTGTAGCCGCTGGCGTAGAGCTGTCGCGAGCCATGGAGGCGCACGTACACGAAATCGGCGGTGAGCTCCTCGGCGTACGGGAATTTCTCCGCCGTGTCGGCGATGACGAACGCACACCCGTGCGCGCGAAGCAGATCATAGAGCTCCGGCGTGAAGTACGATTCGTGTCGCACCTCGAGCGCGTGTCGATATGCCAAGCTGCCGCGGGCTCGCGTGAGCGCGCCACGCCGGAGCCGATCGTCGTGGTGCCGAGCCAATCGCGCGCCATCTCGCGAGCTCTTCGGGAGTAGACGCAAGAATTCGTCGATTCGCTGTGAATCGAATCGGTACGTTGCCGGGAGCTGCCAGAGGAATGGACCCGTCTTTTCCTCCAGGGCGAGCAAGCCGCTGGCGTAGAAGTTCGCCAGCGCACCCTCCGCGCGCCGCAGCTTCAAGTTGTGGGTGATGAACCGGCTGCCTTTGATGGCGAAGATGAAGTCGTCAGGCGTCTCTTCGTACCATCGCCGGAAGACGTCTGGCGACTTGAGGCTGTAGAAGGTGCCGTTCAGCTCGATGGAGTTGAACGCGCGGCTCGCGAAGCGCAGCCAGTCTTTCAGTCGAAGCGTCGTCGGATAGAAATCCCCGCGCCACCGCGGGTAGTTGTATCCGCTGATCCCAACGCGGATGTCAGGGTCGCGACGCCGACCGTCCTTGCGTCCTCGCATGCAGTATGAACGTCACAAGCACCGTGCCGTCCATTCGGCCTGCGGCCTGCGGCCCGCGCGTTTTGGCGAGATTGTACTCGATCGCCA
Source organism: Gemmatimonadaceae bacterium (assembly GCA_035253585.1). Lineage (GTDB taxonomy): Bacteria > Gemmatimonadota > Gemmatimonadetes > Gemmatimonadales > Gemmatimonadaceae > DATFBY01. The sequence continues at coordinate 20,582 of DATFBY010000144.1, read as the reverse complement.
AGAGGCACAGGCCGCATGCCGCAGCCGCACGCCGCGCCCGCTCAGTCTTCGTCGATTCTCTTACGCTCTCGCTTTCGTTCTCCTCGCATTTTTTTGTCGGCCAGTCTCCGCTCTTTCGCAGCCCGAGACGGACGCGTCGCTATTCGTCTGCGTTTAGCTGCCAGCGCCTTTCGAACGAGCTCTGCCAGACGCGCTTCGGCTTCATCCCTGTTCTGTCGCTGGCTTCGCGACGCGGATGCGACCACCCGGAGGCGGCCATCGGAATCGATGCGCGACGAAAGGCGCTGCCTCAGTCGCGCGCGCTGCTCGTCGGTCAATACGCGCGACGTTTCGATCGACCACAGCAGTTCGATTCGCGTCGACGACGTGTTGACGTGCTGCCCGCCCGGACCGCCGGCGCGCGTCGCTCGCGCGGTCAGCTCGTCGCGTGGTATCGCGAGCGTGTCGGTGACGCGTACATCATCGCGCATGTGCCGTTTGAGGCGTCTGCGCGGCAGGAGGAGCCCGATGCACTCGCACGGCGGCTACGCGTCGACCTTCCATGGCGACGACCTCGAGCTCGCCCTGGGGGAAGGGCACACGGTCGCCTACGCGTGGTAGTCGCCCCACGCGCGCGAAAACATATCCGCCTAGCGTCGACCAGCTGCCCTCCGGAATCGGCACGTTGTGGTCGGAGCGGACGTCGATCAGCGACATGTTCCCCGCCAGCTCGAGCACTCCATCGAGCTCGAACGCCTCGCGCGCCATCAGATCGTACTCATCGGAGATGTCGCCCACGACTTCTTCGACCAGATCCTCCATGGTGAGAATACCGGCGGTTCCGCCATACTCGTCGAGCACGATCGTCATGTGCGCCCGCGTTTTTCGCAGATCGTCGAGCACTCGCTCCGCGGGGCGTGAGTCGGGAACGTAGAGCGGCTCGCGCACAAAGCTGGCCAGAACGAACGGTGTCGGCCCTTCGTGCATCCAGAGATCTCTCGCCAGGAACACACCAACGAGATCGTCTACTGATTCGCGATATACTGGATAGCGTGAATAGCGCTCGCGTCGTAGCACGTCGCGCACCTGCTGCTCGGTCGCATCGATGGGCAGCGCGACGATCTCGGTCCGCGGAATCATGACATCGCGAGCCTTCTTGTGATGAAAGTCGAGCACGCCCGCGATCATCTGTTGATCGAGCTCGTCCAGCGTCCCGTGTTGTGTGGTCTGCGCCACCAGGAGCCGGATCTCTTCCGGCGAGTGTACGTGCGCGCTCTCGTTCACTGCCTGAATGCCGAAGAGCGCGAGGAGTCCCGTCGATGCTCTGTTCAGCACCCACGTAAAGGGCTTGGTGGCCGCGGCGAACCATCGAAGTGGGCGAATCACCCACATGCTGATGCGCTCGGGACTGACCAGGGCGAACGTCTTCGGCGCCTGCTCGCCCACCACGATGTGCAGAAAGGTCCCTAGCGACAGACCGACGATAAGCGCCGCGACGCCATGCGATGCCGCGGTCGGCGGTGTGTACCCGAACGGCTCGGCGATGCGCACGAACAATGCGGCCAGCGCGACCTCGCTCATCCAGCCGAGCACGAGAGACGCTACTGTGATCCCGAGCTGCGCCGCCGAGATGTAGAAGTTGAGCTTCGTGAACGTCTCTCGAACGAGCTGCGCGGAGCGGTTGCCGGCTGCCGCCAACTGGTCGATCCGGCTCCGCCGCGCGCTTACCAACGCAAACTCGGCGGCGACGAAGAAGCCGTTGGCGAGGACCAGCAAAAGGACGGCGCCGAGGCGCCAACCGATCGTAGCTAGACTGAGCTGGTCACTGGGGTTTGCCACGTAACTCCTTGCCGTCGTTGGTCGTCGACATATAGCAAAACGCCACTATCGACGCCTCGTCAAGCACTTGCGCTCTGCAAGGGCCTACCGGCGCCTTTACCGCGACCGCGTGCTCCCGCGCGCTACCTCGGCTCTGGAAACCGACCCCGTCTTCAACCCACGCCGCGTGCTTCGATGGATGTTCCTCGGCCGGTTGTCGCTGGCCGCGGGCGTCTTCATAGCGGCCGTTTTCGCCTGGACCGACGCCGCCGCGCTCGACACGCTGATCGCAACTCTCGCGCTCATCGCCGCGATCGCCTTCACCGTCGGCTCGGCGTGGTTCGGCATGGTTCGCCGCGGCTCGGTGGGCCGCTCCTTCTACTACAGCCAGGCGATGTTCGACGTGGTGCTCGTCACCGCGATCGTCCACATCACCGGCGGTGCGGTATCGCAATTCGCCGCGCTCTACATCCTGGTCACCGCTGCCGCATCCCTCACGCTCCCTGTTGGCGCCGGTTTACTCGTAGCCGCCTTCGGGAACGTCCTCTATTTCTGCGATGTCTTCTGGGGCCACGGTACGCCGATCGAGCTCGGGGTCGTGCTCCAGCTCGTCGTTTTTGCGATGGTCGCGCTCGGCACGGCGTATCTGAGCGCGCGCCTGCGCGAGGTCGGCGCCGACAAGGAAGAGCTCGAGGCACAGCTCGCCTTCGCCCGCCTTCAAGCCGAAGACATCCTCCGCAACATTCGAAGCGGCATTCTCACGATGGATGCGCATGGCAGGCTGCTCTACGCGAATCCCGCTGCCGGCAACCTCCTTGGCTTCGATGCGGATGCAATGCTCGGGAAACCCATCCGCGCGCTCCTCGATCAGAATGCGCCCGACCTGGCACACGCGCTGGACCGCGGCGTCAAACGGCGTGAGCGCATTACGCGCGGAGAAGCGACGATCACCGCCAATGGCCGCAGCTTTCCGCTCGGTCTCACCACCACCACGATCGATGCCGATCAGGAAGGCGCGATCGCATCCGCTACCGCGATCTTCCAGGACATCTCGGACAACAAACGGCTCGAGGAGCTACGACTCCGCGCCGAACGCCTCGAGGCGGTCGCCGAGCTGAGCGCCTCGCTGGCGCACGAGATCAAGAATCCGCTGGCATCGATTCGCAGTGCGGTGGAGCAGCTCGCCCGCGCCCCAAAGTCGACCGACGACGAGCGCACACTTGGTGCGCTGATCGTCCGCGAGTCGGATCGTCTCTCGCGCCTCTTGTCCGAGTTCCTCGACTTCGCCCGCGCGCGCGTCGCTCGCAAGGAGCGAGTGAACGTCGGAGACATTGCCGAAGCGGCGGCGCGTCTCGCGGCAACGCATCCGGATTGTGCCAACGGCGTGAAGATCGGCTGCACCTCGCCGAAAACCGCGTTGTTCGTCGAGGGCGATGAGGACCTTCTGCATCGCGCGATCTTCAACGTCGCGCTGAACGCGATTCAGGCGACTCCGGCATTCGGAGAAGTAAAGATCGAAGTGACACCGGTCGCGCCGGATGCGCTCCCTCGCGGTGTCGCCTTCGGCCGCGACGCGGTCGCCGTGCGCATCGTCGATACTGGTCCGGGTATCTCACCGGACATCCGCGATCGGGTCTTCGACCCCTTCTTCACCACCAAGGTGGGCGGAACGGGACTCGGTCTGCCGATCGTTCATCGCGCCATCGAGGCGCATCGCGGCATCGTGCTCGTCGATTCCAGCCGCCACGGAACGCGCTTTACCATTCTGCTCCCACGCTGGCGGGACGAGAGAGAGAACGCCGCATGACCGCAACTGCGATCGACCGTCCGAGTATCCTCATCGTCGATGATGAGTCGGGAATTCTCGACACGCTTCGCATCCTGCTGAAGAACGAAGGCTTCAACACCATCGTCGCGCAGGGTGGACGACAGGGGCTCGAGCAACTCGAGTCGCTCGACCCCGACATCATCCTCACCGATGTCCGCATGCCGAGCGTCGGGGGACTCGACGTGCTCGCCGCGTCGCGAGCGAAGGATCCGGATGTCCCAGTCATTCTCATGACTGCGCAAGCCGATCTCCGGTCGGCTATCCAGGCGGTGAACGAGGGCGCCTACTACTACATTCAGAAGCCGTTCGTCAACGACGAGATCGTCGCCATTCTTCGTCGTGCGGTCGAGCATCGGCAGCTGCGCGCGGAGAATCGCTCGCTGAAGCAGGAGATCAGGCGCCGCGACCGCACGGGTGCGGGCATGCCGCTCGGCGCCAGCAAAGCCTGGCTCGATGTGCTCCGTCTGGCTGAGACTGTGGCGCCGACGGAGAGCACGGTGCTCATCCAGGGCGAGTCCGGAACCGGCAAAGAGGTCATCGCCCGCTACATTCACGACCTGTCGGCGCGCACCGAAGGACCTTTCCTGTCGATCAACTGCGGCGCGCTTCCCGAGAGTCTGCTGGAGAGCGAGCTCTTCGGACACGTGAAGGGCTCGTTCACGGGCGCGGTGAGGGACAAGGCGGGTTTGTTCACCGCGGCCGGCTCCGGAACGTTCTTCCTCGACGAGATCGGCGAGACGACGCCATCAACGCAGGTCAAGCTCCTTCGCGCGCTGCAGATGCGTGAGGTCATTCCGGTCGGTGCCACCGAGGCGATGTCAGTGGACACACGCGTCATCGCGGCGACCAACCGGGACCTCGAGGAAGAGATGAAGCGCGGCACGTTCCGCAGCGATCTCTTCTATCGGCTCAACGTCTTCGCGCTTCATCTGCCGCCATTGCGTCAACGCCGTGATGACATCCCGCTTCTGGCAGAGGCTTTTCTGCAGCGCTCGGCGCAGCAGCGTGCCGAGGAGCCGAAGCGCCTCACGGATGCGGCCATCGAGGTCATGATGGCGTACAACTGGCCGGGTAACGTCCGCGAGCTTGAGAACGCGATCGAGCGCGCGGTGATCCTCAACACCGGCAGCACAGTCGACGTCGGCTCGCTCCCCGAGCGCATCACGGAGCGCAAAGCGCAGCCGCTGGTGTCCGAGCGCGCAGCCGCGAATCCGACGCTCGAAGTCGTCGAGCGCGCCTACATCATGTGGGTGCTCCAATCGGAGAACGGCAACAAGAGCCGCGCCGCCGAAGTGTTAGGCATCGATCCGTCGACGTTGTATAGGAAGCTGTCGAGATATGGGGTCGATGTCTGAGCTTCGAGTTCGGCGCAAGGCGATGGGGAAGCGGGAAGCGGGGCTAGGGAAGCGGGGAGGGGGAAGCGGGAAGCGCCTGCCCGGCACACCTGATGAGTACCAAGTCCGCCCGCGCTTCCCGCTTCCCGCTTCCCGCTTGCGTCGCTTCGCGCCGTACCTCGTCGCATTCACCGCAGTTGCCGTCTTCGCCAACGCGTTAGGCAACGACTTCGCTCTCGATGACCGCGGGGTCATACTCCGCAATCCGCTGGTGCAGTCGCTCGACGGGATGTGGCGAGCATTCGGACAGCCGTACTGGCCGCGCGAGGCGAGCGACGCGGGCGTCTACCGGCCGCTGGCGGTCGCGTCCTACGCGCTCGATTGGGCGATCAGCGGCGGCAGCGCGGCCTGGATGCACGCCGTCAACATCCTCTGGCACGCCGCCGTCGCCGTACTGGTGTGGTACCTCGCGGCTCAGCTGCTGGCGCCGGCCGGCGCGCTTGCCGCGGCCCTGCTCTTCGCCGTTCACCCGGTTCACGTCGAAGCGGTGGCCAACGTCGTCGGCCGCGCCGAGTGCATGGCGGCGGCGTTCGTACTGGCAGCGCTGCTGGCCCATCGGCGCGGGAGCTGGGCGGCGCCCGTTTTCTTCTTGTTAGGCGTTTTCTCGAAGGAAAGTGCCATCGTCTTCGCGGCGTTGGCACCGGCGGCCGATCTCATGGTCTCCGATGATCCCAAGGCAACGTTTCGCGCTCGGCGCCTGCTTTACGCATCCTATGCCGGCGTGATCATCGTCTACGGCGTCACGCTGCTCGCCGTCTTCAGCGGACGCGAGTTCACTCAAATCGCTCCCGTATTCGTCGGTTTGTCGGTCGTGCAGCGACTGTTGACTGTTGCCACGATCATCCCCGAGTATCCGCGCCTCCTGCTACTGCCGGTCAACCTGTCGTGGGATTACAGCCCGCGCGTCGTCGAGCCGGCGTACGCGCTCAACCTGCTCGGCCTTGCGGGCATCGCCGTCGTGTTCGTGTATGGCGTGCTCGTCGCGCGCGCGTGGCGGGGCGATCGGGTCCTGGCCTACGCGATGATCTGGGTGCCCATAGCCATTGGTCCGGTAGCCAACGTCCTCGTGCCGACTGGCATCGCCGTAGCCGAGCGCACGCTGTATCTCGCCAGCGTGGGCGTCGTGATGGCGATGGGCTGGCTCGTTCAACGCTACGGCGCCAATCGTCAGGCAGCGGTGATCGCCGCGATGTCCCTGATCGCGCTACTGTATTCGTGGCGCAGCTGGACACGAACGCCAGTGTGGCGAAACAATCAGACGCTCGCACTCTCCCTCCTCCAGCACCATCCGGAGTCGTACCGTGCCCACCAAGCCGTAGCGCGCGTCTATGCAGGGATGGGCAGGTGGGCAGAAGCGCAGTCCGCCTACCGTACGAGCCGACGTCTTTTCCAACGCGACGCCACGGTGTATCGCGAAGCCGCGGCGACCGCCGTCCAGCTTGGCCGTCTCACGGAGGCGCGAGCACTGGTCGACAGCGCGCTCGTCCTGGAACCGAGCTATCGCGAAGCGCTGGAGCTGCGCTCCGATCTCCGAACGGAGCTTGCACCTGTGCAGGAATCACCGAAATGACCGATCACTCCATGCCCGAGCAGGTCGATCCGGAAGCCGTCGCCAAGCTTCCTCGTCATCACGTCTTCACGACGCTTCGTGTCGAGGTGCTGCTGAGTTTGGGACTTCTGGCATCGACCGCGGTGCTGCTCACGGTTGCCACGTACGTGCTCTTCGACCGCTGGATCACGCACCCTTACGGCGAAGTCATGATGGTGGCGCTGTTGGTGGCGGATCTGGCGCTCTTCGTCATGATCGGCGATCACAAATTCCGCGAGCTCGTGCTCTATCCGCTGGAGGCGGTGGTGCAAACCACCGAGGCAGTCGCCAATGGCGATCTGGCGCGGCGCGCCCCGCCCGGCACATCGACCGAGTTCGCGCGGCTGGCGTCGAGCATCAACCGCATGACGTCGACGCTCCTCGAAGACCAGGCGCTGCGCGCGCGCTTCGAGAAAGTGGCGAGCGTCGGCCGGCTCGCCGACGGCGTCGCGCAAGAGATTGGCCTTCCCTTGGAGTCGATCGCCAGCCATACCGGGACGATTCGTCGTCAGGCACACTCGGCCGAGCTGCTGGAAGCTGTTTCCGGGATCGAGCGTGAGCGCGACCGCATCGATCGCATCGTGCGCGGTATGCTCGATTTCGCTCGTCCGCGCCAGTCGGTGCACGAAGCCATCGATGTGAACGGCTCCATCTACGAGGCGCTCGAGCTGCTACGCGATCAAGGCGCGCTGCAGGAGGTCGACATCGACCTTCAATTGGGCGCCCAGCTGCCGCCACTCGAGGGCGACTCCCTCGAGATGCGGCAGGTGGTCGTGAACCTGCTGCTCAACGCCGTAGATGCCATGAACGGTGAAGGCGACATCACCGTCTTCACGTCGGTCGTGCCTTTCGCCTCGCTCACCGGCGACGCTGCACGGCGCCAAGGCGACCCGCACTCGCTGACCAACACGCGGGAGCCGAGTGCGCGCGTGAAAGCATGGCTCAGCACGGTCGGCGATCCGGAGCGTGTGCTGAAGCTCATCGTCGCCGATTCGGGTCCGGGCGTACCGTGGACGCACGTCGAGCGAATCTTCGACCCCTTTTTCACCACCAAGCCATCGGGGAAGGGCACCGGCCTCGGCCTGGCCATCGTGTCCCGCGTGGTGGAAGGCATGGGCGGAACGATCTGGGTCCGCCCGTCACGTGAGGAAGGCGCGGCCTTCGTCCTCCTGTTCCCCGTGCCGGTCATTCGTCCCGTGACCGTGGAATCGCTGCGAACGGCAACTGCGGCGCTCTCAGCGTAAGAAGTCGTTGCGCTGCTGGAAAATTTCGTTCCGATCGTCGTCGAGCCGCGCGCGTTCCCCTCGTTGCAGCATCCGCCTCCGGCGCGTCAATCAAGTGTGAAATCCCGCGTTGAAGCGCCAGCTTCGACGCTCTGACGCGCGACTCCTACTTGTTAGGCGACCTGCCTTCAGGGTGGTGCATCGATGAACTCATCCTGCCTGCTTCGGTCTCGCTCGAAGCCGGACTCGTCAGGCGGCGCGATCCGTCGCGGCGTCACGATGCCCGAGCTGCTCATCGTTCTCAGCCTCCTTGGCATCCTGGGCCTGATCGCCTTTCCGAGCTTTGCCAGAAGCAACGATCGCCTGGGTGTGCGCTCGTCAAAGCAGCGCATCGCGTCGTATCTGGCGGTGAGCCGGGCGGCCGCCATTCAGCGTGGCCGGGTCGCTCGCTTCGTCCGCACGGGGAACACGATCAAGGTGCTGGTCGACTCCGCGAACACACAGGGCACCTTCGCGCCGGTGATCGATCTCGGGCAGGAAGGAGTGACGCTCACTCCCACGCGCGATACGATCGCCTTCGATCCGCGCGGTCTCGCATTCGGGTTCACCGGTACTGCCCGCCTCGTCGTGCAAAAGGGCTCCTCGATCGACTCGGTGTGTGTAATGGGAATGGGACGTATTTCTACCGCGGGGTGCTCATGATGAATCCAGTCAGAAAGCCCCGCGTCGCTCGCCGACGCGGCTTCACGATTCCCGAGGTCATCGTCGCCATTCTGGTGATGGTGATCGGCGTCCTTGGGCTGGCCAGCACCGCCAGCGTGGTGCAACGCATGATCGGCGGTGGCGCCCAGCAGACGATGGCGGCCAACATGGCGCAGTCGCGCTTCGAGCGGATGCGCAGCGTGCAGTGCAACCTGATGACGACCGGATCGGCCACCCAGGAAGGCATCATCGAGAACTGGCGCGTCGATTCGGTCGCACCGCGCGTGCGGCGCGTCACCGATTCGCTCGTCTTCATCTCCGGCCGGCGTGGGCCGCAAGTCTACCGGAGCTTCGTCCAGTGCTGAAGAACCGCCGCGGGCTGACGCTCATCGAGGTCATGATCGCGATGGTGCTGCTCGGCCTCGTGCTCACCGGCCTGACGACCGTCATCATGCAGCAACAGCGCTTCTACGGCGGCACCGCGGAAGTGCTCGAGACGCGCGCCAACGTGCGCCAGGTTGCCGACATCTTGCCGAGCGAGCTGCGCGCCGTGTCGCCGGCCGACAGCGACATCTACGCGATGTCGGCGACGTCGATCGACTATCGCGCGTCGACCGGATCTTCGGTGGTGTGCACGATGAACGGTCCGCGAACGCAGCTCACCATTCCGCCGACGACAACCGCGTCGCTGAACGGTACGTCGGCGTGGCTGTCGCCTCCGCTCAACGGCGATTCACTGCTGGTCTACGATCAGGGACCGACGCAGGCCTCGGCCGACGACAGCTGGACGGTGCACGTACTCACCGCGGACCCAGCCGCCGGAATCTGCTTGCCGTTCACCGCGAATGCGGCCGAGGCGGCGCTCGGATATACGCTCAACGTGACGCCGGCGCTCAGCCTCAACGTACAGGTCGGCGCCTCGATTCGCTTCTTCCGCCGGGCGCGCTTCGAGCTGTTCAACGGCGCCGACGGTCAGGGCTACCTCGGCTATTCCGATTGCATCCCCAGCCGCCTTCCGGCGTGCAGCGCGGTTCAACCGGTGAGCGGCCCGTATCTCCCGTTAGGCGGAGCGCCCGAAGGTCTGTCGCTCTCGTATTTCACGACGGCCAACGCGGTCACCGCCGATCCTACGCAGGTCGCCCGAATCGATGTGGTCGTTCGCTCGCGGACGCGTGGTGAAGTCAGGATCGCCGGCTATCCAAGCGGCCGGTACACCGACTCGCTGACGTTCAGCATCGCCGCGCGGAATTAGCGTTTTCAGGAGAATCTCATGCGCTCCATGAACCACCGCCGAGAAGGGTTTGCGTTGGCCGTAGCGATAGCGGCGATCGTCGTGATCGGCGCACTGATCGCCGGGGTGTACTTCACGTCGACGCAGGAATTCCGCATCGGACGCAACACGCTTCTCCAGACCCGTGCCCTGACCGCCGCCGAGCTCGGGCTCAACGCGATGACGACGCCGGTGCCCAATGGGCAGTGGAACCCCGGTGTGTACAACGCACTCGCGAGCGGCGCCACCGCTCCGCCGGTGCAGGTGCTCCCAGGCGACGGTTCCGTCGACACCGTGCGTGTGACGAAGCTGAACGACATGACCTTTCTTGCCGTATCCGAGGGAAGAGCAGGAAACTCTCAAGCGGCGGAAGCGCGTCGGCGACTCGCCGTTTTGCTCACGCTGCAGATTCCGCAGATCAACATGCTGGCGGCGCTGGTAACGCGCGGCAACACGCATATCGGTGGCTCGTCGTTCATCAACGGCAACGACACGAGCTTTACCGGCTGGGGTTGCCCGCCCGCCGGCCCAGCCAAGCCCGGCATCGCCATTAGCGATCCGGCGTTGATCACGACGTCAGGATGCACCGGGCTCAGCTGCGTCACGGGCAGCCCGCCCGTGTCGACAGATCCTGCGGCCGCTGATACGAACACGTACTTCAAATTTGGCGATACGGACTGGCAGCGCCTCACGGCGATGGCGACCAAGATCGCCAGCGGCAATTATACTGGGCTCGCTCCGAGCTTCAACGCCGACAACACCTGCAACATGAACGACCCGAATAACTGGGGAGATCCTCAGCACGTGCTCGGAAATGCAGCGTGCCAGCAGTACTGGCCGATCGTGTACGCGCCGGGCAACATCAAGATCAATGGTGGCGACGGGCAGGGGATTCTCCTCGTCGAGGGAGATCTCGAGGTAATGGGCGGCGCCGAGTTCTTCGGGCCGGTAATCGTTCGCGGCCGCTTGAAGACGACCGGTACCGGTGGTCACTTCAATGGCGGCGTGATGGCGGCGAACGTTTCTCTCGACCAGAACACCGTGCTCGGTGACGCGGTCATTCGATACTCCAGCTGCGCCATCAACAAGGCGCTCGCCGGAAGCTCGCTCCCGGTTTTCGCGCGTGGGCGCTCCTGGGTAGAGCTGTATTGAGGCTGAGGTCGTAGATCGGTAAGAGCGCGCCTGCCAAGCGGCAGGCGCGCTTTGCTTTTCCCGCGAGCTTTTCGTTCACCACGCGGGAATTGGTTGATGCCTTCGCACGCGCGGCGTGTATCGTCAGGCGCATTCCCACCGGGGAGCAGAATGCGTCTGAACTCTCAGCCTAGTGCACGCACGCGCCAATCGCGGCAGCGCGGCTTCACCATCGTCGAGATCGTCGTCGCGCTCATGGTGACCGCCGTTGGCGTACTCGCGCTCGCTGGTACCGCGGCGTTCGTTGAGCGGCTGGCCGGCGAAGGCGCGGCGCAGACACGCGCGGCGAACATGGCGCAATCGCGCTTCGAGCTGCTGCGGAGTTCGGGCTGCTCACCTGCCGGCACCGGCATCACGAGCCAGAACGGACTCATTGAAACGTGGACTGCTCAATCCGTACACCCCCGCACCTGGCTGGTCACCGACTCGGTCACCTTTCTCACGGCGCGGCGCAGCACGCAGGTCTACAGGAGTCTCGTCCAGTGCTGACCGCCGCTGCGCATCGTGATCGGTCCGGTTTTTCGCTGACCGAGCTGATCGTCGCCATCGCGCTGTTTGGCGTGCTCGCGGCCACACTCACGGGGATCCTCGTCAACCAACAGCGCCTCTACGTTGCGTCCTCGGAGATCATCGAAGCGCGGAGCAACGTACGGCAAGCAGCTGACATTCTCCCCTCCGAGCTGCGCGGTATCTCGCCGGCGCGCGGCGACATCTACGCCATGAGCGCCATGTCGATCGAGTTCCGCCTGCCGACGGGCTCCGCCGTCGCGTGCGAGATCGATTCGAGTCGCACCAGCCTCACTATTCCACCTCAGACCACATCGGCACACAGCGGCGCATCCGCCTGGCTCCGCGCCCCCGAATACGGCGACTCGCTCCTCATCTACGACCACGGCGCAACCAATTCGGCGAGCGACGACGCGTGGCGAATTCATGCGCTGGCAGCAGGTCTCACGACCGGCACCTGCTCCGCCTTCACCTCGACAGCAGCCGAAGCCGCGCTTGGCCACACACTGAGCCTCGCATCGCCGCTGCCCTCCACCGTCGCGTCTGGCGCGAGCATTCGATTCTTCCGACGAGCTCGCTATGAGCTGTACGACGCGGCCGACGGTCAGGGCTACCTCGGATTCTCGGACTGCCTGGCCACGCGAACACCAGCCTGCAGCACGAAGCAACCAGTCAGCGGACCCTACATTCGAGTCGGATCACCAACTTCCGGTCTTCTCCTGTCGTATTTCGACAGCAGTGGTGCGAGCACTGCCGACCCGCGTCGCGTCGCGCGCATCGATGTCACCACCCGCGCACGCTCACGCAGCGCCATGCGTCTCCCCGGGCGCCCACTCGGTGACTTCACCGACTCGCTGAGCTTCAGCATCGCCACACGCAATTGAGCAATCGGAGACGATTGATGACCGCGCACCCCCGCCAGCGAAGTGGCTTTGCTCTCGCACTCGCCATCGCCACAATCTGCATCATTGGCACCCTCATCACCGGGATCCTCTTTGCCTCGACGCAGGAATATCGACTGGGCCGCAACGCATTGCTCCAAACGCGCGCGCTCACCGCGGCGGAGCTGGGACTGCACGCGGTCGCTATGCCGCGGCCGGCGGGTAATTGGACGCCGACACTGTTCTCCTCGCTCCCTATCGGCCACACCACGCCCCCGCTCGAATTCCTTCCCGGCGATGGCGCCGTCGACACCGTTCGCATCACTCGGCTCAACGAGCTCGACTTCCTCGTCGTGTCCGAGGGTCGCGCGGGCACGGAACAGGAGGCGCGCGCCCGCCGTCGCCTCTCGAGCATACTCACGCTCCGCATTCCTCGGCTCGGCACACTGGCAGCGCTCACGATTCGCGGTCCAGTCAGCATTTCCGACTCCGCCACCATCGACGGGAGCGATACGACGTTCACCGGCGCGTCCTGCCTAACGACCGGGCCGTCGCCCGGTATTCTGTCAGACGACTCGTCGCAGGTGAATGCGTCGGCTTGTGCCACGGGTGCGTGTATGCTTGGCGCGCCTCCGCTCGCCACCAGTCCCGCCGCCGCCGACACCACCACGTATTTGAGCTTCGGCGATGCGGATTGGTACGACCTCGTTGGACAGGCCGACAAAATCGTCACCGGCGCCGCGGTTGGTGGGATGTCGCCGTCGTTCGACGCATCCGGCGCATGCGATACGAGCGATCCGTCCAATTGGGGCGACGCGTCGCGTGCCGCGGTGAACGGAAGTTGTCAGGCGTACTACCCGATCATCTATGCTCCTGGCGATCTCCATATCACGAGCGGTGGGGGGCAGGGCGTGCTGCTCGTCGACGGTGACCTCGAGGTCTCTGGAGGAGCGGAGTTCGTCGGCGCCGTGATCGTGCGCGGACGACTCTCTTCCGGTGGAGCTGGAGGACGGCTCGCCGGCGCCGTGCTGGTCGCGAATCGGGGAGGATCCACCAACACGCTCGGAGGGCTCACCAGTATCCGGCGATCCAGCTGCGCAGTGGCCGCCGCGCTCGTCGGCAGCGCACGTCCATCCGGCGTCAGGCGAGTCTGGAACGAATTGTTCTAGATCGGTCGAATTGTCGGCGACTCAAAACGCATCAGTCGAATCCGCTGCGTTGCCGCCTAACGGCGTGCTCGTTCGGAAGAGCACGCCGTCGTGTTTTTCATAGGGAGAAACGGTGTCGCAGCAGTGGAAAATCCTGTGTTACTTCCGCGTGCGCCAGTCGTGTCTGAGGTACCGACGACCGGTGTGATATGGCGCGGTCTGCGCGTGTTAAACGCACCCTGCCGAACCTGCCGCGAGTCGCGTGTTCGCGTTGATGCGATGCAGCACTTCGCATCTCCCTTCCACCATACCGGAACATGATGGCGCTCTTCGGGCGGAAGAAGACGACGATCGGTTTGGACATCGGTTCGGGACTCATCAAGGTCGCCGTCATCGAGCACGGGCGTAATGAGCCCGAGCTCACGAAGGTGGCAATCGCGCCACTGCTCGCCGATGCCATCGTCGAAGGTGAAGTGATGGACCCGGGGATCGTCGCCGATGCCGTGCGCGCGGCGCTCATGAACGCGGGCATCAAGGTGAAAGGCAGGGGAGTCGTCACCGCCGTCGGCGGTCGCGACGTCATCATCAAGAAAATTCAGATCGACCGCGTGAAGGAGCAGCAGGCGCGCGAGATCATTCGCTGGGAAGCGGAGCAGCACGTTCCCTTCGACATGGAGTCGGTCGAGCTGGATTTCCAGATCCTCGATCCCTATGCCGAGGGTCTCGAGATGAGCGTGCTTCTCGTCGCCGCCAAGCGCGACCTCATCGAGAACAAGATGCGTCTGCTGACCGACGCCGAAGTCGCGCCGGGCATCGTCGACGTCGATGCGTTCGCGCTGCACAACGCGTTCGAGCTCAACTATCCCGACGCGATGACCGGTGTCGTGTGCCTGGTGAACATCGGCCACGAAGTCACCAACATCAACATTCTCGACGAGGGCATCCCGCTCCTCACGCGCGACATCGCCGTGGGCACGCGCCGCTTTCGCGAGGATCTACAGCGCGAGCGTGGTCTGAGCGCCGAAGAAGCCGATGCGCTGCTTCAGGGCTACGATCGCTCTCCGCATCTGCAAGCGGTCACCGAGAGCCGCGGCGAAGAGATCGCCGTCGGCATCGAGCGCGCCGCGCAATTCCTCGCGTCGTCTTCCCGTTCGTCCAATCGCATGAAGGCGGTGTTCACGTGCGGTGGTGGCGCGCGCGTTCCGGGTCTCACCGAAGCGCTCGCGACACGGCTCCGTCTTCCGGTCGAGCAAGCGAACCCGTTGCAGCGCTTGAGCGTACGTGACGGTGCTTTTGATTCGCTCGTCATCGACGATGTTGCGCCGCTGCTCATGCTCCCGATCGGACTGGCGCTCCGCCAGGTCGCCTGACCCCACCCGAAGGTCGTCCTCTCATGATTGAAATCAACCTGCTCCCAGGCACCGGGAAAAAGACGCGGAGCCGAGGTGTAGGCCTCAATCTCTCCGGCAGCTTCGCGGGTGCGATCTCGAAGATCACCGATCCGTACATGATCGGCGCGGCCGCGGCCGTGGCGATTTCGCTTCTAGCAACTACGGGACTCTTCTGGGCGCAACGCGCCAAGGAGCTCTCGGTCAACGAAAAGCTGCAAAAGGCCGAGCAGGATTCGATCCGCTTTGCAACCGTCATTCGCGAAAAGCGCAAGGCGCAGGCACAGCGCGACTCGGTCGTGCGTCAGGTCGAGATGATCCGAGGCTTCGACAACAAGCGCTTCGTCTGGCCGCACATCATGGATGAAGTGAGCCGCGCCATGCCGCCCTACACGTGGCTCACGTCGATGATACAGACCAACACCATCGTCGCCGCCGCTCAGACAACGCCTAACGATCCGAAGGCGGCACCGGTCGAGCCCGATAGCGTCAACGCGGTTCCGGATATCCTGTTCCGCGTCGTCGGCAATACGGTCGACATCCAGGCGCTGACGCGCTTCATGAAAGTGCTCGAAGCGTCGCCGTTCATCGAGAACGTACAGCTCGTCAAGTCCACCATGGTCATGGTCGAGGGCAAGGAAGTCACCGAGTTCCAGCTCGACGCTCGGTACCAGTGGCCCGATTCCTCGGCCATTCGAACGCAACCCGTAGCGCTCTCGGTGAGGTAGCGATGGCTCTGCTTCCGAAAGGCCAGCGCGAACAGGTTCTCTTCCTGATCGGTTTCCTCGCCGTCGTCGGTGCGGGCGCCTATTGGTACTTCATCTTCTCGCCGAAGTCCGAAGAGATCGCGCTTCGCGAGGAGCGCGTCGAAGCGCTCGTCGAGATGAACCGAAAAGCACAGCTCGAGATGGCCAAGGGCAACGTCTCCGAGCTGCGCGCGCAGCTCGCCGAGTATCAGGAGAACCTGGCCTTGATTCGCACGCTCGTTCCGCAGGGGAACGAGCTGCCGGCGCTGCTCGAGCAGGTTTCTACCGCCGCGCGCCGTGTCGGGCTCGATCTCGCCTCAGTCGATCCGCAGCCGATCATCGAAGGAAGCGACTACGACACGTACCGCTACAACATTTCGCTCCTCGGGAGCTACCACGACCTCGGAGTCTTCCTGACCAACGTCGGGACGCTCACGCGCATCGTGCTTCCCGCCAACCTCACGCTGCAGCAGCCGAGCAATCCGACCGCGGCCAAGATGCACCAGAAGCCGAATGAGTCGGTGGTCGAGGCGCGATTCCAACTGCAGACCTACGTCGCGCGGAAGGCACCGCTCGAGGAGCCGCCCACGAAAGCGGGAGCGGGTCGATGAATCGATTGAGTCTGTTCACGCACTCTTACGGCGCACTCCGGTGCGCCTTCGTTGGCACCGCTCTCATCGTCGCCGCGTCCACCGCGACGGCGCAGGTGAGCGGTCCGCCGTCGATCATGCAACCGAAGGAAGCCGCGCAGCGCGCCGCCGGCAAAGTCGCTACGCACACGAACACGATGCAGGCTCCGCAGGATGCGCCGGCCAAGCCCGCCGCACCCGCGGCTGGCGCGTCGAGTGTGAACACGCCGGCTCGCACGACAGCTGGTGCGGCGCAGGGTACGCGCACTCCGGCGGTCCCCGCCAATGCGCGTGCGAGCCGCGACACCGCGCGGTCGGTCGTCTCCACGTCCGTCGCCAAGCGCGGCGGACGCGCCGAGATCGCGCTGAGTCGAGAGGTGTTTGCCTACGAGACTGGTGGCCGCCGCGACCCGTTCCTGTCGCTGATCACGAGCGGTGAGCTCCGCCCGATGATCAGCGATCTCAAGCTCGTCACGGTGATTTACGACGCGACCGGAAGGTCCGTCGCGATCCTCCGCGACGTGTCCACGAAGCAGCAGTATCGCGTCAAGGTCGGGCAGGAGCTCGGCCGCATGCGAGTAGCGTCGATCCAGCCGAAGAGCGTCACCTTCACGGTCGATGAGTTCGGCTTCAACCGCCAGGAGGTCCTGGCGCTCGGTGATCCACTAAAAGAGAGGACGCAATGAGGCGAGTCTGGACGCTGGCGGGAGTGACGGTGCTCGCGCTCCTCGGCGCGAACGTCACCGTTGCTCGGGCCTCGCGCCCGACCCCGCGCGCTGCTGGCGAGGTCATCTCGCTCAGTGTCGTTCCGGCGCTCGGTCGCGCCGAAGTCGTCATCAACGTCGATGGCCCGGTCGAGGTGCAGGACTTCACGCTCGCCAGTCCGGCGCGTATCGTCCTCGACGTCACCGGCGCCACGCTGGGCATGCCTCCGCGCCTCTACGACAGGATGCGTCGCGGCGCGATCACGAACGTGCGCATGGCCCAATACAAAGAAGAGGTCGTTCGCGTCGTGATCGACCTCGACCGCGATCACCCGTACAGCGTTCGCCGCGAGGACGGCGCGGTTCGAGTCACGATCGACGCTGAGGCCACTCGCTTCGCCGCGTGGCACGCCACGCCCGAGCTGGCGTCACCGGTCGACCGCCAGGAGACGCCCGCCCAGAACGTCGCCGCGAGCCAGGTCGGCACGCAGCGTAACACCGCCAACAAGGGTCGCATCGCTCGCGCACCGGTTGTCGCGCCGCAGCCCCGCATCACGGTCACGTATCAAGATGCGGACATTCGCGACGTGATCTCCGCGTTCGCCGTCTTCTCCGGCCGCACGATCGTGGTCGGCAAGGGCGTCACCGGTACGGTCTCGGCTGAAGTTCGCGATCAGCCCTGGGACGTCGCGCTTCGCGCGATTCTCCAGTCGCAGGGCCTGGCCGCGCGCGAAGATCAAGACGGAATCATCACGGTCGACAGCTACGAAGCGATCGCGGCGCAGCAGGCGCTCGAGCCGCTGACCACGCAGATCATCGAAGTCAACTATGCTCGCGCCGCATCGCTGCGCGAGACGATCAAGGGCCTTCTCTCGAAGGATTGCGGCACGCGGCCTGCCGCCAACGGCGCACCCGCGCAGCCGGCAGCCAACGCCACGTGCACCACGCGCGGCGATGTCGCCGTCGACAGCTCGACCAATCGGCTGATCGTCACCGACGTCCCCTCGCGTCTGCAGGACATCACCAACTACGTCCGCGATCTCGACGTGCGCACGCCGCAGGTGGCGATCAAGGCGAAGATCATCTTCGTCAACCGCACGAACATCGAGGACATCGGCCTCAGCTACGACTTCGGCAGCAAGAATCAGTTCTTCAACAAGCTCGTGCAGCGTCAGGATCCGTCGACGTTCGCGCCGGTCGATTCGGACGGCGACGGCATCAACGATGCGCTGAACGGCACGCCGTACCCGCAGGGTACCAACATCATCGATCTCGGCGGCAATTCCGTGTCGGCGATCGCCAACGCCAATCAGCGCGTGGTGCAGCCGGCGCTGGAGCTTGTCTACTCCGCCGCGTTAGGCAAGTTCTCCCTGACCGCCTTCCTCGACGCTCTCCAGGAAGTCCGTCTGGCGGACATTCAGGCGGAGCCGAGCATCGTCACGCTCGACAATCGGAAGGCAGAGATCCTCGTGGGTGAAGAGACGCCGATCCGCGTGATTGATCTCGGCGCCCAGGCTCAGGCCGGACAGGGCGGGCAACAGCAGCAGCCGCGCGCGACGGTGAGCTTCAAGGAGACGGGTATCATTCTCCAGGTCACCCCGCACATCACCAACAACCGGCAGATCCTCATGACGCTCCACTCGGAGCGCTCGAATCTGCAGGCGGCGGCGTCCGACCTCGGCTTCACTTTCCAGAAGCAGCGTGCCGACAATCAGCTGCTCGTCGCTGACGGCGAGACGGCGGTGATCGGTGGTCTGACCGTGACGCAGGTGACCGTGTCGAAGGTCGGAATCCCGGTACTCGTCGAGCTGCCACTGGTCGGCAAGCTCTTCGGCAGCACGCGCACGCAGGAAGAAAAGCGCGATCTGCTGATCCTCGTGACACCTCACATCATCGACGAAGGCGAGCGGCTTGGCGTGCCCGGCGGCAGCCGTTGAGCGCCCAGTTCGCCACCACTCACCTCAGCTGACAACGGACATGCTTCCAATACGTTCCCTCGGGCCACTGCCGCGGACCGCGCGCCGGCTTCTCGCCGGCGTGGCGGGTGCCGCGCTGGTGGCGACAATCGCCGCGTGCACCGATGCAGGCGGCGGTTCCGACCCGACACAGGATCGTAACGCACCACGTATCAACCTTCGCGCGCTGCCTGCGCCGAGCGACTCGGAGCTTGCCGTCGTCGCCGACATCTCCGACAACCTCGGTCTCAAGTCGATGAGCCTCCGGGTCACGGGCGGTGTGACGCGCGCGTTTGACACGGTCTTCACGTCCAACGCAACACAGCTGTCGGTAACCTACACGTTCACCGTGCCGGCCAACGTTCCGCCCGGCACACCGATCAGTGTTTCCGGCACCGTCAACGACGGCGTCGGGAACACCGCGCGCGCCGATACGCTCCGCCTACAGGCAGGCAACGCCGGTCCAGCCAACGTCGTGCTCCTCAACCCGACCGCGCAGACGATCGCCGTCATCGGGCGCACGATCAGCATCTCGATCACCGGCAGCTCGCCTCTCAAGGTGAAGACGCTGGGCTTCGTGACGAGCGGCGTGCAGGTGTCAGCCGACTCGACTGTCTTCACCAGTCCGCTCCGCGATTCGACCTCCGTCCTCGACACGCTCCTGATCGCGAACAACACGCCGACAGGGCAGATGACGATCATTCCATTCCTCGTGGATTCGGTCGGCGTCCGCACACTCGGCAATGGCGTGACGATCAACGTGCAGTCGTCGGGGCAGACGAATACGTCGCCGCGCGTGAACATGTTCCACTCGCCGCGACTCGAGACCAACGACACGATTCGCGTCACTGGTGACGACCCCAACGGGATCCGCCACCTCGGCTACGTATTACGGAACGCGGCAGGAGCCATCGTCCAGCGCGATTCGTTCACGTTCAGCGGCAACGGCGCGAACGAAGAGCGTACGTTCAGGCTAAACCTGCCGACCACGACATTCCCGACCACGCTCTTCCTCCGCGCCTTCGGCCGGAACACGAACGGAGTTCTCGACTCGGCGCGCCTGGCGACCGGTGCCGTCCGCGTCGATACGGTGACTATCGTCGCCGGCGTCACGCGCCCGCTTCCCTTCGGCGGCGTGATCGCCGATGCACTGTATCACCCGCGGAACGATCGCCTCTATCTCTCGAACATCGAGTTGAATCGGGTCGAGGTGTTCAACCTACCCGACTCGTCCTTCAAGACGCCGGTGCCGGTGGGCTCGCGTCCGTGGGGGCTCGCCGCCTGGCCGCGCAACCGCGACGGCACGATGGGCGACACGCTGCTCGTCGCCAATTCGGGCGGTACGAACATCAGCTACGTCGACATCTCGCCGGCCGCCGGCACCGGTGTCGAGCGCTCACGGTATCCGCTGCCTAACATCATCGCTTATCGTGTGACGTCCACTGTCGCGCCGACGGGCCAGATCATTCAGCAGCGCACCGTCTACGACTTCAGCGATCGCCCTCAGTACCTCGCGGCGACGTGCACCGGTGGCGTCGTGCCGGGCTCGCCGTGTGGTGAGGTGATCGTGGCGCACAGCACGACGCCGACCCCCGGTCAGGCGCTGCCCTTCCCGGATCGCGGCACGATCC
>DATFBY010000143.1:0-4543 GCA_035253585.1 Gemmatimonadaceae bacterium | reverse complement strand
ACACCACGGTAGGTCGCTCACGTGTTACGCACCCGTTCGCCGGTGAGTGCCAGAGTTGCCCCCAACACCCCCCTCGACTTGCATGTGTTAAGCACGCCGCCAGCGTTCGTCCTGAGCCAGGATCAAACTCTCCAATAGAGTCAATCAGCTCATCACCGAACCGCTGTCTCACGCTGTCGCGAAACATCGCAAGACAGCGCGTCCGGATCACAATTGTTCGGGTCTGAACTCTCCCCGCACCCCCGAACGGAGCACGGATCAACGAGTCCGCCTCGCACAACCATAATCTCTCACATCGATTGTCAAACAGCGTCTGAATTTGGTAGTCGCTCCCGCGACGCCTCGACCAAACTTCACGCGCGACCGGCTCGAGAGCCGCTCACTCGCTGAGACGAAAATGGGCCGCGAGGCCCAGGTGTCTCACATTTCAGTCAAAATCGCCACGTTCTGCGACAGCCACCAATTGTAAACTCATTGGCCGGCGTCGTCAAGACTTTCGACAGTATTTCTTTCTCAAATCCCGCGTCACGCCGACCGGGAACCCACTTTAGCGACCCTAAAGCCGGAGTTCAACCCCGAGTAACCGGCATCTACGCTGGGTCGGGCAGCGTACAGACACGCGGCGCTCGGCCCTCGGCCATCGCAACTCGGCGGGATACTGAATGCGCCGGTCGGCTGTGCCGACCGGCGCTTCCTTGTGTTCATGCCGAGTGCCGAGGGCCGAGCCCCGGTTCTTAGGCTTGCGCGTGCAACCACCGATCGATCGTCGCCAAAAACGCCGCGTCATCCACGATCGGCTTCGACACGTAATCGTCGAACCCCTCCGCCAACAACCGCTCCCGATCGTGCGCCATCGCATGCGCCGTCACCGCGATCGCGCGCATCGATCGCAGCCGCGGATCGGCGCGCAGCGCGCGCAGCAGCGCCGGCCCGTCGATGTCCGGGAGAGAAATGTCCAAAAGCACCAGGTCAGGCGGTTCCTTCCGCATCCCCACCAGCGCCTCGGCGCCTGACGCGAACTCCGTGATGTCGTACTGATCATCGATGATCGAGCGGAGCAAGAGGCGATTGTCGGCATTGTCCTCGACCACCGCGATCCGCTTTCGAACTGTCGACTCCGCCACGCCTTCTCCCGCCTCCCCCTGCGCGCTCACGTGCCGACGGTCTCGTGCAGCTCGACATCCTCAGCACCGCGATCGCTCGCTTCGGCCGAGCGAAGCACGACGGTGAACGTCGAGCCCCGCCCCACTTCGCTCTCGACTGTCAGATCGTATCCCATCACCTCGCACATCGAGCGCGCGATTGCGAGGCCGAGGCCGGTGCCTTCGCGACCGGAGCCGCGGATGTGCACGCCGCGCTCGAACGGCCCGAAGATGACATTGTGCTGCGATTCCGGGATGCCGATGCCTGTGTCGCTCACCAGAATGCGAAGCGGCACATCGTTCTCATCCACTTCGACCCGTACCGTCACCCCACCGGCGTCAGTGAACTTGATCGCGTTCCCTACCAGGTTGAGGAGAACCTGACGCAGCTTCCGCGCGTCGGCTTGAATAGGCGCGACTCTGGGCGGGAGCTCGGCGCGCAGCACGAGATCCCGGCTGGTAGCGCGCTCCTCCAGTTGCACCACCGCCTCGCGGACGACGGTGGCCACCGACAGCTCGGTCAATGACAGCCGCTGCTTTCCCGCCTCGATACGCGAGAGATCGAGCAGATCATCAATGAGCTGGAGAAGTTGGAGCCCGTTGTCGTGGATGCGGCTCAGCAGCATCGAGTCCTGCTCGCGGAGATTCCCGCCGCGATTCTTGAGCAGCACGTTGGAAAAACCGATCACCGAGTTCAGCGGCGTTCGGAGCTCGTGACTCATGCGCGCGAGGAAGTCGGTTTTCGCCCGGTTGGCGGACTCGGCCGCGTCCTTTGCCTGCAGCGCATCGGTCTCCGCCTTGCGCCGCTCGGCCATCTCGCGCTCGATCCGTCGCGTGGCCAACGCCGTGATCGAGACCGCGAAGAGGAAGCCGAGCCCGAGGACGGCGAGCGTGAGCCGCACCAGCTCGAGCACGCGATTCCGAGAGATGTCGACGCGCGTGCGCTCTTCCGCCGCCATGCTCTCCAATTCGCGGGTGATGGCGCCCGAGATCAGCAAGCCCGATTCGGAGGAGGCATCGCGCGCGGCTTGGTCGACACGGCCCGCGCGCGCCAGGGACAAGGACTCCTCCAGCGAGGCAACCTTCTGCCTAACGAGTGCTCTCAGCGCGGAGTCGTGCGGGTCGGTGCCTGCTCCAATGCCGCGCAGAACGGCCACGCGGGCGAGATCGTCATCGAGCGCTCCGACGTTCCGGGTGTAGCGCTCGAGCTGCGCCGAGTGGCCGCTCAGCAGATAGACGTGGGCGGCAGCTTCACCTTCTGCCAGATGTGATTTGAGCTGCGCCACCGCCTCCATCATGCGGCGGCTTTGATCGACCTGCCGCACCGAGCTGGCAAGTTCGATCATGTTCAGGTAGGAGACCGCGCCCGTGATGAGCAGGACGAGAAGCGCACCGAGATATGCGATGCGTACCTGCTGCTCGACAGACCGGGTCACGGCTTGTCGTCGTTCCGCGTTGCGCCGCCGGAGTGATCCTGTCCTTTGTCCCGATCAGCGCGAGTCGACACCCACCGTTCGATGGCGCGCTCGAGTACGCGTTCGTCGACCAGCGGCATGTGGATATGGTCGGTAAAGCCCGACTCGAGGTAGCGCTCGCTGTTCGACGGGCCATGCGCCGTGACCGCGATGACCGGAAGGTGTCTAAGGCGTGGATCGGCGCGGATTCGAGCGACGACCTCGAAGCCGTCCATGCCGGGCATCGATACGTCACACAGGACGACATCGGGGAGATTCCGCGGCAGCCCCTCGAGCGCATCCGCCCCGGACGGGTACTCCCTCACCTCGTACCGCTCGCTCAGGACCTCGCGCAGCAGCAGGCGATTGTCGGGATAATCATCGATGATGGCGACTGCGGGCACGAGAACCATCCTTGAGCTGATTGACCACGCTCTATGGCGTTGCGGGAGGTCTGATCAATATCGAGACGTACCGCGGACAGTGGCAAGCGGCAGCCGAGGTGACTACGAATCGGACAGATCGCGAGGAGGTGCCGGGCGCCGCGATGGAAGCCGTCGCCTCCTGTCGTCAACGACCGCAACGTCGCCTCCGCGTCGCCGGCGCTCCGAGCGCAGCTCTGCTTCGAGCGCGATGAGCGTCGCTTGCATTTCGCGAACGACCGCCGATTGCTCCTCGTAGGCGCGCCTGAGCTCCGCCGTTTCGGCGCGAGCTGCCTCGGTTCCCTGTCTGGTTTCTTCGGCTATGCGCCGTGCCTCCTCCGCGATTTGCCGCGCTCGCTCCGTGGCATGGCGCAACTGCTCGGCCTGCATGCGCTGCCCCTCGCGATCGCCTCGTTTCGCCTCGGCGGCGACGCGCGCTGTTTCGCTGGAGGCACGCATTTCCTCGTCCGTCGCGCGCTGATCCTCGGCGGCGCGCCGATCGTCCTCTGCCGATTGGCGTCCCTGTTCCGCGTCAATACGGCTTCGTTCAGCCGTGAGGCGACCTGACGGGCGTTTTCTCACAGGGGTGGCCCTCGAGCGGAGTTCCACAACCGCTAGTGCGGTGGGCGAAGCGATGTTGCTTCGCCACTGCCGGTCGTCGCCAGAAGATAGCCTTCGGACGGCCGGAATGCTCGGATTTCGGGCTTCCACTCGCCAGCGCACGTTCAGCTGCGCCTCGTGCATGATCGCGCGTCCGATCGTTAGGCGAGCCGCGCGATTTCCGTCGATCACCGGAGCGATGGAAACGATCGAGCCGCAACGCCAGTCGGCATTGCGGCTCTGGGGATGCCCCCACCAGGACTCGAACCTGGAACCTGCTGATTAAGAGTCAGTTGCTCTACCAATTGAGCTATGGAGGCGCTCGAAATACGGCTCGTGAGGCGCGCCAGGGAGGACTCGAACCTCCGACCCACAGCTTAGAAGGCTGTTGCTCTATCCACCTGAGCTACTGGCGCTTCGATCACGAGTGAGGTCGCGAGACTCCCGAATGCGGGGCGACCTACTCAGGTCGGGGCGACCGGATTTGAACCGGTGACCTCCTGCTCCCAAAGCAGGCGCGATACCTGGCTACGCTACGCCCCGCAAGACATGAAAACATAGTGGGTTGCGCCCCTTCGGTCAACCGGCGCGAAGGGCGTCGACGAGCGCGCGCATCGCCCGCCCGCGATGGCTCACGCGCTCCTTGTCGGCCAGCGAGCTTTCGCCGAACGTCGCGCCGAGCTCGTCGGAGAGAAAGTAGGGATCGTAGCCAAATCCACCGTCGCCGCGCGGCGTATCGAGGATTCGACCGTGCGTCTCGGCGCGACGAATGATCTGGCGATCGTCGTCCACGTACGCCGCAACGCACACGTAGCGCGCCGACCGGTCAACCGCGCCGCGGAGCCGCTCGACGAGCAGCGCGTTGTTGGCGTCGTCGAGCGCTTTGTTCTGGAGATCGAGGCGGCCGCTCCATCGTTTGCTGCGA
>DATFBY010000142.1:0-6004 GCA_035253585.1 Gemmatimonadaceae bacterium | reverse complement strand
CGGAATCATCGGCGACGGTCGGAATGCCACCGCTCAGCCGATGAAAGTAGCGCGCCTTGGCACGCGCGTTCTCTTCGAAGGTATCGAACGACTCGAGCGCGTCCTCGTCGCTAGTAGCGATCACTCCGGCGTCGCCGAGATCAATGGTGTCGAATCCGGCCTCGGCGAAAAGCGGCCGCAGCTCGCGCAACTTCCCCTCACTTCGCGTGGCCAGGAGGAGGGGGCGGCGCACCGCCTAACGACCGAGTGCCGACCGCTGCTCCTCGAGCAGCCTGACGATGCCTGACGAGGCGAGGTCGACGAGCGCGTCCATCGCGCGACGGTCGAAGGTACCGTGCTCGCCTGTCCCCTGGACCTCCACGAAGCGATTGTCCGACGTCATCACGACGTTCATGTCGACCTCGGCTCGCACATCTTCGGCGTAATCGAGATCCAGGCGATGCTCGCCCTCGACGACGCCGACGCTCACCGCGGCGACATGCCGCTTGACGGGCGATCGCTCGACGATCTTCTGCTGCACCATCCAGTCGAAAGCATCGACCAGCGCGACGCTCGCGCCGGTGATCGCGGCGGTGCGTGTTCCCCCGTCGGCTTGCAGCACGTCGCAATCCACGCGCAGAGTGAATTCGCCGAACGCGAAATCATCGAGCATCGCGCGGAGGCTGCGGCCGATCAGCCGCTGAATCTCCTGCGTGCGGCCGCCGAGCTGCGCGCGTTCCCGCTGCGTGCGGGTGTGCGTGGAGCGTGGCAGCATCGCGTATTCCGCAGTGATCCAGCCTTCGCCTTTTCCCTTCCGCCACGCCGGCACGCCTGGCTCGACCGACACCGCGCACAGCACGCGCGTCGAGCCGAAGGAAGCAAGACAGGATCCTTCCGCATATGGCACGGCGCCGCGCTCGAGCCAAACGCGACGAAGCGCGTTCGGCGCGCGGTCAGCGCGAGATTTTTCAGTCGTCACGCAGCTTCTCGATGGTACTGGTCGTCGAATGCCCCGGAGTCAGCGGAATAATGACGACTTTTCCACCCGCGCGCTCGACGTCTTCCCTTCCCACGACGGTCTCCGGCGTGTAGTCGCCACCTTTCACGAGCACGTCGGGACGCAATGCGCGAATCAGCTCGAGCGGCGTGTCCTGTTCGAAGACGACGACCGCATCGACCGCTTCGAGCGCGGCCAGCACCACGGCACGCTCGCGCTCATCTCGGACCGGCCGACCCGGACCTTTGAGCCGGCGCACCGATTCGTCGCTGTTCAATCCTACCACCAACGAATCGCCGAGCGCGCGCGACGAGGTCAGGATGTCGACATGGCCGCGGTGCAGGAGATCGAAGACGCCGTTGGTGAAGACCACGGTGCCGCGCTGCGAATCGCGCCAGCGGGCGGCGTCGGACCAGGAGAGAATCTTCCGCTCGGGCGAGCGGATCAGAACGCCCTCTCGGCGTGTGGATAGAACTCGAGCTCGCGGACGAGCATCGGAAGCTCCACTGTCTCCGTGTACTCGGCCCAGATGAACACGGTGTGCTTGGTGCGGCGGATGCGCACGCGGCGAGCGGGCTCTGGAAGATCGAGTGAATCAGCCTTGGCGAGCAAGCGGCTGCGGATGACGATGTCGGGATTGCGCGCGGCAAAGCGCGCCTCCTGCTTCATCGAGTCCTGATACTGGTAGAAGCGCAAGTACACTTCGCCGACGTTCCAGGCAAAGTAGGTGGTCGCGCTCCCCAAGAGGAGGAAGAGGAGGCATCCGAGGGAGATCTTCCCCTCGCGATTGCGCATCATGACGGCGCCACCGCGCTTACCACTGCGATTGGGCTCCGGAAATGACTTCGTTCACGATCTTCTCCACCGCCAATCGGCGGCCGGTGAGCTCTGCCTGTTCCGCATACTCCCCCTCAGCCATCAGCCCCTTCCGCTGCCACAGCGCCTTCCCCGTGCTCTGATCCACGATCTCCACGTCGACCGAGATCTGGAGTCGCCGCCGCGCGGTGCGTGACTGCTGTTCATCCGCGCTGTAGCCGACCGGAATATCCGGGTCGTACCGTGTAATTCGTCCTCGTACCACCGCATCGGCGCGAGATTCGGACGCCGAGCGCAACCCGAGCCGATTCTCGACATCCCGCCTCATGAGCTCCCAGAGCTCGCGCTGCAAGCCAGCCGCCGGCGTCTCGTTCTCGAATGGAAGTACCGCGACAGTCTTGATGTGCGACGGCAGACCGCCGCCGGCGAATCCGTACAAGCACCCGCCTAACAAGAACGACAAGGCGGCCAACGCGACGACGCGCCTAACGCCAGATCGACGCATCGAAGCCTCCGGGAACCGTGTCCACCCGCACGATCGTGAGCTGCAGATCCCGTGAGGCACCCGGATCCCGAAACCGCACGCGAGCGCTGTCGCGCTGGACGAACTGTTGAATCCGCCCGCCCTTGACGTGCATCAACTCACTGAGCGAGTCGCGCACGAACGTGACGCGCCAGGTGGAGCCCCGGCCGATCTCGACGCGGAGTGTGTCACCTGCCAACCGCGCCACGGTGTCGGGTGGGGTCCCGATGGAGAGACGGCCCAGCGCTGCCCAGAGCAACGGTACCGGTGGGAGGACACTCCGCACCATCCGGTCATTCGGGGCACGCAGGTCGTTACCGATCAGATGGGCGCTTCCCCCGCCCATTCCGCGATCGAGAAAGAAGTCGAGCCGCACGCTGTCCGGAGGGCTTACGCGTGCGACCCCTTCACCTCGGGCGCGGAAGTTTCGGTCGGCGTATGTCCACCGAAAGACGACCTTTTGATGGTGCGACGGAAGTCGTGCAGCGGGAATTCGGGCCGGGGCGACGTCGCCGCGGAGCGGCGGCACTTTCGGCCGGCAGGCAACAAGCGCGATGACCGCCAGCGAGGCCAACAGAAGCGTGCGATTCATCGAATGCGCACGAACTTGATCTGGTCGCCCTGCACGAGCGAATCCATTACCTCGAGGCCGCCGATCACGCGACCGAATACCGTGTAGCCGCCATCGAGGTGCGGCTGAGGCGAGAGAGTCAGAAAGTATTGGCTGCCGCCAGTGTCAGGACCAGAGAGCGCCATCCCTACAGCGCCGCGATCATATCGACGTCGATTCAGCTCATCGCGGATCGAGTAGGCCGGTCCGCCGTTCCCGTCGCCCCGGCGATCGCCGTCCTGTGCGACGAAGTTCGGAACCACTCGGTGGAAGTACACGCCTGAATAGTAGCCGGCGCGGGCGAGGGACATGAAGTTGTGCACCGTAAGTGGTGCGTCGAGCGCGAACAGCTCGATGACGATTTGTCCTCGATCCGTGACCACCTCGGCACGTGGGAGCTGGCCGCGAAGCGCGGGGACGACCAGCTCCCTGATCCGCGCCTCGTACCATTGCTGGGGGCGACGCGGTTGTGGCGTGATCTGATTCCAAGCCGCAAGCGGTGTGACCCCTTCGGCTGCCGCACGCTCCAGCGGGTCGCTTGGTACCGGGAGCGACGACAGCTCTACCCGCATCGAATCCGAGATGGAGGCGCTGTCACGCTTCCATGCTTCCGCAAAAAAACGAACGGCGGTCAGCCGCGCGTCGTTCACCGAATCGCGAAGCGCGGTGCGGTAGACATCGAGTACCACGGGAAGGTCGGTAGCCGACGCGCGACCAATGAGCGCGCCTACCGCGCCGGCACGCACGGACACATCGCTATCGACGAAGGCGACATAGAGTCCGGAGCGCGCCCAGGGATACTGCGCCGAGTCGGCCAGCGACGAGATGGCATCGTGTGCCGCGGCTCGTACACGGGCATCGGGGTCGCGGGTGAGCGGGAATGCGATCGTGCGTCGGTGCTCCGCCGACGGCGATCCCCCGCTCGCTTCGGCAAGCGCGGCTCGCTCCCGCCAATCGCGGGATTGGGCCCAGCTGGCACCCCCATTCGCCTCGGCGATCGGAAGCAGGACACCAGCCTGCATCGCCGACGCGAGCAGAGTGCGACGATACATCAAGGACGTATCGGCATCCCAGAGTGGAAGCCACGCCTCGCGCGTTTTCTCGAGCGCTTCGGACACGCTCTGGGCCGCGGCGATGCGAACGTTTGCATCGCGATCGCGGATCGCAGCGAGCAGCGGCGCGCGGGCCGCGGTGCCGTAAGTGCCTAACGAGCGGAGGGCGTTGATGCGGACGTGCGGGTGAGCGTCGCGGGAGAGTGAGTCGAGAGCCGGAAGGGCAAGAGCGCGCAACGAATCTCCGGCCGCGGCGCGGCTCAATGCGCGAGCGGCGAGAGAGCGCACCATGGCCGACGTGTCGTTCGTCATTTGCACCATCGCGCGCACACCTGCCGCGGCGAACGGTCGAGCGATCGCGTAGGCGGCGCGCCATCGGATCTCCGGATCGTCGTGACTGAAGTACGGTGTCAGGCTCGCCACCGGGACGGGGCGCAATTTGGCGGCCGCGAGCAGGAGGGCACTGGTCACCTGGTGATCGCGCGCTGCACTGCTGCGGGGCTCGAGCGCAGCCTCGATTGCCGCGCGCGCAGGCGCGCCGATCTGGCCGAGCGCCCAAGCTGCTTCGGCCGCCACCACGGGTGCGCTGCGCAGAGCCGCAACCAACGACGGCACCGACAGCGAATCACGCGTGAGCCCTATCGCGTATGCAGCGCTTGCGGCTACGGTGTTGTCGGCATCGGAGAGCAGCGTACGCGCCGCAGGAAGCATGGCGGTGGCGCGGACCTGCCCGATTGCAAGTGCTCCGGCGGCACGCAGCGCGGATGCGCGCGCATTGAGCGCAGCGCGAATGATCGTGCTGTCCTGCTGGCGAGCATCGGTCATCCGCAGGAGCGACGCGAACCGCTTGATCTCGTCGTCCGTGAGACGCGCGCCCTGGGCTTCGGCACGCGCGACGACGCATGCAATCGCGCTAAGCGCGCAAACCCAACGTGTGGCGAATCTCGCGCGGGAGCGCAGTGACTCGACCGCGGCCATCGATCGCAATGAGCTTGGTGCGCGCGGTGGCGAGCCGGGTGCCGCTGTCGGCATGTGTGATGACGTAGTCGAAGGTGATGCCACGAGATCCGAGCTCGGTAAGCGTCGTGCTCACGATAATACGGTCATCGTACCGGGCAGGAGCGATGTAGCGCACGACGGCCTCGGCCACCGCCAATCGAATGCCTGCATGCTCGATGTCACGATAAGCAGCGCCGAGCTCGCGCATGAGCTCGGTGCGACCGATCTCGCACCACACGAGATAGTTCGGGTGATACACGACGCCCATCTGATCGGTTTCACCGTACCGCACGCGCAGCTCGACGGCGGACGCCGGCGCGTTCACGTGAGGAGATGGAGTGCGCGTGCCCGGTCCCGGGCGCTTGGCGTGAGTAGCGCATTGTCGGGGATCGACTCTTGTCGCCGCGCGAGCTCGATGACGTCGCGCTCGGTGAGAAGCTGCCGCTTGCCGCCCGCCGTCGACCTCCAGGCGACGATCGACGCACGATCGCCGGTCTTTACGCCGACAGCCGAGGCTTCATCGGTGTCGAGGTGTAGCTCAGTGGCGTGGCCGGGACCCGACCGGACGAGCACGTCGTGCAGCACCGCGCCGCGTGCGCCGCTGCCCACGCGCACGTCGAGCTTGTCGCCGTCTCGGAGGCCCCACCGCCGCGCATCGTCAGGCGACAGATGCAGGTGTCTCGCGGCAACGATGACGCCACGGTCCAGGGCCACCGAGCCGGCTGGTCCGACGAGCGTGACTCCGCCCGCCGACGACTTGAGCGAGCCGCTCGCCGCCACAGGTGCGGTGACGCCGATCTCTCGCGTGTCGGACTGCGCCAGCTCAACCTGTGTCTCGCCGCGCGCCGGGCCCACCACGCGCAGCCTCGTCAGGCGACCGCGCGGGCCGACCACGTCGATCGCCTCTTTTGCCGCAAACTGACCTGGCTGCGTGAGCGTCCGCTCGACACTGAGTGCATCGGTGCCGAACAGCGCTTTCACATGCGCGGGAGAGAGATGCACGTGCCTATTGGACACACCGATCTTCA
>DATFBY010000141.1:0-24218 GCA_035253585.1 Gemmatimonadaceae bacterium | reverse complement strand
GACGGATTCACGGCCACCGCGACGTCGGCCAGCATGGTCTCGGGGCGCGTGGTCGCAATGGTGATGGCACGACTGGGCTCGTCCGCCACGACGTAGCGCACGTGATACAGCTTGCCGACAGTTTCCTGTGGCTCTGCTTCTTCATCGCTCAGCGACGTCAGGCAGCGCGGACACCAGTGGATGACGCGATGGCCGCGATAGATCAGCCCCGCCTCGAAGAGCCTGACGAATGCCTCGCGCACCGCGCGGGACAGCTCGGGCGACAGCGTATATGCGGAGCGACTCCAATCGGCGCTCGATCCGATCGCCTTGAGCTGGTCGATGATCTGGCCGCCCGTACGCTCGACGAACTCGATCGTGCGCCTAACGAATGCGTCGCGGCCGAGATCGTTGCGGGTGAGGCCTTCGGTGGCCAGCTGCTTCTCGATGACGTTCTGCGTGGCGATGCCGGCGTGATCGGTGCCCGGCACCCAGAGTGCGAGGTCTCCCGCCATGCGGCGCCAGCGAATCAGCACGTCTTGCGCGACATTGTCGAGCCCGTGCCCCAAATGGAGCACGGCGGTCACGTTAGGCGGCGGGATGACGATGGTGAAGGGAGTGCGGTCGCCGCCGGTGCGAACGGAGTCGGTGGCCGATGGCGTGAATGCACCGGCCTCGATCCATCGCGCGTAGATCTCGCGCTCGATCGAGGCCGGGTCGTACTGCGGGGACAGAGAAGTCACGCCGGCCGAAGCTTCGGAGGTCTGGGAAGGGGATGCGCCCATCCTCCGAAAGCTAACCGACGACGAATACGCGAGTAAGCCGAGTCCCGATGCTAGTCGGCGCGCAGATCGTCGGGATCGACGCTCTGCGGATCCACGACGTGATCTGCTTTTGGAACACCGGTCGGCGCGATGGGGCTGCCATCGGTGCGCCCGCCGCGCGCGCTGCGGCCGCGTCCGCGGCCACCTCCGCCACGCCGGCGGCCGGCCTTGATATTCT
The DNA here is from genome assembly GCA_035253585.1 of Gemmatimonadaceae bacterium. Lineage (GTDB taxonomy): Bacteria > Gemmatimonadota > Gemmatimonadetes > Gemmatimonadales > Gemmatimonadaceae > DATFBY01. Next base: position 23,237 of record DATFBY010000141.1, on the reverse strand, counting down.
CGATGTCTTCGGCAGCGTCGCGGATCTGCTGTTCTTCACTCAGCCAACGATCCTCGAGCTCGGGCTTCGGATCGGCGTGGCGCGTCACCTCGTCGGATGTGCCCTGCCGCCGACGTCCGGTGCCGATGCGATTGCCTTCCCAACGTCCGCCCTCGAGCGGCTCACTCAGATCATCTACGACCCGCTCCTTGCGCGCTTCGCGGTCATCGAGCTCGTCATCCATTCCATCCTCCTCACCAAGGCCGATGCGATTTACGACCGTGTCGACTCCGGGGACGCCCCGCGCGATGACCGTCGCATGCTCGGACTCGTCAGTAGACTCCACCCAGCCGCTCAGCTCGATGATGCCTTCGCCGATGGCGCCGATGTCCACCGGACGCTCGCTGAGGATCGGATCGTTACGAAACGCTTCGAGCACGCGCTCTTCCAGCTCGCTGGCCGCCTCGTCCTCGGCGTCATCGTACTCGTCCTCCTCGTACTCCTCGAGATCGTCCTCGTCGGTCCCGCCGAATCGCTCGCGCAGACGCGCTGCAATTCCGGAGATCCCGCCCACCTGCTGAGCCACGGCGACACCGACCGCAAAGCCCGTGAGCGCACCGATCGCAAGACCAGTGATCACGCTCCCGATCGAGGAATCGTCGTCCCGATACCGATAGGGTGACATGCACCATCCCCTGTGGCGAAGGTCTTGTCGTAACGATAACTTGCGGGTGGGCGAGCGGCGAGTGCGGGTGCAAGAACAAGGCCATGTACGGCGCGCGAGAGCGCGCTTTTTTTCTCTATGACACAGAGCATGATCGACCGACCGGCCGAACGGCTCGAGGAGCTGACGCTCACACTCCCGGACGGCGCCACGCGGCAGGTTCCCGCCGGAACGTTGCCGCGCGATGTAGTCGCGTCGATCGGTCCCGGTCTCCTGAAGGCCGCGATCGCCGTCAAAGTGAACGGCCAGATTCAGGATCTGATGACGCCGCTTCGCACGGGCGGCGACTTCCGCGTTCTCACCGAGAAGGACCCAGACGCTCTGGCCGTGCTTCGACACTCGGCCGCGCACGTTCTCGCCACCGCTGTGCGTCGAGTACATCCGAAAGCGAAGATCGGCTTCGGTCCGGCGATCGAGGATGGCTTCTACTACGACTTCGAAGTCGAGAAGCCGTTCACGCCGGACGACCTCGAGTCGTTCGAGCGCGAGATGCAGCGCGTCGCGCAGGAGAAGTTTCCATTCGTGCGCGAAGAGGTGGATCGTACGACGGCCGCCGGCCGATTCACCGATGACCCGCTCAAGCTCGAGCGTCTTTCGGAGCTGGGGGACGATGAAGTCATCTCGCTCTATACCGACGGACCGTTCGTCGACCTCTGCCGCGGACCGCACGTTCCGGATACTTCATACCTAAAGCATTTCAAGCTGCTGCACACCGCGGGCGCGTACTGGCGTGGCGACGAGAAGCGGCAGATGCTGCAGCGCATCTACGGCACGGCGTGGTTCAGGAAGGAAGACCTCGAGGCGTATCTGCATCGCATCGAGGAAGCGAAGCGGCGCGATCACCGCGTCGTCGGCCGCGCACTCGATCTGTTCATGTTCCATCCGGCGTCGCCCGGCGCCCCGTTCTGGACCGAGCGCGGCACCACGCTCTACAACGCGCTCACCGAGTTCGTGCGTGAGCGGCAGCGCGATGATTTCCTCGAGATCAAGACGCCGTTGCTGTACAACAAGTCGCTGTGGGAGACGTCCGGCCATTGGGGGAAGTACCGCGAGAACATGTTCCTCGTGCTGAACACGGAGACGAACGAGCACGACACGGGGATCAAGCCGATGAACTGTCCCTCGCACTACCTGCTGTACCTCTCGAAGAAGCACTCGTATCGCGAGCTGCCGAAGCGGCTCGTCACCTTCGACGTACTGCACCGCAACGAGCTGACCGGCGCGCTCTCCGGCCTAACGAGAGTGCGGCAGTTCCAGCAGGACGACTGTCACGTCTTCCTGATGGAAAGCCAGATCACCGACGAGGTGAAGTTCCTGATGGACTTCATCCTCGGCTACTACGAGACGTTCGGTCTCACGGCGACGCTGCGCTTTGCGACGCGTCCCCCGGTGCGCGTCGGGAGCGACGAGATGTGGGATCGCGCCGAGACGGCACTCCAGGCTGCGTTGGAGGCGACAGGGCGTCCGTACGAGCTGAAAGCCGGAGACGGCGCATTCTACGGCCCGAAGATCGATTTCGACGTGACCGACTCGATCGGCCGCGCATGGCAGCTCGGCACGATCCAGCTCGATTACTCGGCGCCGGAGCGCTTCCAGCTCGAGTACGTGGGTGACGACAACGCGATGCATCGCCCTGTCGTGATCCATCGCGCGGTGAGTGGCTCGTTCGAGCGATTCATCGCCATTCTGATCGAGCACTTCGCCGGCGCGTTCCCGCTGTGGCTCGCACCCGAGCAGGTGCGCGTCCTTCCGATCTCCGACGATCTCCGCGAGGTCGCGGCCCAGATCACCCAGCGAATGCACGCGGTCGGACTTCGCGCGCATCTCGACGATCGGTCGGAGACGCTCAACTATCGCATCCGCGACGGCGAAGTGATGAAAGTCCCGTACATGGCCGTCGTCGGGAAGCGTGAGGCGGAGCAGGGAACCGTCGCGCTGCGCGTGCGAGGGAGTGGGAAGAAGCAAGAGATCGTGGGGGTGGACGAGCTCATCGAACGGCTCACCGAGGATGTGAGAAAGCGCACGCTCGGGCCGTAAGGGTGAACCGCTAACAGCGGCATGGGGCATGGGGCATCCGGCATCGGGGTCTCGGCGAATAGCACTCTCCGCCGAGACCCGGATGCCGGATGCCCCATGCCCCATGCCGCTGTTTCGTTCTTAGACCTTTCGTCCCAGTTCTGTTGCCTCTTGTACCGGATCGGGGGCATTTTGTACTCGGCCCTTCCCCTTTCGTCGAGAGGTCACGTCCCCATGATCCGCATTCGCCAGTCTCGCCACGTCGCGCTGGCACTTTCGCTCTTTGTGCTCACCCTGCCCGGGATCCTCCCGGCGCAGTGGACTCCGCCGGTAGCGAAAGTCATCCCGAAGGTCGATACGCTGCACGGCGATGTCCGTGTCGACAACTACTTCTGGCTCCGCGACCGGAACAACCCCGAGGTGATCCGCTATCTCGAGGCCGAGAACGCGTACACCGATTCCTCCATGAAGCACACGACCGTGCTTCAGGAGAAGCTCTACAAAGAGTTCCTCTCGCGCATCAAGCAGACGGATCTGACGGTGCCCGAGCGCATCGGGGACTACTACTACTACTCGCGCACGATCGAGGGGAAGCAGTACTCGATTCTGGCGCGCAAGAAGGGAAGTCTCGACGCGCCCGAGGAGATCATTCTCGATCAGAACGAGATGGCGGAGGGGCGTAAGTACTTCAAGCTCGGCACGACTCGCATCAGCCCCGACCAAAATCTCTACGCATTTACGGTCGACACCGCGGGGAGCGAGTGGTTCACGCTCATGGTCAAGGACCTTCGCACCGGGAAGATTCTCACCGATCGCGTCGACAACGTGCACTTCTCGCTCGCCTGGGCGAACGACAACAAGACGCTGTTTTACACCAAGACCGATTCGGCGCAGCGCCCCGATCAGATCTTCCGTCACACGTTAGGCGAGGACCAGTCGAAGGACGTCAGAGTCTACCACGAGCCGGATGTCCTCTTCCGCGTGGCGATCTTCCCGACCAAGGACAAGAAGTATTTGCTCCTGTCGACGTCCAGCTTCACGCAATCGGAGTATCGCTATCTGCCGGCCGATCGCCCCGGCGACGACTGGAAGATGATCCAGCCGCGGACCAAGGAGCTGGAGTACGACGTCGAACATCACGGCAATCGCTTTCTGATCGTGACCAACGACAAGGCGGTGAACTTCAAGGTGATGTGGGCGCCGGAGAGTGATCCGACGCGGAAGAATTGGAAGGATCTGATCGCCCATCGCGACTCGGTGCTGATCGATGGCATCGATGTCTTCAAGGATCATCTGGTGGTGTACGAGCGCGAGAGGGCGCTGCGGCAGATTCGCGTGCAGAACCTCGCCACGGGACGCTCGTATCGCGTCGACTTCCCCGAGCCCGTCTACACGGTGTTCGGAGCGAACAATCCCGAGCACGACACGAAGCTGGTCCGCTTCGTCTACACGTCACTGGTGACGCCGTCGTCGGTGTTCGACTTCGACATGACGACGCGGAAGCGCGAGCTCAAGAAGCAGACGGAAGTGCTGGGCGGATACGACAAGACGCTGTACGCCACCGAGCGCACGTGGGCGCGCGCGCCAGACGGCGTCATGGTGCCCGTCTCGCTGGTGTACAAGAAGTCGCTGGTGAAGGATGGGAAGCGGCCGATGCTACTCTACTCGTACGGCTCGTACGGCTCGAGCACCGATCCGACCTTCTCGTCGAACAATCTGAGCTTGCTCGACCGCGGCTTCATCTACGCCATCGCGCACATCCGCGGTGGACAGGAGCTCGGACGCTGGTGGTACGACCAGGGGAAGATGCTCAACAAGAAGAACACGTTCACCGACTTCATTGCGGCGGCCGAGCATCTCATCAAGGAAGGGTATACCTCGAAGGAGCGGCTGGCGATTCGCGGTGGAAGCGCGGGCGGGTTGCTCATGGGCGCGGTGATGACGATGCGCCCCGATCTCTTCAAGGCTGTGGTGGCCGACGTCCCGTTCGTCGACGTGATCAACACGATGATGGATGGCTCGATCCCGTTGACCGCGGGCGAGTGGGAGCAGTGGGGCAATCCGCAGGTCAAGGAGCACTATGCGTACATGCTCTCGTACTCACCGTACGATCAGGTGAAGAACACCGCCTACCCGATTCTCCTGGTGACGACCGGCCTCAACGACCCGCGCGTGGCGTATTGGGAGCCGGCGAAGTGGGTGGCCAAGCTCCGCGCGATGAAGACGGACAACAACATGCTCCTCCTCAAGACGCACATGGGCGCGGGGCACGGGGGATCGTCGGGGAGATACGACAATCTCAGAGAGCTGGCGTTCAGATACGCGTTCATCTTGAATGCGCTGGGAGTGACGGAGCCGGAGAACGTTTCAGTTCAGTAGAGGACAACGCGCCATCCGCCATCAGGCCATCCGCCATCCGGGTCTTGGCAAGTAGTTCCTTGCGCCAAAACCCGGATGGCGGATGGCCTGATGGCGGATGGCGCGCTTTGGAATGCCGATCCCTACTGCCTAATGCGATTCTTCGGGGCTAATTTTCAGGGATGTCTGACTTCTCCCGCACTCCCGTCATCGTCTCCGCCACCCGCACCCCGATCGGCAAGTTCCTCGGTGGCCTTTCGACCCTCTCAGCGCCCGAGCTCGGCGCCATAGCGATTCGCGAAGCGCTCAAACGGTCCGGCGTCCCGGTGCAGGACGTCGAGGAAGTCATCATGGGAAACGTCGTGCAGGGTGGCGTGGGACAGGCGCCCGCGCGACAGGCGGCGATCCAGGCGGGGATCCCGGGGACCGTTGGCGCAATGACCGTCAACAAAGTCTGTGGGTCCGGCCTCAAGGCGGTGATGCTCGCGGCGCAATCGATCCGTGCGGGCGATCAGCGGGTGCTGGTCGCCGGCGGTCAGGAGTCGATGTCGAGCGCGCCGTATTACGTCTATGGAATGCGCACCGGCGTGAAGTTCGGCGATCAGCAGCTGGTCGACGGACTGATCAAAGACGGTCTCTGGTGCTCCTTCTGCGAAGTGCACATGGGCGGGCACGCGGAGTATACCGCGAAGAAGGCGGGCATCTCTCGGCAGATGCAGGATGAGTTTGCCGTCGCGTCGCATCGTAAGGCGGTGGAAGCGATCGACAGCGGAAAGTTCAAGGACGAGATCGTTCCGGTGGAGATCCCCGGCAAGAAGGGCGCGACGGTGGTCGACACCGATGAGGGACCGCGCCGCGATACCACCCTCGAGTCGTTAGGCAAGCTTCGCCCGGCGTTCGGCGCCACCGCGCCAAAGGAAATGAAGCCCGACGAGCTGAGCGTCACCGCGGGCAACGCCTCGAGCATGAACGATGGCGCGTCGGCGGTGGTGGTCGTGTCCGAGGAGTACGCCCGGTCGAACGGCCTGAAGATCATGGCGCGCATCACCGGCTACGCTACCGGCGGAGGCGAGCCGCGCGATCTCTTCTTCGCGCCGATCGTCGCCGTCAACCGGCTGATGGAGCGGAGCGGCACCCGCATCGGCGACTACGATCTCATAGAGGCGAACGAAGCGTTTGCCTCACAGGCGTTGGCCGATGGCGCCGGTCTCTCCTGGGATTGGGACCGCGTGAACGTGCACGGCGGGGCGATCGCGCTCGGTCATCCGATCGGCGCGAGCGGAGCGCGGGTGTTGACGACGCTGCTGTACGCGATGCGCGATCGAGGTGCCAGCACCGGCCTGGCCACGCTCTGTCTCGGCGGCGGCAACGCAGTAGCCCTCAGCGTGGAGCGTATGAACTGATGACGAGTCTCGGTCTGACGATCGCGCGCGACCGGCGAGTGGCCGCGCTCATGGTGGTCGGCTTCGCCGGCGCGTTGGCGGTTGCCTCACAAGTCGCCATTCGCATTCCCGGCACGCCGGTACCGATGACGCTGCAGCCGCTGATGGTCGTCCTCGCCGGCCTCTGGCTCGGTCCGACGCTCGGCGCCGCCAGCATGATCCTCTACTTGCTCGCGGGCGCGGCCGGCTTGCCGGTCTTCGCCGCGATCCCCGAGCTTCCACAGGGGATCGCGCGGTTCATGGGTCCAACCGGCGGATATCTGTGGGCCTATCCGGTCGCCGCGTGGATCGCCGGGACGATCGGGGAGCGGTGGCCGAGCTTCGCCGGACGGACGTTGGCTTCCGCCGCGGGCATCCTCATGCTGCACGTGGGCGGCGTGGCGCAGCTCATGATCCTGACCGGGAGCGCCGCCACCGCCGCCAAGTTCGGAACGCTGCCATTTCTCGCCATGGATGTCGTCAAATCGTTGTTAGGCGGCGCGCTCTCGACGAAGCGCCCGGCGCGTCCGGCCTGACGATCACCGCTTGACGAAACCCAAGCTCTTTTACGACGCGAACGGCCGCCTGCGTACGCTCTGGCGGGTGTTGGCGTTCGTAGGGCTGGTGATCGTGTTCTCGGTCGTCGCCATCTCGATGCTGACGATCGTGTACGGCGACCCGACGCAGGATGTCATCGGTCTCATCCTCTTCAATTGGGCGATCGTCGGCGGGTGCGTGCTCGCGCACCTGGTGATGATCCGTACGGTCGACAAGCGAAGCTGGAGCGACGTCGGCCTCGGCTCCGAGCATGCGCGACCTCGATACGCACTGCTCGGCATCATCGTCGGGCTCCTGGCAATCGCACTGCCGATGGCGACGCTGCTGGCTGTCGGCTGGCTTCGCATTCAGCCAACGCAGCCCGGCGCGTCGATCGAGTTCGCGCTCATCATGCTCGCGTTCTTCATCCCGGCGGCGTTTCACGAAGAGCTGATGTTTCGCGGCTATTTTTTTCGCGTGCTGCGTGAGTCGTGGGGATGGGTACCGGCCGCGATCCTCACCAGCGTCGTGTTCGCCTCGGCGCACTCGTTCAATCCGAACGGGTGCATTCCGACAATGCGCGCCGGGAATTTCGACGCGCAGACATGCGGCCAGTCGCTGCTGCTGGTGACGATGGCGGGTATCTTCCTGGCGGCGGTGGTGGTCTACACGGGAAGCCTCTACGCCGCCTGGGCGGCGCACTTCGCCTGGAACTGGATGATGACCGGTGTGCTGCACGCGCCGGTGAGTGGTGCGACCGAGGTGATTCCCGGCGTGAACATGCCTGATTTCCTCATGGTGGAGAGAGGTCCCGACGTGCTGACGGGAGGACCATGGGGGCCGGAGGGTGGACTGCTCGCGGCACTCAGCATGGTGATCTCGATATTGATGCTGCGGCGATACGCGCGGCGAATCCACCCGGCGGAGCCGCACGCATGAGCGAGCGTGTCGCGGTGATCGGAGCCGGTCAGATGGGAAACGGGATCACGCACGTGTTCGCGCAATCCGGCTTCGATGTCACGATGATCGACGTCTCGAGCGAGGCGCTGGCCAAGGGACGCACCACGATCGAAAAGAATCTCGCTCGTCAGGTGCAGAAGGGAGCTGTCGACGCCGCCAGCCGCGACGCGGCATTGGCGCGCATCACCGATTCGACGTCACTGGCCGACGTCGATGGAAGCTCGCTCGTGGTAGAGGCGGCCACCGAGAACGCCGATCTCAAGTACAGAATCTTTGCCGATCTCGACCGATTGTCGGCGCCTAACGCGATCCTCGCCAGCAACACCAGCTCCATCTCCATCACCGAGATCGGCGCGCGAACCAAGCGCGCCGATCGCGTGATCGGGATGCACTTCATGAATCCGGTGCCGGTGATGCAGCTGGTGGAGGTGATTCGCGGGCTGGCGACGTCCGACGAGACGACGAACACGGTCCTCGACCTGAGCAAGCGGCTCGGCAAGACTCCGGTCGAGGTGAAGGACTACCCGGGCTTCGTGTCGAACCGTGTGTTGATGCCGATGATCAACGAGGCGATTTTCTGCCTGATGGAAGGCGTCGGCACGCCTGAAGCGATCGACACGGTCATGAAGCTGGGAATGAATCACCCCATGGGACCGCTCGCCCTCGCAGACCTGATCGGCCTGGACACCTGCTTGTCGATCATGGAAGTGCTACAGAAGGGATTGGGCGATCCAAAGTATCGGCCGTGCCCGTTGTTGAGGAAGTATGTTGCGGCTGGGTGGTTGGGGAGGAAGAGCGGTAAGGGATTCTATGACTATAAGTGATCAGCCGCCATCCGCCATCCGCCATCTGCCATCCGGGTCAGGCGATGAGTTCGCTGCGCCGCGACCCGGATGGCGGATGGCAGATGGCAGATAGCGCTTCTCTGTCCTGAATTATGTCCTGGGCTCTAATCCCCCTAACGGAAGAACAGCTTTCGATTCAATCCACCGCCCGCGACTTCGCGGCGGCGGAGATCGCGCCGCACACGGACATGTGGGATCGAGAGCAGTATTTCGACCGCTCGATCATCGACAAGCTGGGCGAGCTCGGCTTTCTCGGAATGATGATCCCCGACCAGTACGACGGGCTCGGTCTCGACACGACCACCTATCTCGTTGCCCTCGAGGAGATCGCGGCCGTCGACGCGTCGACGGCGGTGTCGATGAGCGTGCACAACTCGCTGCCGACGCAGATGATTCTGCGCTATGGTAGCGAGGTGCTGAAAGAGAAATATCTCCGTCCTATGGCGCGCGGCGAGCTGCTCGGCGCGTTCGCGCTGTCGGAGCCGGAATCGGGCTCCGATGCCGCGTCGCTGCGCACGCAGGCCGAACGGTCGGGAGACTGCTGGGTGCTGAACGGCAGGAAGGCGTGGGTGACGAACGGCAACACTGGTGACGTCTTCGTCGTCATGGCGCGCACCGACAGGCCAAGCGACCGCAAGGGACCGCGCGGCATCACTACATTCGTCGTCACACCGGACATGCCGGGCTTCAAGGTCGGCAAGAAGGAAGACAAGATGGGATTGCGCGCGTCACCGACCACCCAGCTCGTCTTCGAGAATCTCAGGATCCCGGCGGATCACATGCTCGGCAAAGAAGGGTTGGGATTCGTCTACGCCATGCAGTCGCTCGATCACGGCCGGCTCGGCATCGCGGCTCAGGCGATTGGGATCGCCCGCACGGCGCTGGAACACTCCGTGCGCTACGCGGCGGAGCGACGGCAGTTCGGGAAGCCGATCAAAGAGTTCGAGGGTATTCAGTTCAAGCTCGCCGACATGGCCACGCGCGTCACCGCCGCGCGCTCGCTGCTCTATGCGGCAGCGGCGGCCAAGGATCGCGGCGAGCCGATTACGCAGTTCAGCTCGATGAGCAAGCTCCTGGCGAGCGAGACCGCGATGTGGGTCACTACACAGGCGATCCAGATCTTCGGCGGCTACGGATATGTAAAGGAATATCCCGTCGAGCGATTGTTCCGTGATGCGAAGGTGACCGAGATCTACGAAGGAACGTCCGAGATTCAGCGGATCGTGATCGCTCGCGAGCTGTATGCCCATTCCTGATCACCTCGACCTGCATTGGCGTCCATGCCCGTGCGGCAACAGCACCTGACAATGACAAGTACCCTCCCTGCAAAAGCGACCAGGCCAGGCGTGACGGGAAATCTCTTCGACACGATCGCCGAGATGGGGCACGAGCAGCTGGTGCTCTGCAGCGATCCGTCGGCCGGGTACCGCGGGATCATCGCCATCCACAGCACGACGTTGGGTCCGGCGCTTGGCGGCACTCGTTTCTGGAGCTACGCCAGCGACGACGAAGCATTGATCGACGCGCTACGCTTGGCTCGGGGGATGACGTACAAGAACGCCGTTGCCGGCCTCAACCTCGGCGGCGGAAAGTCGGTGATCATCGGCGACAATCGGACGCCGAACCGCGAGATGATTTTCAGGGCACACGGCCGCTTCGTCGAATCGTTAGGCGGCCGTTATGTCACCGCCGAGGACGTCGGCACGAGCACGGCGGACATGGACTTCGTCCACATGGAGACGGACTACGTCGCGGGGCTGGCCGGCCGCTCGGGCGATCCGTCGCCGGTCACCGCGCACGGCGTGTTCCGCGCCATCCAGGCGTGCGCCTCGTGGCGGTGGGGCTCCGATGATCTCACCGGCAAGAGCGTGGCGGTGCAGGGCGCCGGCCACGTCGGTTATTATCTCTGCCGCGCGCTACATCGCGCCGGCGCGCAGGTGATCATCACCGACATTGACGCCGAGCGAGTCCGCCGCGTGGTGAAGGAGTTCGGCGCACGCGCAGTCGAGCCTGGCGAGATTTACGGGGTCCGTGCCGACGTCTTTGCCCCGTGCGCGTTAGGCGGGATCCTCAACGACGCGACGATTCCGCAGCTCAAGGTGGAGATCGTCGCCGGCGCGGCGAACAATCAGCTGCTCGAGGATCGCCATGGCGACATGCTCGAGCGGCGCGAGATTCTGTACGCTCCCGACTACGTGGCCAACTCCGGCGGTGTCATCAACGTCTACTCCGAGCTCGCGGGTTGGGATTCGGAGCGCTCGCTCAGAAAGGCGGACGAGATATACCAGACGTTGATCGGAGTGTTCGAGATTGCCAAGGAGAGCGGAATTCCTACGTATGTCGCGGCGGATAGGATGGCCGAGCGACGGCTGAAGGCCGTGGGTTCGTTGGTGAGGACGTGGCCGCAGTGGCCGAACAAACCCTAGAATTCCGCCATTAGCCATCCGCCATCCGCCATCCGGATCAGGCAGCCAGATCTTATCGCCGAAGCGCGGATGGCGGATGGCGGATGGCGGATGGCGGATGGCTGATGGCGTACTTTAGCAAAATGCATAACGAAAAAATTCCGATCGCTTCCGATCATGCGGGCTTCGCCTTGAAGAAAAAAATTCACGAGGCGTTGCGTGATGCCGGCTACGATGTCGAGGACCTGGGCACATCGTCCGACGCGTCGACGGATTATCCGGATTACGCGCATCCGTTGGCCCGCGAGGTGTCTGACGGCAGCGCGCAGCGGGGTGTGCTGCTGTGCGGAACGGGGCTCGGCATGTCGTACGTCGCAAATCGGTATCCGAACGTGCGCGCCGCAGTGGCGTGGTCGCCTGAAGTGGCGGAGCTCGCGCGCCGACACAACGACGCGAACGTGCTCGTGCTGCCGGCGCGCTTCGTCACCGAGGCGGAGGGAGTCGAAATCTTGAAGCGATGGTTGGACACACCCTTCGAGGGTGGGCGACACGAACGTCGCGTCGAGAAGATCGAGCGAACCGCGGAGCGAGGAGAGGGGAAGCGGGAATGAATTGGGTCGATTGGGAGAATCGTCCACCGGGCACCGCGCTCTCGCAGGCGGATCCCGAGGTCGCGGAAGCGATCGCCGAGGAGACGCGGCGTCAGGGTGACGGGCTCGAGCTCATCGCCAGCGAAAACTTCGTGTCACCCGCGGTGATGGAAGCAATGGGGTCGCCGCTCACGAACAAGTACGCCGAGGGCCTTCCAGGCAAGCGATACTACGGTGGGTGCGAGCACGTCGACGTCGTCGAGCGACTGGCGATTGCCAGAGCGAAGGAGCTCTTCAGGGCCGATCATGCGAACGTGCAGCCGCACTCTGGCGCACAGGCCAACGCGGCGGTGTTCCTCGCGTTCCTGAAGCCGGGGGACACCATTCTCGGTCTCGATCTCTCGATGGGCGGCCATCTCACGCACGGGTCGCCCGTCAATTTTTCTGGGCTTCTCTATCGTGCCGTTCACTACGGAGTGACCGACGCGGGCTACATCGACTACGATCAGGTGCGTCACCTCGCGCTCAAGGAGCGTCCGCGCGTCATCATCGCCGGCGCCAGTGCTTACGCGCGCATCATCGACTTTCCGGCATTCGCCGACATCACGCGCGAATCGGGTGCGCGACTCGTGGTCGACATGGCGCACTTCGCCGGACTCGTAGCCACCGGCGTTCATCCCTCGCCTGTGCCGTACGCCGACGCGGTGACCAGCACGACGCACAAGACGCTTCGTGGGCCGCGAGGCGGCTTGATTCTGTGCGACGAAGAGCACGCGAAGGCGATCGACAAGGCGGTCTTTCCGGGGATGCAGGGCGGACCGCTCATGCACGTGATCGCCGCGAAAGCAGTCGCGTTCAAGGAAGCGCTCGAGCCGTCTTTCAAGACGTATTGTCGTCAGGTGGTCGCTAACGCCAAGGCACTCGCCGCGGCACTCGTCGAGCGTGGCTTCGACCTCGTGTCAGGCGGCACGGACAATCACCTGATGCTGGTCGATCTGCGCAATCGCGGCCTCACCGGCAAGCTCGCCGAGCGCGCGCTCGATGCGGCGAGCATCACGGTGAACAAGAACACCGTGCCACGCGAGACGCAGTCGCCCTTTGTGACGAGCGGCATCCGCATCGGTACGCCAGCCGTCACCACCCGCGGGATGAAGGAAGCGGAGATGGTGCGTATTGCCAGCCTGATCGACCGCGCGCTTTCGCGGCCCGAGGACGATGCGGCGCTGAGCAAGGTGAGAGGAGAGGTGAAGGAGTTGTGCTCGGCCTTTCCGTTGTATGCAACGACGGAATTGGGGATTGGCCGATAGCATTGAAAAAAAAACAGCGGCATGAGGTATGGGGCATGAGGCATCCGGGTCTCGGTGCTGGAGACTCTCCACCGAGACCCGGATGCCTCATGCCCCATGCCTCATGCCGCTGCACAGGTTTTCACAAACCGAATACTCGATGCCTGCCTCCCCCGTTGTGCCCCGCCGCTCCCCATCCCATGTTATCGACAAGTCGTTTCCTGCGAGGGTTCGTTGACGCAGTTGGTGTTCCGGGATGGCATAATGGATCGCATTCGGTTGCGCGACCCACGGTTCGAGGAGGGCGCGTACCTCTTCGTGCTGGCCGCGCTCGAGTACTGTCAGACGCGGCTTCCCGAGCGGAGGCACATCGGCGGACGGGAGCTCGCCGCCTCCTGCCGCGATCTGGCATTGGAGCGATTCGGGGTGACGGCGCGTCTGGTGCTCGAACACTGGGGCGTGCGCCGCACCGAGGACCTGGGCGACATCGTCTTCACCCTCGTGGATCTGGGACTGCTGATCAGTCAGCCGAGTGATACTCGCGATGAGTTCGTCGACGTCTTCGACTTCGACCAGGCCTTCGAGCGCGAGTATCCCTGGAGCTGCGCCGCGTTGCCCTGACGGGATCGCACAGCAGGCACCGCGCCGGGCACGCGTGACCCTGGGGGGAGGGTGGTGCCATGGACGTGAAGGAGCTGCCGGCGTGCCGGAAATGTCGTGAAGGAATGTTGCTCCCGTTGAGCGACTACGGCCGAGATGGAGCGCCGATCACCTACAAGGCCTGGGTTTGCAACAATCCTGATTGCGGTTTCAACATCAGGATCGACAACGGCGAGATCAGCTTCGGGCGAGCGCTGAGTCATTCGCACAAGTAGTCACGAAGGCGAGTGGAGGCGGCGGTGTTTTTTCACCGCCGCTTGTCGCATCAAGACAAGAACTGCGGCATTCGGCATTCGGCATCCGGCATTCGGGAACGGCGGATTCGGAACTCATCAGGTGTGCAGTTCCGAATGCCGAATGCCGGATACCGCATGCCGCTCTTTGAGTCTCCATGATTCCCCTCGTTAGGGTAACTACCGCCTCGGAATCCGCAGCCCGCGATTCCGCCGCGATCGCCTCAGGCATCCCTTCTCGCGCGCTCATGCAGCGCGCGGGCGCCGCCGCGGCCGCCGAGATTGCGCGACTCGACCCTCGGAGGCTCGCGGACGGCGTTGCAATCTTCGCCGGACCGGGGAACAATGGCGGTGACGGCTGGGTCGTGGCGCGAGCGCTGGCTGCGGCCGGGATCAAGGTCGGCGTGCAGGCCGTCGGCGAGATGCGCACGGCCGATGCGCGCGCCGAGCGTGCGCTGGCCGAGCCGCTCGTGCCGGCCGAGCTACCGCCCCGCGCCAGCGTGGTGGTCGATGCGTTGTTAGGCACCGGCTCCCGGGGAGCGCCGCGTGGCGACATTGCCGACGCGATCTCGTGCATCAACGAGCTCCGCGGCGCGGGCGCCAGCGTGGTGAGTCTGGACGTGCCGAGCGGGCTCGATGCATCAACCGGGGAGTCCACCACTGCCGTACGCGCCGACGTCACTGTCACCTTCGGCACGCTCAAGCGCGGTTTACTAGTTAGGCGGGACCTGGCCGGCCGTATCGTCGTGCTCGACATCGGGCTGGGGCGATTCGGCGACGATGACCGCGCGCCGGCGCTGGTTGCTGCGTCCTACGTCCGGAATGCCGTGCCGCCGATTCCCGCCAACGCGCACAAGGGAAGCCGAAAGCGGCTGGTAATCGTCGGCGGCCGCATGGGCATGACCGGCGCCGCGGTGCTGGCGGCGGAGGCGGCATTACGGAGCGGCATAGGGATGGTGAAGCTCCTCGTAGCCGCCGACAGCATGCCGGTGGTGCAGTCTGCGCTCCCCGTCGCGCTGGCGTCGCCCTGGCCGGCAGACGATGACGACATGCGCCGCGATCTGGGCGAATGGGCACATGCTCTGCTCGTTGGTCCGGGGCTCGGCGACTCGCCCGAATCGCGCGAGCTAGTGCGGCGCCTCCTCAGCGTGTGGCGCGGGCCCGTGGTGCTCGACGCCGATGGGCTCAACATCTTCCGAGGCGAGCCAGAATCGTTAGGCAGCCTGCTCGGCGGACGTCCCGCGCTGCTCACGCCACACGTCGCCGAGTTTGCACGCCTGACGGGCGGCTCGATCGACGACATCGTCGCGCGGTCGTTCGACATCGGCGTCGAGCTGGCGCGGCCGACCGGTGCAACTGTGCTGCTCAAAGGAGTGCCGACTGTGGTCACGAGCCCGAGTGGAGAGCGTCTGGTGAGCGCGGCGGGCACGCCGGCGCTCGCAACCGCGGGGAGCGGCGATGTGCTCTCGGGGATCGCCGCAACGCTGCTGGCGCAGGTTGAAGATCCGCTGCTCGCCGGCGCGTGCGCCGCGTGGGTGCACGGACGAGCGGCGGAGATCGCCGGAGCGGGACGCGCGCTGCGCGGCGTGAATCTCATGGATGTCATTCATGCGCTGCCGCGAGCGTGGTTACTCGAACGGCCCGCACCGCGCCCGCCAGTGCTGGCCGAGCTCGAGCCCGTTGGAGGGATGCGGTGAGACGTGCGGCATTTGCGACGATGCTGCTGTCGCTCGCCGCATGCTCGGGCGCGGGCACGTCGTCCGGCGTTCCGTCTCCAGGGTTCGACTCACGAGACGATCGCGTCCTGATCTCCACTTTCTCCGATGTCGAGGGAGTAGCGGTCTCGGACCGGTATCTGTTCGCCGTTTCTGGTCAGTCGCTGGCCATTCACGAGCGCAGATTTCGCCAATGGCTTCAGCCGCATCGCCTGGAGGACCGGTTCTTCCGCGGAGCGGTCGAGCTCATGGCCGCGGACCCGCTGGAGGAAGCGGTATGGATCGCAAGCTCCGGACGTGTCCTGTACGTCCGAGTCTTTCCGCCGAGCGAGGTGAGTGCACTCGTGCCTGGGGTGCCGGGCGCGATCGTGTTCGACGCGCGGAATCCATCGTCAGGCGCATTCGTGTATACGACGGCGGGATGGACCCAGGTATCCCGCACTGGCGCTGCGTTTCGCGTCGGCGGCAATCAGGTGCCGCCGGCCGGTCAACGCATCGTCGCGTCTTCGCTGCGTGATGTGCTCGATCGATATCCGTCGCTCCGAAACTTCGCACCAATGCTCACGAGGGACGGAACCAACCGAAGCTGGCCGATCGTCGCCGGAAGCATTGCGCCTAACGAGACCGAAGTCTGGTTAGGCACGCGCGGCGGCGGACTGTTCCGCGTCGATCCGGTCTTCAACCGCTCGGAACAAGTGGAATACGGGCTGCTCGACGAGGGCGCGGGGGCGTTGGCGGGGGCGGGCGACGACGTACTGGTTGCCGGACTCGGTCTCCCCGGCTCGCGCGGCGGGCTCACGCACTTCACAGGGGATCTCCAGCGATGGCGCTGGCTGGAAAGCAATCCACTCCGCCCGCTCGCCAATGCTCGTACGTTCTCCATGGATGTATTTGGTGACGTTGCGTGGCTGGCGACCGACCGTGGTGTTGCGCGGGTGGACCTGCGCGACGCCGACAATGTTCGGCTGTTCACCACATCGCGTGGTCTTCCGGCGCAGGAAGCACTCTCGGTCGCCGCCACCGCCGACGGTGCCTGGGTTGGGACGGCGCAAGGACTGGTATTCGTGAGCGCCGACGCGGTGAGCCAACCGCTCGGCGACAACGCACCAGTTCGTGCGCTGGCGCTGGCCGGCGACACGCTCTGGGTCGGTACGGAGCGCGGCCTGCTCGCCCTGTCACCCGCAGTCGCAACGTCATCGCTTCGCCGGCCCGCAGCCGCCACGAGCGAATTGCGTCTGACGCAGCCGATCAGAGCGCTGGCGCTTGCCGATACCGTGCTCGCTGTCGTCACCGAGCGCGATCTTCTTTATGTCGATCGTCGAAGCGGCGCCGTGACGCCGAGCGCCGCTGCTACCAGGCCTTCCGTAATCGGTGCCATCTCCGCCGCTTCGGCCGACGCCAGCACGATCTGGGTGACGGGACAACGCGGCGTGATCATCTTTCAACGAGGATCGGCGTTGACGCGGGTGCTCAGCGCGCCCGGACATATTCCCGGCGCTGCATTCGACGTGTTGCTCGACCCAGGGTGGGCGTGGATCGCCACGCGCGAAGGAGTGCTGCGACTGAGACGGACGACGGACGGAATGCCGCGATGACTCGAGAGATCACGATGGGGCCCGGGCGCGAGTTCGAGCTCATTCGCGACATGCTCTTTCGTTGGGGTGACCGGGCGTTCGGCGTCGGCGACGATGCGGCGACGCTGGAGGGTTTTCGCGGCGGGCGTCTGGTCCTCAGCACCGACAGCTCGGTCGAGCACGTGCACTTCCGTCGCGCGTGGATGGACGCGCGTGAGATCGGCTATCGAGCGACGGCGGCGGCGCTCAGCGATCTTGCCGCAATGGCTGCGTCACCGGTCGGCGTCCTCGTCGCGATGAGCGTTCCGGAGGATTGGCTCCCCGAGCTCGGCGACGTCGCCGATGGCATTGGCGAAGCCGTGGGCGACGTCGGCGCTCGTATCCTTGGCGGTGACATGACGGCCGGTCGAGATCTCGCGTTGACGATAACTGTACTCGGACACTCGGCCGAGCCATTGTCGCGCGCGGGTGCGCGCGCCGGCGATGCGATCTACGTCACCGGACGATTCGGCGGACCGGCGGCGGCGCTCAAGGCGCTGCGCGAAGGAGAGCGCCCCGATCCTGTATCGCGCTTTCGCTTTGCGCATCCGGTGCCGCGCATTCGTGAGGCGCAGTGGCTGGCCGAGCACGGTGCTCACGCGGCAATAGATGTGAGCGACGGGTTGCTCGCCGACACACTACACATGGCGTACGCGAGCAATGTCCGTGTCACCCTCGACCTCGACGAGCTTCCCACGTTAGGCGGCATGCCTCCCGCGGATGCCGCGCGGAGCGGCGAAGAGTACGAGCTCATCGTGAGCGCCCCACACGGATTGGACACCGAGGCCTTCGAGGAAGAGCTCGGAACGCCACTCAGTCAGGTCGGTCGCGTCGAGGCGGGAAAGGCGGGTGTCGTCGCCACGCAGGCGGGGGAGCGCGTGAGCTCGTTCGGCGGCTACAGTCACTTCTGAGTCGACATGGTGCTCGTCCGCACGGTGCTCGCCTATCTAGCGATCCTCGTTTCGACGCTGGTGCTAGCGATCCCGATCCTATTGGCGATGCTTTTTGGGATTCGCTTTCGTCCGGGCGGATTCGGCGATCTCGCTGGACGGAGATTCTCGCGATGGGTGCTGGCTGCGGCCGGCGTGAAGCTGCGCATCAACAATCCCGAGCACATCGAGCACGGCGACGCTCGTGTCTACGTGTCGAACCACGTGAGCTGGTTCGACGTCTTCGCGCTCGCGGCCGTGGTGCCGCGCTTCAGGTTCATCGCCAAGAAAGAGCTCAGGAAGATTCCTCTCTTTGGCCCGGCCGCTGGTCGCGTGGCGGCAATTTATGTCGATCGCAAGAATCAGCGCGCAGCTTTCGATGCGTACCGGGATGCGGC
Source organism: Gemmatimonadaceae bacterium (assembly GCA_035253585.1). Classification (GTDB taxonomy): domain Bacteria; phylum Gemmatimonadota; class Gemmatimonadetes; order Gemmatimonadales; family Gemmatimonadaceae; genus DATFBY01. The sequence continues at coordinate 4,568 of DATFBY010000141.1, read as the reverse complement.
GTCGGAGATGAAGGATGGAGTTTCGGTCGTCGTGTGTCCCGAGGGTACGCGAGGACGCAGCTACGCTCTACGTCCATTCAAGAAGGGACCGTTCGTACTTGCCATTGCGGCACAGGCGCCGATCGTTCCGTGCATCGTGCATGGAACGATGGCCGTGCAGCCCAAGGGCGCGATCATGATTCGGCCTGGCGAGGCAGAGATTACCTTCCTCGATCCGGTGCCGACGGCCGGTCTCGGCTATGAAGACCGCGACCAACTCGTGCGCACGGTGTGGATGAGAATGGCCGAGGCGCTCGAGCGTTACGGTGTCGTATCGGACGCGTCCGTGATTGACACCCGCAGCCCGGTCGCGTAAACCTTCTCCGCGCCGGCCGGTTTCTTCCCCCTACAATTGGAATTCATGTCAGAGATCGTCGACATTCGCGCGCGTGAAATTCTCGACAGCCGCGGCAATCCCACCGTCGAGGCCGACGTCTTACTCGAGAGCGGAGCGACGGGCCGCGCCGCGGTACCGAGTGGCGCCTCCACGGGCGAGCACGAGGCGCTCGAGCTGCGCGACGGCGATGCGGACCGGTACGCGGGGAAGGGAGTGCGCAAGGCGGTGCGCAACATCGAGGAGACGATCGCGCCGGCGCTGCGGGGGTTGTTAGCCGCCGATCAGATCGCCGTCGACCGCGCCATGCTGGAGCTCGACGATACGCCTAACAAGGCTCGGCTCGGCGCCAACGCGATTCTGGCCGTGTCGATGGCGAGCGCGCGAGCGGCGGCCGAGGATCAGGGCGTGCCGCTGTATCGGTATCTGGGCGGCCCGCTCTCACGCACGATGCCCGTGCCGATGATGAACATTCTCAACGGCGGAGCGCACGCGTCGAACACCGTCGACTTTCAAGAATACATGATCGTGCCCGTCGGCGCCGAGAGTTTCAGCGAGGCGTTGCGGATGGGGACCGAGGTATTTCATTGTCTCAAGAAGATTCTGACCAAGCGCGGTCTGACGACGGCGGTGGGCGACGAAGGCGGCTTCGCGCCGAATCTGGAGAACGATGAAGAGGCGGTGAAGGTCATCATCGATGCGATCGAGAAGGCCAACTACGCGCCCGGAAAGCAGGTGGCGTTGGCGCTCGACTGCGCGGCCTCGGAGCTGTACCGGGGAGGACGCTACACGTTCAAGAAGAGCGGTGCCGGGACGCTCGACGCATCGGGAATGATCGAGATGTACAAGCGGTGGCTCAACGAGTATCCCATCGTGTCGATCGAGGATGGCTTGGCCGAGGACGATTGGGATGGGTGGGCGAAGCTGACCTCCTCGTTAGGCGACCGGGTGCAGCTGGTCGGCGACGATCTTTTCGTGACGAATACCGATCGACTGAGCCGCGGCATCGAGAGCGGCGTCGGCAACGCAATTCTCATCAAGGTCAATCAGATCGGCACGTTGACCGAAACGCTCGAGGCGATCGAGATGGCGCGGTCGGCTGGGTATCTGTCGGTGATCTCGCATCGAAGCGGCGAGACCGAGGACACGTTCATCGCCGACCTGGCCGTGGGCACCGGCGCGGGTCAGATCAAGACCGGTTCCGTGAGCCGGTCGGATCGTGTGGCGAAGTACAATCAGCTGCTGAGGATCGAGGAGATGTTAGGCGAGACCGCCGAGTTTCCGGGCGGCGCGATCTACGGCCTATGACATCATGAAACCGAAGCTGCGCAACTTGTTGTTAGGCATCGTCGGGGTCGGCGCCATTGCGTTCGCGGTCCAGGGTGGCGAGTACGCCACCACCGATCTGTTGTCGCAGCGGTCGAGGAAGGCGACGCTCGAGCGTCAGATCGACTCGCTCGAGCGGGAGGTCGATTCGCTGGCGCGGGTGAAGCGCGGGGTGCTCACCGATCCGGCGGTGCAGGAGCGGATAGCGCGGGAGGAGTTCGGGATGGTGAAGGGGGAGAAGGAGATCCTGTATCGCTTTGCGGAGCCGTCAGATACGGCGCGCAACCCTTGACTGAGCGGGCCTTTGGCCCGTAGATTTCTCTTACTATCGCGGGGTGGAGCAGCCTGGTAGCTCGTCGGGCTCATAACCCGAAGGTCGCGGGTTCAAATCCCGCCCCCGCTACTCGAGGCCGGGCCGAGAGGTCCGGCCTTCGTCGTTGTGGAAGTGCCGGATCGGTTTGTTAGATTCGGCGGTAGGGTGTTAGTCTGGCAGGGTAGCTCAGCCGGTTAGAGCACGGCACTCATAATGCCGGGGTCGCGGGTTCGAGTCCCGCCCCTGCTATTGCCATGATAGAGACTGAGCGCGCTCCGCAGTGGAGCGCGCTTTTCGTTGGCACTATCCCTGACACCATGCGGCACTCGAGTCACGGCGGATGCCTAACAATGCCGTGAAGGCTCACACGTTGCGAGGCATCCAGTTGCTCGATCTCGTTTCCTTCGCGACAGAGTTAGGATCGCCTGCCCAACTTGTAGCTGAACGGTGGACGTTAGGGAGCCACGCAGTTCCTACCGATTGACGCTGTCGACCGCCGCCTTCATCTGCGAGACCCAATTCGGCACGACGCGAAGATAGCGCGCGCTCGATTCGGCTGGCCCTTGTACGTAGATGATGCCGCCGTCATGCGAGACGCGGTTCGACCACCCGGACGTGTCGGAGAATCTCGGGTCGTGTGCCCAGAGCGTGGGCCTGCCCATTGCTTGTCCAGTCACGGCGTCCACGCGCGACGTATACCAGGATACTCCGGCTCGATAAACGATCTGCGAGCTCGACAGCCAGAGCGGCTCTACACCCTGCGATGCGAGCTGAGTGCGATTCGCCCGCGGCGGAAAAGCCGTCACCATGATGCGGCTGTCCACCGTCTGATAGGCGATGAGCCTTCCACCGGGAGCGATGGATGAGAATCTCGCTTCCAAACCGAGCGTATCGAAACGAAACGGTCGTGCCGATGGGTCGAAGCGAAAGACCTGCGTCCTCGCCAAGTCGTGCGCGATCGCGTCATGCTCCTCGGTGAAGTCCACCAAATCCGGTGCGGTCTCCGGCATGTTCGCGCTGAACAGCGTGTCCGGAGGAGTTGCCGACGCTGGTGACCCGTAGACGATCGAAGAACGCTCCGCATTCCGTATCCACGTCAGTAGATGAGTCCCGTCGGGACTCCACAGCGGATGACGAATCACCGGCGCACGAAGCCAGGTGAAGCTCTGACCGTCTTTGAGGTCGTAGATCCGGAGCTCCTGCGCTTGCGACGACTGCAAGACGGCGGCGAGCCACCGACGATCGCGGCTCAGGTCGAATCGTTGGTAGGTGGACGCGTCGACTGGAAGCGGCTCGGGCGCGCGCCCCTGGCGCATCACGACGATCCGGACGATCTCGGCGTCGGTGCCCGGTGCATAAACGAGCGTGCCGCTGGATGAGAGCGCGAACTGCGCCGGACCGGAGCCCTCGCGCCTAACGCCGGCCACGAGCGCTACGGATCGACCGAGAGCGCGGCTCTCCCGGTCGTACGACGCGGCGCTCAGATCGCCAGAAGGCGAGACGTACACGACGTATCGCCCGTCCACGATGCGGAAGTCGGAGCCTTGCGCGACGCCTTCCGACGCGCCGCTCGCGTCGCGCACCGTGATCGTTTGCGTCTTGCCTGACGCGAGATCGAGAATCCACGAGATGCCATTCAGGCTGCATATCATCTCGTTCGTATCGGGCAACAATTCTCCGAAGATGCAGCGATTGATCTCGAGCTCTCGAACGAGACCCGTTTCGACATCGAGCGTCGTTAGGCGGTTGCCATCGGTATGGAGTGCGACGAGTTGCCGAGGCGAAACCCATTGCAACGTCGCCGGACTTCCGACGACGCCGAGCTGTTTTGCCGTGCCTCCCGCGACCGGCACAACCATGACTCGGTTGGCGACGAGATACGCGACACGTGAGCCGTCGGGGGAGATCTTTGCCGCAGCTCCACCCTCCGTTCCGGCGATTGCACCGCCACGTGAATCGTGGAGACTGCGCGTCCAGAGGATCGTGGATTCGCCGCGCATCGCCGGGTACACCGCAAAGCCACCGTCAGCCGCGATCGAGATGTTGGTTGTAGCCGTACCATACCCCGCCGGCGTAACCGCGCCCGCGAAGGTCATGAGGCCAGAATCCGGAAGCGCCGCATCGAATACGGTTGGCCCTGCCGGTGCTCGCGCACTGCGCGACCATGTCCAGGCGGATGTCGCAAGCAGCGCGACGGCGACGACCGCCAGGCCGGCGCTGATCGTTCGCCACGGCGTCGTTCGGGTCGCGGGCACTCGTCGCGCTCTTGCAGCGCGCGTCGATGTCGCGGTGTCGGCGATAGCAGTTGCGAAACTCGACGCCGTGGCGAACCGGTCCGCGGGGAGCTTTTCGAGCGCCGTCAGCACCGCGTCGTCGAGCTGCTCGCTCACTGTGCTGCGCAACGTCGATGGCGGGAGCGGTTTCTCGGTGATGACCTTGGCGACGATGGACTGCGCCGTCGGTCCGGTGAATGGCGGCTGGCCTGTCAGCATCTCGTAGAGCACGCAGCCGAGTGCGTAGATGTCCGTGCGCGCGTCGAGATCGCGCTCGCCCATC
>DATFBY010000140.1:0-11275 GCA_035253585.1 Gemmatimonadaceae bacterium | reverse complement strand
TCGGTCGGAGTCCAGCCGTGCCAGGCTGCGTGCTGAAGTGGCGGATAGATCGCGCTCCAGGTGCCGGGATCGTTCACCAGCAGCATGCCGGCGATTGTGAGACCCCGGAACACGTCGAGCGAGATCAACCGCTCGGTTGCCTGCGTGGCGTCCGCAGTGGAGGCCGGGCTACCGGTGCTGGTGAACGGCTGCCGAACTTCGGGACTGCTGGTGACCGCAGCGCTCACGCGCTCTTCCCGACCCGGGCCGTGTCGAGCACCCACTGTGCGCGCTGGCAGTTGAAGTGCACGGCGCCGAGAGGAGCTTCGCGGCCGTCGAGATCGGTGCCGACGTAGCGGCCGCCGAATCGCACCACGACCTCATCGCGGCCCGTGCGCTCCATCCCCTTGAAGCTGAGGAGCATGGTGGTGTAGTTGCCGCGCTCCTTGAGCATGGCGCGCATCTTCTCCTGGCCGCTCGCGTCATCGGGCCAGATGAACGTTGGCCCGATCTGCTGCATGGCCGCACGCGCCGCACTCGGCAGCGCCTCGGCGCCACTGGAGGCCATGACGAAGCGCACTGGCCGGGGCTCGAGCTGGCGAACGTACGCCGCGACCGACTTGTAGAGCACGCTGTCGCTCGGGTCGGCGCATCGAATGACGGATCCGGCTCGTGTCTCTCGCGCCGGCCGGTCTCCGCCGCCGCCACAGGCCGCTAGGAGTGCCGTCGCCGCGAGGAACGTGAGCGCGACGGGAAATCTTCGGGAAGCGCGCATGGTTGATAGTTGCACTGACGCTCGGGTTTGTCGAGGTTGAGACGCAGGGCACTCACGCCAACGCACCAGAGAGGATCGGTCATGCCGGCACGCCATAGTCTCGCTCGAGAGGGATTGATCGCGGGGTTTCTCGGTGCGACGAGTGTCGCGCTCTGGTTTCTGATCGTGGACAGCATCGCAGGCCGGCCGCTGCACACCCCTACGCTCCTTGGAACGGGGTTGTTCAGCATTTTCGGTCCGGTCGGGAATGATTCGGTGATGGCAGCCGTCCTAGGGTATACGATTTTCCACTACGCGGCGTTTACACTGGCTGGCATCATCGCGGTGATGGTGGTCCACCAGGCCGAGCAAGAGCCAAGTGTGCTCGTGGTGTTCATGTTGCTCTTCATCATTTTCGAGCTGGGGTTCTACGGGGTCGCGGCGATCCTGGCGGAGACCCAGCTGGGCTCGCTGGCGTGGTATCAGGTTGCAGCCGGCAACGTCGTGGCGGCGTTGGTGATGGGGATTTATCTCTGGCGCGGCCATCCAGCGTTACGCCAGGAGTTTCAGCACGCGCTGGGAGGGCACGAGTAGCGAGGCCGCAGGGAGTAGGGATTGGGGATTAGGATTGGGGAGTATCGAAAAAGGAGGAGCTCGAAGGCTGTCGCCTCGAGCTCCTTTGTTTTTTCTAGTCGCCAATACCAAATCCCCATCTCCTACGCTCTCGCCGCCTCTCCGCTCACCGCCTCATCCCCGCCCGCCGAAGCCCACTTGAAGAACACCACGGTCAGCACGGCGAGGAAGATGAACCCGCCAGGAATCCACATGATCAGGCCGCCGAGTCGTTGATCTTCGAGTGGCGAGAGCGGAAGCAGACGCGGTGCGGCGGCGTAGGCCGGATACAGCACGTGATCCGCGTACGTGATCGCGATGCTCACCGTCGACATCGGCAGGGTGAGCAGGAACGTGTACAGCATCTGCTTGGGGTAGGAGATGCGCGGCAGCTCGGACAGCGGACTCATCAGCGGCCACCACATCAGCGTCGACGCGACGAGTAGCGTGAGATGTTGTACGATGTGAACACCATGATTGGCCATCGCCGCGTTGTAGAGCGGCGGCAGGTGCCAGGCGATGAGAACGGTGTTGAAGATGAGAAAACACGCGATCGGCGTCGTCAGGCGCCGAGCGCCGGCGGCTACAGCGGGCGAGCGAAGCGCGGGCGCGAGCATCCACTCGGGCGTCCCGCCGAGAAGGAGTGGTGTGACCAGCATGGTGAGCAGCAGATGCTGCACCATGTGGGCGCTGAAGAGATAGTAGTCGCTGAGATCGTGAATCGGCCCGTTCAGCGAAGCGAAGAGGACGACCAACCCCGCTGCGAACGACAGACGCTGCCCCGCCGTGGGAACGCGCCGCTCCATTCGGCAGCGCCACCAGTACAGCGCGCCTAACGCGGCGATCCCAATGACAGTGCTGGGATGGATCGACCAGCGAAGCCAGTCGATCCGATCGGTGGGATGTAGGAGATAGGCGAGGATGAACATAGAACCCGGAACTCGGCCCTCGGCCTTCTGGAGACTAGTACTCGATCGCCACGAGCCGAGTGCCGAGGGCCGAGTCCCGCTTTAGTTCGCCAACCTCACCGAGAGCTGCCCGAAGAGGAAGAGCAGCGCGATGATGGTGAGGACCGCGATCAACAAAGGCCCGGTGAAGAGCGCGCGGAAAATCTTCGCGTCGTACTTGAGGTGCATGTAGAACATCACCACGATCGCGAACTTCACCGCGGACATGATGAGCAGCGACGGGACGAAGAGACGCGAAGCGACGAACGTCGGGATGTAATAGACCCACACCTCGACGACGGTGATGACAGTGAGAATGAGCGCGACCCACCGATACGTCTTCCAGGTGGGAAAATGGATCTCCGGCGCGTGTCCCGGCGTGTGGCCGTGCGTGTCGGCGTGCCCGTGAGAATGATCGTCAGCCATCGCGTCCTCTTACTGAATCAGGTAGACGAGCGTGAAGATCGCGATCCAGACCACGTCGACGAAGTGCCAGTACAGTGCGCAGAGGTCGACATTGATCGCGTCCCTCGGCTCGAGGCCACGCTTGAAGTCGATGAACAGGAGCGTCGTCAGCCACATCACGCCGGCGGTCACGTGCGCGCCGTGGAATCCGGTGAGCGTGAAGAAGGTGGAGCCGAACAGGTTCGTTCGTATCGTCAGCCCTTCGTGCACGAAGGACGTGAACTCGTAGGCCTGGAAGCCGAGGAACGTCGCGCCTAACAACGCCGTCACCGCCAGCCAGATCTTCGAGTACTTCTGGTCACTGCGCTCGACAGCAGCGTGCGCCAGCACCATGGCCAAGGAAGACATCAGCAGCACGAACGTGGATGCCGACGTCACCGGGATGTTGAGGATCGGATTGAAGAGCTCGGCCGGTGGGCAGTTGGCGATCGGCGTATTCTGGATCACCCCGGTAGCTCGACACCAGTACTCGTGCGGATACGGCCCGACGATGCTCCGCCCTTTGTACACCAAATACGTAGAGATGAGCGAGGCGAAGAGCAGGCACTCCGATCCGATGAACGCCCACATCGCGATCTTGTTGTGCGGCAACCCCGTGGTGGTGTAGTGGGCTGGCGCGTGATGATGCTCGTGTGTGGGTGCGCTGGCTGTTGCCAAGGGCGTGCTCCGTTAGCGGTTTAGCGGTGCCGATGTCAATGATGTTCCGGCTCCAGCGGACTCAACAACCACGCGTACAGCGACGCCACCATGATCACGGCGCCGAGGATGATGATCGGGATCTGCCGGTTCCAGATCAGACCGACGAACATCACGGTCAAACCCACGGCGGCGAGGAGCGGCTTGATCGTCGGGTACGGCATGACGATGCCGAGCTCGTGCGCCGTCGGGTACGGCTTCTCGGAGATCGTCTCGTGCTTCTCGCCGGTGCCGATCGGATCGCGCGGCCCCTCGAAGCCGCCGACGTCCTTTCCGCCGATCTGTACATCGGTGTGCCGCTCGCCTTGCGCTGAATGCGGCACGTCCCGCGTGAGCTGCGGCGACTTCATGTCCCACAGCGGATAACGCGACGTGACGGTGGGAATCTGCGCGTAGTTGTAGTCAGGCGGCGGCGAGGGAATCGTCCACTCGATTGTGGGCGCGCCCCACGGGTCGTTGCCGACGCGCTGCCCGCTTCTGCGGCTCTTCAGGAAGTTGATGACGAAGATCAGCGTTGCGAACCCGAGGAGGAACGCGCCGATCGTCTGCACCATGTTCTCGAGATCGAAGCCCTGATTGGCGTCGTAGGTCCACACGCGCCGCGGCATGCCGTTCAGCCCGACGAAGTGCATCGGGAAGAACGTGACGTTCATGGCGATGAACGTGAGCCAGAAGTGCCACTGGCCCAACTTCTCGCTCATCAGGCGGCCGGTCATCTTGGGGAAGTAGTAGTACAGCCCCGCGAAGATTCCCATCATCGAGCCGCCGAACAGCACGTAGTGGAAGTGGGCGACGATGAAGTAGGTGTCCGTCTGCTGAAGATCGGCGGGCGGCGAGGAGTGCATGATTCCCGAGATGCCGCCGATCGTGAAGAGGCACACCAGACCGATGGCGAATAGCATCGGCGTGTTGAGCCGCAGCGATCCACCCCACAGCGTGCCTAACCAGTTGAAGATCTTCACGCCCGTGGGGATGGCGATCAGCATCGTCGTGATACCGAAGATCGAGTCGGCGATCGGACCCATCCCTACCGCGAACATGTGGTGCGCCCACACGCCAAAGCCGAGGAACGCGATCAGGATGATCGAGTACACCATCACCGGATAGCCGAACAACGGCTTCCGCGAGAAGGTCGGCAGCACTTCGGAGACGAGACCGAAGGCCGGCAAGATGAGGATGTAGACCTCGGGATGCCCGAACAGCCAGAAGAGATGCTGCCAGAGCAGGGGATCGCCGCCGGCGCCGATATGATAGAACGTCGTCCCGAAGAAGCGATCGAACATCAGAAACGTCAGCGCGATCGTGATGATCGGAAACGCCAGCACGAGCAGGAACTGCGTGATGAACGCGGACCAGGTGAAGATGGGCATGCGCATGAAGTGCATGCCCGGTGCGCGCATGTTGATGACGGTCGTCAAAAAGTTGAAGCCCGCCGCCAACGACGACACACCGAGGATCTGCAGACCAAGCAGCCAGAAGTCGATGTTGCGCCCGGGAGAAAACTGCCGGGTGGTGAGCGGCGTGTAGCCGAACCAGCCGCCATCGGGCGCCGCGCCGAAGAGCCACGACGCATTCATGAACAGACCGCCTAACAAGAACACCCAGTAGCTGAATGCGTTCAGCCGCGGGAAAGCGACATCGCGCGCGCCGATTTGCAGCGGAATCAGGTAATTGAAGAACGCGGCCGACAACGGCATGATCGCCAGGAAGATCATCGTCGTGCCGTGCATCGTGAACAGCTGATTGTACGTCTCGGCCGAGACCAGGCGGCTGTTCGGCTCGGCCAGCTGCGCGCGGATGATCAGCGCTTCGATGCCGCCGAGGAGAAAGAAGAAGAGCGCGGTGTAGAGATAGAGCTGGCCGATCCGCTTGTGATCGACGGTGGTGAGCCAGCTCCAGACTCCCGTTTCGTACTTGGCGTGCGCCTTCGCGTAGGGCGGCGCCGCAACAGTCGTTGCCATTCGCTTCTCCGCTTACTTCAACGAGTGGAGATACGCCGCGATGTCGGCGATCTGCTGATCGGTGTAGCCGCTCGGGATCTTCGGCCGTCCAAAGGCAGGCATGAGACTGCCCGGCTTCATCGACGGTGCGTCCTTGATCCAAGCCATGAGGTGTCTGGCGTCGTTCGGGTAGAGTCCCGCACCGATCGTGGTGCGAGAGCCGAAGTGCGAGAGGTTTGGGCCGAGCACGCCGCGCGCGATCGGAACGCTGGCGACTGTATGGCACGCGATGCACGCGCCAGTCCGGAAGATCGCTTCGCCTCGCGACACATCTCCCGTCACGCCGCTGATCTCGAGATTGGCGGGGATCGGAGTCGCCGGTAGCGCGTACGCGGGGAGCTGCTCGAGCGACACCGTGCCAGTCGCAAGCTGGGCCTGTGGAACTGGAGAGGGTGTCCGCGCGACGTCGCCAGTCGGTGTCTGCGCTCCCGTCGTCGGCGCGACTTGCGCTACCGGTGGAGTGGCAGGCGCCGGAGCGCCCGGCACCGAGAGCTGATTCGCGACCCACTTGTCGAACTCGGCTTGCGTCACGGTGAATGCGCGCAGTCGCATGTTCGCGTGTGATGTCCCGCAGTACTCGGCACAGAACCCGTTCCACACCGCGGTCGACTCCGGCGTGAACCAGATGTAATTCGTGTGGTTCGTGATCAGGTCGCGCTTGCCGCCGAGCTGGGGAATCCAGAACGAATGCAGCACGTCTTTCGACTTGAGCGCGAAGTTGGCGGTGCGGCCAACCGGGAGATACAGCTCATTGGCCGTGACCAGCGTGTCGATCTTGCCGCCGGCGCCCTGCCTTGTGTACTGCGGGTAGCGAAACTCCCACCACCACTGGTGCCCGATCACTTCGACCTCGAGCGCGCCAGGAATCGCGCGGTCCTGCGTGCGGAAGATCGACCGCACCGTGGGAATCGCAATGAATGCGAGAACCACGGCTGGAATCAGCGTCCACGCGATCTCGAGCGTCGTGTTGCCGTGTACGTGCTTGGGCGCGGGCACGCCCTCGCGGCGACGGTATCGGATGACGGTGTAGAGCAGCGCCGCTTCGACCAACACGAAGACGATGATGCCGCCGATGAACAGGATGTTGAAAAGCCGGTCGATCTCTCGGCCGAATTCGGTGGTCGGAGTGAGGGTACTGTTTGGTCCGGCGGTCCCACAGCCGCCGAGGGTGAGCGCGAGCACGGCGATCAGGGCGGCGGCGAACATCCGCCGCGACCGGTGATGAGCTGTCATCCCGTTTCCTTATTTGCGTGCGTAAATCGAGCGCGGGGAGCGCCCCGGCATAGTCGCGGGAAAGTATTTCGCAGAGGGGGTGAAATCAAGGTAAATGCAAGCCAGAGTGCGAGATTCGAGATTCGAGATTCGAGATTCGGCACGCGGTTCCGGGCCAAGTCGGATGACTTCGGAGCCGGCGTTCCGAATCTCGAATCTCGAATCTCGATCTATTCCACCAGCTCCAGCCTCGGATTCGGTCTCCACTGCCTTCCCGATTTCGATTCGGGTTTGCCGTCCACCTGCACGATGTCGGCCGTGAAGTCGAAGCGACCGGAGAAGAGCGATGAGCCGACTCCGTACGAATCAACTGGTACTCCCAGCTCCTCGAACATTCGAATTTTCTCGACCGTGAAGCCGCCGGAGACGACGATCCTCGTGGCGGAAAATCCTTCTCGATCGAGCGCGCGCCGCACGTTGAGCACCAGCTGCGGATTGACGCCGGTCGGCTTGAACGATCCCATCATCGGAATTATGGAGCGGTCGACGATGTTCTCCGATGTATCCAATCGTACGCCCCAGAGACGGGAGCCGAGCGCGCGCGCGACGGCGAGGCTGGTGCCGACGCAGTCGTTCTCGTAGTCGACGAGCGTGATGATCTGGACGCTCGGGTCGATGTAGCGCGCGAACTGCTCGGTGGCTCTTACCGTGTCGCCACCATATGCGGCGATGAGCGCGTGCGGCACCGTACCGATGCCGCTCGATCCCCACCAGCTCGCTTGCGCATCGGTCGACACGCCGATCGCACCAGCGATGTGCGCTGCATAGCCATCGCCCGTCTGTACCAGCCAGTGATCGTGCCGCGCCGGGAAGAACATGACCGTCTTCGGTCTCGCCGCATCGACCACCAGGCGCGTGTTCGTACCGACGCGCGTTCTCCGTGCGAGAACGCCGAGGTAGACCGTCTCGAGGTGCGCGAAGCTCTCGTACGGTCCTTCGATCGTCATGACGGTCTCCCACGGCGAGATCTCGTCACCGTCGTACAGCGCGCACACCCGCAAATGCGACCAATCGTCCGAGCACAGCTTGAGGATCGCGATCGCTTCATCCATTCCGCCGAGATACCCGTGCGCTTTCCCGAACACTTGCATCATCACGTGAGGGGAGTAGCGGTCGGCGAGCAGGATCTCGCGCGCACGGACGAAATATTTGTCGGAGTAATAGCCTTCCCGCATCTTGTCGACGGGAAGGTTGAAGACCGACGGATCGAGTCTCCGGTGTCGCTCGCGGGTCATGGCCACGCTTTAGCGTGCGTCGCACTCACTCCAATTGACCCGGCACCACCCGCGGCGCGGTCATCTTTGTCGGATCCAGCGCTTCATCGAGCTCGGTGCGCGTCATGAGCTCTCGTTCCAGGACGATGTCGTAGACGCTGCGCTCCGATTCCATCGCCGTCTTGGCGATATCGGTGGCCACTTCGTATCCGATCACCGGCACGAGCGCGGTGACGATGCCGATCGAGTTCTCGACGAACCAGCGAAGTCGCTCGGGATTGGCGGTGATGCCGGTGACGCATCGCTCGCGCAGCACGACACACCCATTGCGCAGCGCTTCGGTGCCGCGGATGAGACGGAAGGCGATGATCGGCTCGAAAACGTTGAGCTGGAGCTGGCCTGCCTCCGCCGCCAGCGTGACGGTGACGTCGCCGCCGATCACCTCGAAGCACACCTGGTTCACTACCTCGGGAATGACGGGATTCACTTTCCCGGGCATGATCGAGCTTCCGGGCTGCATCGCCGGGAGATTGATCTCGTTCAACCCGGCGCGCGGTCCTGAGCTGAGCAATCGCAGATCGTTGCAGATCTTCGAGAGCTTCACCGCGCAGCGCTTGAGCACGCCCGACACCTGGACGAAGACGCCGACGTCTCCCGTCGCCTCCACCAGATCCGGCGCGGTCACGAGCGGAAGGCCCGTGATCGTCGACAGGATCTGCCTAACGAGGTCGGCATAACCGGGTGGCGCGGTGATTCCAGTGCCGATCGCGGTCGCGCCCATGTTGATCTCGCGCAGGAGCGGCAGCGTCTCGCCGAGCCGCTCGACGTCCTCCATGATCGTGTGGCCGAAGGCGGCGAACTCCTGACCCAGCGTCATTGGGACGGCATCCTGAAGCTGAGTACGACCCATCTTCAGGATGCGGGAGAACTCGTCCCCCTTCGCCACGAAGGCATCGGCCAGCGATCGCATCTCGCCACGCAACGCTTCGATCGACGCGTGCAGCGCAATGCGCACCGCGGTCGGATAGACGTCGTTCGTCGACTGCGAGAGGTTGACGTGCGTGTTCGGATGGATGAGGTCGTAATCGCCACGCCGTCGTCCGAGCAGCTCGAGCGCCCGGTTGGCGATCACCTCGTTGGCATTCATGTTTGTCGACGTGCCGGCGCCTCCCTGAAGCATGTCCACCAGGAAGTGCTCGTGGTGGCGGCCGGAGCGGATCTCACGCGCGGCACGCACGATGACGTCGCCGATGTCGCGATCGAGAAGGCCGAGCTCGATGTTGGCGAGCGCGGCCGCTTCTTTCACCGTCGCCAGCGCGGCGATGAGGGAAGGGAACTCGCCCAGCGCGGTGCCGGTGATGGGGAAGTTTTCCAGCGCGCGGAGCGTCTGGATACCGTACAGCGCGTCGTCAGGCACTTCGCGCTCGCCGAGCAGATCGTGCTCGACCCGGCGCCGTCCGCCGGCAAAGCCGCTCATGCGGCCGCGGCCGACCAGCGTGGCGTCGGCCGCGCGGAGACGCTGCGAGATGATGCGCGCCGCGCGACCGACGAGCGCGGCGAACAGCGTCGGACGCTCGCGGAGTATCGCTTCGACGTCTCCGGCGTTCAGGAACGCGATGGTGGTCCGCTCGAGAGTGCGCGCCGACGTACCGTGCGGCGAATCATCGAGGAGAAGACCCTCGCCCAACGCCTCACCACGGCCGAGCGTCGCCAAACGCGAGGGATGTCCGTCGAGGCCCTTCTCGATGGCGACGCTTCCCTCGAGTAGTATGGCGAAGATCTGGCGCTGCGCCCCTTCCTGGAACAGCAATGCGTCGGCGTCGTGGGTGGCCGACCGCATCCGCTTGGCCAGATGCCAAAGGTTGTCCTCGGCGAAGCCCTCGAAGAAGGGGAAGTTCTTCAGCTCCGCGAGTAGCGCGTGGGTGCCCATGAGCGGGGGAAAGTAACCGAGGGTGGACGGAGGGGGGAGGAGGGAGCACGGAGAGGAACCGGTAACCGTCGAAGCATGTTGGCTGCCTCGAAAAAAAAGCGGCACAGTTTCAGCGTGTGTGGCGCGCGCGGCGCCAATGCCAGGCCGCGTCATTAGATACGACTGCGACCCAGCGACCCGTGACCACTCGGTCAATTCGGCTCCCTGCTGCACGCACGCGTCTACCTTCCTGGCTCTACCGGGCGAAGCTCACTCCGTTCCTCTGCCTCACGATAGGCGCGGCGGTCGCGCTCGTCATGGTGCTCCGCGCTCCATGGGTGTTGCTGGTGACCGGAGTAGGACTGTCGCTCCTCGTTCATGCGCAACGCCGGCGTCACCCCTTCCTTCATCCGCGAGCCACTCTGCTGGCGGCCGTCACGACCGGACTCGTCTTCTGGTGCACGTTCGCGCTGTCGGGGCTCGTCGCGCTGCTCGTGGTCGAATTCGACGCGTTCGTCGCGGTCACCGCTCCCGCCGTGATTCCATGGACGGTCGACACTCTTTCCGACTGGTGGACGCCAGCCGGTTCACTGCTCCGTGCGGGAATCGGCGCCACGCTCGCGGTGAGCGCAGTGCTGTACGGCGCGGTGCGGGTCCTTGCAGAAATGCGCCGAGCGGCGGAAAAGGCTGCGGACGACGGCGTGGGCGAGGAGCACGGGACGCTTCAAGCGATTGCGCCGCCAGCGTCAACGAACGGGCGAACGCCTAAGCGGACATACCGCGAGATCGCCCGCGAACCGGCAGTCGTGTCGCCGCCGGCACAGAACACTGCACCGCTTCTCGATTCGGCTGTCGCCAAGCGCCTAAGCATAGTCGCGGCTTACATCGGTGTCTGCGCGCTCGTATGGGGTCTCGGCATTCGCAGCCCCGTCGCTGTTTGCGCCGCGGCCTCGTTCATTGCGGGCGCTTGCGCCCTGTCCGACATCGCCAGATCTCGCCGCGGTGGCCTCACCTGCATGACGATCTTTGCGATCATGTCGGCGGGGTTCGCGTTCGCCAATGTGCTCGGTCTATTGTCGGCCGACGGCCCACTGCGTAATCGGTATTTTCTGTATGTCGCCGAGCAGCACCTGTATCTCGCTTCATTGCTGGCGCTCGCCAATTCGCTGTTCCCGGCGCTGGGCTTCTGGCTCGTCTGGCGCACGCGCGCGGGCCGCGCGTTCAGCTCCTTCGCTCCGCAGATTCGCGGATCGCTCAAACTGCCGGCGCTCGTGCTGGTTTGCACGGTGGGCTCGGCAGCGTCGATCGTCGCAAATCTGCTGGCTCCGACCATCTTCGTCGGAACGTTCACCGGGCTCCTTCAGCTCCTTCCGTGCACCTCGGTGTTTCTGCTCTCGTTCGTCGGGACTCGCCGGCGCATGCCCTCG
>DATFBY010000139.1:0-4691 GCA_035253585.1 Gemmatimonadaceae bacterium | reverse complement strand
CATATCATCCGGGGCAGGAACAGCTCTGGGTGGGGAGCGGGGTTGCCAAGGCGGAGGTGAACGAGCGGGAGTTCGTGCATCCGATCGCTGAAGGCGCGGAGGCCTACTACAAGTACTCGTTAGGCAACTCGACCTCGATGCGCTTGCCTGACGGGAGTGTCATCTCCCTCATCGAGATGCGCGTGGAAGCACGACGGCCACAGTGGAACCTGATCGTCGGCTCGCTCTGGTTCGATCGCGCCAATGCACAGCTGGTGCGGGCCGCATATCGGCCGTCGGTGCCGCTGGACATCGTGATGCTTGCCCGCGAAGAGGAGGACGACGACGACATTCCGCGCTGGCTGCGGCCGATGACGGCGACGATCAAGGCGATCACCGTCGAATATGGTCTGCATCAGGGCGAGGGCGGCGGATTCTGGTGGCTGCCTCGCGCGCAGTATGCGGAGGGCGAGGTGGTAGTGAGCGTCATGCGGCTGCCGCTGCGAGTGGAGCAAAGCTTCCAGTACACGACCGTCAATGGAAGCGTGAACCTGCCGCCGGCACCGGAGCTCGCATCCGTCGATTCGGCGACCCTTGCGGATACAGCCAGCCTCGCCGACTCGGTGCGTGCCGAGATACGGCGGCGTCGCGCTCGAGGGTACGATGTAGGCGAAGACAAGGTGTACGTCTCCCGCCGCTATGAGGGCAGCATCCCAGTCGTGGTCGCGGTCCCGAAGGATTCGGCGAAGCTGGCGCGATCTCCCGATCTGCCGGAGTCGGTGTACGACGAGAATGAAGAGCTGTTCTCGAAGAAGGATGCCGAAGAGCTTCGCCAATCGCTCGGCTTCGGTCTTCAGGCAGGGTGGGATCCGCAGCCGCCGACGCTGCACTATCTGCTGGAAGAGGGTCTGCTGCGCTACAACCGGGTCGAAGGTCTCTCGGCGGGAATCGCGGTTCGGTCGACGTTTGGCCGCGGCTATCGTGGCCGCGCCATGACTCGCATTGGCGTGGCCGACTGGGAGCCGAATGGTGAGCTCACTCTTGAGCGCGGGGACGGACGACGCTCGTTAGGCATCACGGCCTACCGCCGACTGGTGGCGGTAAACGACTGGGGCGATCCGCTGAGCGTTGGAAGCTCGCTCTCGGCGCTGCTCTTCGGACGCGACGAAGGCTTTTTCTACCGAACGCTTGGCGCGGAGCTCACGGGGTCGTTCGATCGCGCTTCGTTGTTCACCTGGCGTCTGTTCGCCGAGCGTCAGCAGAACGCCCGGAAGGAGACTGATTTCTCCGTTCCGAATCTGGTGAACGATGTGGAGTTCATCGACAACATTCGCGCGCGGCGTGGCGAGATCGCCGGCATTGGAGTTCGCTTTGGGACGTCGCACGGACTCGATCCGCACGGGTTCCGGCTTTTCACCGATGCGCGTGTGGAAGGAGCAACCGGCGATTTCGACTACGCGCGGGGCGCGTTGGACGTCACGGTCTCGCACGGCATCGGTAGTCGCCTCGATGGCGCGATCACGCTGGGCGCGGGGACGACAGCCGGCGAGGTACCGCCGCAGCGGCTCTGGTACCTGGGCGGCGCTCAGACAGTGCGCGGTCAACCGGCATCGATCACCGCGCGCAACGCGGTGGGTAATTCCTTCTGGATGGGACGCGCCGAGTTAGGCACGAGCTTCGTCGCGGCGCGTCCGGTGGTGTTCTTCGACATCGGTTGGGCCGGCGACCGCTCGCGCTGGAGCGACCCGGGCCGCCCGATCAGTGGCGCTGGCGTAGGCGCCTCGTTCCTCGACGGCCTGATCAGATTCGATGTCGCGCGGGGAATTCGCCCGACGAGAGATTGGAGGGCGGATTTTTATTTGGAGTCGAGATTTTAGCATCGAGATTCGAGATTGGAGATTCGAGATTCGGAGGGGCACACCTAACGATCTCCGAATCCGCAGTTCCGAATCTCGAATCTCGAATCTCTAATCTCGATGCAACTCTACTTCCCGACCAGCGCCACGACTCTAATCGGCCCCCCCGATCCCCCTTCGATCTTGATCGGCAAGGCGATCACTACCGCGCCTCTCGGTGGAAGTGAATCGAGGTTGGTGAGGTTCTCGAGGCCGGGCACGTTAGCGGCGGCCGCGATTCGGTGCACCATGAAGTCGCGCGACTGGCCGTAATCGATGGATGCCGCGTCGATGCCGAGCGCGGCGACTTTGCGCTCATCGACGAGGAGCCGAGCCGCGTCGACGCCGTAGCTCGGGAAGCGGAGCTTCGAGGCGTCGCCCGGCGTGTCATCGCCCAGGTACGCTTTGCGATCAGGCCACCGCGAGCTCCATCCGGTCCGCAGCAGCACGATCGTGCCCGGTGCGATGCGCCCGTGACGCCGCTCGTAGCTCAGGACGTCCTGTCTCGTTAGGCGGTAGTCGGCGTCGCGCGCCGCTTTGCCGGAAATGTCGATGACTGCCGTACGGGCCATCAACTGACGGAGCGGAATCTGATCGGCCGTGTGTCCGCGCTCCGCAAAGTGGATCGGCGCGTCGAGGTGCGTTCCACCGTGCTCCGGCGCGCAGAAAGAGTACGCCGAGTAGAAGTACCCACCTTCCGTCTGACCATAGGAGATCTGCTCGAGCTTGAAGGTGGAGGGCGACGTCGGCCAGTAGAGCGTTTGCGCGTTCAGCGCGTGAGACAGATCCACCACGCGACCGCGAGCGAGATCGATCGATTGACCATAGAGGGCCGGTGCGAGGATGAGCATCAGCGCACCTGCGGAAAGAGATCGAATCATCGTTGCTCCAAGAGAAGGGGACTCGGCTCTCGGCACTCGGCCTGCGGCGATTTGGCGACGGAGTCTCGATCGCCACGAGCCGAGTGCCGAGGGCCGAGTCCCGATGTCGTGAATCTTACGGTCTTCACGCGGCGGTGATAGCCTTTCGCAACCCCGGCACGAGGATTCTACGCATGTGGCGCGAGTTCAAGACATTCCTGATCAAGCAGAACGCGTTGGCGCTGGCAATCGCGGTCGTGATCGGAACCGCCCTGAACGACGTGGTACAGGCGCTCGTCAACGACATCATCATGCCAATAGTGGCGGCGATGACGCCGAGCGGCACGTGGAGAGAGGCCGCGTGGACGGTCGGCTCCGTCAGCTTCGGCGTCGGTCACCTGGCCAGCGTGCTGCTCAACTTCCTGATCGTCGGCTTCGTGGCGTGGCGGATCAGCAAGGCCTTCTTCAGACCGGAGCCGTCGGCGACGGCGAGCACCAAGCAGTGTCAATACTGCAAGATGACAATCGACGCTGGGGCAGTGCGGTGTCCGCATTGCACCAGTCAGTTGGTGCCGGCGTAAGAGCTGGGAAGCGGGAAGCGGGAAGCAGGAAGCGCCAGCGGAGACGGTACTCATCGGGTGTGCCGGGCAGTCGCTTCCCATTTCCCGCTTCCCAGTTCTCGCCTTTTACGCGCCGGGGCGCAAATCTTGATAATTGGAATTCGACTTTAGCGGAGTCGAATCAATGGCCCTCGAAACACTGCAAGATTTCTATCTCGAACAACTTAAGGATCTGCACAGCGCCGAGCGGCAGATCCTCCAAGCGCTCCCGAAGATGATCAACAACGCGAAGCATCCTGAGCTGAAGCGGAGCTTCGAGAGTCACCGGCGCCAGACCGAAGAGCAGCTGAATCGCTTGGAGCAGATCGGCAAGCGACTCGGCAAGTCTCTCAGCAACCACAATTGCAAGGGCATGGAAGGGCTGATCGAAGAAGGGTCCGAGCTCATGAAGAAGCGCGCGGACTCAGACGTCCTCGATGCGGCACTGATCGCGGCCGCGCAGCGCGTCGAGCACTACGAGATGGCCGGCTACGGCTGCGCGCGTACGTATGCGCGCCTGCTCGGTCTCGAAGACGACGCGCGCCTCTTGCAGAAGTCGCTCGACGAAGAGGGAGAGACCGACAAGCTCCTCACCGAGCTGGCCGAAAGCACCGTGAACATCGAAGCGCTGGTCGGCACTGAGCGCGAGGTGTCCCGCGGCGCGGAGCGCGAAGGCGCAGCGGAGCGTTCGAGCACGAGAGCGCGAGGCTCGGAACAGAGACCGGAAGCCTAACGGCACTCGGTACTCGGCATGAACACAAGGAAGCGCCGGTCGGCAAGTCGACCGGCGCTTTCATTTTCCCGGCCGACTGCCGAGTCCCGCTTACCTCACTATCGGCGTCTCCACCGCCTCCCGCTTCTCTTCCACCAATATGTCCAGCTCCCGCTCCCGCAGATCGAACGTGTAGCCGGCGCCGATGATGCCTACGCGCAAATAGCTGAGCGTGAGCGGCACTCCGCGCTTCGCCACATCCTCGGCGTTGTCGAAGCGAACTCCGCGTCCATCCACATACGTCACCGAGCCGGAACCCACGACGCTCGCACGGTGCCCGTTGACGACCATCGCCGTATCCTCATCGATGCCGAGGCCGAGCAGCTCGGGATTCTCGGCCACCTGCCGGAAGAGCCGCTGCAGTCGGCCGCGCTTCGAGAAGTGCGTGTCGACAACCGACGAATAGCCGAGCAGGCCGAGTCCTCGGCCGATGTGCAGGTCGACCGGAGTTCCAGTTTCGTCGATCTCGCCGCCTGCCAGCACGGTCTCCGAAAGTGCGGCGGCTCCTGCGCTCGTACCGCCGACCACCGCGCCTCGTGCATGAGCCTCCTGAACCGCGCGCCACACGCGAGAGCCGGCCAGTGTC
>DATFBY010000138.1:0-65380 GCA_035253585.1 Gemmatimonadaceae bacterium | reverse complement strand
GCTCGTCGGGCGCTACGATCGATTCCGCCCGGACGATTCAGCGGACGGGCGTACACGCTTCATCGTCGCCGGAGTGATCTGGGACCTCGCGCGCACGACGTCGGTGTCGGTCGACTACCAGGAGCAGACCGCGAGCAATCCGGCGTTGGCCCCCACGACGAAAACGTGGTTCATGCACATCGTTGCGGGCTTCTGAAGCGGGTGCCAACGGAGAGGTCGCCGGCTCGTGACACTCTCGTTACGAACCGCCCGAATCGGCGGTACGAAGCTACCGGTAACTTTCGGAGCATGACAACGACATTCATCGGGGAGCGACCTGTGAGGCTATCCTTCGCGGCAGTCGCTGCCGCCCTCGTGCTTGCGGCGTGCACTGGCGGTGAGCAGCGCGGCTCGGATTCGGCGGCCGGCACAGTGGCCGGCGGCAGCGGCGGTGTGGATCTCACCGGTGCGGGCGCGACCTTCCCTTATCCGATCTATTCGAAGTGGTTCCACGAGTACGCGCAACAGAAGGGCGTCAAGATCAATTATCAGTCGATCGGCTCGGGCGGCGGTATCCGCCAGCTCTCGGAAGGCACCGTCGACTTCGGCGCATCCGATAGCCCGATGACCGACGAGGAGATCGCGCGCGCCAAGGGTGGACCGGTCCTTCACGTGCCGACCGTGCTCGGCGCGGTGGTTCTCACCTACAACCTTCCCGGCGTCTCGCAGTCGCTGAAGCTCACGCCGGAGGTGATCGCCGACATCTATCTCGGTCGCATCGTGAAGTGGAACGACGCGCGCATCGCGTCGCTCAACCAGGGCGCTCAGCTGCCTAACGCGGACATCGTGGTGGTCCACCGCTCGGACGGCAGTGGCACGTCGTTCGTCTTCACCGATTACCTCACGGCGGTGAGTCCCGACTGGGCGCGCGGCCCCGGGAAGGGCAAAGAGGTACAATGGCCCGTCGGCCTCGGCGGCAAGGGGAACGAAGGCGTCGCCGGACAGGTCAAGCAGACGCCGAACGCGATTGGGTACGTCGAGCTCGCCTACGCGCGCCAGAATCGCCTGCCCGCGGCGTCGGTGCGAAACGCCACCGGCAATTACGTCGAGCCCAGCATCGAATCCATCACCGCGGCGGCGCAGGGCGCGGTTGCCAGTCTTCCGCCGACGACGGATTTCCGCGTTTCGATCGTGAACGCCCAGGGCGCGAACGCCTATCCGATCTCGTCGTTCACCTGGATCCTGTTGTACCGCACGCAGGCGAACACGGACAAGGGACGAAAGCTCATCGATTTCCTCCGTTGGGCACTGCGTGACGGGCAAGGAATGGCGCCCGCGCTGGACTACGCGCCACTGCCGCAGACGATGGTCCCCACGCTCGACGCCCGGCTCGACTCGGTTCGGCTAGGCACGGCGTCATGAAGGACTCCGTCCCGGCAACCAGCTCGCCGGGACCCGCGCGCAATGAAAGTGGGCTCGTCGTGCGGCTGGAGAGCGCGGCGATCGGTGATCGCATCTACAAGGGTGCGATCACCTTTTTCGCGCTCTGCGTGCCGCTGCTTCTGGTGTTCATCGCCATCGAGGTCGGCATCGCGGGCGCTCCGGCGCTGTCGCGCTTCGGCCTCTCGTTCCTCACCTCGAGCACGTGGGATCCGGTTCGCGAGCATTTCGGTGCCGCCACCGCCATCTACGGCACGCTCGTCAGCTCGCTCATCGCGCTGATCATCGCGACGCCGCTGGCGATCGGCGTCGCGCTCTTCCTCTCCGAGCTCGCGCCTTCCTGGCTGCGGCAGCCGGTCGGCTTCCTCGTCGATCTCCTGGCGGCAATTCCCAGCGTCGTCTACGGCCTCTGGGGGATCTTCGTGCTGCTCCCGCTGCTGCGACAGTACGTAATGCCGTTCCTGCGAGACACACTGAACCTCGGCGTGCTACCGCTCTTCACCGGGCCCGCCTACGGACCGAGCATGCTGGCGGCCGGACTGATTCTGGCGATCATGATCCTGCCGTACATCTCGTCGGTGTCGCGCGAGGTGTTGCTCGCCGTACCGCGATCGCAGCGCGAAGCGGCGCTCGCGTTAGGCGCCACCCGCTGGGAGATGATCTGGGGCGCGGTGCTTCCCTACGCGAAGTCCGGAATCGTCGGCGGCATCATCCTCGGGCTTGGCCGCGCGCTCGGCGAGACGATGGCCGTCACGATGCTCATCGGGAATCGGCACGAGATCTCGGCCTCGCTCTTCGCGCCCGGGTACACGATGGCCTCGCTCATTGCCAACGAGTTCAGTGAAGCGTCGAAGGACATTCACCTGTCGGCGCTCATGGCGGTGGGGTTCACGCTCTTCGTCATCACCGTCATCGTCAACGCCATCGCGCGCTGGCTGGTGTGGCAGGTGTCGCGCGGCAAGAGCGCGCAGGCCGCATGACAGCCGGAATGTCGCCAGCGCCCGCGGCGCCTTCGTCCCCTCGGGCTCCCCAGCGTCCCAGCGTTCAGCAACGCGTTTTTGCGGAACGCACTGTCAAGACGTTGCTGCGCCGGCGCCTGATGAACCTGGCGATGAGCGGCTTGTTAGGCATTGCGGCGGTCATTACAACGCTGCCGCTGCTCTTCATCCTGTATCACCTCGTGCGCAGCGGCGCGACGTCGATCGACCTCGATTTCTTCACCCAAATGCCGCAGCCGGTGGGCGAAGAAGACGGCGGCCTCGCCAACGCGATCGTCGGCACGCTGATCCTGATCGGCATCGCCTGCGCCTTCGGTCTTCCCATCGGTATTGGCGCCGGTCTGTACCTAGCCGAGAACAAGGGGACGCGCCTCGCCAACACTGTGCGCTTTCTGGCCGATGTGCTGAATGGTCTTCCGTCGATCGTGATGGGCATCTTCGCCTGGCAATTCCTGGTGCGGCCGATGGGACACTTCTCGGCGCTGGCCGGCGGCATCGCGTTAGGCGCGATGATGATCCCCATGGTGACGCGGACAACCGAGGAAATGGTGAGCCTGGTGCCCGTGTCGCTGCGCGAGGCTGCACTCGCTCTCGGGTATTCACGCTGGCGGACATCGCTCACGATCGTGCTGCGCACGGCGATGGCGGGGATCGTCACCGGCGCGCTGGTGGCGATGGCTCGCATTGCCGGGGAAACCGCGCCTCTGCTGTTCACGGCTTTTGGAAATCAATTCTGGTCGGTGGCGCTCGACCAACCGATCGCCGCGCTTCCACTCCAAATCTTCGCCTATGCACTCAGCCCCTACGACGAGTGGCATGCCCTGGCCTGGGCCGGATCGCTCGTCCTCATCGGACTCGTTCTCGTCATCAGCATCGCAGCCCGGTTCGCTACTCGGGCTCGATACGGCGGCGGTGGCGACTAGGCTGCGGGAGCTCGCCGACGTGAGTGCGCGCCAGCGGGTAGACGAGCGCGCGCCTGACGAGGCCCCTCGGACGCGGATCCGCACCGAGATGCTCGACGCGTTCTTCGGGCGCGTGCATGCCGTGCGCGGCGTCACGATGGAGCTCGTGGACCGGCGCGTGACCGCGATTATAGGGCCGTCCGGATGCGGAAAGTCGACGTTCCTACGCTGCCTCAACCGAATGCACGAGACGATCGCCGGCGCACGCGTCGATGGCCGCGTCGTGTTCGACGGCCGCGACATCTATGCGAAGGGCGTGAGTCCCGTCGCCGTGCGCAAGCACATCGGCATGGTGTTCCAGCGGCCGACGCCTTTCCCAACCATGTCCATCCGCGACAATGTCGCCGCCGGCCTCAAGATCTTCGGGGGCGATCGCCCCGGCAATCGCGAGACGGACCTGATCGTCGAGCGCGCGCTGACCCGCGCCGCACTCTGGGAGGAAGTGAAGGACCGCCTCTCGGCCAGCGCGACGGCGCTCTCGGGCGGACAGCAGCAGCGGCTGTGCATTGCGCGAGCGCTCGCGTCGGAGCCGGCCGTGCTACTGCTGGACGAGCCCACCGCGTCGCTCGATCCGCTCTCGACGCAGCGCGTCGAAGAGCTCGTGTACGAGCTGCGACGCGACATCGCGGTGGTGATCGTCACGCACAACATGCAGCAAGCCGCACGAGTGTCGGACCAAACGGGATTCTTCTTGGCCGGCGAGCTGGTCGAGTTCACCGCAACCACGCAGCTGTTCACGACCCCAAAGGATCCGCGCACGGAGGCCTACATCACCGGACGCTTCGGATGACAAGCGTCACTGGCGCGCTCGCCGAGCGCCGCGCTGTCGAGCCTCGAGGCTTCTTCACGGACGACCATCCCGGAACGGTCGAAGCGCGTCGCTTTTCGTTCTGGTATGGGGAAAAGCAAGCGCTTCAAGAGGTCGATCTCGTCCTGCGCTCGCGGACAATTACCGCGCTCATCGGGCCGTCGGGCTGCGGAAAGTCCACTTTTCTCCGCTCGATCAACCGTCTGAACGAGTTGATTCCGAACACGCGCTCGAGCGGGGAGCTGCGGCTCGATGGCGCCGACATCTACGCGCACGGCACCGACGTCGTGGCGCTACGGCAGCGCATCGGGATGGTCTTCCAACGATGGAACCCGTTCCCGAAAACGATCTACGAGAACGTGGTGTTCGGTCCGCGTGTGAACGGCACCAGCGCGCGCGCCGAGCTCGACGAAATCGTCGAAACGTCACTGCGCCGCGCGGCGCTGTGGGACGAGGTCAAGGACCGTCTTCGTCAGAGCGCACTCGCGCTCTCGGGCGGACAGCAACAGCGTCTCTGTATCGCGCGCGCGCTGGCGAACAACCCAGAAGTACTCCTGCTCGACGAGCCGGCCAGTGCGCTCGACCCGATTGCCACGCAGAAGATCGAGGAGTTGCTCTACGAGTTGAAAGAGGAGTTGACTGTGGTGATCGTGACGCACAATCTGCAACAAGCGGCGCGCGTGTCGGATTACACCGCATTCTTCTACCTCGGTGGTCTCGTCGAAGCGGATACGACTGACAGGATTTTCACCAGCCCGCGCGAGCCGCGGACTGAGGCGTATGTGACAGGGAGGTTCGGATGACCCCTGATACGGGGTTCCGCCATTTCCACGAGCAGTTGGATCTGCTCAAGCAGCGGCTGCTCGACATGTCGGAGCGCGCCGAAGCACTCGTGGAAATGGCGGTCGACGCGTTACTCACCCGCGACGCCGAGAAAGCCGACGCCG
The DNA here is from genome assembly GCA_035253585.1 of Gemmatimonadaceae bacterium. Taxonomy (GTDB): domain Bacteria; phylum Gemmatimonadota; class Gemmatimonadetes; order Gemmatimonadales; family Gemmatimonadaceae; genus DATFBY01. Next base: position 60,246 of record DATFBY010000138.1, on the reverse strand, counting down.
TACTCAACGGCGATCGTGATATCGACGATCTGGAGCTCGAGGTCGAGCAGCTCGCCGTCTCGCTTCTAGCATTGCAGCAACCGATGGCCCGCGATCTTCGCTTCATCATCAGCGCGATCAAGGTCTCGAGCGATCTGGAGCGCGTCGGTGACCACGGCGTCAACATCGCCGAGAGCGCACAGCGCCTCGCGGCGCAGACGACGGTCATCACTCCCGATCCCGAGATCGAGGACATGGCGCGCCGCGCGCGCAAGATGCTCGCCGACGCACTCGATGCCTTCATTCGCTCGGACGGCGAGCTGGGCCGGGCCGTGTGCCGCGCCGACGATCAAGTCGACGCGCTCCACGATTCGCTCTTCCGGATTCTCGTGACGCACATGATGGAAGATCCGAAAACCATCTCGGCGGCGCTCGAGCTCTTCCTGGTGAGCCGCAACCTCGAGCGCGTGGCCGACCTCGCCACCAACATTGGTGAGGACGCGGTCTACCTCGCTGAAGGAAAGCAGATCAAACACCACTTCGAGGAGCGGGCCATCGGGCGGCTCGGCTGACATGGCGAAACGCGGAGAGAGTACCAAGGTCATTCCACTGCGGAAAGGGAACCGCGCGCCCGCCGTCGAGCGCGTCGCGGCGATCGACATCGGCTCCAACTCGATCCGCGCCATCGTCGCCGACGTCGACTCGTCAGGCACCATCCGGGTCATCGACGAGCTGAAAGACGCGCCGCGCCTCGGCGCTGGCCTCGAGATCAGTGGGATGCTCGACCCGGCCGCGATCCGAAGAGCGGCCGACGCGGTGTTTCGCATGGCGACGCTCGCCCGGGCCCACGGCGCGAGCCGCGTCGAAGCGGTCGCCACCAGTGCCGTGCGTGAGGCCAGCAACGCCGATGAGTTCGTCGATCTCGTGCAGCAGGAAACGAATCTCCGCGTCCGCATTCTCGAAGGCGACGACGAAGCCCGGCTTGGCTATCGCAGCGCGCTCGCCCACTTCGACCTCGGCGTGGGACGGTGGGCGGTGGTGGACATTGGCGGCGGCTCCCTCGAGCTGGCGCTGAGCGCCGACGGACTGGTCGAGCGTCTCGTGTCGCTGCCGCTCGGTGCCATTCGGCTCACGGAGCGTTTCCTGAGCCAGGAGTGCTCGCGGCGCGACGTGCGCGCCTTGCGTCGCCACGTGCGCGAAGCGCTGCGGGTGCGGCTTCCCGCTCGCGAATGGCGTGGGGCGAAGGTGATCGGTTCTGGCGGCACCTTCACGAATCTGGCGGGGATGTACCTGGCGCGTCAGGAAATAGTGACCGCCCAGACGGTGCACGGCACGCGCGTTTCACGTGTGGATCTCGAGCACATCCTCGATGCGCTGCAGGACACGACCTTGGCCGAGCGGCAGCGCTTCCCGGGACTCAACATGGCACGCGCCGACATCATCGTCGCGGGCGTGGCGGTGATTGCCGAGGTGATGGCCCGTCTCGATGCGCACGAGCTGACGGTGTCGGGATACGGCATCCGTGAGGGGCTGCTGCTCGAGACGGCGCGCGTCGTGCCGGCGATCGCCAACCCCGGCGAGGCCCGTGGGCGGTCGGTGCGGCGGCTGGCCGAAGCCTGTCACTACGAGGAGCCGCACTCCCATCACGTCCAAGAGCTGGCGCTTCAGCTCTTCGACTCGTTAGGCGAGCGGCTGGGCCTCGCATCCTCGGACCGCCAGACGCTGGCCGATGCAGCGCTGCTGCACGACATCGGCTACCACATCAGCTACGACAAGCATCACAAGCACTCGTACTATCTCGTGCTGCACGCCGAGTTGTTAGGCATGTCGCCGGCCGAGCAGGTCGTCGTGGCCAACGTGGCGCGGTACCATCGCGGAAAGGGACCCAGAAAGAAGCAGGGGAACTTCGGCGCTCTCGACAAGGCGACCCGGAAGCGCATCAAGCGCCTCGCCGCGATCTTGCGCGTTGCCGATGGTTTCGACCGGGGCCACGTGCGAAACGTGGAGCGGATCAAGGTTCGCTGGAGCGAGCGTTCCCTCCGGCTGACGCCCGTACCGCGCGAGCCAGGTCAGAGCCTGCGGCTGGAGCTATGGGGCGCCAACCGCAAAGCGGATCTATTGGCCGACCTGGTGGACGTTCCGGTTGAGATCGTGAGCCCGGGGGGCGGTGTGGTCGGCGTCGACGACCTGCCCGCGTCCGCGCCCGCCCGTGCCGAGTCGGGCGACTAACGCTGCCTAACGAGTCAGGATGCCCGGCGTCGCTGGGGACGCCGCTGGTCGTCTTGGCATCCCCCACGGATCCGACAGCAGCACCACGTGCGAGCCTGGCTGCGAGTCGGTGGGCACACGCTGGGTGTAGGTTCCGTCTGCCGACAGCTCCCACGCCTGTCGCTGGTCACGAAGGTACGTTTCGAGCAGCGCATGTAGCCGGGAATGGAGCTCGGGATTTTCCACGGGAGCGACCGCCTCGACGCGCCGCACGAAGCTGCGCTGCATCCAGTCCGTGGATCCGACGTAAAACTCCTCTGCGCCGCCGTTGGCAAAGTACCAGAGACGCGAGTGCTCGAGGAACCGTCCCACGATGCTCGTCACCCGGATGCGATCGCTGATCCCCGGAAGGCCTGGCCGGAGCCCGCAGATGCCGCGCACGATGAGGTCGATCTCCACTCCGGCCGACGACGCGTCGTAGAGCGATCGGATGATCTCCTCATCCGTCAAGGCGTTCATCTTCGCAATGATTCTGGCCGACCGCCCCGCTCGTGCGTGCTCCGTCTCGCGCGCGATGAGCTCCTGGAAGCGCTCGCGCATGTTCCCCGGCGCCACCAGCAGCTTGCGAAACAGCCGCTGCCGCGAGAAGCCCGTGAGATAGTTGAACAGATCGGTCAGATCGGCGCCGATCGACGGGTTGCAGGTGAACAGCCCGAAGTCCGTGTAGATCCGCGCCGTGCGCGAATTGTAGTTTCCGCTGCCGATGTGTACGTAGCGGCGGATGCCATCGGCTTCGCGTCTGACGACGAGCGCGATCTTGGCGTGCGTCTTGAGGCCGACCAGACCGTACACGACGTGCACGCCGGCGCTCTCCAGCGTGCGCGCCCAGGCGATGTTGTTCGCCTCGTCGAAGCGCGCCTTGAGCTCCACCAACACCACCACCTGCTTCCCGCGCTCCGCCGCCTCGGTGAGCGCGCGTACCACCGGCGTGTCGCCCGACGTGCGGTAGAGCGTCATCTTGATCGCCAGCACATCCGGATCTTCCGCGGCGCTCTCGAGGAAGTGCTCGACCGTCGTGCCGAAGGATTCGAACGGATGATGGACGAGCACGTCTCCGCGCCGAATCGCGTCGAACACCGAGTCGCCATTCTCGCGGAAAGGCGCCGGTGTCACCGGCACTAGCGGCGGATCGCGCAGCTCCGGGATGTCGATCTGCGCCAGCGTCATGAGATCCCCGAACTCGAGCAGCGGTCCGACGCGATGCACATCGCGGCTACTCAGCGTCGCCGTCGGCGGCAGTCGATCGTCACGCAATTCCTCGATGAGTAGCGCCTGCATCTCCTCGGGCGTCTCGTCCTGCACCTCGAGCCGCACCACCTCGCCGAAGCGCCGCCGAAAAACGTGCTCCTCGATCGTCTGGAGCAGATCTTCGGGTTCGTCGGTGTCAGCCAGCTCGATGTCGGAGTTGCGCGTGATTCGGAACGCGTGCCAGTTGCGCACCTCCATTCCCGGAAAGAGTGCGCCGAGGTTTGCGCCGATCACCTGCTCCAACGGCACGAAGTGGTTCGGACGACCGAAGGACACCCAGCGCGGTAGACTTTTCGGCACCTTCACGCGCGCGAAATGGTCCTCACCGGTCTCCGGATCGCGCACCTCGACTGCCAATGAGAGCGAGAGGTTGGAGATGTATGGAAAGGGGTGCCCCGGGTCGACCGCGAGTGGCGTGAGCACAGGGAAAACCTGCGACTCGAAGAACGCGTCGACCAACGCCCACTCAGGCGGCTGGAGATCGTTCATCCCCACGAGTTTGATGCCGTGCTCCGCCATCCTCGGCAGCAGCTCGTCGGTGAGACAGCGCTGCTGGAGCGCGGTCAGCTCGCGCACACGCCGATCGATCGCGTCGAGCTGCTCGATTGGCGTGAGACCGTCAGCCGTGGTTGCGGTGACGTTCGCCGCCACCTGCCGACGAAGTCCGGCCACGCGCACCATGTAGAACTCGTCGAGATTGGTGCTGAAGATCGACAGGAACTTGAGGCGCTCGAGCAGCGGATTCCGCGCATCGAACGCCTCGTTCAATACCCGCGCGTTGAACTCGAGCCAGCTCAGCTCGCGGTTGATGTAAAGCGATGGGGAGAGAAGCCGGTCCGACATAGGCGAGGAAACGGGAAACCGCCCGGGCCGGCGTGGCGCGGACGGCTCACCAATCTCCTCTCAATTTACCAGTATTTCCGTCCCGCCACCGCCCCACATTTCGTAACGAAAGAGCGCTCGAACGAGCGTTCTGCTCTTGACTTACAGTTGAATCAGCCTGCTGAGGGCCAACCACACGATCGAAGCCACCGCCGCGGACGCTGGGATCGTCAGGACCCACGCCCACACAATCCGACCGGCGACCCCCCACCGCACCGCCGAGACGCGGTTCATCGCGCCTACTCCAACGATCGCGCCGGTGATCGCGTGCGTCGTGCTGACCGGCACACCGAATCGCGTCGCGATGAGGATGCTCAACGCTCCGCCAGTCTCGGCGCAGAAGCCGCCGACCGGGCGAAGCTTCGTAATCCGCGATCCCATGGTGTGGATGATCCGCCAGCCGCCGAACAACGTGCCTAACGAGATCATGGTGTACGCACCGATCTCCACCCAATACGGGATCCGCGACGTGTCGGTCACATGGAGATGCCGCAAGAATCCGGTTTCTCCGGCAAAGATCTCCTGCGATGCTACCAGCAGGCCGACGATAATGCCCATCGTCTTCTGCGCGTCGTTGGCGCCGTGCGACAGTGAGAAGAGCGCCGAGCTGGCCAACTGTCCGACACGAAAAATCCGGTCAACCTTCCCCGGTGGTGTGCGCTGAAAAATCCAGAAGACGAGGAGCATCAACGTCCCGCCCAGGATCAGGCCGATGAGCGGAGAAAGTACGATGAAGGTCAGCGTCTTCGTCCAACCGGAAGGTATGATCGCCGCAAATCCGGCCTTGGCGACGGCGGCGCCCGCATAACCGCCGATCAGCGCATGCGAGGAGCTGGAAGGCAGTCCGAAAAACCAGGTGATGAGATTCCAGATGATCGCGCCGAGCAGTCCGCCGAGGATCACGTTCGGGTCGACGAAGCTGACGTCGATCAGTCCGCTGCCGACGGTCTTGGCAACGGCAGTGCCGACGGTGAACAGCGCGACGAAGTTGAACGTCGCCGCCCATACGACAGCTGCCAGAGGGTGAAGCACGCGAGTGCCGACGACGGTGGCGATCGAATTCGCCGAGTCGTGGAAGCCGTTGATGAAATCGAAGATGAAGGCGACCGCGACGATGACGATGATGTACGAGACCACAGTCGTCAGGCGTGCTTGAGGGAGACACTCTCCAGGACGTTGGCCACGTCCTCGCACTTGTCCAGGGCGTCCTCGATCGTGTCGTAGAGATCCTTCCACTTGATCACCTCGAGCGGATCGGGCGAGCCGTCGAAGAGCTCTCCCACCGCCACGTGATAAATGGCGTCTCCCTCTTCCTCGAGGCGCTTGACCTCGCGCGCTCGCTCGGTCACGACCTTGGTCTTCTTGATCTGGCCGACGGCACTCTGGATCGCATCGCTGGCGCGGATCAGCACATCGGTCAGCTTGATTGCCGGCTCACGGGTCATCCCGATGTGAAACATCTGCGCGCGCCGCGCCGTGCCGTCGATCAGATCGATGGCGGTGTCCAGCTGCGAGGCCAGCAGGTGAATGTCCTCGCGGTCGATCGGCGTCACGAAGCTGCGGTCGATACGCAGCACGATCTCGTGCGTAATGTTGTCGGCCTCGTGCTCCAACGTCTTGATCGCGCTGACGTGATCGTGGAGGCGATGGGGCTCGGCAAAGAGCTGGTGTAGGAGCCGCGACGACGCCGTGAGCCGCTTGGCGAGCTCGGCGAACATTTCGAAGAATCCTTCATCCCGCGGAATGATGCGAACCACTCTCTCCTCGGTCGCCGAATGGTCAGTAGGGTGTGATCAGTAGGGTTGGGCCGCGGCGGGCTCGCTGGAGCATTGGCCGGAGGTACACCGAACGCCGTGCGCGTGCGGCGCCGCGAGCAGCTCCGCCAATGGAAGCGGACCGGGTCCGAGACACTGCGTCATCGCTACACCACTCGAGGTGCCGATGCGCGATGCGCCTGCCGCGATCATTCGCAGCGCCGTCTCGCAATCGCGCACGCCGCCGGACGCTTTCACGCCTAACGCGTCGCCGACGGCCAGCCGCATGAGCGCCACCGCTTCGGCCGTCGCGCCACCGGCGGCGCTGAAGCCCGTGCTCGTCTTCACGAACCCGGCGCCCATCTCACGTGCCAAGGCGCTCGCCTTCACGATGTCGAGCGGCGAAAGCAGCGCGGACTCGAGAATCACTTTGACCACGCGGCCCGATGCCGCGCGCACGACGCTCTCGATGTCGCGCGCCACGTGCTGCCAGTCGCCCGACTTGATGTGACCGATGGCCGCCACCATGTCGAGCTCGTCGGCCCCCTGCTCTACCGCGACTTTCGCTTCCGCCGCTTTGATCTCCGGCATGCTGGCGCCTAACGGGAAGCCGATGACGGTGGCGACTTTCACTCCGCTCCCTTTGAGCCGCGCGACGCACCGCGCCACCCAAACCGGATTCACACAGACCGCCGCGAAGCGATGCTCCTTCGCCTCGTCACACAGCTTGTCGATCTCCGCCGCCGTCGCCTCGGGCTTGAGGAGTGTGTGGTCGATGTAGTCGGCGATGCGAGAAGACCGGGAAGCGGGAAGCGGGAAGCGGGAAGCGGATGCGGGCGCGGGCGAGGTACTCACTGCGCCCGACGAGCTCGCCAGCGCGCTACGCGCGACGTCGCGCCTAGCGAGCTCTTCGGCGATCCGCTGCGCCAGTCGATTGATCTCCGTCACGACTTCGCTTCCCGCTTCCCGCTTCCCGCTTCCCGATCCAGCTCCACCTCATCAATCACCCCAACCACCACCGCCTGCACCGGAATCTTCTGATCGTTGTACAGGGTTCGGGCCGAGCCGCCTTCCTGCACGACGAGGACGCGCTCACCTTCGCCCACGCCGATGACGTCGAGCGCGATCACTTCGCCGCCGTCCTCCTTGTCGTCGAGATCGAGGCGGCGAACGAGGAGGAGTTTGTGTCCCCCGAGGTTATCGTGACGATGGCTGGAGACCACCTCGCCGACTACGCGCGCGATGAACACGTCAGCGTCCGTCCTCGAGGGTGCGTTTGCCGTCGACGATCGCCCAGTCGACGCGGCCGACGATGCCCGCATCGACCGCCGCAAAGGGATTGTCGAGCGTGAGTGAGGCTTCGCGCGCCGTCACATAGTAGATGGATTCGCCGGGACCGACTCCGATGCGGTCGACCGCAACCAGCGGCTTCCCCGTGGAGCGGCCGTCGGCGCGAATGGGTTGGATCCACTGCAGCGTCACCGTGGCCAGCGTGTCCTGCTTCACCGTGGCCACGACGCGACCGATCACCCGGGCGAGATGCACGGCGGGAAGATACGGGACCAAGAAAGGAGCCGCAAACGTCGCGGCTCAGTCGCGGGAGCTACCGTTGCGTCCGGCACGAGGGGCATCGAGCCCATGGGCGCGCAACACACGGCGGATCGAGTCGGGCTGTTCCAATACCGTCCTGTACACCCATCGATAGTGACGCCATCCGCCCAGTGTACGGCGCGCACCTTCATCGCCGACCATGGCTCGCATCGCGTCGTACTCGAGCGTGCATACGAGGAGGTGGAGATACGTGCTGTGCTTGTTGCGAGCACCCTCCGGCGGACGATCGGGTGCGTCGGGGTACCGCCGCGCCAGCTCGGCCATCGCCGAATCGGTACGCGACTCGTGCTCGACGAAGAACCAGTGAAGCTGCTCGTGCACGAACGTCGCTACCTGCGCGGTGTCGTTGTCCAGATATCGCGTGTTGACCGTCAGCACCGGGTGACTGTGCGGAATGACGCCCGCCTCGACGCGCACTCGGCGGGTGAAGAGCCACGGCGAGAGATCGAAGTTGCGAACGATGCGCCGAAGCTGCTCCCGCGCTCGCTGCTCCTCGTCGCCGTCATTTGCCAGCTCGATCTCGAGCTCCGCCGGGGACTGAGCGATCGCCACACTGCTGGGTGCGCTCGACGTTCCGACACAGGCCATCAAGAGCAGCGAGAAAGACGCTAGTGCGCTCGTCTTCATCGGCGCCACAGGTACCCATGTTGTGCCGCGTGCGCCGCTTGATGCTGGGCAACCAGCCGCGGATTGGCGAAGAGCTTCACCAACACGACACCGGCCACGAAGCCGCCGACGTGCGCCCACACCGCCACACCGCCTGACACCTCCGGCCGCACCGCCATCAGCTCGGGCAGTCCGGTGATCACCTGGATCACGAACCAGTACAGCAGGACGATGAACGCCGGGATCGGCCGCACGAAGATGAAAAACAGGATGAAGAGCATGTTCACCTTCGCTCGCGGATACAGGAGCAGATACGCACCCAGCACCCCCGAGATTGCCCCTGACGCGCCGACCGTGGGGATCGGCGAGCCCGGCGTTACCAGCACGTGCGCTGCCGCTGCGGCCAGTCCGCACAACAGATAGAACACCACGTACCGCACGTGTCCCATACTGTCTTCGACGTTGTTGCCGAACACCCAGAGGAAGAGCGAGTTGCCGATGATGTGTCCCCACCCGCCGTGGAGGAACATCGACGTGAGAGGAGTCAGGGTGTTCACCGGCTCGTTGTCGACGACGCACGCGACTCCCTCCCCCACCGGCACCGCCTGCCCGAGCGGAGCGCGCCCAGTTATCTCGCCGGGGACCATCCCGTAGTTGCACACGGCCGTGATGAGCGCCAGCGGGTCCAAGCCGGCACGCTCGATGAGCAGCCACGTGACCCACATGCCGGCCAGGATCAGCCAAGTAACGATCGGCGGCCGGAGCGTCGGAAGATTGTCGCTGATTGGGAACATGGCGCCTCTACTGCCATAGCGACGGCTGGCCGTCGCGACCGCACTGTAGGTTCACTCGCGGACCTTCAAGTTGTCTCGCTTCGTGTTCAAAAGCTGCCAAATTGGCGCCTTTCGGCGGTACCGTGATTGCGAGAAACCGGGCGCAGCGGCCACGCCGTTTAGCGACGTGCTAATAAGCGGTTTCGGCCCGGCGAACCGGGCCGCCATTACCTGAGGACAACATGGCAGAAAAAGTCATTGGAATCGACCTGGGCACCACGAACTCGGTGGTCGCCGTGATGGAAGGCGGCGATCCCGTCGTCATCCCGAACGCCGAAGGCGGTCGTGTCACCCCTTCCGTAGTCGGGTTCACGAAGGACGGTGAGCGCCTGGTCGGCATGGTGGCCAAGCGTCAGGCGGTCACCAATCCGCAAAACACGGTCTTTTCCATCAAGCGATTCATGGGCCGCAAAATCTCCGAGGTGCAGGAGGAGATCAAGCGAGTTCCCTACAAGGTGGCCTCCGGCGCGAACGACCAGGTCATGGTCGAGGTGCAGGGGAAGCGCTATTCGCCCCCCGAGATCTCGGCGATGATCCTGCAAAAGATGAAGCAGACGGCCGAGGACTACCTCGGACACAAGGTGCAGAAGGCGGTGATCACGGTTCCCGCCTACTTCAACGACTCGCAGCGTCAGGCGACCAAGGACGCGGGCCGCATCGCCGGCCTCGACGTCCTCCGCATCATCAACGAGCCGACAGCGGCCGCGCTGGCGTACGGCCTCGACAAGAAGAAGGATGAGAAGGTGGCCGTCTTCGATCTGGGCGGCGGCACCTACGACATCTCGATTCTCGAGTTGTACGACGTCGAAGGGTCGCGTCAGTTCGAGGTGAAGTCGACCAATGGCGACACGCACCTCGGTGGCGATGACTTCGACCAGCGTGTGATCGACTGGCTGGTGGCCGAGTTCCGGCGCGACCAGGGGATCGATCTCTCGAAGGATCCGATGGCGCTCCAGCGTCTCAAGGAAGCGGGCGAGAAGGCGAAGATGGAGCTCTCGACGGTGCTGCAGACGGACATCAACCTGCCGTTCATCACGGCCGATCAGTCCGGGCCGAAGCACCTCAACTATACGCTCACCCGCGCGAAGTTCGAGCAGCTGGTGGATGATCTCATCCAGCGCACGATTCCGCCGATGCAGCAGGCGTTGAAGGATGCCAGCATGTCGATCGAGCAGATCGACGAGGTCATTCTGGTCGGCGGCTCGACGCGCATCCCCAAGGTGCAGCAGATCGTCAAGGACTTCTTCAAGAAGGATCCGCACAAGGGTGTGAACCCTGACGAGGTAGTGGCCATCGGCGCGGCGATCCAGGGCGCGGTGCTCACCGGCGAGCAGAAGGACGTGCTGCTGCTCGACGTGACGCCTCTCTCGTTAGGCATCGAGACGTTGGGAGGCGTGACCACGGTGCTCATCGCGCGGAACACGACGATCCCGACCAAGAAGACCGAGGTTTTCTCGACCGCCGAGGACAATCAGACGACGGTGGAGATTCACGTGCTGCAAGGCGAGCGCGAGCTGGCCGTCTACAACAAGACGATCGGTAAGTTCCAGCTCACTGGTATTCCGCCCGCACCGCGCGGTGTGCCGCAGGTCGAGGTCACGTTCGACATCGACGCCAACGGCATCCTGCACGTGACCGCTCGTGACAAGACCACGGGCAAGGAGCAGAAGATCCGCATCGAGGCCTCCAGCGGCTTGTCGGAGAGCGAGATTCAGCGGATGGTGAAGGACGCCGAAGCGCACGCCTCGGAAGACAAGGCGCGCCGCGAGGAGATCGACCTTCGCAACCGGCTGGACGCGATGACTTACGAGGTCGAGAAGAACTCGAAGGAATGGTCGGACAAGCTCTCGGCGGACGTGCGGTCTCGCTTGGAGTCGGCGGTGGAGCGTGCCCGCAAGGCGCTCCGTGCGGACGACATGAACGAGATCCGCGCCGCGCAGGAGGAGCTGTCGCGCGTGTACAGCGAGGCTGGTCAGACGCTGTATCAAGCGCAACAGCAGCAGGCCCAGGAAGCCGGTGCTGGAGCAGGGGCCGGTGCCGCGTCAGGCGCGGCTTCGGGGGCGGCCGGCGGGAGCGCTGGTCCCAGCGGTGGGACCGGTCCGACTGACGACGTCGTGGAGGCCGATTACGAGATCGTGGACGACGACAAGAAGTAAGCGTTGCCGGGGGCAACGGAAGTCGTCGCTCCCGTGACGAACTACTCGGGACTTGGCCATCGGGACTCGGCATCTTGGCGAAGAAGATTGAAGCGCCAGGAGCCGAGGGCCGAGGGCCGAGTCCCGATCTTGCCGATAATTTCCTGACAGGTCGTTAGGGATCGTTGGGAAACTTCGGCGGGCTTTTTTGTGTAGATTCAGCATCACCCTCTGAACGAGCGGAATCGGTATGACTCGATTTGCACGCACCCGGCTGACGATCGTCGCCGCGGCTGCCTTCGTCGGTGGCGTCGTCTTTGCCGCCGGCGTGAATCTCACTCCGTTCGGCTACGCGCAGCAGCGTACGGGAACCACCCAACCGCCCGCGCAAGCCACTCAGGCCGTCAACGAGGCGAGCACTGCCTTCGTGCAGATCGCCGAAGCCGTCCGGCCGGCGGTCGTGTCGATCTCGACCGAGCGCGCCGCCCGGAGCCGCGATCAGCGCCGCCCGCGCAGTCAGCAGGTGCCGCCGGGCTTCGAAGATTTCTTCGATCAGTTCGATCAGCGCCGGCAGCAGCCGGTCGAGGGGAGCGGCTCGGGGTTCATCGTCAGTAAGGACGGCTACATCCTCACGAACAATCACGTGGTGCAGGACGCCGACCGCGTGAACGTCACGCTGCTCGACAAGCGCGTCTTCCGCGCCAAGATCGTGGGACGCGATCCGACGACCGACGTCGCCGTCATCAAGATCGAGGGCGACAACTTCGCCACGATCCCGCTGGGCAACGACGGGAGCGCGCGGATCGGCGAGTGGGTACTCGCGGTTGGCAATCCACTCGGCCTCGACTTCACGGTCACTGCCGGCATCATCTCGGCCAAGGGACGGAGCGGGAGTCTGCGCGGTCTGCTGGCGAGTCAGTATGCCATCGTCGACTACATCCAGACCGACGCGGCGATCAATCCCGGCAACTCGGGCGGTCCGCTAGTGAACAGCCGCGGTGAGGTGATCGGCATCAACAGCGCGATCGCCAGCCAGACGGGGTTCTATTCCGGTTATGGCTTTGCAATTCCGGTGACGCTGGCGCGCGACGTCATGGACGACCTGATCAAGTACGGACGCGTGCGTCGCGCCGTGCTCGGTGTCTCCATCAACGATGTGCGTCCGGAGGATGCACAGGCCGCGGGGCTTCCGGAGATTCGCGGCGCGATCATCGGCGGCTTCACCGGTAATGACAGCCCGGCGCAGCGCGCCGGCCTCGAGCCCGGTGACGTGATCGTCGGCGTGGAAGGAAAGGCGGTGGATCGGGTGGCCACGTTGCAGCGGATGATTCGCGAGCACCAGCCGGGCGAGACCGTGACGCTGGACGTGATGCGGTACGGCAAGCGGCACTCGTTCAAGGTGCGTCTGATCGAAGCGCCGACGGACGAGGAGGCGACCGTCGCGTCGCGCAACGACGACGATGAGCCGACGCGGCCGATCAGCTCCGAGAAGCTCGGCATCTCGATCGAGCCGATTACCGCCGAGCGCGCTCGTCAGGCACGGCTGAGCGATGATCAGCGCGGCGTGCTGGTGACCGACGTCGACCCCATGGGCTCGTCGTATCGGAATCTGCAGACGGGCGACATCATCACCGAGATCGGCACACCCTCGCCGCGCCGTCAGGTGCGGACCGTGGGCGATTTCGAGTCGGTGCTGAATCGTGCTGGGAACGGGACGCTGGTGAGCTTGCTCGTGTACAACGTGCAGGCACAGCAGACGCGCGTCGTGAACCTACGCATCGGGCAATAGCGCGCTTCGCTGAACCGTAGACAAACGGGCCCGGCGGAGTGAATCGCCGGGCCCGTTTCGTTAGGTTTCAGCAGATGGAAAAACGCGAAAGTGGCGGAATTGGTAGACGCGCGGGACTTAGGATCCCGTGGGGAAACCCGTCCGGGTTCGAGTCCCGGCTTTCGCATGCAGGCACATAGGCAGGCACTCGCTTCACGGGTGCCTGCCTTTTGTTACGACTTCCGCTTGGGGCACCCATTATCTTTCCCCCATGAACATCGAGATCACGCCGAAGAAGTCCGACGGCCTCGAGCGCCTGCTCCAGGTCTCCGTCCCTGTCGAGGAGATCAAGAGCGCTGAAGACAAGGCCGCTCGCCGCTACGCCTCGCAGGTCCGTCTGCCGGGATTTCGCCCGGGCAAAGCGCCCGCGAACATCGTCAAGAAGAAATTCGCCGATGCCATCCGGCAGGAGGCGATCGAGCGCGTGGTGCAGGACGCTTTCCAGGAAGTGATCCAGCGTGAGCAGATCAAGCTCGCCGGACAGCCGCACGTGCACGACGTGAAATTCGATGAGGGGAAGCCGCTCACCTTCGAGCTGCACATCGAGGTACGGCCCGAAGTTCAGCTCGCGCGCACGACGGGCTTCCGCGTCCAACGCACGCCTCGCCCAGTGACCGACGACCAGGTGCGCGAGCAGATCGAGCACCTGCGCGAGCAGAAAGCCACCTGGACGCCGGTCGACGAGAAGCCGATGCCCGGCGATCTGGTGACGGTGAAGCTCGGAACTGCCGACGAGTCCGGCGCGTTCGGTGAAGAGAGAGAGTACAAGCTCGAGCTCGGCGGCGGCCAGGCGATCGCCGGCATCGAGGAGCTGATCATGGAGACGCAGCCGGGCGGTACCGCTGAGCGCCCGGTGCGTTGGCCTGACGATTTCCCCGACGAAGCACAGCGTGGCAAGACGAAGACTGTCCGCGTCACGCTCATCGACGTCAAACGGAAAAATCTCCCCGATCTCGACGACGCATTCGCGCGCGAGGTCGGCGACTTCGAGACGCTCGAGGCGCTCAACAAGACAGTCCGCGAAGATCTCACGCGCCACGCGGAGCGTGAGTCCGACGCCGAAGTTCGTCAACGCCTGGTGGACGACATCATCAGCGCGAACCCGTTCGACGTCCCGCAAAGCTGGGTTTCGCAGCTCATGAGCGCGTACGCCGAAGCGTATAGAATTCCGGAAGACGACAAAGGTCGCTTCCAGGCCGAGTTCCGCCCGGTGGCCGAGCGTCAGGTTCGTCGCGATCTGGTGATCGAGACGGTGGCCGAGCGCGAAGGGCTCAAGGCCACCGAGGCCGACATCGATGAGCGGGTCGCCGACGTAGCCGAGAAGCGCGGCGCAAACCCGTCGCAGGTTTACGCGTCTCTACAGAAGGCAGGGCGCATCGCAGAGCTGGAGCGAAGCATTACGGAAGAGAAAGTTTTCAAATGGCTGTTAGAACGGAATCAGGTCACTGAGTCGTAAAACGGAACTCGGCCGAGTCCCTCATACCGGGAACTAGAATGTCGACCATTTATCCTCCCTACGTGATCGAGCGCTCGTCTCGCGGCGAGCGCACGTACGACATCTTCTCGCGGCTGCTCATGGATCGGATCGTCTTTCTGGGGACGCCGATCACCGATGACGTCGCGAACATCATCATCGCCCAGCTGCTCTTCCTCGAGGCGGACAACGCCGAACGGGACGTGCATCTCTACATCAACTCGCCGGGCGGAAGCGTGTCGGCGGGGATGGCGATCTACGACACCATGCAGTACATGAAGGCCCCGCTTCGCACGACGTGCATGGGTTTGGCGGCGTCGATGGGCGCCTTCCTGCTCGCTGCCGGAACGCAGGGGAAACGTTCGGCGCTGCCGCATGCGCGGATCATGATCCACCAGCCGTCAGGCGGCGCCCAGGGGACCGCGGCGGACATCGAGATTCAGGCCCGCGAGATCCTGTACCTCCGGGCGAAGATGAACGAGCTGTTTGCCAAGCACACGGGCCGCCCGGTGGAACAAATTGAGCGTGATGTCGATCGCGATCGTTTCATGTCGGCGGAAGAAGCAAAAGCATATGGAATCATCGACGCGGTAATCGCCCACAGATCGGCGGCGGAGCCGGTCGGTGGGATTGTGAAATAGTTCACGAGCGATTGCGTTGCTCGGGCATTGACCGTCCAGACGGGGGGGTGTTAAGTATCTTCGGCCCCTCCGCCCGGACCTCAATCCCTGGGCATCCGCTCCCGTTTTTCAGGTATCGCCGACGCCCATGTCGCACGACAAACACCTGCGTTGCTCCTTCTGCGGAAAGTCCAAGGACTCCGTCCGGAAATTCATTTCCGGACCCTCGGTCTACATCTGCAACGAGTGCATCTCGCTCTGTAACGAGATCCTCGCCGAGGACGAGGAGCGCGAGGTTGCCGAGGCGATAACTCAGGTTCCGACGCCTCAAGAAATCAAAGAGGTGCTGGACCAGTACGTGATCGGCCAGGAACGGGCAAAGAAGGCACTGTCGGTCGCCGTCTACAACCACTACAAGCGCATCAACTGCGGGAATGTGCGGGATGAGGACGTCGAGCTGGACAAGTCCAACATCCTGCTGATCGGCCCCACCGGCGTCGGTAAGACGCTCCTCGCCCAGACGCTCGCTCGAATCCTCGACGTCCCCTTCACCATCGCCGACGCCACGACCCTCACCGAGGCCGGTTATGTCGGCGAGGACGTGGAGAACATTCTCGTTAGGCTGCTCCAGGCCGGCGAGTTCAACGTCGCCGAATGCGAGCGCGGGATCGTCTACATCGACGAGATCGACAAGATCGCGCGCAAGTCGGAGAACCCGAGCATCACGCGCGACGTCTCGGGCGAAGGCGTGCAGCAGGCGCTGCTCAAGATCCTCGAGGGTACCGTCGCCTCCGTGCCGCCACAGGGCGGACGGAAGCACCCGCAACAGGAATACATCCAGATCAACACGAAGGACATCCTCTTCATCTGCGGCGGGGCGTTCGACGGTCTGGAGAAGATCATCGAGGCGCGCACGGGCCGCCGCCAGATCGGCTTCACCAAGGAGGAAGTCGAGAGCGGAAAGGCGAAGGACCTGGCCAAGAATCCGTTCGTCGACGTCGAGCCGGACGACCTCCTCCGCTATGGCCTAATCCCGGAGCTGGTAGGACGTCTCCCGGTGTGCGTGGCGCTCGAGGCGCTCGATGAGGATTCGCTGGTTCGCATCCTCAAGGAGCCGAAGAATGCGCTCACCAAGCAGTACACCAAGCTGTTCGAGCTCGAAGAGGTGAAGATCACCTTCGAGGAGACGGCGCTCCGCGCGATAGCGCGCAAGGCGCTCAAGCGCGGGACGGGCGCACGCGGCCTTCGCGCGATCATGGAAGAGCTGCTCACCGACGTGATGTTCGACCTGCCCAGCCGCGAAGACATCGTCGAGGTGAAGATCACGGAGTCGTGCGTGCAGAACGGCACTGCCCCGCTGCTCGAGATTGCGCCGAAGAGGCAGAAGAAGGAAGCGTAACGGACGGGACTCGGCCCTCGGCACTCGGCACTCGGCCTGAACACAAGGAAGCGCCGGTCGGCACAACCGACCGGCGCATTCATTTCCCCCGCCGAGTGCCGAGGGGCGATGGCCGAGTCCCGCGGTATCTGTATATTCTCGACATGCTGTCGATAATCCGCGACGACGAGCGGTACGAGGTGCCCGAGCGGCTGCCGGTGCTCCCGCTCCGCGAGCTGGTGCTCTTTCCGTACATGGTCGTCCCGATCCTCGTCGGGCGCTCGGCGTCGCTGGCGGCCCTCGAGGCGGCGGAGCTCGGAGGGCGCTGGCTCTTCCTGGTCGCGCAGCGGAGCGGCGATGTCCACGAGCCGGCGGCGGCGGATCTGCACCGCGTCGGTGTCATTGGCCGCATCCTTCACGTCACGCGTCTGCCTAACGGGACCACCAAGGTTCTGCTCGAGGGCGTTGGCCGGGCTCGTGTCACCCGGTACGCGCCCGTCGACACGCACCTTCGCGCGACACTCTCCTTTCTTCCGTTGGAGACTGGCGCCTCGGTTGCCGACGGCCGGGTCCTCACCCGGCGTGTCGTCTCACTGTTCGAGGAGTACGTGAGCCTCCACCGGCGTCTCCCAACCGAGGCATCGGCACTGGTCGAAGGCGCGGACAGCGACACGAAGCGGATGTATGCGGCGGCCGCGCACCTCGTGGTAGGACACGAGCAGAAGCAGCAGCTCCTCGAGGCCGCGACATCCACGGCGCTGGCCGCGCAGCTGGCAGACCTGCTCACCTCGGAGATCGAGATCCTCCGTCTCGAGCGGAAGATCGAGAACGATGTGCGGGGCTCGCTGGTGCAGAATCAGCGGGAGTTCTATCTGCAGGAGCAGCTCAAGGCGATCCATCGTGAGCTCGGTCAGGACGACGGCGATGACGTGGACGACATCGCGCTCTCGCTGGCGCGAAAGGGTCTCCCCGAGCTGGTGAGAACGCGCGCCGAGCGCGAGCTCCGTAAGCTGCGCCGCTCGGCGCCGCTGGCACCGGAGTCGACCGTCGCCCGGAACTATCTCGACTGGATCCTCGCACTCCCCTGGACCGAGCGATCCGACGGGCCACTCGACGTCGCTCGCGCCAAGGAAATTCTCGATCAGGACCACTACGGTCTGGAGGAGGTGAAGGACCGCATCCTCGACTTCGTGGCGACGCTGGCGCTCGTCGGCCGTATCGAGGGTCCGATCCTCTGCCTCGTGGGGCCGCCAGGCGTGGGAAAAACCTCGCTCGGCCGCTCCATCGCCCGCGCCCTGGGCCGGCGATTCGTACGCATGTCGTTAGGCGGCGTGCGCGACGAAGCCGAGATCCGGGGACATCGGCGCACGTACATCGGGTCCATGCCCGGACGGCTCATTCAGGCGATGCGCCGCGCCGAGGTCGTGAATCCCGTCATGCTGCTCGACGAGATCGACAAGCTCGGGCAGGATTGGCGAGGCGATCCGGCCGCCGCGCTACTCGAGGTGCTCGATCCCGAGCAGAATCGTGCCTTCAACGATCACTACCTCGAGGTCGACTACGATCTGTCGCAGGTGCTGTTCATCACGACCGCGAACTCGCTGGTGCACATTCCGGATCCGCTGCGCGACCGCATGGAGATCATCCGGCTCCCCGGCTACCTGGATCAGGAGAAGCACGCAATCGCGCGACAGTTCCTGATTCCGAAGCAGCTCAAGCTGCACGGGCTCGATCCTGCGTCGGTGCGTTGGGACGAGGACGTCGTAAGCGCCGTCGAGCGGCAGTACACACGCGAAGCGGGTGTGCGCGAGCTGGAGCGGCGCCTGGCACGGATCGCGCGCAAGTTGACTCGACGCCGAGCGACCAGCGACCAGCCGCCTAACGAGCCGCTCTCCGTGCGCGTGGGCGATCTCCAGGCGTTGTTAGGCGTGCCGCCGTACGAATGGGATCCCTGCTCACTGGACGACAAAGTCGGCGTCGCCACCGGCCTCGCGTATACGCAGGTCGGAGGCGACTTGCTGGAGATCGAGGTGGCCACGGTACGCGGAAGAGGGCGGGTGCAGCTCACCGGCACGCTCGGTGATGTCCTGAAGGAATCGGCGAACGCCGCGCTCACCTACGCGCGGTCGCGCGCGAAACGGCTCGGCATCGACCGTGACTTTCACAAGACGCGCGACGTGCACATCCACATTCCGAGTGGCGCGACACCCAAGGACGGACCGTCGGCCGGGATAGCCATCGCCGTCGCAGTGGTCAGCGCGCTGAGCGGCGCGCCCGTGCGAGGCGATTTGGCCATGACCGGCGAGATTACACTGCGCGGCCGCGTGCTTCCGATCGGCGGCCTCAAGGAGAAAGTCGTCGCTGCGCTCCGCAACAAGATCACCGAAGTCATCATCCCGCAGGCCAATGCGCGAGAAGTCGACGAGCTCGCGCCCGAGATCAGAAGCGCCATGCGCTTCATGCCGGTGAGCACGATGGACGAGGTGCTGGCTCTGGCGCTGCGTGACATGCCGGTGGTTGAGCTGCGGCCTCCGACGGCGCCGGATGCCCCCGCGCTCCCGACGTGGGTGACACCTCCGCTCGCCGACGCACCCCGCCCCGAGGTGGCGCATTAGCGCATCGGCCATGGACCCGCTGGTCATCCGCTCGCTGGAGTTTCTCGGAGGGATGGCCACCCCCGATGGCTGGCGTCCACCGCCGGGTCTTCCGGAGGTCGCCTTCAGCGGCCGGTCGAACGTGGGGAAATCGTCGCTGATCAACGCCCTCGTTAGGCGCAAGGCGCTGGCGCGGGTGAGCGCTACCCCTGGCAAGACGAGGGAGATCAATTTCTTCGACGTGAACCACTCGTTCGTCCTGGCCGACCTCCCAGGCTACGGTTTCGCCCGGGTCTCGAAGGAGCAGCGCGCGGCCTGGCGTCCGCTCATCGAAAGCTATCTTCGAAAGAGCACCGAGCTGCGTGGTGTCGTGCAGCTCCTCGATTCGCGTCACGATCCCACGAACGATGATCTCACGATGCTGGAGTTCCTTGCCGACCTTGGCGCGCCCACGATCGTCGCGCTGACCAAAGTCGACAAGCTTCGGGCGCGCGACATCCCGGAGCGCGTTCGCGCGATCGCAAACGAGACGGGACTCGACGACCAACAACTCATCCCATTCAGCGCGCAGACGGGACTTGGCCGCGATGAGCTCGCCGACGCCATCGTACAGCTCGTATCCGAGCCTTCATGGAGAGCGGAGTGATCCTTCGACAGGTGGTCGCGCTCGCGCTGCTGCCGTCCGTCTTTGCCGGCTGTGGTTCTGGCGGTGCGCCCGGTTCGACGCAACAGCCGTCACCCACCACCCCCGGCGACACGCTCCGCACATCGCTCATTCCCGCGGGTTACGGCACGCTGCGGCAGGATGACATCTCGGTCAGGCTTCAGCTCCCGTCGTTGCAGGTGCGAGCGATCCCGCTCGATGAATCGGTGATTCGCGTGCTCTCCCCCGATTCGTATCGTGCGCTTCACGACCTGGTGGAATCACGGCGCGCGGAAATCACCGCGCGTGCCGCACGGCATGGCGTACGCGTACCAACGCTCTGGTATCTCTCCTTCTTCGGCCTCGAGCAGCCCGAGGCCCGGTTCGATCCGCAGTCGGTCGTGATCACGGGCAGTGGTCGCGACTATCGACCGCTCGAGATCGTGCCACTCACCTCTGGCTTCAACTCCCAGCGTATCCGTTCGCGCGAGACACAGAGCGCCATCTACCTGTTCGACGAAGGACTCGACGTGAGCCAGCCGCTGGCGGTCACGGTCGATACGGTGCGAGTCGCAAGCTGGGGCGCCACGCTGCGGAACGTCGAGCGGGAGCGTGCGTTGGTGCGTTCGCGCGCGACGCAGGGAACGCGACCATAGTCGCGTCGCGTTGGAGTCATGTAGATTAGCCACACCGTTCACGGCCCGCTCTCTCCCGCTACAACGGAGCCAGTCATGGTTCTGCGGCCCTTACGTCAGCTCCAGCGCGGTCCCGGGCACACGGTTGCCGACCAATGGCTGGAGCAGCTCTCGGCGGAGCTCGCCGACCCGAAGGTCGATCGCAACCTCCTCACGCGACGCACGCTCGCCCAGCTCGCGTATCCGGGGATGGCCGCCAATTACGAGACGGCGGTCAACGACGACAAGCTTCCGCTCGCCACGCGCGCCGCGCTCCTGGCGCTCGATCCGCGCAACGTGACACTCGAGCCCGAGTATTACGCCGAGTGCGAAGATGAGAAGTTCCAGCGCGTGAAGCCGCTGCTCTGGTTGTGGTACACGTTCGACCGCCTGCCGATCGGTGGACAAAACATCGACGTGGGCGTTCGGCTTCGTCGCATCCTCGCGCCGTACATTTTCAAACGCGTTGGCGAGAACTTCAAAGCCTTTCAGCACGTGGAGTTCTCCTTCGGCTACAACATCGAGGCCGGGGACAACCTGGTGGTTCATCGTCACGTGCTGCTCGACGACCGCGGCGGGATCGTCATCGGAAACAACGTTTCGATCAGCGACTACGCCAACATCTATAGCCACACGCACAGCATCGTGGAGCAGAAGGACGTAACCAACGCGGTGACGACGCTCGAGGATGGCGTGCGTATTACCTATCACGCGACGGTGCTGGCTGGCGTGCGCGTGGGGACAAACTCGATGGTGGGAGCGGTGGCGGTGGCCACCAAGGACGTCCGACCCTATCACGTGAACGTCGGAATCCCCGCCAAGACGGTCCGCGTGAAACCGAATGCGCCAGTGCAGCCTGACGTCGCGAAAACGGCGCAGGAGCGCAGCACGACGGGCGAGCACAGCATCCGCTGACGCGCTAACGCACTCGCAGCACGTCCTCCACGGCCCCCGCATCGCCGTGTCGCAGCAGCATGTCGATCTCGGCCAATGCCGTGCGCGAGCGCGGCCATGCCACGCGCTCGATCGCGTCCCGGAATGCAAGCCACTCGAACCGCGCATGCTCGCTGCCTAACGCGAGAGCGCCGTCGCGCACGACCGCTGCGAACACGACGGCCATCGTTATTGTGCTGCTATGAGGCAGGTAAAACGGCTGCACCGAGATCGTGTACAGCCGCTCGATGGTGAGTCCGGTTTCCTCGCGCACTTCGCGCTCGGCCGCGGCTTCGGGCAGTTCCCCATCCTCCACACGGCCGTGCACGACCTCCCACGCTCCGGTGCAGCGCGTGCCTTCGGCGCGCTCGAGCAACAGCACCTCCCAACGGTCAGCCACACGGCGCAAGACGTACGCGTCGACCGTGGCGGCGCGGATCTCTACGCTCAGAGGATCCCCCAGAAATCGCGCGTGACATCGATGGAGAATGTCCACCGACCGTCTCTCAGGCCGCGGGCGACGTCGACGCGCATCAGATCAAAGAGGAATTGCGCTCCGAGTCCGGCCGATGGATAGAATCCCTCGCGCGTCGACCAGAAGCTCGCGGGATGCCGCACGTAGACGCCGTGCACGAATGGCGCGAGCGTCGCGCTTGCCGGCGATCGTCCGTAGCGGCCCAGAGGGACGGAGAAGAACGGAACGGGGCTGCGCCATTCCACACGCTGGCTCGCCGCGACCTGTCCGGCGAATGCGTGATACTGATATCCGGGCCCGCTCATCGGACCGCCCAGATAAAGCATCTCTTGCGGCGGAACGTCGGGCACGGCGCCAACAGCGCCCGCAGTGCTGCGCAGCACGAGGCGATGCGCGCCAAATGGCCGGTCGATGTCCAACGATGCGAAGATCCGCCCCGAGTACGCCGGGTCCGCGCCCGTAGGCGCATCTCGTCGCTCGAACAGGAGACCGCGAAGCTCGCTGGTCCAGCGAATCTCGGTGCCAAATGGACCAGGAGATGTCGGACGCTCCAGCACGAGCATGCCGCGCCCGGCGCGCAGTCTCCATGCGGGAATCGTCGGCTCGAAGCGGCCGAGTGCGGGCTCGTCGTTCACGGCCAACGGATAGTGCGTCTCGTATGACCCTTCGAGACGCCAGCGAACTCCCATGAGCGTGCCAAGCTCGGCCGAGATTCCGGCGGCGCGAACGTCGTACGGCTGCGTGCGGTCGGTTCCGAACTCGGGAGCGGCGATGCTGTTCAGCAGGAGCGAGCTCTCGCGCACGTCGCCGGCGTCTCGATAATCACGCTCGGCGAAGAGCTCGACGGCGCGGCCGCTCGCTCCGCGTAGACCGAGGCCGACACGACCTTTCGCTTCCTTGTCGTCGAATCCCCACCGACCTCGTATGGCGAGACTCGTCCCGCCACCAGGCCGAATTGTCGCGCCGGCGCCTAACGCGAGACCTTCGACGCGATTCGATCGCACGAAATCGGAGATCCGGCGCGCCGAGAGTCTGGTGCCCGTTGCCTTCGAGAGTGCCTGACTGCGCACCAGTCGCTGCGCCTCGGCTTGCACGCGCGCCACGTCGGCATCGGTCACCACTCGCACATCCGATGGGAGCGAGTCGAGGAGACGCCCTTCGAATGGATACCGCTGCTGTTGATCGCGTGGCCGGTGAACGATCTCTCGCCCGGCGAAGAACGTAGGGTCTAGGCCGACATTCACCTCGTAGCAGCAGACGTCCCATCGCCCGCGAATCATTCCGCGCGCGGGGATGTCGAGCCAGGTGCCGCTGCGCCGCACTTCGATCTCCTGCCGGCTCGGGAGCCAGAAGCGGCCGTCGACGAGTCCGTTCTCGAGTACGACGAAAACATCCTCGTTCCGTTTGTCGATGTACGCCGCGGCGGTGAAGTTGAATGCCATCCGCACGACCTGCGACGTGCCGCGGTCGACGAAGATCGACCCCACGATGCGAGGCTGGTTGTCGTTCTTCGGGCGCACGCGAAGCTCGATGACATCGATCGTCCTGTCGGTGAATCGAATCTTGAGCGAGTCGCGAATGGCGAAGTCGTATTGGTTCAGCCCGGCCGCGGAGAGCGGGTGCGGCACGTCACGCACATCCTGGCCGTCACCCATGCGAATCCGATCGGGGAAGTTGTTCTGGACGATCCCGAAGCGGTCGTTGTAGTAGCGGTTGTCGTTCGGTAGGAGCGTCGTGTCACGTCGACCGACGACGATCTGCTTGCTGCGATTGGGGGCGAGCCAGTACACTTCGACCGCCAACTCGTCCGCGGAGATCACGCGCGGCGGCTCGGTGAACCCCTCGCCTACCTGGCCGAGGAAGGTCAAGTAGCCGCGTGCCTTCGCGGTGAAATCTCGGAGCGCGGTGTCGGCGAATTGCGCGGCGCGGAGCGCCGTCGCACGCTCGGCGAGCGCGCGCGAGGTGGAGTCGTTCCACTGCTGCGCCTGTGCTTCCGCCGGCGCCACGGTTGCTGCCAACAGACCGCACGCGGCGATGAGCGCCGCGAGGATTCGAGCCATGATGTTCGAATATCGCCGGGTGTCGAACGAGCGACAAGCGCGATCGCATACGACGTGAGCACTAGCTTCGAGCACTTTCGCGCGCTGGTGGCACCGAACACGCTGGTGCCCGTGTGGCGCGACTACCTCCTCGATACCGACACGCCAGTAGCCGCCTTCGCCAAACTGCGCCGTCCGCCGTTTGCATTTCTGCTCGAGTCGGCGCCCGCGGGGAGCGAAACGTGGTCGCGATACACTTTCCTCGGCACCGAGCCACGCTCGGCCTGGCGCCTAACTAAAGGCGTCGTCGAGCAGTGGGCGCCCGAGCGCGGTTGGCATGGGGCGACGACGCCTGACGATCCACTCGACGATCTTCGCGCGCGGCTCGATCGTCACCGGCCGGCCGAAGTGCCGGAGCTCACCGGATTCTGGAGCGGTGCAGTCGGCTACTTCTCGTACGACATCGTGCGCTACCTCGAGCGCCTGCCGTCACCGCCGCGGCGCGCGCTCGAATTGCCTGACGCGATGTTCGTGTTCACCCGCACGTTGGTCATCATCGACAACTTGCGTGGTCAGGCGCGCATCGTCGTCGGCGTGCCGATCGATTCGGCGACGGACGACCATACGCTCCGCGTGCTCTTCGACGGTGCGGTGCGCGACATCGGTGCCACTATCGCGCGGCTGCGCGCGCCAACGGCGCTCGAGCCGCTGGAAGTCGACGCATCCGCGCCGCCGGCGACAGGAAGATCGAGCTACGAGAGATCGCGATTCATGCGAGACGTCGAGCGCATCCGCGAATACATTTTCGCCGGCGATTGCTTTCAGACGCTCCTCGCGCGCCGCATCGAGCTTCCGCTCGATTTCGATCCCGTTTCACTCTACCGCGCGCTCCGTGCGTTGAATCCGTCTCCCTACATGTACCACCTGGTGATGGATGGCGTGGAGCTCGTCGGGAGCTCTCCGGAGCTCCTGGTCCGCGTCGCCGACGATCAGGTGACGGTGCGTCCCATCGCCGGCACTCGCCCGCGCGGATCGACGCCGGCCGAAGATGAGACGCTGGCCGCCGAGCTCATCGGCGACGACAAGGAGCGCGCCGAGCACATCATGCTCGTCGATCTCGGACGCAACGACGTGGGCCGGGTGGCCGAGTCAGGCAGCGTACGGGTGAGTGATCTGATGTCGGTCGAGCGGTACAGTCACGTACTGCACATCGTGAGTCAGGTGGAAGGGCGCTTACCACGTGATGCATCGGCGCTCGATGTATTTCGCGCGACCTTTCCCGCCGGCACGATGACCGGTGCCCCGAAGGTTCGCGCCATGGAGATCATCGACGAGCTCGAACCGGAACAACGTGGCCCGTACGCCGGCGCCGTCGGCCTCATCGCCGCGGGGAACCGGCGGATGGACCTGGCGATCACGATTCGCACCTGCGTGATCGCCAACGGCGTCGCGTCGGTGCAGGCGGGCGCGGGGATCGTGGCCGATTCCGTTCCAGAACGCGAGTGGGACGAGACGGAGAACAAGGCGCGCGCACTGCTCACCGCCATCGGTCAGGTGCGAGGGAAGAAATCAGGCGGACGCTAGGCGCGACGCCCCCTCGGCGTCATATTTTCCGGAATGCCTTTCAAGCTGATCAGTGCGGACAACCAGCAGAGCTTCGATCTGCACGATGGCCCCGTGTTCGTGGTAGGCCGCGCGCTGAACAGCGACATCCCGCTGCTCGATCCGACGATCTCGCGTCGGCACGCCGAATTGAGCTGCGACTCCGACGCGCTCGAGCTTCGCGACCTCGGCTCGAGCAACGGCACCTTCGTGAACGGGGCGCGGGTCGAGCAGGGGCGTGCGCGAGTGGGCGATACGGTCACGTTCGGTAAGGTGTCCTTCCGCCTGACCGAAGCGCCGCCGGTTGCCCCGGCAATCGAAGCCAACGACTTCCCTACCGTCCCGGCCGCCGCCGGCTCGACGATCGTCCGGCAACGCGTGGTCCGTCCGGCGACCGCCGACATCGCTCCCGTCGCGCAGACATCCAAGGATGGCCGGCTCGGCATTGCGGTGGCGGAGGAGATGGCGCGCAACGAGCAGAAGCTCGCGCTCCTGCTCGAGGTGTCGAAAGCGCTCTCGCGCGCGATCGACATTGACGCGCTGCTCGACACCATCGCGCGCTTTGTCTTCCAGATCATGGATGTGGATCGCGTCGCGATCTTGCTGGCCGACGGCAACGATCTGGTGGTGAAGGTGTCACGCGATCGACGGGGCCCTCTCGCATCGCGGACGGTGCCGCAATCGATTTCGCGAAAGGTGGTGAGCGAGAAGGTGGCGATCATCTCCGACGACGCGGGCGAAGACCACCGTTTCGGCGGGCAGTCGATCGTCCTTCAAAGCGTTCGCTCGGCGATGTGCGCGCCGCTGATCGGTAGCGAGGAGTCGGTGCACGGCGTGCTGTACGTCGACAATTTGACGAGCACGCACCGGTTCGGCGATGAAGACCTCGATTTTCTGATCGCGTTCTCGGGTATCGCGGCCGTGGCGATCGAGAACAGCGCGTTCGCCGAGCGCATCCGGCGTGAGGCGCTGGTGCGGAGCAACTTCGAGCGGTACTTCGCGCCGGCGCTGGCGGCTCGGATCGCCAATGCCCCCGAATCGGTGAAGCTCGGCGGCGATCGATGCCAGACGGCGGTGCTGTTCAGCGACATCCGAGGCTTCACCGCGCTCTCCGAGACGATGTTGCCGGAGCAAGTCGCCACGCTGCTCAGCGAGTATTTGACCGCGATGGTGGAAGTCGTGTTCAGACACGGTGGGACGCTCGACAAGTTCATCGGCGATGCGATTCTGGCGCAGTGGGGCGCGCCGATCGGATCGCCTGACGACGCCGACCGTGCGATGGCGGCCGCCCTCGATATGCTCGAGGAGCTGGATGGGCTCAACGAGAAGTGGCGCGCCGAAGGTCGACCGCAGCTTCAGGTCGGCATCGGTCTCAACGTGGGAGAGGTGTTCGCCGGCAACATCGGATCGGAGAAACGCCTCGAGTTCACGGTGATCGGCGATGCCGTCAATATCGCCAGCCGGCTGTGCGCCACAGCCGAAGGCGGAGAAATTCTGCTCACCGACTCGATGCGGAGTGCGCTGCATCGTCCACCGCGTCTCCGCGAGCGCGGCGCGCTCGAGATGCGGGGCAAGAGTCAGACGGTGTCCGTCTACAGCGTGGAGCGCGTGTGACGCTGGAGCGTGTGGACGGCCCACCGCCGGGCTACCTCTCCTGGCGTGAGGGGGAGATCGACGTGGTGGCGCTCGAGCCGCTGTCCCGCGCCATTCGTGAGGCGCTCGAGGAAGGCTCGCTCTACGATTACGCCGCGCATCATGCCGATGGTATCCCCCTCGCGGGCCGCGGCATCGCCTACGCCGTTCCACTTCCAGGCGGCGTCGCCGATGCGGTCGTTAGGCGCTCGCGACACGGCGGATTGCTGGCTCCATTCACCGGCGAGCGGTTCGCGGGCGACACGCGTGCGCCGGTCGAGCTCGAGAATGCCATACGCCTCACGAGACTCGGCGTGCCGACTCCGGAGGTATTGGCCTACGCGACGTATCCGGCGGGTCCGATGCTCCGGCGCGCGGATGTCGCGACGCGGCTCGTCCCGAAGTCGCGCGATCTGGCCGAGCGTCTGTCGGACGATGATGGCGTCGAGCTGGCATCGAAGATGTTGAGCGCCGTAGCGCTCCTACTGTCGAAGATGGCAAACGCCAGCGCCCGGCATCCCGATCTCAATCTCAAGAACGTGCTCATCACGCAGGACGCGAACGAGCGCTTCGAAGCGATGCTGCTGGACGTCGATCGCGTCTGGTTCGATCGGGTCGGGCCGGAGCGCGCGGCCGCAGCGAATTTTCGACGCTTCTCGCGGTCGGCGCGCAAGTGGCGCCGCCTTCGCGGGCTGCCGATAGAAGAAGCGCATCTGCTCGCGCTGGAGCGCGAGGTCAGCGAGCTGGGCGGGCACGGCTGAGATGCTCTCGTCGCCGCCGCGTCGCATCGGGATCGTCATGATGAGCGCGGTTGGAGACGCCGTACACGTGCTGCCAATCGTGAATGCGCTCAAGCGTGCGTACCCTTCGACTCACATCACGTGGATCCTCAAGCCGATTCCCGCCACACTGGTGCGGGGTCATCCGGCGGTCGACGAGATCCTCGAGGTGGATACGGCGCGGGGGATGAGCGCGTTCCGCGACGCGGCGCGAGCGCTGCGCGAGCGCCCATTCGATCTGGTGCTCGCGCTTCAGGTGTACTTCAAGGCGGGAATCATCACGCGCTTGACGCGTGCGCCGGTCAAGTTGGGATTCGATGTGCAGCGGGCGCGGGACCTGAATTGGCTGTTCACCACTCACCGCATCCCGCCGCACGAGCGACAACACGTTCAGGATCAATACTTCGAGTTCCTGACCGCGTTGGGTATCCCGCATGAGCCGATCGAGTGGAGGCTCGGGCCATGGCCTAGCGAGCGCGAATGGCAGGAAGAATTTCGCGCGCGCGTCGGTGTGCCTTTCGCGGTGATCGTCCCCACGGCCAGCAACGAGGAGCGCGATTGGATTCCGGAGCGCTGGGGCCAGGTTGTCGACGACCTCGTCGAACGCCATGGTCTGCGCAGCGTCATCGCGGGGGGTGGCTCTCCGCGCGAGCAGGCGGCGGCGGCGGCAATCGTCAGGCACGCGCGGCATCGCCCGCTGGTCGAGCTCGGTGCCGGATTGCGTCGTCTGGTATCCATGATCGACGCTTCAGCGCTCGCGCTGTCCGTGGACACGGGTGCCGTGCATGTCGCTGTCGCGCTCGACCGCCCGGTGGTAACGCTGATGGGAAACGCGGATCCTGGTCGCACGGGACCGTATCGGCGGTTTCGCGATCTGGTCGTCGATGCGTACCACGATCCTGGTGAGGACACGACCACCGTCAACTGGAGCCGTCGCGCGGGCCGCATGCCGCGCATCCAGGTCAATCATGTCTTGGAGAAAGTCGCACTTTGGGCGGATCGGTATCGGTGAGCGAGGTCGACGGCAAGAACATCGGTATCGTAATGCTGACCGCCGTCGGAGATGCCGTGCACGTTCTCCCGGTGATCAATGCGATCAAACGTCAGTCGCCGACCGCGCGAATCACGTGGGTGTTGGAGCCCGGACCGGCGACGCTCGTTCGCGGCCATCCGGCGGTGGACGAGACCGTGATCTTCGAGCGCGATCGCGGAGTGGAAGGATTTCGAGAAGTTCGGCGTGCGCTGCGCGACCGGCCATTCGATCTCGTGCTCGCGCTTCAGGTGTACTTCAAGGCCGGGATCATCACCGGCTTCACCCGCTCACCGAGAAAGCTCGGATTCGATCTGGCACGTGCGCGCGACCTGAACTGGATGTTCACCACGCACCGGATCAGGCCGGCGCCGCTGCGTCACGTGCAGGATCAATATCTCGAATTTCTGGACGCGCTCGACGTTCCGCGGGAGCCGGTTCGATGGAATCTGGGGCCCTGGCCTGATGAGCGCGCAGCGCAGCGGGAGCTGACGGCGCCGTTCGAGCGCCCCATCGTGCCGCTGGTGATCGGAAGCAGCAAGCCTGACAAGGACTGGCTGCCAGAGCGATGGGCCGAGGTCGCGGACGTTCTTTGGTCGGACTACGCGTTACAGCCGGTGCTGGTCGGTGGTCGGTCGCCACGTGAGCTCGCCACCGAAGGCGCCATCATGCGCCTAGCACGACATCGCCCTGCATCCCTGCTCGGCAGCGGGTTGCGGCCACTGGTCGCGCTTCTCGACGCCGCGCCGCTCGTGATCTCACTCGACACTGGCCCACTGCACATGGCGGTCGCGCTCGACCGCCCGGTGATCAGTCTCATCGGCTACAGCAATCCGAAGCGAGTGGGGCCCTACCGTAAGTTCCACGATCTCATGATCGACGCCTACGGCGATCCCGGCGAGCACTATCCGATCTCGATGCAGAATCGGCCGAACCGAATGCCGCGAATCACGGTGCGAGATGTTCTCGAAAAGATCGAGATCTGGAAGCATCGATATCGGGACTCGGGACTCGGGACTCGGGACTCGGCTGGGGAGAGAGAATCCCCGCCGCCTAAGCCGACTCCCGAGTCCCGAGTGCCGAGTCCCGGTGCTTGAGCTCGCCAAATTCGTACTCGGCCCCCGCCCGCCTAACGAGCTCGATCAAACGCCCGATCGCCAGCCCCATCACCGCGAAGTAATCGCCGTCGATGCGCTCGACGATCGTTGCGCCGTACCCCTGAATGCCATACGCGCCGGCTTTGTCCATGGGCTCGCCGGTCGCAATGTACGCCGTAATGCGCTCGTCGCTCATGTCGCGGAAGGTGACCGTCACCGCTTCGACCGACGACTCGGTTTTCCCCTTCCAGGTCACTGCCACCGCGGTGAAAACGGTGTGCGTTCGGCCACTCAGCATGCGCAGCATCCGCATCGCGTCTGGAGCTGACGTCGGCTTACCCAACACTTCGCCATCGATCACCACGATCGTGTCGGCCGAAAGGACGAGCGCGTCGGGGTGACGCGCGGCAACCACCTGTCCCTTTTCGCGCGCCAGCCGCTCGGCGTGTGCGATCGGCGGCTCGCCGGGCAGGTACGATTCGTCAATGTCGGCCGGGATCGTTTCGTGCGCGATGCCGACCATGCGCAGCAGATCCTGACGACGCGGCGAGCCCGACGCGAGTATGACGCGAAGTCGGCTCATCGCTCGAGCCAGAGCGTCACCGGTCCATCGTTGACGAGCTCTACGTCCATCATCGCCCCGAACTCTCCAGTCGCCACTGTGAATCCGCGCTCGCGGAGGAGCGCCACGAATCGCTCGTACAGAGGAATAGCCACTTCGGGCCGAGCTGCATCGATGAAGCTGGGCCGTCTCCCCTTCTGCGTATCGCCATACAGCGTGAACTGCGAGACGACGAGGAGCTGTCCGTCTACGTCAGGCAGCCCGAGATTCATCTTCCCGTCGGCATCCGGGAAGAGTCGCAGTCCGGCGACCTTGTCCGCCATCCAGGCAAGCTGCTCTTCGCTGTCGCCGTGGGTGAAGCCGACTAACAGGAGGAATCCGCGTCCGATGCGGCCGCTGACTCGCGAGTCCGCATCGCGAATTCGGACCTCGGCGCGGGAGACGCGCTGGAGCAGGAGACGCACGCCGGGAATTATGCGCTGTCGTTGACGCCGCGGGAACCGTGATCGTCGTCACACGGTACGAAAACGAGGCGCGGGTCGTGCACTACCGCTGGCCATGCGGCTCCACTTTCTTCGCGACTCATCGATGCGCGTTCGGTCGATCGCTCTCCTACTCGGCTTCGCACTCGGTGCGCTGACCAGCCTGCGTCCGGAATCGGGCTCGGCGGCGCGCACGCCGGAAGACGAACGCATCGACTCGATTCTCGCGCGAATGACGCTGCGCGAGAAAGCGGCGCAGATGGTGATGCCGTGGATCGAAGGTGGCCTGGAGCCTGGCACCGCGGCCCATCGTCGCGCCGAACGACTCGTGACAGTGCACCGGGTGGGCGGCTTCATCGTCGGTAAAGGCTCGCGCGCGCGTACGGCATCGAGTCTGGCGCGACTCCAGCAGCGAAGTAAGGTGCCGCTGCTCATTGGCGCAGACCTGGAGTGGGGCGCCGGGATGCGTCTCCTCGGTGGAACATTGCTTCCGGTCGCCATGGCACTCGGTGCGGCGGGCGACAGCGCGCTCGCCTACGCACATGGCCGCGCAACGGCGGTGGAGGCACGCGCGAGCGGCATCAACATGGTCTTCGCGCCGGTGCTGGATGTGAACACCGATCCGCGCAATCCGATCATCAACACCAGGTCGTTCGGTGCGGATCCCGATGCGGTGGCGCGACTCGGCGTCGCGGTCTCGCGCGGACTGCGCGACGGAGGCGTGCTGGCGGTCGGCAAGCACTTTCCGGGACATGGCGCGACCGACAGCGATTCGCACGTCGCGCTTCCAACCGTCGCCGCGAATCGCGCGCGACTCGACTCGATCGAGCTGGTGCCGTTCCGGGCTGTGGCCAAAGATAGAATCGGCGGCCTGATGACCGCGCACATCGCGCTCCCCGCGATCACCGGCGATCACGTGCCCGCCACGCTGTCGCGACGCATCACGACCGGCATCATCCGCGACGATCTGCGCTACGACGGTCTGATCATCACCGACGCGCTGAACATGGCCGCGGTGACGAAGAGCGGCACTGCCGCCTCCGTTGCCGTCGGCGCGGTGCGGGCCGGCGCCGACATCCTCCTGCAGCCGCCTAACGCGGAGGCGGCGATCGACGCCATCATCGCGGGCGTGCGTCGCGGCGCCATTTCGAGCGCGCGCATCGACGCTTCGGTCCGCCGAATTCTTCGAGCGAAGGGCCGCCTCACGAACCGTTCCGCGATCGCATCCCGCGTCGATCCCGCGCTCGCCGATACGATCGCCGCCCGATCCATCACCCTGCTCCGCGATTCGACACCGCTGCCACTGCCCCGCGACAAACGAGTTCTGTCGCTCGTGTACTCGGCGGTCGCCGTCCCGGGCGGCCCAAGCGATGCGCTCGACTTTACTCTACGGGGCGCCGGTGTCGACCTCGTGAGGCGCACACTTCCGACTCGCCGCGCTGCTCTGGTCGCTGATTCGCTGCTTGCTGCCTGGCAAGAGGGCAGCGCTCCGTTGGTGCTCGTGTCGACGTACGCGCATCCGGTCGCTGGCGCAAAGACGACAGGCTTGCCCGCACCGGTGGCCGCGTCGCTCGAGCGCATCGCGCGTGCAACGCCGACGATTCACGTGGTGTTCGGCGATCCGTATGTCGCGGCCAACGTGCCATCAGCGCGGACAGTACTGTTGGCGTGGAGCGGAATCCCGGCCGCGCAGCGCGCGGCGGCTCGCGCACTCCTGGGCACCCAATCGTTAGGCGGACGGAGCCCCGTCCCGATTGCTGCCGCCTACCCGCTCGGCGCGGGGCTCGATCGCCCCGCGGACAACGAGCAGTGAGTCTGGCTTACTCGACCGTGACCGACTTGGCCAGGTTGCGCGGCTGATCGACGTTCGCGCCGCGCTTCACGGCGATGTAATACGCCAGGAGCTGAAGCGGGACCGAGGCCAGGATCGGCGTGAACATGTCGATCGTCTCGGGGATCCTGATCTCGTGGTCCAGCAGCTTCGCAAGTGCCGGCTCTTCGCGGCTGGTGAGCGCGATCACGCAGCCGCCGCGCGCTTTCACTTCCTGAATGTTCGACACGACCTTGTCGAACACGGAATCGTGCGGCGCGATGAACGTCACCGGCATGTGCTCGTCGATCAGCGCGATCGGCCCGTGCTTCATCTCCGCGGCCGGATAGCCTTCCGCGTGGATGTAGCTGATCTCCTTGAGCTTCAGCGCGCCCTCGAGCGCCGCCGGGAAGTTGTAGCCGCGGCCCAGGTAGAGGAAATTGCCGGCGTCCTTGAACTCGTCGGCGATCGTTTCGATCTCGCCGGCGTCGTCGAGGATCTGTTTGATCTGCGCGGGCAGCGCATGCATCGCCTCGACGATGCGCCGCCCCTCGATCGCCGAGAGATTGCGAAGGCGCGCCAGCTTGAGCGTGAAGAGCGCCAGCGCGATCACCTGACTGGTGAAGGCCTTGGTGGAAGCGACACCGATCTCCGGACCGGCGTGGATGTAGATACCGCCATCCGATTCGCGAGCGATCGTCGAGCCAACGACGTTCACGATCCCCAGCGCCCGCGCGCCGCGCCGCTGCGCTTCGCGCATCGCGGCCAACGTGTCTGCCGTCTCGCCTGACTGCGAGATCACGATGCACAGCGTCCGGTCGGTGATGATCGGATTCCGATAGCGGAACTCCGACGCGTACTCCACCTCGACCGGAATCCGGGCCAGCTCTTCGATCATGTGCTCGCCGATCAGCGCCGAGTGCCAGCTGGTGCCGCAGGCGGTGATGACGATGTTGTCGAACTCGAGCAGCTGCTCGTTGGTGAGATTGAGACCACCCAGCTTGGCGGTCCCTTCGTCGAGCAGGAGGCGTCCACGCATCGTGTTCTCGATCGTGGTCGGCTGCTCGAAGATCTCCTTCAACATGAAATGCGGAAATCCGCCGCGCTCGATCATGTCGAGGTCCCAGTCGATGCTGCTCACGTCGCGCGTGATCTGCGTCGCGTTGAGGTCGATGATGCGGTAGCCGCCGCGCTCCAACACCGCCAGGTCGCCATCATCCAGGTAGATCACCTGACGGGTGTGAGCCAAAATCGCCGACACGTCGCTGGCGATGAAGTATTCGCCGTCGCCGAGGCCGACCAGCAGCGGGCTGCCCTTGCGCGCCGCTACGATCTTCTCGCGGTCGTTATTCGAGACGACGGCGATGCCGTAGGTGCCCTCGATCATGCGGAGCGCGGAGATCACCGCCTCCTCGAGATTCCCGCGGAAATACTCTTCGATGAGATGGGCGATGACTTCGGTATCGGTCTCGGAGACGAACGTGTGACCGTGATCCTCGAGTGCCTGACGAAGGGCAGCCGCGTTCTCGATGATGCCGTTGTGCACCACGGCGATGTCGCCCTTGCAGTCCACGTGCGGATGCGCGTTGACGAAATTGGGCGCGCCGTGCGTCGCCCAGCGGGTGTGCGCGATGCCAGTGGTACCGTGGATGGGATCGGCGGCGACCAACGTCTCCAGCTCGGCGATCTTGCCCGCTGCCTTGCGCGTCTCCACGCCGCGACCGTTCAGAATGGCGACCCCAGCCGAGTCGTAGCCGCGATACTCGAGGCGCTTGAGCCCCTCGATCAGCAGCGGTGTGGACTCACGAGGACCGACGTAACCGACAATTCCGCACATGGAGGCGTTGAGTTTGACGATGAAAGGTGATCAACGAAGCGCGTCGAGTGGCTCGCGCGATCGTGCTATCAATTCTCGCGCGGCGGCTTCTGTTGGAGCCTCGGCGATCACTCGAACGATCGGCTCGGTTCCAGATGGACGAACGTGTACCCATCGGTCTGGCCACGACAGGCGCAGCCCGTCCTGCATATCGACCTCCGCCCCCCGCATTCCGTCACGCAGCACATCGTACACGGCCGCGAGACTTACGTTCGGGCGGTCGAGCTTGTCCTTCACGATGCTGTAGCGCGGATAGCGCTGTACGACCGACGACACTGGCTCGCCATCCTCCGCCATCATCTGCAGAAGCAGCGCTGCGCCGACCGGTGCGTCGCGCCCGAGATGGACCTCGGACAGGATCACGCCGCCATTCCCTTCGCCGCCGATTGCCGCGCGCTCCGACCGCATTCGCACGGCAACGTTCACTTCACCGACAGGTGCACGAATCACCGTTGTGCCCGCCTCGGCGGCGACGTCATCCACGATCCGACTGGTCGATAAGTTTGCAACCACAGGTCCGGGTCGATGCCTCAGTGCAACGCGCGCGGCGAAGGCTAAGGTCCAATCCTCACCGATCGCTTTTCCGGCATCCGAAACGACCGCCAGACGGTCGACATCAGGGTCGACCGCGAGGCCGACGTTCGCGCCCGTGTCACGCACAAGGCGTTCCAAATCACCGAGATGCTCGGCCACCGGTTCAGGAGGACGCGGAAAGCGGCCATCTGTTTCAAGATTGATCGCTTCGACCCGGCAGCCGAGCCTTTCCAGCAACGTGGGCATGACCACGCCGCCGGCTCCGCGCACACAATCGAGCGCAACTGTGAAGCGCTTTTGTCGGATTCGCTCAACATCGATGAAGGGAATGGTCAGCACCCGGTCGACGTGGCGCGCCACTGCACCAACGTCCTCCTCGACCCTGCCCAGACGATCCCAACTGGCTCTGGGAATCGTCCCCTCCACAACTGCCCGCATGCTGGCAGCCTCTTCGCCGTCGAGGAAAAGTCCGCTCGCGCCGATGAATTTCAGCGCGTTCCACTCGATCGGATTGTGGCTGGCGGTGATCGCCAGACCGCCCGCTGCGTGATGCTCCTCGACGGCCATCTGAATCGTTGGGGTCGGCGCCAGACCGACGTCGATGACATCGCAGCCGACAGACTGCAACGCACCAACGACCACGCGATGAAACATCGGGCCCGAAACGCGAGCGTCGCGTCCTAACACGATTCGGCGCGTGTCGGCTCGACTCGCCGCCCACGCGCCGAAACCTGCCGCGAAGCGCGCTACGATCTCCGGCGTCAGCGCTTCCCCTACGCGACCGCGCACGCCGGAAACACTGACCATCAGTCCTTCGTACACTGCGTACCTCCATCGAGTCGCGCGTAAGGTATCCGGACAGGACTCACAATCAAGCGCCTCGAGAATAGCCGCCTTGCACCCTGTCGACGTTACAACTCCTGCGCTGGGGCGTTCTTAGTACGACCTTCGCACGTCACGAAATGCCCCTCGCACTGCCCGCTTCCCTGCCTCCGCTTCCTTCCTGGATGACGCGGCTCCCGCTGCGCTGGAAGATGTCGATCATCAGCGGCGCGGCGATCGTCGTGACGGTGGTGCTGGTGTTGATCCCGGTCTACGTCGCGGGACGCGCGCAGCTGACCGAGCTGCACGGCCAGCGCCTCACCGCAATCGCGTCGAGCGCGAGCGTGGCGATGCACCCCGATTCGCTCGACGTTGTCGCCGACCGAGGGCAGAACAGTGGCGCGTTCCTCTATGCGCGGGATCTGCTCAAGCGCACCTGGACCGTGAATGGCGGGAAGGTGCGCGAGCTCGGCAACGGCATAGCTGTCGTACGGTCACAGGGCGACAGCTATCGATATCTCGCGCACTCGTCGTGGAATGCCGGACAGCCGCAGTACAATCACATCTGGTACCCGCCGTCCAGCCTGAAGCCGACGCTCGGCCGAGGGCAACCGGGCCACTCCGCACTCTACGAGGGCGAAGGCGGTCACTTTCTCACCGCCGCTTCGCCGATTCTGCGTGAAGATGGAGCGCCGGCGGGCTTCGTCGTCGTGACGCTCGATGCAGACGGATATCTGGCCGAGCTGGGCGCGCGCCTAACGAGACTGCTGTGGCTCCCCATCCTGGTGATGCTCGCGGTGCAGATCCTGTCGATCGTTGCCGCGCGGCGGCTAGTGAGAGGCATCGAGGTCGTATCGTCGCACGCGCAGGACGTCGCACGGGGGAATCTGAGCCAGGCGCTGGCCCTGACGTCGGTCACCGACAAGAACGACACGACCGAGATCGGCGCGTTGGCGGGCGCGTTCCGCCGAATGACGGGAGGACTTCGCGAGCTCTTGCGCGATGTCGACGCCGGTGCTGGTGAGGTGGCGTCGACCGCCGAGCAGTTGGCCGCCGGCGCACAGCAGGTCAGCGCCTCGACGCAACAGGTCGCCGGCGCCGCGCAGACGATCGCCGCGTCGGCCGCTCAACAGACCCAAGGGCTTCAGGCGATCGCGGGAATCTCGTCTCGCGTCGCGTCGCGCGCGCTCGACGTCAGTAGTCAGGCACAGCGGGCACGGGTCGCCGCGGACGCGGTGTCGGCATCAGCGAGCCGCGCCTCCGTGGGTGCCGAGCAGGCGCTGACGAGCATGGGCGCGATCTCCGCCGTCACGCGGGATGCGGTCCCCGCGGTCTCCGAGCTGACCGAGAAGTCGGAGCGCATCGGGCACATCACGAGCACCATCGCGGCGATCGCGCGGCAGATGAAGTTGCTCGCGCTGAACGCGGCGATCGAGGCCGCGCGCGCCGGAGAGAACGGCCGCGGCTTCGCGGTCGTCGCCGACGAAGTGCGCAAGCTGGCGGGCGAGAGCTCGCGCGCGCTGGACACGGTGAAGAAGCTTGCCGAGGAGATCCGCACCGTGTCGGAGCGAATGGCGCAGCGCATCGGCCAGGTCAGCACCACGGTAGCATCCGGTGAGATGGTCATTCGGTCCTCGACGCTCGCGCTGACACAAATTGCCAGCGAGATTGAGGGAAGTCGCGGCGCCGTGTCGCTCATCGTCGAGTCGGCGGTGGCACAGCAGCGCGAAGCGGAGGCGCTGGCCAGCGAGATCGAAGCGGTGGCCATCGCCGCCGAGCAGAACGCGACGACCTCGCAACAGGTCAGCGCCGTGGTCGAAGAGCAAACCGCATCCATGTCGCACGTCACCGAGTCGAGCCAGCAGCTGGCGGCCATCGCCACGCGGCTCAAGGGAGCGATGAGCCGCTTCCAGCTGTGAGCGACCCGCTCGCGCTGGTGCCGCTGGCCGCGGCAGCGCACGGTGGTCGGATCGATGACATTCCAGCGCACCAGCTCGTAGCCGCCGGACTGACGCTCCTGCAGCGATGCGCGCCTCTCGTTCGCGCGCTCTCTGGAAAACGCTCGGCGATCCTCCTGCCGACGATGCCGGCTTACCTGACGGCGTTGGCCGCCTCCGATGGACGCGGCGCGGTTCTGATCAATCCGCTGGCCGCTCCGCCGGAGATCGAGCATCAGCTGCGCGATTCGAACGTCGGCGCAGTCTTTACGATCGAGTCTCTCGCGGGAAAGCTACGCGCGGACGTCCCGCGCCTGCTCCTGGACGACGCTCCGCGTTCCTGCCGTTGGCTCGATGGCACTGCCGCGCGCGAGGTCGACCTCGGCTCCCACATGGGCTTCGATCTCGCCGGTGATCCCGATGTTCCGGGGCGCGATGAGGAAGCCGCGATCGTGTACACCTCGGCGATGGCGGGAACGCCGCTGGGGGCGATCCTCACGCATCGAAACCTGATCGCCAACGCGATCGCGGCGCGCGAAGCAGCCGCCCTCGACGATCGCGATCACTCGCTCGCGCTTCTCCCATTCGCACATCTCTTCGGCCTAACTGTGACGCTGCTCGCGCCGCTGCTGGTGGGCGGGCGCGTCACGACACTGGCGCGATTCAATCCAGTGCGAGCGCTGGAGCTGCTGGAGACTGGGAACATCACGCTGTTCGTATCGGTGCCATCGGTGTTCAAGTCGCTGATCGCAATCCTCGAAAAGCGCGGCGATGCGTTCGCCGGCCGGTCGCTGCGCGTTTGCATCTGCGGCGGCGCGCCGGTCGAGCGAGCGCTGCAAGACCGCTGGGCCGAGCTCACCGGGATCGAGCTTCGACAGGGATACGGCCTGACCGAGGCTGGTCCGGTCTGCCTCTTCAACCGGGTGCAGCTGCCTAACGAGCGTGGCTCGTTAGGCGTTCCGTTTCCGGGCGTACGGGTCAACGTCACCGGCGACGGCGAGATCGCCGTTGCCGGCGACAACGTCTTTCGCGGGTACGTGTCGGGCAACGAGCGTGGGCTCAGCCGCGAGGGTGAATGGCTCCGCACGGGAGACCTGGGCGTCGCCCGCCAAAATGGGCACTTCTTCTTCACCGGTGTGCGGAAGCCAATGTTCACCCGCAATGGGTTCAACATCTATCCGCGAGAGATCGAGCGTGCGGTGAAAGCGATGAACGGCGTGACCTCCGTGACCGTGCGCGCCATCCCCGATTCTGCCCGGGAGAACGAAATCGCGCTCGACATCGTCGGCGACGTCGAGCGCGAAGCGGTGGAGCAATGGTGCGCGCGGCAGCTGTCCGTCTACAAACAGCCCACGCGCATTTCGATCACACGACAGTAATCCCGTCGGGCGTGCGCTCCGGCGCCACGCCCGTGTCGAGCGCCTCGAGAAACGCCGCGATCACTTCCGGATCGAACTGCGAGCCGGAGTGACGCTGGATCTCGGTGATCGCCTCACTGTACGACAGCCCCTGCCGGTACGGACGAACGCTCATCATCGCGTCGAACGCATCAGCGACGGTGATGATGCGCGCCTCGCGGGGGATCTCGTGAGCCGCCAGCCCATCGGGCACGCCCTTTCCATCGAACCGCTCGTGATGCGACCGCACGATGTTCAGCGCGATCGGCGCATCGCCTAACAACGGCTTGAGGATACGCCAGCCGAGTACCGGGTGCGTCATGATGTGCTTGTACTCTTCGGGAGTGAGCTTCCCCTCCTTGTTGAGCACCGCTTCCCGCACGCCAATCTTCCCGATGTCGTGCAGATGGCCGCCGAGCTCGATCTGTCGCGTGCTTTCTTCGTCGAGGCCCATCGCCTCGGCGATCGCCAGAGCGTACCGGCTCACGCGAATGGAGTGGCCGCGCGTGTATGGGTCCTTGAGCTCGAGCGCTTCGGCCAGCGATTGGATGCCGGCGAGAAAGAGCTCCTCCAGCCGGTGCGCTTGCGCCCGCACACGGTCCTCGAGACGCGTCTGGTAGTTCCTGTTCTCGACGATGAGCCGGCGTTTCTCGAGTGCCTGCGCCACGCGAGCGCGCACTTCCTCGAGCACGAAGGGCTTGGTCAGATAGTCCATCGCGCCGAGCGCCAGACAGTCGACCGCGACTTCGACCTCGGCCACGGCCGTGATCATCACGACAGCGACTTCCGGGTAGCTGGTGCGGATGCGCCGGAGGAGCTCGGCGCCATCCATTCCAGGCATGCGGAGATCGGAGAGCACGAGCGCCACCGGCTCCCGCTCCAGAACCTTCAGTGCCTCCGTTCCGGAGCCCGCTTCGTGGCAGTGAAAGCCGTCGCTCTGCATCAATCGAATGAGTGCCTGACGGAGACGTACCTCGTCATCGACCACCAGGCACTGCAGCGCTCCGTTCGATCCGCTCGACCGCGTCGGCATCATCGCTCTGACGGTGGCGTGTCTGCTCGCCCGTGCATCGTGCGCTGGTTATCTTGAAACTCTCGTCTCACTAGGCACTCCGAATGACCCGGATCTTCGACGACGATCTCGACGCACGCTTCGGGACGCGCGCGATTCACGCCGGCCAACGGCCGGACCCGCTCGCGGGCGCGATCATGACGCCCGTCTATCTCACGTCCACGTACGTTCAGGAAGGCCTCGGCGAGCACAAGGGATACGAGTATGCTCGTGGAAAGAATCCCACTCGTGAGGCATTGGAGCGAAATGTGGCCGCACTCGAAGGCGCGAAGCACGGATTCGCTTTCGCCAGCGGCACGGCCTCCGTGGACACTCTCATGAAGCTCTTCTCCGCCGGTGATCACATCATCTGCGGAGAAAACGTTTATGGCGGTACCTTCCGGCTCTTCGATCGCGTCCTGAGCCGACTCGGTCTGTCATTCACTTACGTTGATACGCGCGACCCGCAGTACGTTCGCGATGCGCTCCAAGATCGGACCGTGGCGGTTCTGGTGGAGACGCCGACGAATCCGCTGATGCGCATCACCGACATCGCCGCCGTGGCCGACATAGCCCACGAAGCGGGCGCCCTGCTGATCGTCGACAACACCTTCGCGACACCATTCTTCCAGCGCCCGTTCGAGCTGGGCGCCGACATCGTCTTCCATTCGACGACCAAGTATCTGAACGGGCACAGCGACATGATCGGCGGAATCGTTGTGCTGCAAGACGATGCGGTGGCGGAGAAGCTCCAGTTTCTGCAAAACGCAGCGGGCGCGGTGCCAGGGCCGCTCGACTCGTGGCTGGCGCTGCGTGGGACGAAGACCTTACACCTGAGAATGCGCCAGCACGACGCCAACGGACGTGCGGTGGCGGCCAAGTTGGCCGAGCTCATGGGACACGAGCGAGTGATCTATCCGGGGTTGCGCTCGCACCCGCAGCACGCGCTGGCATGCCGGCAAATGCTCGGGTTCGGCGGAATGATCACCGTGGATATGGGCACAAAGGAGCGCGCAGCGGCTGTCCTCGAGCGGACGCGAATCTTTTCCCTCGCGGAATCGTTGGGTGGGGTAGAGAGTCTCATCAGCCACCCGGCCTCGATGACTCACGCTTCGGTTCCCGCCGCGAGACGAGCCGAGCTGGGGATCACCGACGGCCTCGTTCGCCTGTCCTGCGGGGTGGAAGACGTCGACGATTTGCTCGAGGACGTAGAGCAGGCGTTCGGACAGCATCGAGATTAGAGATTCGAGATTCGAGATTCGGAACGGCACAGCTGATGAGCTCCGAATCCGCCGCCGAATCTCGAATCTCGAATCTCGAATCTCGCAGGCCGCCACTCAATCGAGGTACCCATGGCCGACCGAAAAATCCTCACCCAGATCTCACCGACCGCGTGGGAGCACCCGGCCGACCGCGCCGCGCTCCAAACGCTTCGCGCGATCCCGGGATTCGATGACCTGGTCAAGAAGATCCTCGGCTTCTTCGGCGAGCGCGGAATCCGTCACCTCTTCCTCGCCAACGCGGTCCGCATAGGACCTCGCCAGCGCCCCAAGCTGAACGCGCTCTACACCGAAGTTCTGGAGACGATGGACTGGCCGGAGCGGCCCGACCTCTACGTCACCCAAACACCCTTCGCCAACGCGGGCGCCGTCGGCTTCGAACGGCCATTCATCGTGCTGAACTCGGGCGCCCTCGCACTTCTCGACCGCGAGGAGCAACGGGTCATCCTCGGCCACGAGCTCGGTCACATCATGAGCGGTCATGCGACGTATCGAACGATCGCGCTGATCTTGCTCTGGATCGGATCACGAAACCTTCCCTTCCTGGCTGGAATGGCGCTCCTGCCGATCGAGCTGGCGCTGTTCGAGTGGTATCGGAAGAGCGAGCTGTCGAGCGACCGTGCGGGGATGCTGTCCTCGCAGGACCCCAATGCGTCCATGCGCATGTTCCTGAAGTTCGCCGGCGGCGGCGCTCGCCTCGAGACCGAGAACATGCCACCGGCCGCAGAAGAGGACATGATCAGCCTCGATGAATTCCTGCTCCAGGCGCGCGAGTACGAGGAGGGCGGCACCGCCATCGACACCATCTTCAAGGTGCTCAACGTCGCGTTCCGCACCCACCCCTTCAACACGGTGCGCGCGGGTGAGCTTCAGCGGTGGATGATGTCGGGCGAGTACGAGCGGATTCTTGGCGGTGACTATCCGAAGCGTGGCGAGGAAAGCCGACCGCTCTCGCAGGATTATGCAGACGCCGCCGGCTACTATGGCGAGCAGACGCGCGGCGCCGTCGACGAGGTGGCGGCGATCCTCCGCGGTGCGCGCGACGCTTTCACCGGTGCATTCCGCGGTCCGACGAAGTGAAGGTTTTGATCGTCGGCGGCGGGGGTCGTGAACACGCCCTCGCCTGGAAGCTCAAGCGCGACGATCCCACGGCCGAGTTGCTCGCCGCTCCCGGGAACCCCGGATTGGCGACACTCGGCCGCTGTGTTTCCGTCGCCGCCAATGACCTCCAGGGGCTCCTCCGGCTGGCCGAAGCAGAGGCAGTAGACCTCACGGTCGTTGGACCCGAGGCGCCGCTCGCTGAGGGCATCGTAGACCTCTTTCGGAGCCGCCAGCAGGCCATCTTCGGACCCACCAAAGCCGCCGCTCAAATCGAGGCGTCGAAGGCCTTCGCCAAGGCGCTCATGGTCGACGCCGGGATCCCCACCGCACGCGCGATTCCGTCGTCCGACGCGGCCTCCGCCAAGCGCGCTGCACGAGAGTTTGGTGCTCCGGTCGTAATCAAGGCTTCGGGCCTGGCCGCTGGAAAGGGAGTGATCGTCTGCGGGAGCACGGCCGAGGCCGACTCGGCGATCGATTACATGCTTCGGGAGCACGCATTTGGTGCTGCGGGCGATGAGATCCTTGTCGAGGAATTCATGCAAGGCGAAGAGCTGTCGGTGTTTGCGCTCACCGATGGTACCGCCGTGCTCCCGATGCTCCCGGCCCAGGACCATAAGAGGCGCGATGACGGCGACGAGGGCCCGAACACCGGCGGCATGGGTGCATATGCACCGGTGAGCATTGCCACCGATGGCGTGATCACGCAGGTCCTGACCGATATTCTCGAGCCTACCGTCGCAGCGCTGAGCGATCGCGGAACGCCTTTTACCGGTCTGCTCTACGCTGGGCTGATGCTCACCGGTGACGGACCAAAAGTCGTCGAGTTCAACTGCCGCTTCGGCGATCCGGAGACGGAGGCAATTCTCCCCCTACTCGAGTCGAACCTACTCGACGTTCTGGACTCGGTCGCGCACGGGGAGGGAATCGGTCTTGGCCCACTCGTGTGGAGCGAGAAGTCCGCGGTCACCACGGTCGTCGCTGCCGCTGGCTACCCGGACACCCCGCGCAAAGGCGACGTCATCTCCCTGCCGCCTGACGGCGACGACCTGATCGTCTTCCACGCTGGCACCGCTCGCTCGGCCACCGGTGATCTGATCAGCGCCGGAGGCCGCGTGCTGGCAATCACCGGAGTCGGGATCGATACCGGAGCCGCACGCGACGCCAGTTTGCGCGGCGCCGCCGACGTGCACCTTGCGGGCAAGCACTTCCGCTCGGACATCGGCTGGCGCGAGCTTGCCCGCAATGCCGGAGCTTCCCGAAACTGAGACCATCGCCCGCGATCTCGATCGCGAGCTGAGTGGAAGTCGAGTCCAGAACGTCACCGTGCGCCGGAGCGATGTGCTGCGCGAGATCGGTGCGCGGCAGCTCGGCAAAGTGCTCGCCGGGAGAACCAT
Source organism: Gemmatimonadaceae bacterium (assembly GCA_035253585.1). Taxonomy (GTDB): domain Bacteria; phylum Gemmatimonadota; class Gemmatimonadetes; order Gemmatimonadales; family Gemmatimonadaceae; genus DATFBY01. The sequence goes on along the minus strand of DATFBY010000138.1, from coordinate 15,886 downwards.
CCGTCGCTGTCGGCGCCGCGCCAAGCTGGTCGTCATCGAGCTCGACGATGATGCGCGGGTCGTTGTGCAGCCGCGGTTCACTGGCGCCTTGCTGATCGATAAGGGCGCGCTCGACGAGCGCGAGCGGCGCTACGCGACAGTCTCCTTCCATCTCAGCGACGGACGTGTCCTTCACTACCGCGACATCCGCCGCCTCGGAACCGTCTCGTACATGCGTGCCGACCGGTGGACCGAATACGAGCGCGAGCTCGGCACCGAGCCGCTTGACGAGTCGTTCACGGATGCGCATCTATCGGGCGCTCTTCGGGGCTCGCGCCAGGCCGTGAAGAAGCTGCTGATGGATCAGCGCCGAATTGCCGGCGTCGGAAACATCTACGCGAACGAAGCACTCTGGCGCGCCGGAATCGATCCCTCTCGTTCTGGACGGTCGCTGCGCGAGCGCGATGTCGCGGCGCTCCGCCGGTCTCTCCAGGAGGTTCTGCGTGAGGCAATCGCCGCACGTGGCACCAGCTTTCGTGACTACCGCGACGCATCCGGAGAGCGCGGCTCGTTCGCCGACGCGCTGTCCGTGTACGGACGAGGCGGTCAGCCCTGTGCCCGCTGCGGGACGCGCCTCGTAGACACCAACGCCATCGACGGACGAACCACGGTTTTCTGCCCACGCTGCCAGAGCTGAGTCGTGCCTCGCGCGCGCAGTAGTCGCTTCGACAATCCAGCCACCGAAGAAGAGCTCCGGGCCATGCGCGGCACGGTGCGCACGGGCTGCGCCGATCGGCCCGGTGTCTATCGCATGCTTTCGGCAGACGGAGAAGTGCTCTACGTCGGCAAGTCGAAGCAGGTGCGAACGCGGTTGCTCAGCTACTTCCGTTGTGCGTATCCGGAGGAAAAAGGTGCGCGCCTCCTCCGTGAGGCACGAACGATCGACTGGGAGTACACGCCGAGCGAGTTCGCCGCGCTGCTCCTCGAGCTGCGACTGATCAAGCGGTTCCGGCCGCGGTTCAACGTCGCCATGAAGCGCGACGCGCGACACTTCGCATTTCTCAAGCTCACACGCGGCCCAGCGCCGAAGCTGCTGGTCGTCCGCGGCCCGAGCGAGGACGCGACGGTGTACTACGGTCCGTTCAACGGCGCGCAGCGAATCAGCGATGCGGTTCGCGAGCTCAACGACGTTCTCGGTCTTCGCGATTGCTCGCTCGATCGCCGGATGCACTTCGCGGATCAGCAGGAGCTCTTCCAGCTCACACCGCGCACTCCCGGCTGCATCCGCTACGAGGTGAAAAAGTGCCTCGGTCCCTGCGTCGCCGCGTGCAGCGAGTCGGCATACAACGAGCGTGTCGCGCTGGCCAGGGCTTTCTTGGACGGTGTCGATGATGGGCCGATGAATCGCCTTCGCGCCGACATGCAGGCCGCCAGCGAGCGCCTCGAGTTCGAGCGCGCGGCCTCCCTTCGTGACAAGCTTCACCGCCTGGAGGCGCTCCGCGAGCAGTTCATGCGGCTCCGGTTCGCCGTCGAGACGCTCTCCTTCATCTATCGCGTGAAAGGCGTCGACGGAGACAACCGCATCTACCTCATCCGGCGCGGACGCGTACGCGCCGAGCGCCCGATGCCATCCACTCGGCGAGAGCGGCGGGAGCTGGCCCGACTCGTCAGGCAGGTTTTCTCCACCGAGGAGCGCGACACGACGCAGCTCCCGACGCACGAGATCGACGAGCTGCTGCTGCTGTCGTCGTGGTTCCGCCGATTCCCGAAGGAGCTCCGTCGCGCCCGCCGCCCCGATGAGCCGCGGCGGCGCATCGAGATCGTCTCCGCCCCGCCAACGCCCATGGCCGACGGCGCCCCAGCGGAGCTCATTGCCTGACCAGTGCCTAACTAGTGCCTAACTAGCCTGGCTCGGCGTCAAGCGTCTGGCGCGCTCGAGCAGCAGATCGCGCTCGCGCGCATTCCTAGTGAGCGACGCGGCGCGCTCGATCTCCGACCGCGCCTCCTCGGTGCGGCCCAGCCGGGCGAGCAGGTCGCCGCGCACCGTCGGCAGCAGATGGTACTCCGTGAGCGCCGGGTCCGACGTGAGCGTGTCGATGATGGCGAGAGCCGCCTCCGGCCCATCCGTCATCGAGACGGCAACCGCGCGATTCAACTCGACGATGGGCGATGGCGCCACGCGAGCAAGCGTGGCGTACAGCTCGGAGATGCGCCGCCAATCGGTTTCCTCCGGCGTACGAGCGCGAGCGTGACAGGCCGCCAACGCCGCCTGCAGCACGTACGGCCCCAGCTCTCCGCCGAGCGCCTCGGCCCGCTCCAGAGACGCCAGACCGCGGCGTATGAGCAGCTGATCCCAAAGTGCTCGGTCCTGATCCAACAGAACGACCGGCTCCCCCTGATTGTTGACGCGAGCGCGCGCACGCGACGCCTGGATTTCCATGAGCGCGACGAGGCCGTGCACCTCAGGCTCGTGCGGAGCGAGCCCCGCGAGAATGCGACCGAGGCGGAGCGCCTCGTCGCACAACGCGGGGCGCATCAGATCGTCGCCCGCGGTCGCCGAGTAGCCCTCGTTGAAGATCAGATAGATGACTTTGAGCACCGCGGCCAACCGCGACTCGAGCTCCGCGCCTCGCGGAACCTCGAACGGAATCTTCGCATCGGACAGCGTCCGCTTCGCGCGCACGATGCGCTGCGCGATCGTCGACTCCGAGACGAGGAACGCGCGCGCGATCTCGTCGGTCGTCAGGCCGCCGAGGAGCCGCAATGTGAGGGCGACTTGCGCCTCGAGCGAAAGAATCGGGTGGCAGGAGATGAACACGAGACGTAGTAGGTCATCACCGACGTGATCGTCGATCGCGGCATCGAGGTCGGGAACCGCGCTTTCCTGACGAGCTTCGAGCTCGTGGCCTAGCTGCTCGTGCTTTCGGGCGAGCATCGAATGGCGTCGCAGCTGATCGACCGCCCGATGCTTCGCGGTGGCCATGAGCCAGGCACCCGGATTGTCCGGAATCCCTGAATCCGGCCACCGCTCGAGCGCCGCCACGAGTGCGTCCTGCGCGAGGTCTTCCGCGAGGCCCACATCGCCCACGATGCGCGTCAGGCCCGCGATCAACTTCGCCGACTCGATCCTCCAGACCGCGTCGATCGCGCGGTGCGTCTCGGATGCCATCACGGCATCCAATCAGATCGGCCACGCCCTCCTGTGCAAGCCTTGACCGGCGAGCGTTACTGACGTGAGGCCAGCTCCGCCCGCCAGCGCTCCTCTTGCTCCTTCAACTCCGGCGTCATGGCATCGGCGAAGTCCGCCGGATCGTGCATCTGACGAACCTCGCTTTCGCCTTCACCGACCACCGCCAGAAAGTCCTTCGCCATTGCGATGGCTTCCGCCTTGGAGCTCGCCTCGACGATGGCGTACCCCGCGATCAGCTCCTTCGCTTCGGCGAAGGGCCCGTCGGTCACCGTGAACCTTCCATTCGAAAACTGAACGCGAGCACCCTTCGAGCTCGGAGCCAGACCATCGGTGGCGATCAGCACACCGGACCGCGCCATCTTCTCGATGAACTCGCCCATTCGGGCGATCTCTTCGTGGCTCGGAGGCGTATTCGATTCCTTACCGGGCTTGTAGAGCATCATGAATCGCATCGTGCTTCTCCTCTGACGTTTCGTGTTCGAGGCTGTCGAGCATGCCTCTACGTACACGTCGAGCGACGCATCGAAAAATCGACACGTCGCTCGACGACTTTTTTCCAGGAGTTCTTACTTCTTCTGCTGCTTGGCGATTCGCTCGCGCTGGCTGTCCTCGAGCTTCCTCAGCTCTGGCGTAAAGGCCTCGCCCAAATCCTCCGCTTCGTATACCTGTCTGATCTCGACCTCGGACTCCATCCCCGGGAACGGATTCGGTGCGCGCTTCACCCACTCGATCGCCTCTTCCTTGGACTTCACCTGGATCAGCCAATACCCCGCGACGAGCTCCTTCGTCTCGGCGAACGGTCCGTCGATCACTGTGCGCTTGTTACCTGAGAATCGAACGCGGACGCCCTTGGAGCTCGGCTGAAGCCCTTCGCCGGCGAGGAGGACGCCGGCCTTCACCAATTCCTCGTTGTATTGGGTCATGTCGCGAAGAAGCTGCTCGGAGGGAAGCTCACCCGCCTCGGAGCTCGGGGTGGCCTTCACCAGAATCATGAATCGCATCGTGTGGTCTCCTCTATTCGTTGATTCGCATTCGAGCGCGGCGTCTAATCTCACTCGGCCTAGGCCGGCTCTACTTCCTCGTCGAACGACGCCGACCGGGATCGACACGCGAGTAACCGCCGGTCAGTAGCCCAACGGAACGATCTCGACATCCGGCACACCGGATCGAATCCGGAGCAGTCCAACGCTTGGCGCGAGATCGAACCGCCGCGGTCCGGCCGCGCCCGGGTTGACGACGAGGCGGCTTTCGGACCGGGTGACAATGGGCTTGTGCGTGTGGCCAAAGACGAGGACTTGCTCTTCGTAGCGCGCGAGGAGGCGCGCGGGATTAGGGCTCCCGACCTCATGGCCGTGACTCACATGGATGGACACGCCATCGATCTGGCGACGGATTCCGGCGCTGAGCCGCGGGTGGTCGACGGGATCGGTGTTGCCATAGACCGCCATCACCGGGGCGATCAGGCCCAACTCGTCGAGGATCTCGTCGCCCCCGACATCGCCCGCGTGGAGGATGAGCTCGACCCCAGTGAATACGTCGTGGACGTCCGGGCGGAGCAATCCGTGGGTGTCGGAGATCAGGCCGATGAGATGCCCGGAGATCTCGCTACCCTCGTTTCGCTCCGTGACCCGCCTGCCACCTCTTGCCCAGCGCGTGCTCCACACCGAGGTGGTCGAGTATTCGCGCAGCCACGAAGTCGACGAGGTCGGCGATCGACGCCGGCGAGGAATAGAACCCTGGCGCGGCTGGCAGCACGGTAGCACCGGCTCTCGTCACCCGGAGCATGTTCTCCAAATGGATGGCACTCAGCGGAGTCTCCCTCGGTACCAGAACGAGCTTCCTCCGCTCCTTCAGCGCGACATCAGCCGCTCGCTCGATGAGGGAGCGCGAAGCCCCGAGACTGATTGCCGAGAGTGTGCCCATGGAGCACGGGCATACGAGCATTCCCATGCTCCGGGCCGAACCTGAGGCGGGTGAGGCGCCACGATCGCGATCGTCGAAGAGGGTGACCAAAGCATCCCATTCGTCCGCGCCGACTGTGGTTCGCAACTGGGCTTCCGAATCGATCCCCGCCTCCATCTGCAGCAGCCGCCATCCGTGCGAGGAGATCACCAGCCAGACCGGCTGTTCCGCTCGGAGAAGCTGCTCGAGCACGCGTACGGCGTAGGGAGCACCGGACGCGCCTGTGATGGCGAACACGAGAGGGAGTCGCTCCGAAGCCTTGGTGCGGATCATCGCAGGAGCAGACGCTCCGCCAGCACGAATCCGAAGAACGCGATGCTTATTACCCCGTTCATGGTGAAGAATGCGGCGTTGAGGTTACGGACGTTGCCGTCGCGAACCAGGGAGTGCTCGTAGAGGAGCAGCAGCGCGACGGCGAAGACTCCCCCAGCATACAACCAGCCTGCGCCGAGTCCCCAACCGACGGCCGCGAGCGAGAGCACCGTGATCCCATGGAGCACTCGTGCTACGACGATTGCCTTGCCCGGCCCAATCGCCGCCGGGATCGAGAAGAGCCCGTGCTCCCGATCGAAGGCTACGTCCTGAAGCGCGTAAAAGATGTCGAATCCCGCCACCCAGCACATCACGGCGACGCTGAGGAGCACGAGCGCCCACCACGGCGTGCTCCAGCTCCCCGCTATGGCGAGATATCCGCCCACCGGTGCAATCGAAAGACCCAAGCCGAGTGCGAGGTGGGCGAGGCGGGTGAAGCGTTTGGTGTAGCTGTAGCCGAGGATGCAGGCCAGCGCGAGGGGCGATAGGGCGAAGCAGAGGGGATTGAGCCTCCAGGCGGCTATTACGAACAATGCGGAGGCAATGAGGACCGCCGCTCCGGCTTCTTTGACCCCTATCAGGCCGGCGGGAATTTCTCTGGCGGCGGTGCGCGGATTCAGGGCGTCGAGCCGGCGGTCGACGATGCGGTTGAACGCCATGGCGGCGAACCTTGCCGCCGTGAAGGCTACCGTCACCCAAAAGACCTGCGTCCAGCTGACCGGTTTGACATAACTGGCCAACACCACCCCAACCAGGGCGAACGGCAACGCGAACAGCGTGTGCGGCAGCTTGACCAAATTCGCGTACCGAATCCACGCCGAGCGGCCGGCGAATGTCTGAGCCTCTCTCATCGAGGACGTGGAGGTCATGGGCCCTTCTCCGCCCTCCTCCCTCCGCCCCACCTCGCAATGCCAAGCTCGTCCCATATCGCGCCGACGCGCTGTTTCACGCCTGGATCCATCTCGATCACCTTCGGCCACTCCCGCCCAAATCCCTCCTCCGGCCACTTACGTGTCGCGTCCAGTCCCATCTTCGACCCGTACGTAAACCCCCGGCTCGAATGATCGAGGACGTCCATCGGGCCCATCGAAAAACGCGCGTCGCGCTCCGGATCGAGGTTGTTGAGCGCCACCCACCAGGCCTCCTGCGGATTGCGGACGTTCACATCCTTGTCGACCACGACGATCACTTTGGCCAGCGACATCAGCCCCTGCCCCCAGAGCGCATTCATCACCTTGTACGCCTGCCCCGGAAACTGCTTGTCGATCGACACGAACACGAGGTTGTGAAAGATCCCCTCGGCCGGCATGTGGTAGTCGACGATCTCCGGGATCGTGAGCTTGAGGAGCGGGAGGAAGATCCGCTCGGTCGCATGGCCGAGGTAGAAATCCTCCATCGGCGGCCGACCGACGATCGTCGTTCCGTAGATCGGGTTCTTGCGCATCGTCACCGCGGTGACGTGAACCTGGGGATATAGATCGGCAAGGGAGTAGAATCCCGTGTGGTCGCCGAACGGTCCTTCCGTCACCAGCGCCTCGCGTGGATCGATGTAGCCCTCGATCACGAACTCGGCGTCCGCCGGGACCTCGAGATCGCAGGTGAGCGCCTTCGCCAGGTGGACTGGCTCCTTGCGGAGGAAACCGGCGAAGATGAACTCGTCGACAGTCGGCGGGAGCGGCGCGGAGGCGGAGTAGACCGACGCCGGATCGGCGCCGACCGCAATCACCACCGGCATCGTTTCACCGCGCTCCGCCATCTCCCGCCAGTGCGCGGCGCCGACCTTGTGACGCTGCCAGTGCATCGCCAGCGTCCTCGGCCCGAGGAGCTGCACCCGGTACATGCCGACGTTCCTGATCCCGCGCGAGGGATCCTTCGAGATCACCATCGTGAGGGTGATGTACGGTCCGCCGTCCTCCGGCCAGCACTTGATGATCGGCAGCTTTCGAAGATCGATGTCGTCTCCCTTCCACACGACTTCCTGCGACGCCGCCGCGCCGCCCTTCACCCGTGGCGGGTACTTCCTCGCCTCCAGCAGTCGCGGAAGGAGCGCCAGCTTGGCGATGATGCCGTCGGGAACCTTCATCTTGAGGAGCTCGGCGATGCGATCGCCTATCTCGTCCAGTCGGTCGACACCGAGCGCCATCGACATTCGCCGCATCGACCCGAATACGTTGATCGCCACCGGATAGGCCGAGCGCGTGCCATCGAAGAGCGTGACGTTCTCGAAGAGGAGCGCCGGACCGCCGCCCGGGCTCTTCATCGCGCGGTCGGCGATCTCGCACAGCTCGAGATCGACCGACACGGGACGGGTTACGCGCACGATCTCGCCGGCTGCATCGAGCTGTTCGATGAACTCGGAAAAGGAGTCGATGCTCACGCCCGCGCTCCAACGTGAACGGCGACGACACCGAAAGTGGGGGTCTCCCACGTCACCTGCGTAAAGCCAGCACCTTCCATTCGGCGTGCGAGCGACGGCGCGTCGGGGAATCGAGCCACCGAATCGGGGAGATAGCTATAAGCAGTCGGATGACCGCTCACCAAGCGACCGATGAGCGGAAGCACGAAGCGTGAGTACAATCCATAACCGAGTCGCACGATCGCCGAGCGCGGAGTCGAGAATTCGAGGATGACGAGGCGGCCACCGGGGATGAGCACGCGATGCGCCTCTCGAAGTCCGTGGTCGAGGTCCGCGAAGTTTCGCACACCGAAGGCGACGATGACACCCGCCACGGACCGATCCGGCAAGGGGAGTTGCAAGGCGTCCGCGACGACCGGTCGAACGGGGAGCGCGCGCACCTTGTCGCGACCGCGTCGTAACATCGGCTCGGCGAAATCAGCACCGAGCACCGAGCCGCGGAACTCTCTTCGCGCGGCGAGCTCGGCGGCCACGTCCAACGTTCCAGCGCAGAGATCGAGATACGCACCAGCTGGTGCGCGCCCGATCGCCAGGGCATCGATTGCCTTCGCGCGCCACCCGCGATCGATGTTGAACGAGAGGACGTGATTGAGAAGATCGTAACGCGGGGCGATCTCGGAGAAGATTCGTCGCACGTACGCGCGCTTCTCATCGCCTCCCGCTGCGGCGGCGCGGGCTACGCGCCGCTCGGTCTCGACCGGGAGCATTCGGAGTAAGTTGGCCGCGCACGTAGTCGACCGCAAGCGCGCGCGCTGGCCCAAGTTGGCCTCCGCTACTAACTTGCAGGCCGATCCGCCCGTCCCCGCCCGCCCTCGGCATGCCCGTTTCGCTCGAGCTCGCCAATCTTCCGGATGCCGACGTCGTCGCCCTGGCGCAGCAGGGGCGAGAGCCGGCGTTCCGTGAGCTGGTTCGCCGATACGAGCGTCCCGTCTTCTCGCTGATCTACCGCATGGTGCGCGATCGCGAGCTGGCCGAGGATCTGGCGCAGGATACGTTCGTAAAGGTCCTCAATCACATCGATCGATACCGGCCCGAGTTCAAGCTCTCGAGCTGGCTATTCAAGATTGCGAACAACGTCACGATCGATCACCTGCGCCGGCGTCAACTGGACACGGTGAGCTTGGACGGCTCGCCGCATGCTGCGACGTCGGCCGACGTCGAAGCGACATCGCTCGACGTGCGCGATCGCGCGGAGAACGCGCTCGATGAGCTGGAATCGCGCGAGATCGGAAACGCGATCGAGGCAGCGATCTCGCAGCTCCGCCCGGAGTACCGCTCGTGCATCCTGCTTCGACACGTGGAGGGGCGGTCCTACGAAGAGATCGCGGCTACGCTCGACCTCCCTCTCGGAACGGTGAAGACCTACATCCACCGGGCGCGTCACGAGCTGAGACACGCCCTGGAACATTTGCGACAATGAGCCTCGAAAAGGGACGAAACTCGGAGCCCGTGAGCCTGAAACCCTTTGTGGTACCTAGCCGTACGACCAGGTGGAGGACCCGTGGATAGACACCTGCTACCCGATGAGATCGACCTGCTCCTCGATGGCGAGGTCGGCTTCGGCACGACGCCGCTGAAGGCGCACGTCCGGAGCTGTTCGCATTGCCATCAGGAGTTGGAGGACGCGCGCAAGCTCGTGCGTGTTCTCGAGCATCTGCCACACTTCTCGCCGTCGGTTGCGTTCGCGTCGAGAGTGATGGCGCGTGTGCAGGTGTTCGTGCCGTGGTACGTGACGCTGCTCGATACATTGCGCGGATGGATGCCGCGCTCGCGTCCGGCGCAGGTGCTCGCCGGTTCGGCGCTGGCTTCGGTGGCCGCCGTATTCACGCTGGCCACACTTTGGCTCCTCTCGAACCTCGATTCGGCGCTGTTCGCCGGCAATCTCGCGATCACTCGGCTGCGTGGCGCACTGCTCGGTGGAATCGGGGATCTGGTCGCCGGCTTGTTAGGCGAGCCGGCGCGGAACGCTCTGAGCTCGGGCGGAACGATGGGCTTGCTCGCAGCCGCCACGATGCTGCTGCTTCTGACCGCGTTGGCCACGCGCGTCGTTCGCGCGCTCTCGACATCACGCTCTCGCTGAGGTCGACATGCGCTCGATAGCAATGTTCGCGTTGGCCGCGCTCGTTGCGCTGCCCGATTCGGCGCGCGCTCAGGCAACGCCCGCGCCTACCGCCACACCGATCCCGACTTCTTCGCTCCAGCGCGACACGGCGCGTGTCTGGCTCGACTCGCTGAAGCAGGAATTCGGCGATCTCGAGATCTCGCTCGACAACTTCTCGCCCGGCGCTCGTGAAGTTCGGATGGATGAGCAGGTCATGGGTGACCTGGTCGTCTTCCGCGGCAACGCGGATGTGCGTGGCAGCGTCGAAGGCGACGTGGTCACGTTTTTCGGCGACGTGATTCTGCATCCGGGCGCGCGCGTGACGGGTGATGCCATCGCCGTCGGCGGACGCACTCGGCTCGAGGGCGGCACCGTCGACGGTGAGATCCGCTCGATAACCGGCGCGGTATTCACGCCTGTCGCCGACGTCGCCCGCCGCGGGTCCGCGAGATCGACATCGCGCAATCTCGCCCTGGCGCTCGGCTGGTTTCTCTTCCTTGGTCTGCTGGGCGGCTTCCTCGCGCTCTTCGCACGCGAGAAGTTGGAGCGCATTGCCGAGACGGTGCGCGATGACTTCACCCGCGCGTTCATGGTGGGGCTGTTGGGCGAGCTGGCGATCGCACCGGCGATCGTGCTCTCGATCATCGCTCTCGCGATCACGATCATCGGATTGTTGTTGATCCCCTTCGCCATCGTGGCGTTATGCCTGGCGACGGCCGGTGCGCTTGCGCTCGGCTTTCTCGCAGTGTCCTTCCTGGCGGGGGAGACGTTTCAGCGCCGTGGTGCGCTCGCGTCCACCGACGCGGGACGCGCACTCAAGGCAGTGCTGCTCGGGCTCTCGTTTTATCTCGGGCTTTGGCTCCTGGCTGCAGCATTCACGTCGGTCGGATTCATCGGCGGTCTCCTCAAGCTGGTGAGCGCGGCACTGACCTGGGTGGCCGTGACGGTGGGCTTCGGCGCAACGATTCTTTCTCGCGGTGGTACTCGCGTACCAGGCGCCACGATGATCGACGCTCCGGTTCCGGAGGACGAAGCCTCCTGGCAGACGCCGACACCGGTGAGCGGCGTCGCCGCGGCCCGCCGCCCGACCCCGGCACCGCGGCCGCGCGAACCGTGACGCGCCTAACGAGTCGGCGCATCCAGGCTGCTACGGCGTTGTGCGCGGTCGTCGCCTGGCCGGCTCTCGCACAATCGCGCGACGCCACGCCGAACGCGAGCGTGCGCACGATCACCGCCGCGCGACAGCTGCGCGATGGCGACTCGCTCCGGGTACGAGTGTATCACTCGGCGGGGCCACTCGATGTTCGTGCGGCATCGACGCCGTTGCTCTACAACGTGTCGGTGCGGTACGAGCCCGCATTCAGCACCTTCGTCAGGCGCTTCGATAGTACGAGCCGCACACTGGTGGTCGGCGTCGACAGCGCGAGCGCCGGATTTCACCTGCGATTTTGGCGCGAGGTTCCCGAGAAGGCGAAGGAGCATCCGAGCTCGCTCACGCTGGCGCTCGGTCGAGGTGTGCCGCTCGATCTGCGACTCGACTTCGGCGCATCCGCGGCCACCGTCGACCTCACCGATCTGAGTGTCGAGCGTCTGGTGATGCGGTTCGGCGCGAGCGAGACCAAGCTCTTCTTCGGTACCGCGAATCCGCTGCGCATGCAGGAGCTGCGAATCCAGTGCTCGGCCGGAACGCTCACCGCCCGCCAGCTTGGAAATGCCAACGCGCCACGCGTGGAGATCGAAGGAGTCGCCGCGGGCCTCGATCTCGATCTCTCGGGCGCGTGGTCGCACGACATGGAGATCAACGCCGACGTCGTAATGGGTGGCCTGTCCCTGCATGTACCCGATGACGTCGGTGTCCGCGTGGTGACACAACGCGAGCTGCTGGCCGAAGTCGAGACTCCGGGCTTCGTCACGCGCGACGGAGCGCGTTATAGCGCGAATTGGGACAGTGCACCGCGGAAGCTGACGGTGAATGCGAAGGCGCTGATGGGGGGAGTGAGCCTCAAGCAGTAGCGAGATTCGAGATTCGAGATTCGAGATTCGGAACCGCGAATCGGAGGTCTTCGGGTGAGCCTACGAATCTCGAATCTCGAATCTCGAATCTCGTTTCTGGCCCGCCGCTTGCCCGAATCGCCTAAAGCGTGACGAGATTCGGGGGCTCAAGTGATAATCCGTGGCTACCGCGTCGGACCACTTCTCAAAAAGACCTTCAACGAAGTCCTGCGCGACAACGTGCCGGGACTCGCGGCGCAGACGGCGTATTACTTCTTCTTTTCGCTCTTCCCGATTTTCCTGTTCCTCGCGCCACTGATCAGCCTCGTCGGCGATGAGCAGGAGATCGTCAACTGGCTCATGGCGCAGCTGGCGGCGACGGTGCCGGGAGAAGCGATCGACGTCGTCCGAAACGTGGTGCTCGACGTCGTGTTCTCGCCCGAAGCGCCGGGCTTGATGTCGGCCGGTATCGTGCTCGCGGCGTGGGCAGGGTCGAACGTCTTCAACAACCTCATCGACGCGCTGAACCGTGCTTACGACGTGACCGACACGCGCGCGTGGTGGAAAAAGCGGCTCATCGCTCTCGCTTGCGTCTCCGTGTCGGCCATCCTCCTGGGAATCGCGGCGACGATCATGCTCGCCGGACCTGACATCGTGAAGTGGGTGAGCGACCGCGTTGGCCTCGCACCCGCCCTCGAGACGCTGTGGATGGTGCTTCAGTACGCGATCGCGTTCGCGTTCCTGGTGGGGATGATGTTCCTCATCTACTACTTCCTCCCCAATCTGCGTCAGCGGAAGCGGCAGATTCTCGTCGGCGCGGCGGTCGCGTCACTGCTCTGGGTCGTAGGCACGCTGGCGTTTCGACTCTACGTCACCAACTTCGCGTCGTACAACAAGACGTACGGCACCATCGGCGGCGTCATCGTGCTGCTCACGTGGATGTATCTCACGATGCTGGCGATTCTCATCGGTGGCGAGCTCAATTCGGAGCTCCATCACGGGACCGGCGCGATCGAGCCGAGAAAGGGCGCGGTGTACGAAGGTCGAATCGTGACCGAGCTCGAGCCCGGTCGCCCGTCGAACGAGCGTGTCGAGCCGGCGGCGGCTATCGCCTCGGCGGCTGAAGGATCACGCGCGCACCGCGGGTGAGGCCGAGAGAATTCGCCGCGCTGCCGTCGCGAACCGCGATCTCGACCAATCCACTCGATCCGACGAGCGCGAGCACCGCGCCACTCGCGGCGTCGGCGTAGGTGCGGCCGAGTGGGACTTCGCGATCACCGATTCGAACCGAGCCACCGCGCGGCGCGACCAGATTGGTGATCAGATTCCCGAACCGATCGACGGAGATCACTTCGCCTTCGATCTCGCCATCGTCGGTGCGCCGCGCTTCGGGAGTACGACGAACGATCGGATCGAGAAGCGGCGTGCCGAGATCATCGATGGGAACGCCCGATGCCAAGGTGGCGGCCGCCGGCGCGAACACGTCGCGTCCGTGAAACGTGTGTGACGCTCCGGCCGGCACCGGCAGCTCGACCACGCGTGCTCCCGCAACGAGAAGCGCCGGCGAGAGAACACCGTTGTCGGGACCGACGAACGAGCGGCCATCGCTTGCCACGGCGATGGCGGCCCGCGCGGTACCGACGCCCGGATCGACGACCACCAGGTGCACGGTCCCCTCTGGGAAACGCCGCCAATAGCGTGCAACCGCGAGTCGCGCGCCATCCACGTCCTGCGGCGCTACGTCGTGCGTGATGTCGACAATCGCTGCCAACGGCAGCGCGCTCAGCAGCACACCCTTGATCTCACCGACGTAGCCATCGGCGGTGCCGAAATCGGAGAGCAGAGTGATGATGGGCCGCATTCATAGTGATTTGCCCTTCCATCGCCCACTTCGCCAGAGGTACAACATCGCCAACGCTCGCGCGGCCGCGGTGAGCGAGATCGTCCACCAGATCGCGGCAGCGCCCCAGCGCGGCGCTGCCCACGCGGCGAGTGGAACGCGCAACGCGGTCAGCGAGCTCGACGTGAGCATCGGCGCCAACGTGTATCCGGCGCCGCCGAGGGCTCCCTCGAGCACGAGCTCAGCGCCGATCAGAATCGTGGAGAGCGCCGAGATCCGCAGGTAGCGCACGCTCTCCGCGATCACCGCTTCATCGGTCGTGAACATCGCCGCAAACTGCTCGGCAAAGATGAACTCCAGAACGCCGGCAAGTGTCGCCACTGCCGTAGCGAAGCCCGTCGCGATCCAGCCGGCGCGCTCGGCCCGCGCATACTGCCGCGCGCCGAGGTTTTGTCCGATGATCGCGGCCGCCGCCGCGCCGAATCCAACACCGATCATGTAGGCCCAACTTTCTACGCGATGTCCAACGCCTAACGCGGCCAGGGCTGGCGTACCGAACTGCGCGGTAGTGCGCGTGAGCACGACATAGATCGTGCTGAAGAAGACACCGGTGATCGCCGTCGGAAGACCGATGCGGGCGACGGTTCTCACGGTACGCCATGCCACCGCGCCGAAGATCAGCATGCGCCGCCGGAGGAGCAGCGTCAGGCCGGCAATGAAAACGACTCCCCGCGTCACGACCGTCGCCACCGCCGCCCCGGTGATGCCCAGCGCCGGCACTGGACCGAGCCCGAGAATGAGAACCGGATCGAGAAAGAGCGCCACCGTCACCGAGACGGCGAGCAGCAGAAATGGCGTTTGCGTGTTCCCCGCCGCTCGAAAGCCGGCGTCGATGGCGAAGAAACCGAAGATCAACGGCGCGCCTAACAAGTAGGTGCCAAGATACTGCTTACCGAGCGCGGTGACGTCGGCCGGCGCGCTCATGGCGGCGAAGAGCGCGTCGAGCCAGAGAAGACCGACGATGCTCACCAGCGCGCCGACGCCCAGCGCAAAGACGAGCGCGTCACCGACGGCGCGCGCGGCGGCGCGCGGATTCCCTTCTCCATACCGCCGTGCGGCGACGGAGGTGAGTCCGACGCTCACCATTTCGGCCAACGCGATGATCCCCCAGATCCAAAAGACGGAGATCGACACTGCCGCGAGACCGCGGCCACCGAGGTAGCGCCCGACCCAGTAGGCGTCCGCCGTCCCGAAGACGGTCATCAGCAGCGTCGATGCGACGGCCGGCAGCGACACGGCCGCGATCGTCCGGCCGAGTGGGCCGTGAACCAGCCGCGCACGCCCGGTCGTCTCGTCAGGCAGTGCAACGGGAATGACGCCTTCCTGGGGCGCCAACGGCAGCGCGGCCGCCGGAGCTTCGTCCGACGGCCGCGCAGTGTCTTGCGGCAACTCGACTTCCCGGACGGTCATACCGTAGCGACAGCTCCTATGGCCTCGGCCACCTTGGCGGCGGTACCTCGCAGCGCGCGTGACGCTTGTGAATCCGGCTCGCGCACGAGGATCGGCGTGCCTTCGTCGCCGCCGGTCACCACGCTGGGGTAGAGCGGAATCTCGCCTAACAACGGCAGGTGCAGCTCATCGGCGAGACGCCGGCCCCCACCGCTGCCGAAGAGCGGCGTCGGCTTGCCGCAGTGCGGGCAGGCGAAGTAGCTCATGTTCTCGACGATGCCGAGCACCGGCACGTTGACGCGCTGGAACATCTTGGCGCCCCGCAGCGCGTCGCCCACCGCTACTTCCTGCGGCGTGGTGACGATGATCGCGCCATGGACGTGCGTCGCCTGCACCAACGAGAGCTGCGCGTCGCCGGTCCCCGGAGGCATGTCGACGAAGAGATAGTCGAGATCGCCCCACGACACATCGCTCAGGAACTGGGTGATGATCTTCATGACGATCGGCCCGCGCCAGATCGCGGGCGCGTCCCGCGCCACCATGAAGCCGATGCTCATCAGCTTCACGCCATGCGCCTCGAGCGGCAGGATTAGCTCGTTCTCGACCGGGGGCGGCTCGTCGATGCCCATCATGCGCGGCACGTTG
>DATFBY010000137.1:0-47740 GCA_035253585.1 Gemmatimonadaceae bacterium | reverse complement strand
GAACGTGACGATGAGCGTGCGCTCGCTCTCCGGCATGACGGTACAGAACACTGGGAAGTCGACCAGCCGGCGGAACGCGCGAACCTCGGTCTCGGTGATCTGCGGCACTTCGTGATAGACGACCTCGACCGTCTGCTTGTCGATGGGCTGGATCGTCATCGGGCGGCCGGCCAGCCGGCCATGCGGATCGTGCGCGGGAAGCTGTTCCTGCAGACGCTGCTGAAGCGCGGCGATCGTATCGCGAAGGGCGGGCTCTAACGTGGAGGTATCCATTCTGCTCCCCATCTTCGCTCGTTCGACCCAGCTTTGCCAGCGCTCACTTCAATGAAGGCACACGAGGCACGAAGCTGGCGACAGAAAAGTCCTCTCGATCTACCGTCCATGAACGTTTCGCTTCGCTCGTTGGCCGCCGCGGTCGGCGTCCCGGTCGACGAGGATACGATGATCACCGGCATCGCCCACGATTCCCGCCGCGTCCGCGAGGGGGAGCTGTTTGTCGCCTTGCCCGGGACGAAAAAGGACGGCGCCGAATTCGTAGATGAAGCGGTTCGCCGCGGTGCGGCAGCGGCCTGCGTGGGCCTCGACGCGCGCCCCAAGCTCGACGGACGGGCGATTCCTCTCCTCCGGGTCGAGAACCCGCGCGCCGCGCTGGCGAGGTTGGCCGCATCCTTCTATGGAAGTCCGGCCGGGGAGCTTCGCATGATCGGCGTGAGCGGTACGCTCGGGAAAACGTCGACTACGCTCATCGTCCAGGCCGCGCTCGCCGCTACGGCGGGTGGTGATGGAGTCGGTGTCGTCGGATCGCTTGGTGCAAGGGTGAGCGGACGCGCGCGTGACCGCGTAGCGGGCGCGCTTCCGGATCTGGAAGGGATGACGACGCCGGACGCACCCGCGCTCCACCACGCGCTGCGTACGATGGCCGACGCGGGTGTGCGGACCGTGGCGATGGAGGTGACGTCGCACGCTCTGGCGCAGAATCGGGTCGACGGCATCACCTTCGCGCTCGGCGTGCTCACGAACCTGGTGCCTGACGAGCACCTCGACTTTCACGGGACGGCGGAGAATTATCTCGCGACGAAGGCGCGCTTTCTCGATCTCCTGGCCCCGGACGCGCCGCTGGTGTTCAATGCCGACGACCGGCTGGTTCGCCGGATGGTGGCGCAATCGCTGGCGCGTCAGCCACGGCCGGTGATCGGTGTCTCGTTAGGCGAGGCAGCTCGGGTGATGGACAAGGATCCCGACGATCTGGCCGCGCGGGATGCAGCGGTGTCAGTGGAGGAGCTGCGCTGGGATGGCGGCGGTGCCAGCTTCGTATTGGCGTTGAAGCGACAGCTGCCAGGCCTCGAAGGCTCGGTCGTGCCGGAGGGCGGTGTGCCGATCGTCCTCCCCGTCCTCGGTGTGCAGCAGGTGACGAACGCGGCATTGGCCGCGGCTGCCGCGTTGGTGGCTGGTGCCTCGCCTGACGCGGTGACGCACGCACTCGCCGAGATGACGCCGGTGCGGCGGCGGATGGAGATCGTGCGACACGGAAGTCCGTTGGTGATCGATGACACCGCAGGCCACCCCGACACACTGCGCGCGGTGTTCGCCAGCATCGAGCCCATGTCTCGCTCGGGATTACGCGTGCTCTTCGGCGTTCGCGGCTCGCGCGGCGTCGAGATCAACGAGCGCCTGGCCGCGACGTTGGCTGAGCTCCTGGGCGAGCGGGCGCAGGAAGAATCGGTGCGGCTGGTGGTCACCTGGAGTGAGGACACTGCCCTTCCGCGCGACCGCGTGACTTCCGAAGAGCGAGACACGGTGCTGCGCACACTGAAGACGGAGCTCGGCCGCCTGCCTCACACGGCGCATCTCGAGGCGATCCCCGAGGCGAGGTTGGAAGGGGCGGTCAAGCGAGTGCTCGAGGATGTGCGAGAGGATGAGCTGATACTCTTGTTAGGCGCGCAGGGAATGGACGCTGCCGCCG
This sequence comes from Gemmatimonadaceae bacterium, assembly GCA_035253585.1. Classification (GTDB taxonomy): domain Bacteria; phylum Gemmatimonadota; class Gemmatimonadetes; order Gemmatimonadales; family Gemmatimonadaceae; genus DATFBY01. The sequence goes on along the minus strand of DATFBY010000137.1, from coordinate 45,777 downwards.
GGATCGTCAAGAAAGAGCTCCGTGTGTAATACAGATGGCTTTCGCACATTTATCGTCTCGGGCTACATTCTCGATGCGCCTCACCGGAGTTTTCCGTGGATGAGAAGGTCATAGCTGCCGCTCGGTCTGCATTCCCCGCCGATCAACCTGGTATCACGCTCGGTGCGATCGTGCACGAGGCTGCATGCCACCCTGAGCCGTTGGCGCGGATTCCGCTCGCCATGATGAATCGGCACGGCCTCATCGCCGGTGCGACGGGCACGGGGAAGACCAAGTCGCTGCAACTGATGGCCGAGCAGCTGTCGAAGGCGGGTGTGCCGGTGTTTCTGGCGGATGTGAAGGGCGACGTCGCTGGTGTGGCGGCGCCGGGTGAAGCGTCGCCGCGTGTCACGCAGCGGGCGACGGAAACGGGATACCAGTGGAGCCCGACGGGTTTCCCGGTCGAGTTTTTGAGCCTCACGGGGAAGCTGGGCGCCCAGATGCGCGCGACGGTGTCCTCCTTTGGGCCGTTGCTGCTCTCCAAAGTCCTCGGACTAAATGAGACCCAGTCGTCGGTGCTGGCGATGGTGTTCAAGTACGCCGACGATCGCGGGCTCCTGCTGCTCGATTTCAGCGACCTTCGCTCGGTGCTCCAGTATCTCTCCGGAGACGGCGCCGATGAGCTCAAGGACTACGGCGGCATGTCCAAGCAGACCGTCGGTGTCCTTCTGAGAGAGATGGTCCAGCTCGAGCAGCAGGGCGCGGGCGCCTTCTTCGGAGAGCCCGAGTTCGATCTCAACGACCTCATGCAGACGTCGAACGGCCAGGGTGTGGTGAGCATTCTCGAGCTCAAGGATGTGCAGGACAAACCCGCGCTCTCATCCACCTTCATGATGTGGATGTTGGCGCGGCTCTATCACACGCTCCCCGAAGCAGGCGACCTCGAGAAGCCGAAGCTCGTGTTCTTCTTCGATGAGGCGCACCTGCTCTTCGACGACGCGAGCAAGGAGTTCAGCGAGCAGGTCGAGCAGGTGGTGCGTCTCGTTCGCTCGAAGGGAGTGGGCGTGTACTTCGTCACCCAGAGCCCGAAGGATGTACCAGCCGACATCCTCGCCCAGCTCGGGAATCGTGTGCAGCACGCGCTGCGCGCGTTCACGCCTGACGACGAGAAAGCGTTGCGCGCCGCGGCGCGGACCTTTCCGAAGACGGCGTTCTACGACGTCCAGGCCACCCTCACGACGCTCGGCATCGGCGAGGCACTGGTCACCGTGCTGGCGGCTAACGGCGCGCCGACTCCGCCGTTCGCCGTGCGCATGATTCCACCGATGTCGCGCATGGCGCCGCTCACCGACGCGGAGCTCGGGCAGCGGCTCGACTCGTCGGCGCAGGTGCGGGAGTATGCGCAGCCTGTCGAGCGCGAGAGCGCGCGCGAGATGCTCGCCGCTCGCGCGGCGGCTGCGGCCGCCGCGGCCCAACCGGTCGCCGCGCCAGCACCGGTGTCGGTGCCTAACGACACCGGCTACTCACCGCCCGCGCCGCGGTCGACGCGCCGGGTGAAGGAGCCCCCGAGCGCGCTGGCGCGGGCGCTGAGCTCACCGGTCGCGCGCACGATCGCGGGCGCTGTCACGCGCGGTCTCATGGGCGCGCTTCTGGGAGGGAGCACGAGACGCCGACGCCGCTGATGGCACGCTCCGCGCACGCGGAGCGTTGAAGGACCCGAGGAGGAACGCGGTTGGATCACTTCGCCAGCATCGTCGCGCTCGTCGGGATCGTGGTCGTCGTCGCATCGCTGCTCTCGCGAGTAGTGGAACGCGTCGGCGTGCCGCTGGTCGCCGTCTTCCTCATGCTGGGCGCCATTCTCGGACCATGGGGGCTCGGCCTCATCGACGTGCGGCTGGAGGATGCGTCGCTGCGCACGCTCTCCATACTCGCGCTGACTCTGGTCCTCTTCAGCGACGCGGTGACGGTCGAGACATCGGTGGTGCGCGACCGCACGCGGCTGCTCTTCCGCCTCCTCGGTCCGGGCACGGCGGGCCCGGCCGCATTGATCGCGTTCTTCGGCTGGCTGCTGCTGGACCTGCCGGTGCCGCATGCGGCGATCGTGGGTGCGGCGCTGGCCTCCACCGATCCGGTGTTGCTGCGCACGATCACGCGCTCGCGCGCGCTTCCCGCGGTGCCGCGTGCCGTTCTGCGATTGGAAGCAGGCATCAACGATGTGCTTCTGCTGCCCATCGTGCTGATCGCGATGGCCATTGCGCAACAGGGGGCGGGCGCGCTCGCCGGCGGCGAGCTCGCCCGTCACGCCATGGGGTTGTTCGTGCTCGGCCCCGCGTTAGGCGCGGTGGTGGGCTGGGTGGGAATTACCCTCTTGGACAACGTGCGCGATCGTATCGGCGTGCGGCGCGACTACGAGTCGCTGTACGCGATCGGTCTGGCGCTGAGCGCATATGCCGCCGCCGAGGCGGCCGGAGGGAGTGGTTTTCTTGCCGCGTTCACTGCCGGGTTCGTCGTCGCCGTTCAGGACGTCGAGCTGTGCGACTGCTTCCTGGAGTACGGCGAAGCGACGGCCGAGATGCTGCTTCTACTCACCTTCGTCGCGTTAGGCACGTCGCTCATCTGGTCCGGGCTGTCACTCATCGACGGCCCAGTGATGTTGTTCGCGGCGATCGCGCTCGCCGCGCGGTCGATCGTGCTCTGGCCGCTGTTGAAGGGGACCGGCCTCGGTGAGAAGGATTGCAGGCTCATCGTTCTCTTCGGCCCCCGCGGTCTCAGCTCGCTGTTGTTCGCGCTGCTCCCCGTATTCGCCGGCGTTCCTGGCGCGCAGCGACTGTTCTCGATCGTCTGTCTGGTCGTGCTGTTCTCGGTCGTGATTCACGGCGGTGGGATAGCGCTTTACCTCATGAAGCACACGCTGCGTGACCGGCGTCAGGCGGCAACAGTCGGCGCGGACGATGGCACCGAGGCAGAGTTGCCGGAGCGGATCACGATCCCCGAGATGCAGGCGCTGATCGACCGCGGCGAGCCCGTGATCGTCGTCGATGCGCGTGCCGAGCGCTCGTACAACGGCGACGATCGTCAGGCCAAAGGCGCCGTTCGTATTCAGCCCGACGAGCCCGTTCGCAGCGCGATCGAGCAGCGCCTCTCGCAACAGGGGACGCTGGCGGTCTACTGCGCCTGAGTGGACGAAGGCACAAGCGCCCGTGTGGCGCGAGAGCTCAGACAGGCGGGATGGCCGAAGGCCAGAGCACTCGTCGGGGGTTGGGCGGCATGGCAAGAAGCAGGGCTACCGGTAGAGGGCAAGCCGGCCGCTGCCGTTGGGTAGAAGGCGATGGCTTTCGCTCATTTGCAATGAGCGAGCATCTCCTAACGAGGCGATGCGGCCGCGAGCGGCCGCTCGAGCGCGGCCCGATCCCACCGGCCACGCTCGGCGGCGGCTTCGTAGGTGCTCTGGAGAAAGTCGAGCAGCGTCTCGTCAGGCGACGCCGCTTGCCGAACGACGTCGTAGGGGAGTAAGAACTCGCGCATGGTCTCGCTGTAAAAGCCTTCAACCGGCCGTACCGGGTATGTCTTGTATCCCTCCGGCTCCGGATAGCAGTACGCGTAATACATCGGCTCGGTGATCTCACCACCGCCGAACCACATGCCGGCGCTGCTGCACTCGTGCGAATACGCCTCGTGCATCACGTAGTCCGGACAGTTCGGCGCGCCACCGGGATGCAGAGGCGCCGTGCGTCCGGAAAATCGTGTGGCCGCGAGATCGAAGCTGCCCCAGAAGAAGTGGACCGGGCTCGCCTTACCGATGAAGCGCCCGCGGAACTGCTTCATCACCCGATCGGATTGCGCCAGAATGCGCCACGCGCGATTTGCCGTCTCCGGATCGTACGAGGCGTGCTCTCGATCTTGAGCGAAAGGGATGGCGACTTCGACTTCCACCGGCACCGGCCAAAGTCGGAATCGCAGATCGAGATCGCGCATGGCCGAGGTGTATTCGGCGTAGAAATCCGCAACCGAGCGGGGTGCAAGGGCGAGCCGGCGGACAGCGCCGTCGCTGGCGCGGATCAACAGCTGATGATCGATGAAGTCGAAGTCGACCGCGATCGTCCTGTCACCCGACTGCATCGCCGAGGTCGTGAATCCGCGCGGCGTGAGGTAGAACGTGATGTGCCACCAATGGTTTTCCACCGGCGAGAGCGCGAGACGCGTCTTCCCCACGATCTGAGTCCACATGTGCAGCGTGGCGTACGTGTCGCGCCAAGCGCTGAGCGGGAGCTCGGGCCAGGACTCGGTATGGTAGACTGTCACCGCGAGGCGGGAGCTGGCGCGGGCTCGAAGAAGACCTGGTCCTCGTAGCACCAGGCCCAATCTTCACCCCGCTCGAAGCTGCGCACGATCGGATGGCCGCTGGACCGGAAGTGCTTGGTGGCGTGCTTGTTGGGCGAGCTATCGCAGCAGCCGACGTGCCCGCACGCCAGGCAGAGCCTCAGGTGCAACCAGCGGGAGCCGCTCGCCAGACATTCCTCGCAACCGCTCGGCGTGTTGGGCTGAACGTCGCGGACCTGATCCAGATGCGTACATTGCGCGGCCATTGTCGAATCCCTCCGTTCTTCAAGAGTGTATCGCGGCGCGTTCGCCCCTGCTAGCTGCAATCGCGTCGGCGTGTGCAATGTTCCTGTTCCGGTTAGACAAATCGGCTCTCATCCTCAGGCGTATGACCAGCACAAAGCCCGAGCAAACGGCAAGCGACACCGGTTGGGTCACGTCTCACATCGGCGTCAATCGTTTCCGCACGGAGATTCGCGCGCGCTCGCACTTCCTGGTCGCCGATGAGCCGTTTGCCGTAGGCGGCCGCGACGACGGTCCGACTCCGTATGATCTCTTGCTCGCATCGCTCGGTGCTTGCATGGCGATGACGCTCCGCATGTATGCCGACCGTAAGAAATGGCCATTGGAGGATGTTCGCGTGCGGCTCCGCACATCGAGCTCGCATGCGGAGGACTGCGTCCAATGCGACACGGCCGAGGTCGGGCTCACCACCCTCGAGTACGACGTCGAGCTCTCGGGTCCACTCGACGACGAACAGAGGACGAGAATTCTCGCGATCGCCGAGCGCTGTCCCATCAAGCAAACACTCGGACGTGGCGTTCGCGTGGTGAAAGCGCGATGAACATATTGGCTGAGCCCCATCAGGTACGGGATCGACGGTGAGCACCGGCCTCTTCGGCTCCTCGGACAAACTCTTCAGTTCACTCGCCGGCCGCTATCGCATCGAGCGTGAGCTCGGCGCGGGCGGGATGGCCACCGTGTATCTGGCGGAAGACGTCAGGCATCACCGCAAGGTGGCGATCAAGGTGCTCCACCCGGAGCTCTCCGCCGTGCTCGGCGCCGAGCGGTTCCTCAAGGAGATCGAGCTCACCGCGGGTCTCCAGCATCCGCACATCTTGCCGCTCTTCGATTCGGGCGACGCCGACGGGTTGCTGTTCTACGTGATGCCGTACGTCGAGGGAGAGTCGCTGCGGGCGCGCCTGGTGCGCGAGCGTCAGCTTCCGGTGTCCGACGCGCTGCGCATCGCCACCGAGGTAGCGGATGCCCTCGACTACGCGCACAAGCAGGGCGTGGTCCACCGCGATGTGAAGCCGGAGAACGTGCTGCTCCATGCCGGACGCGCGGTGGTGGCGGACTTCGGTATCGCGCTCGCCGTCCACGAGGCGGGCGGCCATCGCATGACGCAGACCGGGCTCTCGTTAGGCACGCCGCAGTACATGGCGCCGGAGCAGGCAGCGGGCGAGCGCGGCATCGACGTTCGCGCCGACATCTACGCGTTGGGGACCATCACCTACGAGATGCTCGTTGGCGAGGCGCCGTTTACCGGGCCCAGCGCACAGGCGATCCTGGCCAAAGTGATGACCGAGGATCCGAAGTCGATCACCCTTCAGCGTCGGAGCGTGCCGGCGCATGTCGACGCGGCGGTACTCACGGCGCTGGAAAAGCTTCCGGCCGATCGCTTCGCCAGCGCGGCAGACTTTGCACGGGCGTTGAATGCCGAAGCGGTATCGCTTGGTGCGCCTCGTCGAGTGGCCGCGACCGCCCGGACGTCACGTCGTGTGACGATGTGGTTGGCGGCGATCGCCGGTGGCGCAGCGCTCTTCGCACTCGGCGCGACGTGGGCGAATCGCACCGCGCCATCGGCGCCGTCCTTCGGCGCGGCCACGAAGGTCACGTGGGACCCTGGCATGGAGATCCTTCCGGCGATCTCACCGGACGGGAAACTCGTGACGTACGGGGCAGGCATCTCCACCAAGCATCGCATCTTCGTCCGACCAGTTGCCGGTGGCCGCGCAGTTCCTCTCACGGCGGACAGCAGCGAGCACCAGTCGGATCCTCGCTGGTCCCCGGATGGGACGAAGATTCTCTATCTCGAGCGCGCCGGAGCCTTCAGCGTACCTTCGTCAGGCGGCGTACCTCGTCAGGAGGTGCCCGCCGGCCGCGGCTCGATCGTGGAATCGGCGTCGTGGTCGCCGGATGGTAACTCAATTGCCTTCGTCATCTCCGATTCCGTGTTCGTCAAAGACCGCGATGCTGCCCCACGCCTGCTCACTACGATGTTCGAGCCGGCGCTGTGCAGCTGGTCGCCGGACGGAGCCTACATCGCGTGCGCCTCGGGTAACGCGCGTTATTCCCGTACCACGGAGCTGTTCGGAAATATCTCTCCCAGCCGAATCATCGCGGTACGGGTCAGCGACGGCAGGCAGTCGGTCGTCACGGACAACTCGTCGCTCAATCACAGCCCGGTGTGGTCCGCCGATGGGAGCCGACTGTACTTCCTTTCCAATCGGCATGGCCCACGCGACATCTACGTGGTCCCGATTGATCGAGACGCGCGCCCGTCCGGCGAGCCGCTTCGCCTGACGACTGGATTGGACGCCCACTCGTTCTCGATGTCGGGCGATGGTCGTCGAGTCGCCTATTCCGCGTACGCGACGACAGCGAACGTCTGGTCGATGCCGATCCCGAAGGGTGGAACGCCGCGCACGGAAGGATCGGCCACGCAGATCACGCGCGGCACGCAGGTCATCGAGACGATGCGCGTCAGCCAGGATGGGCAATGGCTGTTGTTCGATTCCAATCTCGCCGGAAACAGCGACATCTACAGGGTCCGGCTTCCGAACGGTGAGCAGGAGCGCCTGACGACGGACCCGAGCGATGACTTCGCCCCCGATCTCTCGCCGGATGGTCGGGAGCTCGGCTTTCACTCTTGGCGTGGCGGAAATCGGGACGTGTACGTGCAGCCGCTCGACGGTGGCCCGGTCCAGCGCGTCACCGACTCACCCCAGCAGGAGCTCTTCTCCGCGTGGTCGGCCGATGGCAACACGCTGCTCTTCGGGGAGTTCGGCAGCGCCTCGGACAGCACTGCGGTCGGGACGATTTGGATCTCGAGGAGAGTTGCCGGCGGCTGGTCGCCTCGCACGACGCGGGTGCGCAGCGGCTTCTGGTCCGCTTTTTCGCCGGATGGGAAGCGCATCTCATACACAGCTTCGATCGCGTCGTCGATGCTGTTTGTCACTCCGACCGACAGCGGCGACGGACAGCTGATCTATGACGGATCGCGATCGGGCGGTCCGACCATTGAGCAGCCACAGTGGGCAGCGGACGGCCGGACGATCTACTTCAAGAGCCACGATCGGGACGGAAACGCGAGCTTCTGGTCGATTCCCGCCGCGGGCGGTACTCCGCAACTCCTCGTTCGCTTCGTCGACACGGCGCGACCTTCATTTCGGCCCAACTTTGCGGTGGGACCAGACCAGTTTTACTACACGATCGACGACCGTCAGGCGGATGTGATCGTTCTGGAAGTCGACAACAAGTAGACACGACGTAGATTGAGCGCACGCCGCTTCGAACCCGCTCCACCTGCTTCCGATCATATCATGCGCCCACCGATGTCTCGGCTCGTCGCTCTGACGGCAACTCTCGTTTTCGCAGCGAGCGACGTGCGCTCGCTTTCGGCCCAGATCCCGCTGGCCGAATACGCCGCACGTCGGAACGCACTCGCTGCCGAGCTCGACAGCGGTGTCGTCGTCGCCTTCGGCGCGCGCGAGCCAATGGTTGCGTGGGGGCAGTTCCGTCAGCATCCAGCCTTTCGCTACCTGACGAACTTCGACGAGCCCGACGCGGTGCTGGTGCTCGTGAAGCGCGGCGGCACTTTGCGCAACTACATCTTCACCAACCCGGTGAGTCCGCGGTATCAGCTCTACGTCGGAATTCCCGCCGACTCGGCCAGCGTCGCGCGCGCCACCGGTCTCTCCAAGCGTCCGCTGCCTGCTCTGCGCGCGATGCTCGACTCGCTGGTCGGGAGCGGCCTGCCGCTGTACACGCTCGCCGACTTCGGCTCGGGCGATGCGTCGGGACGCGACACGGTCACGTTAGGCGCCAGCTTCGTCGCCGATCTCAAGCGATCGCATCCGAGCGTGACGATCCACGATGCGCATCCGCTGGTCGATAAGCTGCGCGCCAGAAAGTCGCCGCAGGAGATGGCACTGCTGCGGCGCGCCATTGCAATCACCGATGACGCGCACCGGGCGGCGATGGCGGCGATGACGGCAGGCATCCCCGAGCGCGCCATCCAGGCCGTCATCGAGCGCACGTTCCTCGAGGGTGGCGCGGAGGGACCTGGCTTCGGCAGCATCGTCGGCTCCGGACCGAATTCCACGACACTGCACTACGTGAAGAACACGCGAACAATGCGCGCCGGCGACGTCGTGGTGATGGACATCGGCGCATCATACGAAGGGTACTCGGCCGACATCACGCGCACGGTCCCGGTGTCCGGAAGGTTCACCGCCGACCAGCGCGCCGTGTACGAGATCGTGCTCGAGGCACAGAAGGCGGCCGAGCGCGCTACGAAAGTCGGCGTGTCGCGAAACGACTGGCAGGCAGCGGCTGACTCGGTAATCGCTCGCGGGCTCGCGCGATTGGGCCTGATCGAGTCGTCAGGCGCGGAATTCGACGCACCATGGAGCAACGAGTGCGAGCGTCGTGCGAGGCTCTGCAAGCAGTACGCGCTCTGGATGCCGCACGGTCTCGGGCACGGGATCGGTCTCGAGGTGCACGACCCGGCGATCTACTACGAGGAAGCCGGAACGTTCGGCGAAGGCGACGTGTTCACGATCGAGCCGGGTATTTACGTCAATCCGGACGTGCTCAAACTCCTCCCGGACACGCCGAGAAACCGCGCCTTGATGGCGAAGATTCGAGGCGCCGTGACCCGCTACGCCAATACCGGCGTTCGCATCGAGGATGACTTCGTCGTCACGGCGCGGGGACTCGAGCGGCTCTCCAAGGCGCCGCGCGAGATCGCCGAGGTGGAAGCCGCGATGCGGAAGCCGGTGCCCTAGTTAGGCGCGCGGTCAGAAGAGAAATCCGCTCCGGAGATAGAAGCCCGTCTTCTCCTTGCCGTGCACCACGGCCGCGCTGACCGTGTTCGACCGCCAGACCGGCGCTACCCAGATCCCGCCGCCGAAGCCGGTGTGCCAGGTGTTGGATTCTTCCGCCGAAAGGTAGACGCGTCCGACGTCGGCCAGGCCGAAGATCCCGAAGTCGTTAGGCACGAAGAGCCGGAACTTGGTCAGGAAGAGGCGGAGCTCCGCGTTGCCGTATACCGCCGACCGACCGGCGAAGCGCTGCTCACTCCACCCACGCAGCGTCTTGGAGCCGCCCACGAATGCCGACTCGAAGAACGGAAACGTGCCGAACACGTGCTTGCCGGCGACGCGAAGCGCCAACGTCGTGTTCAGCGACTTCGCGGTCGCAAACGTGGCGAGACTTCCGTGCACCTCGCTGAAGGTGCTCGATACATCGAATGCCGATGGGAAGACGCTCCCGGCAAGCGTCGCGTGCACGCCACGCGTCGCGTACACCGCATCGTCTCGGGTGTCGAGCGTAACGCCGAGCCGGCCGGCCATCTCGGCAAACTCGCCGGACCCGTACGGTCTGGTCTGGCCGAGTAAGGTGGAGCTCCGCGTCTCGCTGTCCGTCGTCTGGAAGGCGGCGCCTACCGAGAGCGTGAGCGCGGACGAGAGTGGGAAGAGCAGTGATGGCTCGATGAGATACAGGGTCTGGAAAACCTTGTAGAATGACTTGTCTTCTTCGGACGTGGTCTCGTTCCCGAAGCCGTAGAAGCGGACGACCTCGATGCCTGACGCGCGGAGCTCGGCACGCGCCAGGTTCTGAGAGTTTGGCCACCGGCGCTCGCCCACCAGCTCTACGAGATGCTTGTTCGCTTCGAGCGCGTAGCCGCCTCGAAGCGTGACGCGGTTCAGGAATGGGTCGGCGCGAAAACCGTACTCCGTTCGACGCACGCTGGCGCCGACGAGAAATCCGATCTCCGGTGCGTGGCTGATCCACGGCAGCGTACGCCAGCGGTGCCCCCAATCACGCGGCGGATCGTGAGGACCGAGGGTTTTGGGAGGCGTGTACCGCCGGTCGCTGAAGCTGGTGCGCGGTCCGCGCGTCAGGCGGTTGTTTCCTTGCGAGTCGTAGAACTTCGCGCCGAAGCGCGAGGCATCGGTGAGCTCGTCGTCGCCATCCCCGCCAATGACGCGGACGGTGATGCCGTTCTCCTCGCCTCCACGAATCATTGCGCGGTCGTCGCCGTCGCCGAGGTAGACGCGAACCTCATGGGTCTCCTTCGGCACGAATCGACGACTGAGATACGGCGTGCGCGGTGCGCCGTCCTTTCGCAGATCGCTGAGCGCGACGTCGACGGTGCCATCGTCGTTGCGCGTCACTTCGACCAGATCCGCGTCGTTCGTGCCCGTGAAGTCGACGTCTTCGGCCAGCAGCTCGTAGAAGTCGTTGGCTGCTTCGCGCAAATGATCGCGTCTGTAAATCAGCGCGGCACGCAGCCGCCTCCCATCGACGCGGACGAACTCCGCCGGCATGGCGTTGATCGCGTCGGCAATCACGGAATCGGTGAGCTGCGCCTCAAGCGCCTGCGCGACCGAGTCCCACACGGGCCGCTCCAGCGCGACCAGCAGCCGGCGGTCCATCTCGCGCGCATTCCAGTTGAGTCTGGCCATCTCCGGATAGTCCTCATCGAAGCTGACGATCTGCGGAAGGAACTGCTTGGCCAGTCTCGGAAAGACTCCTTCGTGCCTGACGAACGCCATGTCGCGGTCGCGTGGGATCGGCTCCCACGGCGCATTCTCATCGTCGCCGAATTGCGCCCAGCGCCACTGGTCGCGGTGGCGGTCGCGATCGCCGACGAAGACATCGAAGAGGCGAGCGGCGAGGAAAGCGCGCGTGTGAACCCGCGTGTTGCTGTTCTTCGAGAGGCGCTCGAGCAAATTCTCGGAGCTGATGACACGCGCCGCACCAGCGGTCGTCTCGGTCTCGTCGAACCCGGCTTCGGCGCGCTCCTCGAAGATGCCTAAATCGCCCGCGAACTCGGCGCGGAATTCGCCGAGCCGGGCGTCGTCAGGCATCACCACCAGACGCGGGCGCGCGTGACGAATCCGAGTGGCGTCGAGCAGGCGCGCGACGACGACGGCCGCGGCGGGATGAAACGCGCTGACCTGATCCTGGTACACGCCCTCGACGACAGTTTCGCGTAGCTCCTCGGGAAGGGCCCGCGACGGATCCTTGTCGATCTCGCGGAAGACATACTCGCGTCCATCGCCGCCCTTGAAGCGGAGCGACGCGGTTTGCAAACCGCCGCCCTTCTCGGTCGGCGTCAGTCCACCACCCGCAGTGCTCAGGTCGAGCACTTCGACCCGTATCGGCGTTGCCCAGAGCGACCGGTAATTCGCGCCCAGGAAAAACGCGTGGAGAGAGCCGGCACGGTAACGAGCGCCCGGTGCGGCCACGACTGTCGACTCCGCACGCTGCTGCGTCAGCTGCGGCTCGTCTTGCGCTCGAGCGGCAGTCGCCAACGTCGTGACGGCCGCCGCGATCGCAACGATGCTATTTCGCACGGGAGTACAAGGTGAGGGATCCGAATCCTTTTCCACCCTCGTCGGACACGAGGAGAAGGGTGTCGCCGAGGAATGCGATGCCTTCCGGCTGCGGATGCAGACGCTGCTCCAACGCTCGCGTGCCGAGGACAGCACCGGCCGGAGTGATCTCGGTGACGATGCCCTGTCTGGCGAGGAGGACGAAGTTAGCGGTTGCCGGCACTCGCGTGATCGCCGTTGGATGATACGCCTTGCCTTTCAACCCACGTGTTGCATCGCTGATCGACGCCGCGACGCGGCTGGGCGTCGCCAACGCTTTCGTGTCGAGCGACCAGCGATAGAGCGTAACCGTCCCGCGGAGCGTCTTCGCGTGTGGAACTTTGCACGCGATCAGCAGCGACCGCGTCGTCGCATCGTACGTGAGTCCTTCCATCTCGCACTGCCGACGGAGTCCGGTGTCATATCGCCGGTACGCGACGCTCCCACCGCTCGCGCCTTCGCGCGTCTCGTAGAGAATGCCGAAGCTGTTGAGCAAATAGATGCGATCCCCAGCGACGGTGAGCCCTTCGAAGTCGTCGAGCACGGCTGGCGGGCCAAGCGCGAACGACTTCACGATCGTTCCGCGCCTGACGTCGAGCTGCGACACAACGCCTGCTTCGTCCTGAATGGCGAGTACTCGGCCGTCCGGGGTGACGGCGAGATCGGAGATTTCCCGTAGCGTTGGTGGAAGGCGAAGCTGAGAGCCGTCGCGGAGATCGAAGAGATCCAGAATACTCGGGACGCGGGACTCGGGACTCTGGACTGGGCTCGTCGAATCGGAAGCCATCTCGCCAAAGCCGAGTCCCGAGTCCCGAGTTCCGAATCCCACTTCGGAGGCGAGAACGATCGCGGCGACCCCGAGCAGCCCTCCAAGCGCAACACGCCTCGCCGTCCTCATATCCCCGCTCTCGTCTCTGACGTAGAAAGCATCAACCGCTCTTGCGTGCTGAGGGCTCGACCGCCTAACGAGCCAGCTCCCGAACGCTGGACATATGTCCCGTTCGACTGGAGCTCCCACGCGGTGGGATCGGCGAGCTCCAGCTCCAGAAGAGAATCGAGGCGCGAGCGGAGGTCGATGTCCTGGACCGGCGCCAACACCTCCACACGCCTCCGAAGATTGCGCGGCCGCAAATCGGCCGAGCCGATGAAGTACTCGGGCTCGCCGCCGCCGCCGAAGTGGAAGATGCGCGCGTGCTCGAGGAATCGGCCGACGATGCTGATGACGCGAATGTTGTCCGAGACAGCCGGCACACCCGGTGTGAGCGTGCAGATGCCCCGCACGATGAGATCGACCTCCACACCAGCCTGCGACGCACGGTAGAGAGCGTGCACTACCTCGCGGTCGGAAATGCCGTTGAGCTTCATGCGGATCCGTCCGCCCCGGCCGGTGCGCGCGTACTCGGTCTCGCGCTCGATCCGCTCGCATAGTCCGGTGATCAGCCCCGCCGGAGCGATCAAACACTCGCGATATTTGTGCGCGGTGGGCACGGACGATCCAGTGAGCGAGTTGAACAGGTCGTTCACATCCGCACCGATCTCCTCTCGCGCCGTGAGCAGCCCGAGATCGGTATAAACGCGCGCGGTGTCGGCGTTGTAGTTGCCGGTACCGATGTGGACGTAGCGTTTCGGCACCCCCTCTTCGCGACGAATGACGAGCGCCACCTTGGCGTGATTCTTCACGCCGAGAACCTGTTCGACCACGTGCACGCCGGCGCTCTCGAGCTGCTTCGCCCAGCGCACGTTCCGCTGCTCGTCGAACCTCGCCTTGAGCTCGACGAAGACTGTCACATCCTTACCCGCATTCGCCGCGCGCAGCAGCGCATCGACGATCGGCGACCGCTCGCCTGCCCGGTACAACGTCACCTTGATGGCTGCGACGTCCGGATCGTCTGCCGCTTCCTCGAAGAATCGAACGACGGTCGTGCGGAAGTCATCGTACGGATGATTGAGCAGTACGTCGTGCGAACGTAGCGTCTCCCAGATCGGGCGGCGCGTGTCGATCGCGGGACTCGCCTCGAACGGCGGAAAGCACAGCGCCGGCATCGGCAGACCGGCCAGCTGCTTCAGCGACCCCAGGTCCATCAAGCCTTCGATCTGATACAGGTCGTTGGCGCCCAGCGATCCGGGCATCGCACCCGGCTCGAGCTGCAGCTCGCGCAACAACAGCTCGCGCAGCATCGGAGGCATCGCCTTTTCCATCTCGATGCGCACGACAGGTTGCTGCCGGCGCCGTTGCGTCCGCTCCTGAATGGCCTGAGCCAGATTTCCGGCGCGCCGGGCATCGACTTCGACGTCCGCATCCCGCGTCACCCGGAAGAGATAGGCATGCTCCACACGGCGTCCAGGATACAAGAGTGGCAGCTCCGGCCGGATCACGTCTTCGATCGCCACGAGCTCGTTCGCGTTAGGCAACTCCACGAATCGGGGAAGTGCCTGCGGAATTGTCACCTCGGCGAAGTGCAGCGGACCGCTCGTACGCACGTCGCGTAACACGACCGCGATGCAGATGGCCAAATCCGGAATGAGCGGAAGCGAATGGCCGGGCGTCGTGGTGATCGCACGCGGCGTCAGATACGGGAAGATCGTGGTGCGGAAGTACGAGTGCAGATGCGCGCGCCGCGCCGGATCGAGCGCGCCCGAAGGGAGGAGCTTGATACCTTCAGCCTCCAGCGCGCGACGGCACACGTCGAAGCATGCATGCTGCCGGGCAACCAGCTCCCGAACACGTCGCGCGATCGTATCCAGTCGATGCTCGGCCGTCGTGCGGCCGTCGCTCTCGATGGCAACTTCCTCATCGTCGCCTTTGAGCCCGCCCACGCGAACCATGAAAAACTCGTCCAGGTTCGCGCTCACGATGGAGATGTAGCGCAGGCGTTCGAGCAACGGTACCGATTCGTCTTCCGCCATGGCGAGCACGCGGGAGTTGAACTCGAGCTGGCTCACTTCCGGATCGAGTAGCGGAATGCGCGTGTCGATGCTCGTATCGTGCTCACTGGAGATCGAGGGAATCGCGCGGAGCTCGGCGGTGCGGAGCTCCACGGTCGCGCCCAGCCTGGACGCCGCGAGCCGCTGGTAGAGATCGGTCTGCTTCAGCATCGTCATCGCGGCCAGCGTCGGTGGATCGTGCACTGCCGACGTGAGGGCGTGCTCCACCAATTCCTGAAGCGGCATCCACCTCACGCGATCATCGAGCGAGCGGCGGTCGGTGAGGTCGATGCGACTCGCTATCCATACCTCGAGCGCTCGAATTCGTCCTTCGCCGAGCACGGTAGAGAGTAAATGTAGATCTCCTACGCCGCTGCCGAGTGTGCGGCGCAGCAGGTCACGACACGCGTCTTCGCCGCTGCCCTCGCTCGAGGGCAGTCTCAGCAAGCCGTTGTCGATCACGCACGCCACGTCGGCGCGATCGAGGGGGATGACCGTCACCCAGCGTCCACCGCCGACGCCGCGCACCAGTGATTCGCTCTCCAGCGCCGTGCGCAAGAGCGAGCCACGTACACGTTTGCTCGTCATCACGGAGCGCAGACCATAACGCTCGCCGATTGCGCGCGAGAGCGCTTCGAGGCTCGGCCGTCCAGCGCGCCGCTCCGAGACCTTTAGCTCCTGGAAGGAGCGTGACAATCCTCCGAGGCGGACCGTGGCGATGTCGTAGTGAATGGCGAAGCGTGGGCCGAAGAACCAGCCGCGCCCGGCGCGGCGCTCGAAGCGCTCGACTTCGAGCTCGAGGTCGACAACGAGCGAGGACGGGCTCACGATCGAGCGGAGAAGACGCGCGGGCTGGCTGTCACCTAGGAACGCCAGCTTGGCTTCGGTCGTGTCCACGCTGGCGCGAACGCGCTGATACTCGAGGACGCCGCCCGCGTCTTCCACCAACGACAACATCAGCTCACGCCGATCGTCCGATCCCATGCGAAAGCGACACGTCGCGCCGCGCTGTCGAAGCGCCGCGTCGGGCGTGTCGTAATACAGGTCGCGACGGAAGCTGCGAGTCGGCTCGGCAGCCGACAGCTCGAGCGGGAGCGGCTCATTCACGAGTCGCCGCAGCTCGTCGGCGGTGGGCACGTCCCACCGAATCTCTGGCTCGCCGGCGGATGGAACGCGCCTGAACCAGTCGAGCCAACTCATAGGCGGGTGAGCAGGTGTCCGGGATCGAGCCGGACCTACGGGGGATGACGAGAACTACGGTTTGCCGCAATTCCAGTGTGTCACTCTAGCCAGCGCCGCGTCAAGCGCTTTCAGCATTCCATCTGGCCCACATCGGGCCCGACCTCTATTGTTGATTTCCCCCCTACGTCAGCGGCGCATGGCGACCGAGTTGCACGACATCCTCCAGAGCCTCCTCGGAGACTCGTACGCCATCGAGCGAGAGCTTGGCGGTGGCGGGATGTCCCGCGTGTTTCTGGCGAGGGAGAAGTCGCTGTCGCGACGCGTCGTGATCAAGGTGCTTCCGCCAGAGCTCTCCAGCGGCGTGAGCGCGGCGCGATTCCAGCGCGAGATCCTCGTCACCGCGAACCTCCAGCATCCGCACATACTTCCGGTGCTCGCCGCCGGCGCGGAGGAGGGCATCCTCTACTACATCATGCCGTACGTAGAGGGGCAGTCGCTGCGCGAACGGATCACCTTCGAGGGTCCGCTTCCCGTCAATGATGCACTACAGATCCTTCGCGAGGTGCTGAGCGCGCTGGCGCAGGCGCACGCGCGTGGCGTGGTCCATCGCGACGTGAAGCCGGAGAACATTCTCTTGTCAGGCGGTCACGCGATTCTGGCGGACTTCGGCATCGCGCGCGCGATCGCGGCGATGTCACACAGCGGAGATCGACTCACCGGCACCGGATTCGGCGTGGGGACGCTTGGCTACATGGCGCCCGAGCAGCTGGCGGGCGATCCGACCGTCGATGCGAGAGCGGACGTCTTCGCGGTCGGCGTCGTCGGATACGAGATGCTCACCGGCTTGCAGCCGTTCACCGGCTCGACGCCGCACGCACTCGCCAGTGCGTACTTCGCCGATACGCCGCGGCCGCTCTCCGAAGTGCGTCCGGAGCTACCGCAGAGCTGCGGACGCGCGATCATGAAATCCCTTCACTCCTCGCCCGATCAGCGCTTTCCGTCGGCGGCGGAGTTTCGCGATGCCCTCGGTCCGGCGATAAGCCAGGACGTACCCGCGGCAGTGCCCAAGCACAAGCGGCTGGTGGCCGCCGCAGTGCTCACGCTGGCGACGATCGGCCTGATCTCGTTAGGCGTCATCGGGTGGCGGCTGAAGAGCAACGTGAGCGCGGGCCGACTGCACGAAGAACGGATCGTGCTGGCGGTGCTTCCCTTCAAGAACCTCGGCCCGGCCGATGACGCGTACTTCGCCGACGGTATCACCGAAGAGGTGACCAGCCGTCTGGCCAGCATCTCCGAGCTCGGCGTCATCTCCCGAACCAGCGCCGACCAATATCGGACGTCGACCAAGACGCTTCGGCAGATCGCGGACGAGCTGGGCGCGAACTACGTGCTCGAGGGAAGCGTGCGATGGGAACGCCGGCCCGATGGACAGGGGCGCGTACGCGTCACGCCTCAGCTCATTCGCGTGCGTGACGACAGCCATCTCTGGGCCGATCGGATCGACGCCGACCTTCGTGACGTCTTCTCGGTGCAGTCCGAGATCGCCGAGCGGGTGGCCGAGGCGCTGGCGATCGCGTTAGGCGCCAACGAGCGTTCGCGCGTCGATGCGCGGCCGACGGAAAGCTTGGCGGCGTACGACACCTACATGCGCGCTGATCGGCTGTTCGGGCATGACATCACCAACCCGTCATCGCTCTTGCGATCCGCGCAGCTGTTCGGCGAAGCGGCGGCCGAAGATCCGAAGTTCGCGCTGGCCTTGGCGAAGCAGTCGATCGTAAACCTCGAGATCTACGATCGCTTCATCGATCACACCGAGCCGAGGTTGGAGGCGGCGCGAATTGCTGCCGATTCGGCACTGAAGCTCGATCGAAATCTTCCGGAAGCGCACGTCGCGCAGGGTCGCTTGCACGAGCTGCAGGGCGACTACGACAAGGCCAGCGCGGAGTACGCCATCGCCGAGAAGGCCAAGCCTAACGACGGACTGATTCTCGCGCGCAGCGCCGCGGTGTTGGCGCGCCGTGGGCACTGGAACGAGGCGATTCGTCGATTGGAGCGCGCCGCCGAGCTCGATCCGCGCTCTGTGGAGACGAATGCGGCGACGGCCGAGGGGCTGATGCTCATGCGCTCGTTTCCCGGGGCAGCGCGGTATGGACAACGCGCATTTGCGGCCGACTCCGAGTCGATCCGTCCGCATCTGTTGCAGGCGCGGCTTCATTTGATGCAGGGCGATCTGGCGGCATTGCGGCAGACCGCGCATTCAATCGTCAGGCGGTTCGGGGCCGAGCGCGCGTCGACGTCGGACGGTTTCGAGGTGACGCTGGTGGCGCTCGATACGGCCGACATCAAGACGTTGGCGGAAGTGCCGCCGTCAGCGTTCGCCAACCAGCTCAACTATTACTTGTGGCGCTTCATGCTGTTCGAGCGCTGGAAGCCAGCGGTTGCCGCGGCGTACGCGGATTCGGTGTTGGCCGCGGGACAGCCGATCCGCGAGATGTCGGCAAATGACTACCGTGTGCGGGCGGTGGTGGGCCATCTGTTCGCGCTCAAAGGGGATCGCGCGCAGGCGATACGCGAAACCCGCCGTGCGCTCGAGCTCATGCCGATCACGCGCGATCACATGGCGTGGGCCGAAGCGGCGGAGATCGCGGCGGTGACGTACGTGCAGGTGGGTGAGTATGACGCCGCCATCGAGCTCATCGATCAGCTGCTGCGCATGCCTTCGCCGATGACTGTCGCGCGTTTGCGCGCCGACCCGCGGTGGGCGCCGTTGAGAACGCATCCGAGGTATGCGGCGTTGGCGACGCAGCGATAGCAAGCATCGAGATTCGAGATTCGAGATTGGAGATTCGAAGGACTTCCGATGACCTCCGAATTCGCCGGCGAATCGCCAATCTCGAATCTCGAGTCTCGCTTGCTCGTTCGCCCCATTCACGGCGACGACGAGGCCCGTCAGTGCGCGACAATCATGTCGACGTCGGAGCCGTGGGTCACGCTCGGCAGGACGTTCGAGGACTCGCTTCGCATCGTGTCCAATCCCGGTCGCGAGGTATACGGCGGATTCGTCGACGGGGAGCTGGTCGCGTTCCTCATTCTCGCGATGCAGGGTGCCTTCGTCGGCTACATCCAGACCGTGGCCGTGCGCCACGACTGGCGCAGCCGGAACGTGGGCCGGGAGATGATCGATCACGCCGAACGGCGCATCTTCCGTGAGTCGCCGAATGTCTTTTTGTGCGTGTCGTCCTTCAATCCGCGAGCCCGACAGCTGTACGAGCGGTTGGGATATTCGTTGGTGGGGGAGCTGACGGATTACATCGTGCGGGGGCATTCGGAGTTATTGATGCGAAAGACGATCGGGCCGCTCCGGGACTTTGTCCCCAAGGGATCGGGTCAGTAGACCCGCCCCAGACGACGCCAAATGGTGTCTTGACATTCAGTGTTATAACACGCATATTTCGAGCATGACGCCCGACCTGCGCGACGAGCTGAAGCAGCGAAAGCCCTTCGTGAGCCTCGAGCAAGAGGCGCAATTGAGCATCGTGCGAACCAGCATGTTGCTATTCGATGCGTTCGAGCAGCTGCTCAAGCCGCACGGCATCAGTTCCACGCAGTACAACGTGTTGCGGATCCTGCGCGGTGCGGAGCCGACGGGGCTGTGCCGGAACGAGCTCCGCGATCGAATGCTGACGCGGATGCCGGACGTCACCCGCTTACTGGACCGGATGGAGCAGGCGGATCTGGTGACGCGAGAGCGAAGCTCCGAGGACCGGCGCTTGGTACGGACGCGTATCACCAAGAAGGGAGCGCGTCTCCTGCGCCAGCTCGACGACGTGGTCGAGCAGGAACATCAGCGGCGGCTCGGTCATCTGAGCCGCGAGCAGCTCAAATCGTTGATCTCGTTGCTGAGTGTCGTACGGCAGAAGACATGATTTTTCCGGCCTGTTAGGTGTTATCACACTGGATGGCATAACACGGAACGTCGGCACTTTTTTCGCGTTGTACCCATGCTGTTGTCTCGAACCATGAGGTTTCCAATGTCACTCTTCAGCTCTCCGTCCCGGCGCCAGCTCGATATCGGGCTCACCATCTTGCGCTTGGTCGTCGGGCTCATTTTCGTCGCCCACGGCGGCCAGAAGCTTTTCGTCTTCGGCCTCGATGGCGTCGCTGGCTCCTTCGGACAGATGGGGATTCCAGCCGCTGACGTGATGGGTCCGTTCGTCGCGTTCGTGGAATTCTTCGGCGGGCTCGCCCTCATCTTCGGGCTGCTCACCCGCTTGGCGGCAGTCGGGCTAGCCGGGGTAATGACGGTCGCCATCATGACCGTCCACATCGGCGCTGGCTTCTTCAACCCGGGCGGCATCGAGTTCCCGCTCTCACTCCTCGGCGCGTCATTGGCGCTGGTAGTGATGGGTCCGGGCGCCTACTCCCTCGACAATCTCATCGCGCGCCGCCGCGTGGTGGCGGAGGAGACTCCGGCCCCGGCGCACGTGCGACGGGCGGCGTAAAAGCAGCGGGAAGCGGGAAGCGGGAAGCGGGAAGCGACGGCGCGGCACACCCGATGAGTACCGTCTCCTCCGGCGCTTCCCGCTTCCCGAGTCCCGCGTCCCGCGTCCCGCTTCCCGCTTCCCGCTTCCCGCTTCCCGTTACCTCCTTTTCTTCCCCCTCCGCCCCTTCAGCACATCCGGCACTTCCACGCCTAACGCCGTCGCCAGATCGATCTGGTGCTCCTGCTCCTGCACGATGATCTGGCGGATCTGCTCGGCCATCGCGAACTCACCCAGCGCCTCGCACTGCCGCACGCGCGTGGCGTATTCGCGGACCGTCTCGTTCTCGTTGTCGAGATCGAATTGCAGCATGTCGCGTGGCTTCTCCGACGTGCGCACCGGCTTCGGCGTGACCGTTGGCATCTTCCCGAGGTAGTCGATCTGCTTCGAGACGATCAGCGCATGCTGTAGCTCCTCGAGCGCGTGCGTCTCCAGCTCCTGCGCGATGTTCATGTACTCGGCGCCCTTGAGCACCTGCGAGTACACGATGTATGCGATGATGGCCTGGTATTCCCGCGCCAAATCCTCGTTCAATAGCTCGGCCAGCTGGTCGCGAGTGATCGCCTGGTCCTCAAAAATCCGCATGTCGTCAGCCATCCCCGCCTCCGTGGTGCGAGTGCTCGTGTCGAAGACGAGATGCTCCCGCACGGATAGCGCCAGCGCGCTCAATCCAGGCGACTGAATTCCATGATCCAGTTCGTCTCCCAGCTCCGCCCGCCATCCTCCGAGAACGCCTGCTCCCAACGACAGGCCGTCTGGCTCACACTCGTCCAGATGAATCGAAGGAGTACGGCGCGTCCCTCGAACGTGTCCTGTCCGAAAAACTCGCCTCGGCCATCGCGGAACTCGCCGATCATCGGCGCATCGAGCAACCCGGTCGCGCCATTCGACCAATGGATGCTCCACTGACGCGCGGTCGGGTTGTACAGACGCAGCGCCACGCCTCGCATTCTTCCATCCGGGTGATCGGCCTCGTACTCCTCGAAGTTTCCCTGACCGTCCCAGAATGGCCGCTCGATTGTCGCCCCCTCGAATTCGTACCACTCGGTGGAGCCCTTCAGCCATTCGCGTAATCGCCGATTGTGAACGCGCCAGCGCCCGTGAAGGAAATCGAAGTCTCGGGAGCCGTCGCGCTTGGGTGTCGCTTCGGTCATTGGTGACGTCGAGTGTGAGGTTTGGCCTGTGCGCTTCGGCAGGAATCAGCTTCTCCGGCACCGGCGGCACAAGCACCACACGGGCGCGTCCGACCAACCGGCATCCGCGGAGACTTTGACGTGTCGAGCCGATTCGGCTAACGTGACGCGCCTGCGATGGGCCGTGAAAATCTTCGGCGAGGATCACAGTGAGGCCATCACTCCGGAAAACGGTATCGATCGCCAAAGTCATTGTCCTGACGGGCGTCATCGCGTCCGGGCTCATTCTCCCCAACGTGGGCTCGGCCCAGCTTCCCGTCACGGTCACCATCGACGCGTCCGATTACGCCTATCGCGCGCTCGACACGTTGAGAGCCGGGCCGACGATCCTTGCCCTGCGCAACCATGGCAAAGTCCGGCACGAAGTGATTCTGCTGAAGTTGAAGCCCGGACTCACGCTGGCCGACTACATGCGCGACACGTCGCAGCAGGCGCGGGTGGCGGTTACCGATCAGGTGATCGGTTTGGTGCTCGCCAACGCCGGAGAGCACGCGCCAGGAAAGCTCCTCGTCGACCTCGCGCCGAAGAGCACCTATCTAGTCGTCTGCCGACTTCGGGATGCGCCGGACAAGCCCCCGCACGTCGCGCTCGGGATGATCACGACGCTGCACGTGAAGTGAGCGACTGAAGGAGGCTGCCTTAACGCCGATCGCCGAGCGCCGCGTCCAGCTCTTCGAGCACCGTGGGCTCCGTCTCGATCTCCCGCCTGGCTCCGAGCGCGACTCGCGCGTCGTTCGAGCCGATTCGGCCGAGCGCCCACGCAGCATGCTGTCTGACGATTGGCTCGGCATCGTCGAGCGCAGCGGTCAAGGCTGACACATCGTGCGGGTCGCGCCGGTTGCCGAGTGCGACGGCGGCGTTGCGCGCCAGCCCGCGACGCTTGGCGCGCTTGATGGGCGATCCCTTGAATCGCCGGCGAAATCCTTCATCGTCGAGCGCCAGCAGCTCTCGCGGATCGGGTGCGATGTTCTCGACGCGAGGCGCCAGCCGTGACTCCGTGAGCTCGCGCGAAAAGCGAACGTTCCACGGACAAACGTCCTGACAGATGTCGCACCCGTAGACCAATCCGCCTAACGATTCGCGCAGCTCATGCGGAATGGCGCCGCGGTGCTCGATCGTCAGATACGAAATGCACTTGGTCGCGTCGAGCACGCGATCGTCCACCAGCGCCTGCGTCGGACACGCCTCCAAACACCTTGTGCACGTGCCGCAGCGGTCGACCTCGAACGGTTCATCAGCCGCCAGCTCGAGATCCACCAGCAGTGCGCCAAGAAAGAAAAACGAGCCGAGCTCCGGATTGATGAGATTGGTGTTCTTGCCGAACCAGCCGAGTCCGGCGCGGCGCGCCAGATCGCGCTCGAGAATCGGGCCGGTGTCGACATATGCCTTGCCGCGTACGTTGCTCCCCGTCTCGGCGCTGATCCAGCGATGCAGCTCCTGCAGTCGCTCCGTCATGACGTCGTGATAATCGTCGCCGCGGGCATAGCGCGCGATCGATCCCGGAGGCTGTGTCCCACCGTAGTTCATCGCTACGACGATCGCGCTGCTCACGTCGGCGAAAGGAAGCCGCGTATCGCGCCGCTTCTCCGCCCACCGCGGCAAGTAGTGCATGTCGCCGGCATAGCCTAACGAGAGCCAAGCCTCGAAATGACGCGCGGTTTCGGCGGGCCCTAACGCGGCGATTCCCACCAGATCGAAACCAAGTCCGTACGCCTGCGCCCTGATCCGATCCTCCAGGCGGGGCGGAGCGCTGACTGGAGCGATCACCGGTCGTCTCCGGCCCAGCGGGCGTAACGGATGACATCATCCACGGGTGGCACGGCATCATGATCCCCGTAGGCCGTGTGCATTCGCCAACGGACGTACTCGCGCGCCGGCAACGGCAGGAACGGCGGGCGCCGCCACCAGTCGCGCGATCGGAATCGCCACGCGACACGGAGGAGGTCCACGGCCAACGCCGGATTTGCAAGCGCGCGCAGCGCCAACGCCGTAGTGAGACGCGCCCAGCTCATGCTCGAAAGCTACCATCGGAGCGCGTTGCATGCAGTTCACGGACGCGTGAACGCCGTCAGCTCGACACGGCCTCCACCGCCCGTGATCTCGAGCGTGAAGCCGATGTTCGGGCAGTAGTACTTTGTCTCGAGCGATCCGGACCGGCCGCCCTCGAGCGCGTTCCAGTCCTCCGTCTTTACGCAGCCTGCGAACGAGCCAAACGGCACCGTGACGCTCTGATTCACGGCCACCACTTTCCCCCAATCCTCGGCCTCACCCTGGTAGTACTCCTGCCGATACTCCTCGTTGAGATGCGCGGCCGGATCGCCCCACATGACGATCCCCGGCTTCGCGCCATCCACACCCGCTTCCCAAGAACCATCGGTACTGACGACGACACCGTTCCTCAATTCCTTGGTATCTTCGCCGAGGTACCACACGTTGCCGTCGCGATCCTGTGCGAACCAGTCGAATGTGTCCTCAATGAGCTGACCATTCTCGAAGACGCGATCGAGTACCACCGTCGCCTGAATCCCGAGAATCGTCTTCGTGGTGTGCAGCACTTCGACGGTGTTCGTCTCGTTCCCGTCGCGGTACGTCCAGCGCGTGCCCGGCGTGAGCGGGAAGAGCGGGTTGGTGACGGACGCGACGAAATTGGCCGGGTCGATCTGTGGATCGTATTCGGGTCCGGTGGCGCCCACGTCGCATCCGTCGATCACCAACATCGCGGCGATCGCCAGGATCGACCGCAAGAGATGTCTGGTCACATTGCCTCCGTCGTGTATGTGGCACGAGCTCTCTGCCAGGAGAGCAAACGACGGCGTGGCTTGTGACAGGGTGCCTAACTAAAGGCCGCGTGCGGAGAGCGAGAGCAGGTATCGCCCGTCGGCGTCACGCGGTGCGTCGGTAATTACGCGTGCCGCATCTTTGACGAACGCACGACGTCCGCCGATGAGAATCTCGACGTGCGGCGCGCGCCTTGGGATCTGGATGCGGAACACGGCGGTGCTTCCTTCGTTGCCGATCGCCAGTCGGTCGATCGCCGAAGCAAAGGTCGCCTCGCCACCACTGGCTCTCACCGTGACGTTGGCGCTGTCGGCGAGCGACACGATCGCAACACCGTCTGGCTGCGGCGCGGCAAACGCTATCACGAACCGCGCACCGGGTGCGACGGCGATGCCCTGCTCGACTGCTTCAGTGGGCAGTGTCTCCGGCGCGGGCGTTACCCGCGGCTCGCGGCCGCCCACCCACCCGACCGCGCGTCGGAGCATGTCAGGCACCGGTGAGCCGGGAAGCGCGTACGCCGCGCCGGCACCGACCAGCGCCAGGACGACACCAGCAGCGAGTCGGCTCCAGCGCCGGCCCGAGTCGTGCGCCCGCGAGCGCGCAAGGACGCTCGCCGCGCTCACTCGAGGCACCGGATGGTCGAGCGCGCGCAGGAGGTCGAGCACTTCGGTTTCCTCGTGCTCGGCCTCGGAGACTCGCGTTAGGCATTCGGCGCAGCTATCGAGATGAGCGCGCGCCCTGGCCGCCGCTGACGGCGCGAGCTCTCCGTGCAGCAGACGCTGAACCTGCTCGGCGTCAAGGTGCATCGGATTTCACCTCGCACGCGTCGCGGAATGCACGCTTGGCGCGCGCCAACAGCGTGCCGACGCTCGCCTCGTTCAGCTCGAGCACCTGCGCAATCTCGCGGTATTTGTAACCTTCGGCATGGAGCAGCAGCATTTGGCGGTCTCGCTCCGGTAGCTCGTCGAGTGCGGCCCGTACGCGATCGCTCGCATCGGTCGCGATCACGAGGTGGCTGGGAGACGGCGGGGGATCGGCCAATACCGCTTCTCCGCGCGTCACGTTGAGCAGCCTGCGGCGCCGCGACCGCGTCGATTTGTCGTTCCGAAACAGGTTCATCGCTACCGTCACGAGCCACGCCTCCGGTGTGTTGGGGAGCGAGCCTCGAGTGTGCAGTCTGACGAACGCTTCCTGCGCCAGATCCGCTGCCTGGTCGGGATCGCCCGTGAGTCGATCCAGATAGCGGAAAAGCCGAGGAAAGTACGCGTCGAAGAGTGCGACGAATTGGTCGTGGAACGGCGCGGTCATCGTGGCACTAGAGGAGCCAACGACTCCGAGATCTGTGACAGGCTGCCGGCCGCTAGAAGCGCCAATCGATGCCGACCACCAGCGGAACTCGCGATCGCATCTCGACTTCAGTGCGTTCGCCCGTCTCCGGGTCGGTCGAGACAGCCAACAGATTCCGCCGTCCGAGCACGTTGGTGATCGTTCCGAACACCGCGATCATCGCATCACGCTGCCCAATACGCAGGTGCCAGTGCTTCCGAACACCGAGGTCGACGCGGAAGTAAGGCGGGAGCTTCTCACCGCCCAGCTCGTCGGTGGCGTGCCGCGGCGTACCGACCATCTCGCATCCCCGGTCGTAAAGATTGCAGGCTTCCCACTCCAACAGCCCCGACACCGGCGTCGCACGCCGGCCGAGGATGCTCATCGCGCCGATGCGGATCGACGACGTGGTCGACGGAAAGACGATCAGTCCACCTTCGAGCAGATGACTGGCACCGTGCTCCGGCGTGAAGGTCGTATCGTGATGCGTGAATCGCACGCGTTGCCACCCGTAACTGCCTAACAACGCCCAACGCGTACGGCTCAACGCACCGTCCACCGAGATCCCACGCGCGGTTCCTCCACCGGCCGAGAATTCGCCCTTGGCGAAAGGATCGCCAGTACGCGGCGCGACCAGCAGCAGACCGTCGAGCGATCTCACGTAGGTCTGCACACCGAGCCTCCCGCCGCCCACGAGCCGGTAGTCCGCCGCCAGCAAGGCGAGGTCGCTTCGCGCCACCGGCATGCTGCTCGTCTCTTCCGCCGAGCCGAGGAAGAGATCGACTGGAAAGACGTTGGCGACGACCGACTCGGAGTTGCGAAGCGACTGCAGGAACTGATGGGTGCGTCCGTAGCTTCCGGTGATCGTGAGCCGCCCGCCGGCGACCCACCGAAGGCTGGCAAATGGCGCCGGGAAGATGTCGTCGCCTCGAACCGCGGTGGTGAACGCGATCTTGCCCGCCAGGTTCGTTGCAAGCGGCCGCTCGTGACTGGCGTAAAACGAGGCGAGCGGAGTACGTACCGAGAGATTCGCGTGCTTTGCCTGATCGGCGATCGAGAGGACGTCGTAGGAGGTGCGACTGTGGTTGACCCGCATTCCGATCGACGTCGTGCTGCCTGACGAGCGCCTTTCGCCGGCGACGAGCAGCCCGCGATCGCGGCGCCAGGCGCGCATCGTCATCGCCGTCGGCTCGCTGGCATCCCACAGCGCATGCGCGTTGACGTCCGAGCTCCAGGCGCGCACGACCGCCGAAAACGAGCCGACGCGTCCATTCCACTCGCCGCCGCTCGAACGGCTCAGCCACTCGAATGTATTTCGGAACGGCTCGCCGGTAGGCAGCGTGGAGGCCAGCGTCGCGGTCGATCCGATCTCGTTCGAGCTCTCGTACCGTAGCAGACGCAAGCCTCCGCCTAACAACGGAAGCTCCAGCTTGGCGAGCAGATCGGTGGTCTCGCCATTCAGGTAGGACGACTCGTCCTTCGGTGCGATGGCGTCGGGGAAGCCCTGGCGGAAGCTCAGCAGATAACCGCCGGGGAGTGGGCCGAGCGGTCCATCGACAGTCGCGCGCCACTGCGTGGTGGAGATAGTCCCCTGCAACTGCGGCCGATCGCCGGGCGTGCGCGTCAGACCGCTTACCTCGCCCGAGAGCGCGCCGGAAAGTCCAGCTTCGCCTGACGATGTGAGCTGGAGCCGCTCGAGTGCATCGGGGTTCCAGGCACTGAACATACCCGCGGCGTGATAGGGGCTGAACACGGGGATGCCGTCGAGGTTGTACGCGGTCTGATCCGACGCGCCGCCGCGGAGATGCATCCCGCTCGGCGTCTCCGGCCGAAGCACGACCTCGCCACCGCCTAACGCGAGCAACGCATCGGGCTCGGCCAACAAGGGGTGATTTCGCGCCGCCGCCATGCTGATGCCGCGGTTCGGGAACGCGGTGCTGTCGCCGGCGTCGACGCCTCGAACGAGGATGTTGGGATGAACGTCGACAGTTCCGAGTCGCACCGGCTCGGCGTGCAGCGCAATGTCGATCTCCAGATGGCCGCGCGTCGGCACCAGCGCGTGCAACGTACGCGGCGTGAAGCCGATTCGGCGAACCGAGAGATGGTGCGGGCCAGGAGGGACGCCGCGAAAGACGTAGCGGCCAGCGCTGTCGGAGACGACCGCGCGATCGATGTCCACCAACAGCACGACCGCGCCAGGGAGGGGTACCGCGCCCTGCGCGTCGCGGATCGTACCGGAGACCACGGCCGGCGTGACCTGAGCCGCGATCATCATGTTGAGGAGACCGACCCACAACGACGGCATGCCGTCCTCTGTGACTCGTTGGCCTTCGCGCTCAACATTGCGGGAGGGTCACCGGCACACAAGGCTTAGCGCTCGGACACTCGCGATCGCAGCCCTGGGAGGCACATAGTGTTCTATCAGGTCATGGCACTGCTGGGCGCCGTCCTCGTATTGGGCGCCTACGCCGCGCTCCAACGCGGCTGGCTCCGCGCGGAGCAGCGCCTCTTTTCGGCCCTCAACTTCGTCGGGGCCGGGCTGCTGACGTGGGTCGCGGCGATCGACGGCCGCATCGGCTTCATTCTCCTCGAAGGAACCTGGGCGCTGATGTCGCTCCCCGGCCTCCTCCGACGACGAACCTCTGCCTAACTACTCGGCCCGAATCGCTTCGACCGGATCGATCCTGGCCGCCCGCCGTGCCGGCAGCCAGCAGGCGAGGAGTGCCACGCCTAACAAGAGCGCGGTCACCGAGAACAGCGTGACCGGATCGGTCGCGCTGACGTCGAAGAGCGCCCCGCTCAACCAACGCGTTCCCAAGAACGTCACAACGAGGCCGAGAAGAAGGCCAGCCAATGCATGACCGACTCCGCGCTTCAGAATGAGCGCCACCACCGTGCTGGCGCGGGCGCCGAGCGCCATGCGCACGCCGATCTCCCGGCGGCGCGCGCTCACCGTGTACGAGAGCATCCCGAAGACGCCGATTGCGGCCAGAAGAACGGCCGTCGTTGCGAAGCCGCCAAGCAGGGCGGTCCAATGGCGAGGCTGGGTGAGCGACACGTAGAGGCGCTCCGTCATCGGCATCGCGGTGAGTGGAACGGCAGGGTCGATCGATTGGACCGCGGCTAGCACTCGCGGGGTCACGATGTCGATCGGAGCATTGGTGCGCACCACCAGCTTGAGATCGGATGTCCAGTTCTGAGTGGCAGGGGTGTATACCGCGTGCGACGTGGACTCGAGCCCCTTGTACTTCACATCGCCGACGACGCCAATGACGGTGGTGGGCGGACACTCGGTGCAGCCGCCGCTGATCAGCCGCCGTCCAACCGCACTACCGTCGGGGAAGTAGTGGCTTGCCCAGGCACGGCTGACGACGACGACTGGTGGTGCGCCTAACGTGTCGGAGTGGGTGAACATCCGGCCTTCGAGCACCGTGACGCCTAGCGCATCGAAGTAGCTGGCGTTCACCGTCGGCCACGGCGACACGGGCTGAGCGGCGCCCGGTGCGACCGGGCGATCGACCAGATCGAAGTTGTTCTCGTTGAGGTTACCGCTCGTCGGTGGAAGCGCGTCGATGAGGCCCGCTTCGACGACGCCGGGCACTTCACGCACTCGCGGCAGCGTCCGCTCCCAATAGGTGGCGATCTGGCCGCTGTCCCCATAGGCGCTGTTAGGCAGCGCCAGGCTGACGGTGAGTATGCGCTCGGGATCGAAACCGGGTTGAACGCGCTGGAGCCTGACGAAGCTGTTGAGCAGCAACCCCGCACCGGCGAGCAACGGCAGGGCGAGCGCGAACTCGGCCACCACGAACGACGCCCGCAACGCCTGCGTGCCGCGACCAGCGCCAACGGTCCGCTCGCCGTCGCGGAGTGACTGTCCGCCGCGTCTCCAGACGAGCATGGTCAAGGGGTATGCGGCAATCGCGAGACCGGCGGCCAGCGCGATGCCCATTCCGAGGGCGATCGCACGGCCGTCAACGTGGGCGTTCTCCAGTCGTGGGATCTGCGTCCCGATGATCGAGAAGACACGAACGCCCAGAAGGGCGAAAGCGACGCCTAACAATGCAGCCGCTGCAACGACGACGAAGCTCTCGGTGAGAAGAAGCCGCGCCAGGCGCGTCCGGGTTGCGCCCAGTACCGTGCGCAGCGCGACCTCCCGCCAGCGGCCAGTGGCTCGTACCAGTGACAGACTGGCGACGTTGGCGATCGCAATGAGGAGAACCAGGAGCACACCGGCGGCGAGGATGCCGAAGTCTTTTCTCGAGTCGCCGATGATCGTCTCGCGGAGCAACACGGGGGTGAGGCGAGCCTCCTTGTCCTGGAAGCTCGACTGCCATTCGGGAAAGATCCGCTCACTGATCGCGCTCAGCTCACGCTGTGAGGACCCGACAGTCGAGCCGGCTGCCAGTCGTCCGATCACGTGCAAGCCGAACGGTCCGCGGCGCTCGGGTTGTGGGAGTTGAAGTACTGGCCACACTTCGCTGAAGGCTGGCCCGATGCGTTGGACGCCGGGCGCCAGAACGCCCACGATCGTGTGAGAAATGCCATCAATCGTGATTGCCTTTCCCAGCGCCGCCGCGGCACTACCGAACTCGCGTACGGCAAAGGCATCGGCCACTACGACAACGGGCGACGCGCCTGTCTCCTCATCCGACGGCTCGATCGCGCGGCCATGTGCCGGTGCGATCCGTAGCGCGCGGAAGATGCCCGAGGTGATCTGACCGACGCTCATACGCTGCGGCTCACCGCTCGCACGCACCGGGTACACGCGGCCGCGCATTGCGCCTACGTCGGTGAGCGTGCGCGAATGCTCCTTCAAGGCGCGGAAGTCGACGTTCGAAAGCGTCCAACGATTGTCCGGCGAATTTTGCTGGTAGACGCGCACCAGCTGGTGATCGTCGGGGTAGGGGAGACGCGCGATGAGAACCGCGTCGACAGCGGCGAAGACAGCCATGCTGGCGCCGATGCCTAACGCCAGAACGCCAACCGCTGCTAGGGTGAACGCCGGACTCCGCCGCAGCGAGCGCACCGCGTACCGGATGTCCTGCCAGAGCTCGTCTAGCCACCGGACGCCGCGCGCGTCGCGGTGCGATTCCGCGACCCGCTCGACACCGCCGAATGTCACCAGCGCCCGCCGTCTGGCCTCGCTCGGCGTCATTCCCTGCCTAACGAGCTCGGCCGTCTCCAGGTCGATGTGGAGCTCCATCTCCTGCCGCAGCTCGTGGTCGACAGCGCCGCCGCTGCGAACGGCGCGGACACGGCGTGCGAGACGATTGATCCAGTGCATGGTCGGATCCCTAGGATACCTTGTCGTTCGACAATAGGATGAGTATTGTCGAATGGCAAGGCATGGGAGGATGTCACGAATGTTTCGTCGGCCCTCGGCCCTCGGCGCTCGGCACTCGGCATGGCTCGTGGCGATCGAGGTCATTTCGCGAAGCCGCCGAGGGCCGAGCGCCGAGGGCCGAGTCCCTTTACAGGAACGACCCTCCTTCCAAGCCAGATGGAGCGTCGATCCCCAGAGCTTTACATGCACTCGCCATCACGTCCGTCGTACGCCGCGGTCTTCCGGCGATCCGGCGATTCGTGAGCAGCGGCACGAGCATGTGCTCGCGATGGAGGGCGCCATGGGAGCTTCGGTGCGGGATCGGCTCCCACTTCGCGCGAAAATCCCAGTTAGGCACCGCCGACAGCACCACATCGCCAGCGCGCGCGGAGCCGCAGTAGTGGGAGATCTGGACCAGCGAGTCCGGATACATCGTGTCGATCG
This sequence comes from Gemmatimonadaceae bacterium, assembly GCA_035253585.1. Lineage (GTDB taxonomy): Bacteria > Gemmatimonadota > Gemmatimonadetes > Gemmatimonadales > Gemmatimonadaceae > DATFBY01. The sequence continues at coordinate 14,099 of DATFBY010000137.1, read as the reverse complement.
TGCGCTCGTGCGCGTCATCGAAGGACACCGCATCGACCTCGCCGAGTCCGAGCGGATCGCCGGTGATCGGACGATAGGTGTAGCATGCGGCCGTGCGGTCGAGCATCGCGCTCCCCCGATCGCGCGCGCGGATCTCGGTACGCGTCGGCGAATGTGGGAGCATCACCAGATCCACCGAGGCGCGCTCGAGCAATCCGTCGACCAGCTCTTCCCATCGATCAGCGAGCACGGGCCACCACGGGCGCTCGCGCAGCTGCATCTCGAGATAGAGCTGCGCCATGCAGTTTCCGCTCACGAACACGCCCACCTCGGGATTGGGCGCGTACACCCACGGATGCGCGATCGCTCGATGGCCTCGCTGACGCATCCATCCGATCAAGTCGTCGTGCGCATCGATCGTTGAATGACCGTGGTCGCTCACCACCCAGAGGTGCGTGTCGTGCCACGTGCCATCGCGCTCCGCGTCTGCGCGTAACACCGCAGCGACCTGGTCGGCATTCCGGAGCGCGTCGAGCACGCGCGAATCGGTGTGCCCGAGCGAGTGCGAGACCTTGTCGACACCCGGCATGGCGATGAACGAGAACGCCGGACGATGCCGTCGTATGTGCGCCGCGGCCTCGAGCCCGGTGTCGCGATCGATTGCCAACCATCCGTCGAGATTTCCAGCGAAGTGCACGCGCGCCGTGCGCAGAACGGCGCGAAGTCCGCGTGCCAGACGATGCTGCGGCGCGAGCCCACGCCCGATCATGTACATCGATGCCGCGCTCGAATCTGCAAGCTCGTACATCGTCGGCGCGTCGGCGTCCATGTCGCCGTCGATGTGGCGAGCTTCAACGCCGATGTAACTGCGGCAGTAGTCAGGCCAGGTGCAGCGCGTTCGAGCTCGATCGAACCAGCGAAGGCCGGCCAGACCCAACGTCCCAGGAAATTTTCCGAGGAGAAATGGCGCGTACGCCGGGCCGGTGACGGATGGGAAGGTGCTGGTGATCGTGTGCAGCGACCCTTCGTCCCGCAGCCCGGCAAGGGCAGGGAGCTGACCAGAGCTCAACGCGGCGGCGAACGCATCGGCACGCGCGCCGTCCACGAGGAGAACGATGACGGGCACGGTGCATCATCGCCGGACACGCGGCGGCCGACAAGTGCTGCGCGTCACGTCTCGCCTGGCCCGTCGTGTCGACGTAGCTTGTACCGCCTATGGCGAAACGACAGAGGGCTCCAAAGCCCGAGAAGGAGAGAAAGCTCCGCACGTCCACTGGCAAGACGCTGACGCCGAAGGGATTGGCGCAAGCCGAAGCGGAGTCGCGCGAGTTCTTTCGCGAGCGCACCGAGGAAGGCCACCGCGCTGCCGGCCGCACGCCCCCTTCGCAGAAGACGGGAGCACGCAGGGCAGGCGCGACGAAGATCATCGATCAGTCGATACGCGACTACGCGCTGCCGGTCACGGAGGATGAGAAGTTTCTCCAGGAGAAGCCGGTGCGCGAGGACTTCACGCGCACCGATCCCTGGCGCGTGCTCCGTATCATGGGCGAGTTCATCGAGGGATTCGACACGCTCCACTTCGTGAAGAAGGGCGTGGCGATCTTCGGCTCCGCGCGCATTGCGCCTAACGATCCGCAATACAAGGTGGCGCAGGAGACGGCCCGTCTGCTGGCGCAAGCCGGCTTCGCCATCATCACCGGCGCCGGCCCGGGCATCATGGAGGCGGCAAACAAGGGCGCGCGCGAAGCCGGTGGTCTTTCGATCGGCTGCAACATCGAGCTGCCCTTCGAGCAAGGCGCCAACCCCTACGTCGACACGCTCATCAACTTCCGCTACTTCTTCGTGCGGAAGACGATGTTCGTGAAGTACTCGGACGCATTCATCATCTTCCCCGGTGGCTTTGGCACGCTCGACGAATTGTTCGAGGCGCTGACGCTGATTCAAACTGGCAAGATCTATCAATTCCCAGTAGTGCTCGTCGGCCGGCACTACTGGGCCGGACTGATCCGCTGGCTCCAGTCTCGCGTACTGCTCGAGGAGAAGATCTCCCCCGGCGACATGGATCTCATTCTCATCACCGACAATCCGGCCGAGGCGGCGGCCTTCGTCATCGAGGCGCAGTCCCAGGCGAAGGCGAAAGCGGAGCGGAAGGAGCGAGATGTCTAAGCGACGGGAAGCGGGAAGTGGTAAGCGGGAAGCGAAGAACGGAAGGGACCGAGGCGGCTTCAAGGCATCGCGACACGGTAGTGGCCGCGCATCCGCCGCTGGGAACAAAGCGGAGCAAAAGCGTCTTGCCGAAGAGCGCGAGCGAGGCGAGGCGAAGACCACCACACACGCGACGAGCCGTTTCCTCCGCGGTCAGCGCATCGATCCGACGCCGATTACAGGTCGAGAAACGGTTACCGATCTCATCAACGGAACTTTTCTCGCGTACAACGCGGCGCGCCTTCGCGAGGCATCGCAGCTCTTCACCGAAAAAATGCTGGAAAAGGATGTCACCGTCGGCCTCACGCTCACCGGCGCGTTGACGCCCGCTGGACTCGGCATCGCCGCCATCATTCCGCTCATCGAAGCCGGCTTCGTCGACTGGATCATCTCCACCGGCGCGAATCTCTATCACGACACGCACTACGGTCTGGGGCTGGCAATGCACCGCGGGAACGCACAGGAGTCGGACGTAGTGCTGCGCGAGGAAGGCGTCGTTCGCATCTACGACATCTTCTTCGACTACGACGTGCTGCTGTCGACCGATGCCTTCTTCCGTCAGATCATGCGCGCGCCGGAGTTCCAGCGTCCGATGTCGAGCGCGGAGTTCCACTGGCTGGCGGGTAAGTACGTTCGAGAGCGCGAGCGGAAGCTCGGCATCGGCCAGCGGTCGCTGCTCTCGGCGGCGCACAATGCCGGCGTGCCGATCTACACGTCGTCGCCCGGCGATTCCTCTATCGGGATGAACATCGCCGCGCTGGCGCTCGAAGGTGGAAAGTTGTTGCTCGACCCGAATCTCGACGTGAACGAGACCGCCGCCATCGTCCTGTCGGCCAAGCGCCGAGGCGGCAAGAGCGGCGTGATGATCATGGGCGGCGGCTCGCCGAAGAACTTCATGCTTCAGACCGAGCCGCAAATCCAGGAAGTGTTAGGCATCGACGAGAAAGGGCACGACTATTTCCTGCAGGTGACCGACGCACGCCCCGACACCGGCGGCTTGTCAGGCGCCACGCCCGCCGAGGCGGTGAGCTGGGGGAAGATCGACCCCGATCGTCTGCCAGACGCGGTGGTCTGCTACGCCGACTCCACCATCGCACTCCCGCTCATCACGTCGTACGCGCTGGCGACGCGAAAGAAGCGCCCCCTCAAGCGGCTCTACGATAGACGCTCGCAGTTGATGAAGCTGCTGCGGAGTGAGTTCGAGCGGTCGAGTGGAGAGCCGATAGAGGCGGCGGAGACGGATTCCTTTTTACCACAGCACCGATAGTCCCGAGACTGAAGAGCGGCATCCGGCATCCGGCATGAGGCATCCGGGTCTCGGCGACCGAAACTCTCCGCCAAGACCCGCATGCCGGATGCCGGATGCCGCATGCCGCCGTTGCCGTTGCTGTGGAGTCGCGCCACTCGTCTTCCTCCGATGTCCTTCCTCTCGACTCCCACGCATTCCAGCGCTTTTGACCCCGCTCGGCCGCTCGAGCACACCACGCTTCGGAACTTTCGGGCGACGGGGGTGGGGCAGGCTTCGCCTAAGAGGCTCAACGCGTTCATCGGCATAGGGTTGGCTGGCGCGGCAATGACCTATTTCGGATTCCCGCGTGCGTGGCTGTTGTCGACCCCTTTCATCTGCCTGGCCTGCTTCGGCATCTGGGGACGCACGGCGCAGATGACGTACTTGATGCAGGTGAAGCGCGAGGACCGGCCGACGTTTCGACGTCTGCTCCGCGGCGTCAGGTGGACCATGGTTCTCATCGGCCTCACCGCGCTCTTCACCGGCCTCATCGGCCTGGTCGTGTTGCTCCTCGAGCCGAACTCACTCTAGGCGTTGGCCGCCCTCGTCAGGCGGACCTGCCTGACGAGATTGATCCGCGAGAGGTCGGCCAGCGAGACGTAGTACTCGGCTTCCTCCCTACCGAGAACTTCGCGCGTGATCGCGCGATCGCTCCAGCCCTCGTCGGCCCGCTGCTCGATGCGAGCGATCGTCTCATCGAGCCAATCAGCCTTGGCAATCAGCTTCGCTTTCGCGTCAGGCACGAGCCCGCGATGGCCGTCGAACATCCGGTCCGGACCCAGACGCGCCACGGCGCGGAGACTGTCGACCAGCTGGCGCGGATTCTCGTCGTGATGGGCCATGCGCACTTTGACGCCGAGGAAGAGATCGCCGGCGAACACCGTCCCGCTCTCGCGATCCCAGACGATGTGATGATCGTGAGAGTGCCCAGGTGTCGGCACGAGCGACAGCGTCTCGCTCGAGTAGTAGGAGATCGGAGACGTGAAACGCGTACGTCGCCCCCACACGACGCGCCGATAGAGCCCGATGTCGGAATGTGCACGCAGCGCGTCGATCGTCGACTGCGCCGCGGCAATCGGCACTCCGCCGCGGGCGACGAGCTCGACGTTGCCGGCGTGATCCTCGTGGTGATGCGTGAGGAGGACGCCTTCCGGACGGAGCTTGTCGAGCACCTGGGCCAATTCTCGTGCCGCGCTCGGGAATCCGACATCAATGAGCGCTCCGCGCATGAGATAGGCACTGACGGAATACCCAAGCGCGTCGCTGACGGCCGAATACATGTGGACGCGCGTGACGTCGCCGTAGGTCTCCAACCCGATCATGGTGGCACGAATTTTATGCGTACGACTGTGGGGTGGACAGCGGCATGAAGGGCTCCTAGTATGTGAGTAGGGACGCGCGCGCCTGGTGACGCTGCGCTCCCGCCCGTTCGGCGCCCGGCCACTGGTCGGGCGCTCCACTTTTTTGCGTCGTCTCGAGATGATTGAAGCACTGAAGCAAAAGCTGGGTGACGAGGTCGAGCGCCTTCAACACGAGCTGACCGTCGTCCTTCCGAACGAGATCCGGAAGGCGGTGGAAATGGGCGATCTCCGCGAGAACAGTGAGTACAAAGCCGCGCTCGAGCGGCAGGCCTTCGTGCAGGCGCGACTCGGCCAGCTCCGTCAGCGTCTCAGCAAGCTCTCGCAGGTGGATCTCACCCAGATCCCCACCGACCGCGTCGGGCTCGGCTCACGTGTAGTGGTGAAGGACCAGGGCACCTCGTCGACCGAGATCTATCATCTCGTGTTCGGCGACGCCGAGGATTTCGACGAAGGTCATGTCACCATGTCGTCGCCGATCGGCCGCGCGCTGGTTGGAAAAGGAATCGGCGATGAGGTGGTGTTGCGGCTCCCAGCGATGACGCGGCGGCTGAAGATCGTCGAGCTGACGACGATACACCAAGGATGAGTCCCGCTTTACTACGCCTCTACGCCGAACATCCTCGCCACATCGTCCCTATACCTCTCCACCTCGTGCTGCTGCCGGCCTGCATCCCAGCCGAGTAGCGGTGCGATCGACGTGGCGACCTTGTGGGCCATCGACAGACAGTGATCGCGCGTCTCGAAAGCGATGTGCAGGCGCCTGACGAGTACATCGGCTAACGTCATCGCCATCTCGCTCTCGACCGCGTGCTGAAGCTCGGCGCGAATGTAAGGAAGATCGGGGACGATGCGGTTGGCGAGCGACGGTCGCTCCTTCGTTCGCCCCCACACGTCGCGCCATTGGCTGCCGTACGCGCGGACGAGATGCGCGCCCACCTCCTGATCCGGAATGATGCCACCCGGTGCGCCGGAGCTGGCGTCTCCACCAGGCAGCGCTCGTGACTCCGTGAGGCTCTTTGGCACGCGCCGCTGCAATTTCTTGAATACCTTCTGCACGATCTCGTCGGCCATCGCGCGGTAGGTCGTGAGCTTGCCGCCGGTCACGGTCAGCATCCACGGCGTGCTCCAGGAAAGCGTGTGCTCTCGTGAGGCGCGCCCGGGGTTCGCTTCGTCGGAGGCAGCAAGTGGACGAACGCCGGCCCAGGCACTGATCACATCGGCGTGCGTCAGGTGCGCGGCCGGGAAAAACGCGTTCGCCGAGCGGAGGAGATACGTGATGTCCTCGGTGGTGGCGCGCACGTTTTCCGGCAGCCCATCGTAAGGCGATTCGGTCGTGCTGATGATCGTGTGCTCGCCCGATGGCAAGACGAACATCACGCGGCCGTCCACCGGTGAGGTGATCGTGAGCGCGCCATCGTTTCGAATTCGCTCGCGCGGAACGAGAATGTGCGAGCCTTTGGTGGGACGGATGCCCGCGGGTCGCCCGTCGCCGGCCAGCTGCCGAACGTGATCGGACCACGCCCCGGTAGCGTTGACGACCACGCGCGCCCGTGCGTTCATGAGACGTCCCGTGAGCATGTCCTCGATCTTGATCGCGTCGGGGTCGATCTTGCGGACCGCGGCGTGATTGAGAACGATGGCGCCGGCACTGGCCGCATCCAGCGCATTGACCAGTGTGAGCCGCGCATCGTCCGCGGCGGCATCGTAGTACGTGATGCCGCCGGAGAGACCGAGCTGACGGATCATCGGCTCTCGCGCGACGACGTCGTTGGCGGTCAGCAGCTCGTGACGCGCGACGTTGCGAAACAGAGCGAGCGCGTCGTACAGGAAGAAACCGGCGCGGAGCTTCCACGGCTTGACGCGCGCACCGTCGTACGTCGGCCAGAGAAATTGCATCGGCCGCACCAGGTGCGGCGCGATCTGCAGCAGCGTGTGCCGCTCGCGACTGGATTCGAAGACGAGCGAGAGATGACCGTGCTCCAGGTACCGAATCCCACCGTGCACCAGACGCGACGAGCGGCTCGACGTGCCGCTGGCGAAATCCTCGCGCTCGACCAGTGCTACCGAAAGACCGCGCAGCGCGGCATCGCGTGCCACGCCGGCGCCGGTGATTCCACCACCGATGACCAGCAGGTCGACCGAGGTTCCCTCGAGCACTTCGAGGGACCATGAGCGAGCGTTCCCGCTGGGACGCGTACTACTCGCAGAACGCAGAACGCTCACCGGGTGAGCCGTCGAGGTGGGTGCTCGACCGCGCGCTGTCGCTCCCCCTGCGCGGGCTCGTGCTCGACCTGGCCAGTGGACGCGGCCGTCATGCGCTTCCGTTGGCGACGGCGGGGCGGCGCGTCGTTGCGCTCGACATTGCCGTCGATGCCGTGCGCGTCGCCGCACGTTCCGGAACGCTCGGCGTGGTAGCGGATGCCGGCGCGATGCCGCTTCGCGATGAGAGTGTGGATGCCATACTATGCGTGAATTTTCTCGATCGCGCGCTATTCACCCATCTCTCTGCATACCTGCGCCGGGGCGGCTCGCTGATCGCCGAGACCTTCACCACGTCCCAGCGAAAGTTGGGCCGAGGTCCGACGAGCGCGGCGCACCTGCTCGAGCCGGGCGAGCTGCCCCGGCTCGTGGCGCCACTTACCGTTCGCGAGTACTTCGAAGGATTGGTTGAAGACGAAGGGGCGGGCGCGATACGCTACGTCGCGAGAGTCGTGGCTGTAAAGAGGTGACGGCGGACCGGCCGCTACGGCGTAGTAGCCACGCTCGACATGGTGCGTGTCTCGCCATCCGCTGTGGAGAAAGATCCATCAGCGCGGCTCCGTCCCGCGGCATCGGTGATCTTCTCGCCAACCTTGTTCTCCAGCGCGCCCATCCTGGCCTCGGCGACCGCCGTCAGCTCACCGGGATTGATCGTGCCGTCGGCATTCTTGTCTACGAAGAGCCGGAGACTTCCCCACGCCGGGTCGCTCGAGTCGATCTTGCCGTCCTGATTGGAGTCGAGCACGCCGAGTAGCTGCCATCCATCGGAGATGACGGATTCCTTCCCTCCAGGATCTTTCACGCGAAGTCCATCGCGAAAGAGCTGCGACCCTTCGAGCGCCTCCTTCGACGAATTCATCAGCGATACGCCCGCGGCGCGAAGCGAGGTGGCGTCGACGAGCAGGAACGCGTCGTCCGAGCCGGCCGTCGTCCACCGCGCCGACACGGGGCCGCCCGTGAGCAGCGAGGTTTTCGCCGTCCCATCGAGATTTACGCCGTCGCCGCTCATGTCGAGTATTACCACGCTCGGCAGCGAGCGCGCGATCGCGATTCTGGGTGTCGCGCGCGCTGACTGCACGCGCTTCGCCTGCACCTGCGCTTCCGCGACCATCGGGAGAAGCAGGGCAATCGCGAGACAACGAGAAATTCTGTTCATTGTCGTGCCTGGTGAGGGTGCGATTCGATCATCTATTGCTTGAATGCATCGGCGAACGGCGCCGCCGCGGCGTCGGCGAGGCGCACGTCGATCATGACGCGCATGACACCGTCGGCGCCGATGAACTTTCCGGTCAGCTTGTAGTTCATGTGCGCGTCGACCTGCGGGCGTTGCCGCCTAACGCGGATGATGTCTGCGACGCCCGCGCCTCGCAGATACATCAGCTCGCCGGGTCCCATTTTTCCGTCGCCATCCTCGTCGACGAAGAGGCGCAGCAGGCGGTACTCCGGATCCTCCGAGTTGATGCGGCCATCGCGATTGCGATCGAGCAGCGTGAAGAACTGCCAACCGTCGGAGATAACGACCTCCTCGCCATCCGGACCGGTGAGTCGGAGTCCAGTGCGAAAGAGATGCGGCCCGTCCATCAGCGCCCCGTTTGGCGTGCGGACCGTCCATCCCGCGGCGCGCAACGCGGTCGCGTCGAGCACCAGAAACGCGTCGTCGGTCCCTCGTTTCGTCCAGCGCGATCTCTTCGCCTCACCGGTCAGCAGCGACGTCTGCACCTCGCCGCCGATGTCGATGCTGTCGGTTCCCAGATCGAAGATGACCGTCGAGATCTCCGGCTCACCAACCGGGTCCGCCGCCCGTGTGGCCAGCGTCGGCCCAGGCCGCGGCGCCTGACCGCGAAGTGGAGTCGCGATCAGCGAAAGGAGGACGAATGGAAGCGAGAGGTATCCGAGTCGCATGCGATGGCAAAGTGGCGGATGCCGGGTGCCGAGGGCCGAGTCCCGATGTTCGAGCCCCTCTCGGTTAAAGGACGCTCAAACAACGGTTTAGTATCCGGTGGCGACCCCTTCCCGCGCGTCCTACCTTTATGGAATGAGCTCATACGGAAATGGCCGTCGCGTAGCGATCGTCGCCGGGGTTCGAACGCCCTTCGCGCGGTCAGGCACCTCCTTCAAGTCCATGACATCCACCGAGCTCGGCCGCCTGTGCGTGACCGAGCTCGTCGAGCGTACGAATCTCGATCCCAAGGAGATCGACACCCTGGTGTTCGGGACGGTCGTGCCCTCGGTGATCGAGCCTAACATCGCCCGCGAGGTCGCACTCCTCCCTCAGCTCCCGAAGGGCATCCCGGCCGTCACGGTGAGCCGCGCCTGTGCCTCGGCCAACCAGGCAATCACCGACGCGGCCGATCAGATCGTGTTGGGTCATGCCGACGTTGCCGTCGCCGGCGGCGCCGAGTCGCTGTCGAACGTCCCGATTCTTCATTCGCGCGGCTTCTCGGATGTGCTGGTCGCCGCGTCGAAGGCGAAGTCGATGGGCGCGCGTGTCGGTGCGTTCACCAAAGTGCGGCCGAAGGACTTCATTCCCATCACGCCGGCGATCGCCGAGCCCTCCACCGGCGAGACGATGGGGCAATCGGCCGAGAAGATGGCCAAGCTCAACGCGATCACTCGCGAGGAGCAGGATCAGTGGGCGCTGCGCTCGCACCGGTTGGCCGCCGAGGGCACCGCTGACGGGCGGCTGACGGCTGAGATCATGACGACGTACGTGCCGCCTAACTATGAAAAATTCGAATCGAGCGACAACAACATTCGCACCGACACGAGCATCGAGCAGCTGGCACAGCTGCGCCCGGTGTTCGACAAGCGATATGGATCCGTCACCGCGGGGAATTCCTCACCGCTGAACGACGGCGCCGCGGCGGTGTTGCTGATGAACGAAGAAAAAGCTCGATCGTTAGGCTACACGCCAATCGGCTACATCCGCTCCTATGCCTACGCGGCGCTCGATCCGGGTGAGCAGCTCCTTCAGGCGCCGGTACTGGCGGCGCCGGTCGCGCTGCAACGGGCGGGACTGACGTTGAGACACATCGGTCTGGTGGAGATGCATGAGGCATTTGCCGCGCAGATTCTCTCCAACCTCAAGGGCTTCGAGTCGAAGACGTGGGCCGAGCGCGCCGGCTTTTCGGAGCCGGTCGGAGAGGTGGATCGGTCGCGTCTCAACGTGATGGGCGGGTCGATCGCCATCGGGCATCCGTTCGGCGCCACCGGCGCGCGCATAACGACGACGCTGTGCAACGAGATGCAGCGGCGCGGCGCCGAGTTCGGTCTCATGACCGTGTGCGCGGCTGGTGGGATGGGATTCGCAATGGTCGTGGAGGCGCCCTGATGGCGACGATGACCGAGGTGGCCACGGAGAACGCGCTCAGCGTCGAGATGGAGGACGGCGGCATCGCCGTCATCGTCTTCGACCTGCCTAACGAGCCGGTGAACAAGTTCAATCGAAAGGTGAAAGACGAGTTCGTCTCCACCTTCGAGCGGCTGGAGGCCGATCCGGCCGTGCGCGGCGTCGTCCTGATCAGCGGCAAGCCGGACATGTACATCGCCGGCGCAGACATCGAGGAGTTTCTCGAGATCAAGAGCGCGGCCGATGCCGAGCGGCTGAGCATCGACGGCCAGACGATGCTCAATCGCATATCTCGCGGCCGACTTTCGGTCGTCGCGGCGATCGACGGGCCGTGCCTGGGCGGCGGGCTGGAGGCGTCGCTGGCGATGGCGTATCGCATAGCCACCGACAATCCAAAGACGATCCTCGCGCTCCCGGAAGTGCAGCTCGGGCTGATTCCCGGCGCTGGAGGAACGCAACGGCTGCCGCGCACCGTCGGGCTGCGCAATGCGCTGGACATGATCCTCACCGGGAAGAACGTGCGTGCGAAGAAGGCGCTGCAGATCGGGCTCATCGACGAGCTCGTGCATCCCTCGATTCTGCGCGCCGTCGCCGTCGATCGCGCTCGCCAGCTGGCCGATGGGAAGATCAAGCGGCGTCGTCCGCGCTCCCACGGCCCGGCTGATCTCGTGCTCGAGGACAACCCGATCGGCCGCGCCGTCGTGCTTCGTCAGGCGCGCGAGATGACCGTCAAGAAGTCGAAGGGGCACTATCCCGCTCCGTTGGCCGCGATCGAAGCCATTCAGTCCGGCTACGCCGACGGATTCGAGAAGGGCTTGGCCGAGGAAGCGCGGCTGTTCGGCGAGATGGCGATGACCGACGTGTCCCGCGAGTTGATCTTCCTGTTCTTCGCAACGACGGCATCGAAGCGCGATCCCGGAGTCGAGGGCCGCGCTCCGACGCCGAAGGAGGTCAACAAGCTCGGCGTGTTAGGCGCCGGCTTCATGGGCAGCGGGATCGCCGTCGTCGCCGCGCAGCAAGGCACACCGGTGCGAATGAAGGACGCCAAGCGCGAAGCCGTCGGTCGTGGGTTGAAAGCGGCGCGCGATGTGTTGAAGGAAAAGCTCAAGCGGAAGCAGATCACTCGGCGCCAGTTCGACGATCAGATGATCCTGATCAGCGGCACGACCGAGTACACGGGTTTTGGGAATGTGGATCTGCTGATCGAGGCTGTGTTCGAGGATCTCCAGGTGAAGCACGGCGTCGTGCGCGAGGTCGAGGGGATCATCCCGCGTCACGCGATCTTCGCGTCGAACACGTCGACGATTCCGATCGCGCGTATCGCCGATGTGTCGAAGCGCCCCGACCAGTTCATCGGGATGCACTTCTTCAGTCCCGTACACAAGATGCCGCTGCTCGAGGTGATCGTCACCGAGCGCACGAGCGCGGAGACCGTCGTCACGACGGTTGCGTACGGGAAGAAGCTGGGGAAGACCGTGATCGTGGTGAACGATTCGCCGGGCTTCTACGTGAATCGGATTCTGTCGCCCTACGTGAACGAGGCTGGTCGGCTGCTGGACGAGGGCGTCGCGGTCGATGCGATCGACAAGGCGCTGGTGGATTTCGGATTCCCCGTCGGGCCTCTCACCCTGATCGACGAGGTCGGCCTCGACATCGCGCGGAAGTCGGGCGAGGTGATGTACGAGGCGTTCGGTGAGCGAATGGCGCCGTCCAGCTCGATCAGAAAAGTCGTCGAGGCTGGTCGGTTAGGCAGAAAGGGGAAGAAGGGTTTCTACAAGTACGACGATGCGGGGAAGAAAGGTGGCGTGGACGAGAGTGTGTACGAGCTTTTCGGCGTCGGCCAGAATCGGAAGGAGATGTCGGCGCAGGAGATTCAGGAGCGGTGCGTGCTGGCGATGTGCAACGAGGCTGTGCTGTGCTTGCAGGAAGGTGTGCTCAGGAAAGTGGTCGATGGCGACATCGGCGCCGTGTTTGGAATTGGATTCCCTCCGTTCCGTGGCGGGCCGTTCAGGTATTTACAGTCGGTCGGACTGCCGACGGTGGAGAAGGTGCTCGAGCGGCTGCACGGTGATTTCGCGCCGCGATACGAGGCGGCGGACCTGCTCGTGAGGATGGCTAGGGCGGGGGATCGGTTCTATCCGAAGGAAGGGAAACCGGTATGAGGGCTGCCTAACGACTAGGCAAGCACGCGAACGGCGGGTCGAATTCGACCCGCCGTTCGCTTGTGCCCGATCACTACTTGCGCTCGACCTTCAAGTACATGGTATAGGAGCCGCCGGTGCCGTGATAACCAGAAGGCACGTCGGTGAGCGGCACAGCTATGATCCCCACCGGAAGCCCACCGCCAAACTGCGAAGTGAGCGCGGCCTCGATCTTCTCGCGCGTAAGCACGACCACGCGCTGCTGCACCCAGGCATCGTTTCCAGCCGGTCGCATTCCCAGAGGACGATCGCGCTTGTTGTCCATGGTGATCCCGATGCCAGCCAGCTCACGGCCGACGAATGGACGAATCTGCGAGCTCGCCATGTCGTCGAGGATCGGCTGTGACTTGGCGAGCGTCACCGCCACCGTGTCCATCACTTGCCACCATGTTTGGTACGGCGTGTCGTTGCGATCGGATTCCCAGATCGCCGGCGCGATGAGCACCATCTCGAGGCTGTTGGTCAGCTGGCCATTGAAGACCAGCAATGGGAGAGACTGCGTACCGGCAGTGCTGGCGCCGGCACTCCCGTAGGGATTGCCCGCCGGAAAAGCATCGCTCGCCTGTAATCCACCAGCCGCGCTGAACGTTCCTGCCTGAATGCGATTCGGCAGGTTGTTCACATCGCCATGCACGAGCGTGTTGCCGTGCGCGCGGAAGAGCAGTGCGCCGGTCTGTCGATTGAACACCGAGACATGATAGGCCGGATAGACCTCGTCACCTTTTCCGTCCCAGCTCCACCAATCGTCAGGCGTCGCCTCACTCACCTGGAAGCCGATCACCGAAATGGCGTACCGTCCGGTCATCGACACGACGTTCAGGCTCTTCCTCGGCCACGTCGCTGCCTGTGTGAGCAGTCCGCCCGGCTCGTACAGAGTTCCAACTGCCCATTCGTGTTGGCCGGCGGGAACACCACGCAGTACAGCGGTTGTCCCCACTGCGGTGTAGCCGCTAGGCCCGGCGCCAGGACCAGCCACGAAATACTTCGTCACGCCCGGTGCCGCGGTCCACGTCAGTGTCACCTCGCCTTCACCGGTCTGCCTCGCGTCGAGCCCCGTCGCATTCTGCGGCTCGGGTCTCAGATGCGTCACGTCGGCGTAGCCTTGGCGTCCGTCGCCGTAATTGACGTACACGCGATAGACATAGGTGCCTGGCCACTCCAAACCGGCATCGCTCCACGTGGTAGTGGTGAGCTGGGGCGACGTGGCACGACAGCAGTCGGGACTGCTCTGCAGCCACCGCTGCACGGAGTAGCCGACAGCGCCGGCGACCGGTTGCCAGCTCACCGTGCCAGTGACGATTCCGACGCCTACCGTTGTTAGGCCCGTGGGTGGCGGACCCTCTGCGATCGGAACGGGCGTGAGCCCGACTTTCTCGGTCGTGAGGACCGGCGTTGCTGTCGTACTCGTCGTGCCCGTCCTCGTGCGCACCAGCTGCGCCGAGGCGGACGCGGCAACA
>DATFBY010000136.1:0-13047 GCA_035253585.1 Gemmatimonadaceae bacterium | reverse complement strand
TGCGTGGCGCGAACTCGCCGATGCTGGCCGCGTGCTGGTTCGCGGTGCTCAAGGCCGGTGGAATTTGTGTTGCGACGATGCCGCTCCTTCGAGCGCGCGAGCTGTCTTACATCATTGACAAGGCGCAGATCGCACTGGCCATCACCGACACGCGTGTTGCGGCGGAGCTCGAGCAAGCGAGTTCGCAGACGAGAGCGCTCGAGCGAACCGTGCACTATGGGACGGACGCCGGTGACGGGCTCGACTCGATGATGACGCGTAGACCGACGACCTTCGACAACGCTCCGACCGCCGCGGACGATGTGGCGATCATTGCCTTCACGTCAGGGACGACGGGGCAGGCGAAGGGAACCATGCATTTTCATCGCGACATTCTCGCCATCTGCGACCTGTTCCCGCGCTCGACGCTTCGCGCGAGTCCGGATGACCTGTTTTGCGGATCGCCACCGTTGGCCTTCACCTTCGGGCTTGGCGGACTACTGCTCTTTCCGATGCGCATCGGCGCCGCCACGCTGCTACTGGAGCAGGCGACACCACCGAATCTCATTCAAGGGATTCAGGACAATCGCGCGACAGTGTGCTTCACCGCTCCGACCGCATATCGCACCATGGCGGGAATGGTGAAGGACTTCGACATCTCCTCGCTGCGAAAGTGTGTGTCGGCCGGCGAGCATCTGCCGCTCGCCACCTTCAAGAAGTGGCAGGAAGCGACCGGCATTCAGATCATCGACGGTATAGGCTCGACCGAGATGCTGCACATCTTCATCAGTGCGCCCGAGGGAGAGATTCGGCCGGGTTCGACCGGACGCGCCGTGCCGGGCTACGAAGCGTGCATCCTCGATGACGATGGCAATCGGCTTCCCGCGGGCGCGATTGGGCATCTCGCGGTGCGCGGCCCGACCGGGTGTCGGTATCTCGACAATCCGGAGCGACAGGCAGCGTACGTGAAACACGGCTGGAACCTTCCGGGAGATTCCTACCGGCTGGACGAGGACGGCTACTTCTGGTATCAGGCGCGCACCGACGACCTCATCGTCTCGTCAGGCTACAAGATCTCTGGCCCGGAAGTCGAGAACGCGCTGCTCGACCATCCATGCGTTCTCGAATGTGGCGTGGTCGGGGTGCCTGACGAGGAGCGTGGCCACCTGGTGAAGGCGTTCATCGTGCTGCGCGAAGGCTTCGAGGCGGATGAAGCGCGCGTGAAAGAGCTTCAGGAGTGGGTGAAAGCGCAGATCGCGCCGTACAAGTATCCACGAGCGATCGAGTTCGTGCGCGCGCTTCCCAAGACGGAGACCGGCAAGCTCCAGCGATATCGGCTGCGCGCCGACGAGCAGAAGAGGACGACCGCCTGATGGAGATCCTCAATCCCAGCGGATGGCCGCGGCCGCGCGGCTACTCGAACGGCGTGGCCAAAGGGAAGGTCATCGCGGTCTCCGGGCAGATCGGATGGGATCCCGTCACCGAGAAGCTGGTGTCGAGCGACTTTGCGGCGCAGGCGGACCGCGCGCTCGAGAATGTCCTCGCCATCCTCGGCGCCGCCGGCGCTTCAGCGTCCGATGTCGTCCGTCTCACCTGGTTCGTGACCGATCGCGCCGCCTACGTCGCCGCGCGCTCGCCCCTCGCCGGCATCTATAGGAAGCACTTCGGTTCTCATTACCCGGCGATGTCCGTGATCTTTGTTACCGGATTGTTAGAACCGGGTGCGGTTGTGGAGATCGAGGCCACCGCAGTAATCGAGTAGTCCGGTGTGCGGCCTGCGGAGTGCGGTCTGCGGCGGGCTTGACAGATCCTGCGCGGCGAGCGAAACTCTACATAGGTAGAGCTCTACTACCGCACGCCGCAGGCCGCGAGCCGCATCCCCGGTTTTTATGCCCCGTCTCACCTATCCCACGTCTCTCGTTCTGGTCGCCGTCTCCCGCGGATACCGATACGGCTTCGACATCATCGAAGCGTGCGGGCTGCCGAGCGGGACCGTGTATCCGATCCTGCGCCGACTCGAGGATGCCGGGCTGCTACGCTCGCGCTGGGAGGGTGTGCGCACCGCGCGCGACGAGCAGCGTCCACCGCGACGCTACTACCAGCTCAACGCCAGCGGCACGCAGGCCGTGCGGATGATTCTGGAGCGCTACCCCAACATCATCGGCGCACTCGAAGGTGAGGGCCCGGCAGCGCGGCCGCGGCCTGCCTGACGATGCGCGACGCGTCTCGGATTCCCGCGCTGCCGCTGCTCGGAGCCATTGCTTGGATCGTCCCCGCCAGCCTTCGCGACGAATGGCGCGATGAATGGCTCGGCGAAATGACCTACTACTGGGAGCGGCGCGGGCCGCACCGCCGCGCTCGACTCGAGCTCTATCGTCGAGCCGGTGGCGCGCTGGCAGATGCGCTCTGGCTCCGGCGCAGTCACGGAGGAGAACACATGCTCGGCCACGATCTCCGGTTTGCCCTTCGTTCACTCCTGCGCCGGCCCGCGTTCAGCGCCACCGTCATCCTGACGCTCGCGTTAGGCATCGGCGCCACCACCTCGATCTTCAGCGTGGTGAACGGTGTGCTGTTGCGATCGCTGCCGTATGGCGACCCGGAGCGCCTTGTCCTCATTCGCGGCGTTCCAACCGACACCGACACCTCCAAGGTCGCGTCCGCCGCCTCGTATCCCGATCTCGTCGACTATCGCGCCGCTGCGAAATCATTCGAGCACCTGGCTGCCTTTCGATTCTGGGAATACACGGTCACTGGCCGGGATCGCGAGCCGACGGTTCTCACCGGCGCTGCGATCTCCGCCAACCTTCTTCCCGCGCTGCGCGTGCAGCCGGCACTCGGCCGTCCATTCACGCTCGAAGAGGAGCAACGTGGCGAAGAGCGGCTGGTATTGTTGAGCGATGCGCTCTGGCGCGGCCGCTACGGCAGCGATCCTGGCATCCTGGGACGTACCATCAACATCGACGGAAATCCACACACCGTCGTCGGTGTGATGCCGCGGGGCTTCAATTTTCCGCGCGAGGCGCAGATCTGGATCCCTCTGGTACCCGATGAGGTCGAGCAGCGCCGCGGCGTGCACCGCTACGGACTTCTCGCCCGTCTGGGCAACGGCGTCACGCGTGAGAGTGCCGAAGCCGAGATGCGCGGGATCGCAAAGCAGCTCGAGAATCAGTATCCGGAGGACAACGCCAAGCGCACCGTGCTCCTCGTTCCGCTACAGGAGCAGCTCGTCCGAAACGTGCGGCCGGCGATCATGGTGCTCTTCGGCGCCGTCGTCGTCATGCTCCTCATCGTCTGCGCCAACGTTGCGAATCTGGTGCTTGCCCGTGCCGCGGCGCGGGAGCGCGAGGTAGCCGTTCGCGCGGCACTCGGCGCCGAACGCGGCACACTCGTCAGGCAGTTCCTCACCGAGAGCGTGACGTTGGCGCTGGTCGGCGGGACGCTCGGTCTCGCCGTCGCCTATTGGGGAACGAAGCTGCTCGTCGCCAACGTCCCGCAGGAAGTTCCCAGGGCAGCGGAGATCGGGATCGACCCGATGGTTCTCCTCTTCGCGCTCGGCGTTTCTCTTCTGACCGGTGTGGTCTTCGGTATTGCGCCGGCGATTCAGTACACGAGGCCGCGCTCGGTCGAAGGGCTCCGAGAGGGGAGGGGCACGACCGGCTCCGTCGCTCGCCGGCGCGTTAGGCAGGTGTTGGTAGTGGCCGAGGTAGCGCTGGCCGTGGTGCTGGTGATCGGTGCGGGACTCTTGGCCAAGAGCTTCCAGCAGCTGCAGCGCGTCGATCCTGGCTTCGAGCCTCGTGGGTTGCTCACCACCCAAGTGCGCCTGCCGACATCGCAATACGATCGTGAGAAGACGCGTACGTTCTATCACCAGCTCGTCGAGCGGCTGAGCAACACGCCTGGTATCACAGATGTGGCCGTCTCGATGGAGCATCCGCTCAGCCCGGGATGGACTACCAGCTTCTGGATCGAGGGGCGACCCGAGCCGGCGCCTGGCCTCGCGCCCGAAGCCCGCGTGCGGCCGGTTCTTCCGGGATACTTCAGAACTACGGGCGTGCGTCTTCTTCGCGGCCGCGACATCGCCGAGACCGATCGCGCCGAGTCGCCCGGCGTCGTGGTCATCAACGAGAGCTTCGCGCGCACGCACTTCCGCGGTGAGGATCCGATAGGACGTCGCCTCCTCCGCAACCCGTGGTGGGATGGAATGCCGTCGTCGTTCGAGATCGTGGGCATCGTGGCGGACGAGCGGTATCTGGGTCTCGATCGGGAGACCGACCCCGCGACGTACTTCGCGTTCGAGCATTTCCCGCTCAACAACATGTACGTGACCGTGAAGACGGACGGCGATCCGCTGGCCCTCGTACCCGCGCTTCGCCGCGCGATCTGGGCGCAGGACCGTGACATTCCGCTCGATGACGTGCGGCCGCTTGGCGAGCTATTGAGGGAAACGTTGGCGGCGCCACGGTTCAACACGGCGCTGTTGACGCTCTTCGCCGCGATCGCTCTGCTTCTGGCCGCCATCGGGATTTATGGCCTCCTGGCTTTCACCGTTGCGCAACGCACTGGTGAGATCGGGATTCGGATGGCGCTCGGTGCTCAGCGCTCGAACGTGGTGCGTCTTGTCGTCAGACAGGCGGTGATGTTGGCCGGCATCGGCCTGCTGTTAGGCATCGTCGCCGCGAGCTGGGCAACTGGCACGCTCGAGCGGCTGTTGTTCGAGGTCAGCGCGAGGGATCGGACAGTATTTGGGTCGGTAGCCGTGGTTCTCTCGCTGGTGGCGCTGTTTGCGGCGTATTTACCCGCGAGGAGAGCGAGTCGGATAGACCCGATGATCGCGCTGCGGTCGGAGTAAGCTGCGGCATGCGGCATTAGGCATGAGGCATCCGGATCTCGGCGACCAAGACTCTCCGCCCAAGACCCCGATGCCCCATGCCGGATGCCGCATGCCGCTTTTGTCGGTGCACTTTGCGTTACAAAGTACTTGACATATTCGTCTCTGAGCACCATACTTTGACTCATGGCGTCCCCAAGCCCTCACCCGTCCGAGCAACCGCCCGCCCTGCACGCCCGGGCGATCGACGATCTGCGGTTCATCCGCGAGACGATGGAGAACGCCTCGGCGTTCACCGCATTCTCGGGGTGGGGACAAGTCGCCGTTGGCGTCACCGCCAGCGCGGCCGGCTGGTTGGCCATGCGCCAGCCGTCGACCGCGACGTGGCTCCAGATCTGGCTGCTCGAGGCACTGGTCGCGGTGGCGCTCGGTCTCCTGTCGACGGGTTGGAAGGCGAAGGCGGCTCAGCAGCCTCTCTTCAGCGGCCCAATGCGGAAGTTTGCGATGAGCTTCGCGCCACCGATCGCGGTCGGTGCCGCGCTCACCCTGGTGCTCGCGCGCGCCGGTCTCTGGCACTTTCTGCCGGGCACGTGGCTCATGCTCTACGGCGCCGGCATCGTCACGGGTGGCACGTTCTCCGTGCGCATCGTTCCCGTGATGGGGCTGTCCTTCATGGCGATCGGCGTGGTGGCGCTGCTCGGACCGCGCGACCTCGGCAATCTGTTGCTCATCGCCGGCTTCGGCGGGCTGCACATCATCTTCGGATATCTCATTGCGAGGAGGCACGGTGGCTGATTTCGGAGCGCTGCGGCGCAAGCGTGCAGACTCCAGCGACACGTCCACCGGTCAGCTCCGTGGCGTTCAAGGTCAGGCGTCGCGCGAGTCGCTGGAGCTCGACAACGTCATTCATCACCGTATGCGGCTCGGCATCGTGAGCGCGCTGGCGGCCAACGAGTCGCTGACCTTCAACGAGCTGAAAGCACTGCTCAAGACCACGGACGGCAACCTCAGCGTCCACGCGCGGAAGCTGGAGGAAGCGCATTACGTCGTGTGCACGAAATCGTTCGAGGGACGTCGTCCCAAGACGGAGTATCGACTCGCGCCGGCTGGTCGTCGTGCCTTCCAGCGCTACCTGAGTCATATGGAAGCGCTCATCCACGCCACGCGCGGCACACTCGGTCGCTGAGCGTTCTCTTTTTTTTCACTTCTGACTTTATGAGACCAAGTGCTTTGAAGCAGTCGATCCACGTCGCGATCATCATGGACGGTAACGGGCGCTGGGCGATCGCCCGCGGCCGGCCGCGCGTCGCCGGACACATCGAGGGCGCCGAGGCGGTTCGCCGCGTGGTCGAGCACGCGCCGCGAGTCGGCATCGCGACCCTCACGCTGTACGCCTTCTCCTCCGATAACTGGCAGCGTCCCCAGCGCGAAGTGGCGGCGCTGATGCGGCTGTTTCGAAAGCATCTGGCGAGCGAAACACCCAAGCTCATCGAGAATGGTGTCAGGCTCTCGATCATCGGGCGCCGCGATCGACTGTCGCTGCCGCTCAACGCGGCAATCGGAGAGGCGGAACGCGCTACCGCCCACGGCACGACGCTGCACCTGCGAATCGCGGTCGACTACTCGGCGCGTGACGCCATCGTTCACGCGGCGCACGCCATGCGCGGCAAAGGCGCAGCGACTCGTCAGGCATTCGCCGAAAAGCTGGCCGAGGCGTACCAGAGCGATACGGCGCCGGACGTCGACCTGCTGATCAGAACTGGCGGAGAGCAACGGCTGAGCGACTTCCTACTCTGGGAGTGCGCCTATGCCGAGCTGTACTTCACGCGCGTGCTTTGGCCGGATTTCGGCGCCGAGGAGTTGACACGCGCGGTATCCGAATTTCACGGTAGAGAGCGGCGCTTTGGCGCCATACCACGGGCAGCCGCCGGCTGAGCGGAGAGGACACATGGAGACGGTTGCAATGGGACAAGGACAAGCGACGACGGTAGCGAGCGCGCCCACGCAGTCCGCGCTGACGCCGACGGCGAAGAAGGAGATCGGCGCGCTCTGGTTGGCGGCGCTCGGTACAGCGGCGCTCGGCGCGTGGACGATTTTCGACGCCATGCCAGGGATCAATTGGGGGCTCTGGACCTGCGCGCTGTGCGCGGGACTGATCGCCTTCACCCGGCACCGACGAAAGGCGGTGCCACTGGCGATGCTCGTTCCATTGGCACTGGCCGCCGCCATCTCGTTAGGCAGCGCCATTACCGCCGATGAGCCGTGGCTCGTCTTCATCGTGCTCGTCACGGTCGTCCTGGTTGCCGTCGGTGCGCTCTTCGGCGCTGGAGATAGAGCGGACACTGCCGGCACCCTGTTCATCGTCACGGCGCCGATCATCGCTGGAATCGCGGGAGTGATCGAGGTTTTCAAACGGCTGGGCGAGGCGTTCGGCATCGTTCGCAGCGAGCGCAGCCTTCCTGCACTACGCGGGGTCGTGATTGCGCTCCCCGTCGTCGGTCTCTTCGCGCTGCTCTTGTCAGGCGCCGATCCGGTGCTGGCGGGATGGCGGGAAGCGATCGGGACCTTCCTCGATTCGCTCGAGTGGCTTCCCCGGCTCGTCTTCTTCTCCGTTCTCGGCACGATCGCGTTAGGCGGCTTCGGCTACGTGCTGCGTGGCGCGACACCGATTCGAGCGGCCGTGCCCAAGGTCTTCGACCTGCGGCTCGGCGTCACCGAGCGGTTGATCATGCTGGGCTCGGTTGCTGGCCTCTTCGCGCTCTTCCTGGGTCTGCAGCTGAGCTACTTCTTTGGCAATGCGCCGTCGGTAGCCGGAAGTGGAATCACGTTCGCCGAGTATGCCCGCCGCGGCTTTGCCGAGCTGACGGTCGTCGTCACGCTCTGTACGGTGCTCATTCTGGTGACGGATAGATTCGCGGCGCGCGGTCCCAAGGAAGAGCGAGTGCGTATCACGCAGCTCGTGTTGGTCGGCGAGCTCCAGCTCTTCCTCGTGTCGGCGTTCAGACGCGTGTTGCTGTACGAGGATGCGTACGGCTTCACCACCGCGCGGCTCTATGCGCAGGCGTACATGGTGGTGGTGTCCATCTGTCTGGCCATGCTGGCCTGGGAGATCTGGAAGTCGATCGACGCGCGCCGCCTGGCGAGACGCGGAGCGGTAGTAGCGGGAACGATGTTCGCCGGACTCCTGTACTGGAATCACCACGCGTGGATCGCGTCGCGAAACATCGACCGTTACGCGCAAACTGGAAAGATCGACGTCATGTATCTCGGCCGACTGTCGCCTAACGCCGTGCCGACGGTCGTGTCCGCCATTCCTCGACTCAATCCGGCAGATGCCGCGCTGCTGCGCACGTGTCTGCACCAGACGTACTGGGGAAGTCGAATGTGGACCGACGAAGGGCAGTGGTACGAATGGAATCTCCGACGCAATGCGGCGAAGCGAGCTCTGTCGGACGCGGGGATCGACGTTACCATAAAGCCGGCACCTACTCCGCCCGGCGGGAGCGCCCCGGTTTGCAGGTACGTCCCGATATGATTGGGCGCATCGCAACCCCTGACGTAGATCGAGTGCTCCGATAGCTTTCCGGCATGCCATCGGAGCATGCGCCGGAAACCATCGAGGGCTGGTACGCCCTCCATCAGATCTTCACGGTCGACCACGCGGCGCTGCGCGCCGACAGCCCGGCAGCGCTCGTCTCCATGCGCGAGCGCGCGCGCGACGTGCTTCGCGCCATGGTCGCGCCCAGCGAGAATGGCTGGAGCGTGGTCGTGCGGCTCGTCGGCTCCAGTGCCGACGTCATGTTCATTCACTTCCGGCCGACGCTCGATGCACTGGGCGACGTGCAGCATGCCATTCAGCGCGAGCCGTTTTTCGAGCGTCTGCATCCGCTTTACACGTTCTTGAGCGTCACTGAAGCCGGTCTCTATCACGCGACGGCGCAGCTTGCCGGCGAGGCCACGACGCGCGGTGGAAGCGTGGGGGACGACCGCTATCAGGCGCAGATGGCCGAGCGGGTACGAGCCGAGCGGGAGAGCACGCACGTACGCAAGCGGCTCTTTCCGGAGCTCCCCGGCGACATGCCGTACGTCAGCTTCTATCCGATGTCGAAGCGGCGGAATGCGGGCGAAAACTGGTACACGCTATCGCTCGACGACCGAAGTAGGTTAATGCACGCGCACGGTCTGACGGGCCGGCGATACGCGGGCCGGATCATGCAGGTGATCACCGGCGCGATTGGGCTCGACGCGTGGGAATGGGGCGTGACGCTCTTCGCGCGCGATCCGCTCGACTTCAAGAAGCTCGTGACGGACATGCGCTTCGATGAGGTGAGCGCGAAGTACGCCGAGTTCGGCGACTTCTACGTCGGCCGTGTGAGCGCGCCGGAGGAGTGGTTGTCGGCGCTCTTGTGACCATCCTGGAGACGAGAGATGCTGGGTAGAACGATCGCGCTGGCTGCGCTCGTGACGGTCGCGTCGTCCTTTGAGCCGGCGAGCGCGCAGACATTTCCGGTGGAAGATCCGGTGTTGCGACGGATCTGGACGCGGGGGATGGACAGCTCGCGCGTCGCCACGCTGGCACAGGCGCTATCCGATTCGATCGGGCCCCGGCTCACCGGCAGTCCGCAGCTCAGAGCGGCGCAGCAGTGGATCCTGGCGCGATACAAGGAGTGGGGAATCGCGGCGCGCGAAGAGCGGTACGGCACGTGGAAGGGCTGGCGGCGCGGTTACACTCACGTCGATCTCATTGCTCCGCGGCCGCGGACGCTCGATGCGACGTTGTTGGCGTTCAGTCCCGGGACGACGCGACCCGTGGAAGGGACTGTCGTGATCGTGCCGCCGGTGGAGTCTCGTCAGGCATTCGACGTGTGGCTGCCCAGCGTGCGCGGCAAATTCGTGCTGAGCGTGGCGCCGGAAATAGCGTGCCGGCCTGACGAGTCGCTCGAGCGTTGGACTACGGGCGAGACGCGCGCGCGTATCAGGCAGCAGCGTGACTCGATCGCCGAGGCGTGGAGCGCGCGCTCGCTGGCGTCGGCGCTGGATGCCGCCGGGCTCCAGACGGCGCTCGAGAAGGCGGGCGCCGCTGGGATTCTCGTGCATCGATGGTCCGGTGGGTGGGGGGCCGATCGTGTGTTCAGCACGTCGACCACACGCGCGCCGGTGCTACAGCTCTCGTGCGAGGATTACGGTCTCATCTATCGCCTCGCCGAACGCGGCCAGGGACCGCGGCTTCGTGTCGATGCGCGTTCGCAGTCGTTAGGCGAGGTCCCCGTTTTCAACGTGCTCGGCGAGATCCGCGGGAGCGAGAAGCCTGACGAGTACGTCATGCTTTCGGCGCACCTCGACACGTGGGATGGCGCGTCGGGCGCCACCGACAATGCAACGGGGACGGTCATGATGATGGAGGCCATGCGCCTGTTGAAGCAGACGTATCCATCGCCGCGTCGAACGATTCTGGTCGGGCATTGGGCCGGGGAAGAACAGGGGCTGAATGGGTCGCGCGCGTTCGTCGCCGATCACCCCGACATCGTGAACGGCATCCAGATTCTGCTCAATCAGGATAATGGTACTGGTCGCGTCACGCGCATCGGTATGCACGGGTTCACCGAAGCTGGGAGCTTCTTCGGGCGGTGGGTGGCGCGTCTGCCGTCGGAGATTTCGACCGATCTGGAGCTCGACATCCCGGGGACGCCGTCCGAGGGCGGGAGCGACCACGCCGCCTTCGTGTGTGCCGGCGCGCCGGCCGTGCGAATGGCTGCCGAGGGTGCTGATTACCAGACGTATACCTGGCATACCACGCTCGACACGTACGACAAGATCATCGTCGACAACGTGAAGCGGAACGCGGTGATGGCCGCGATGCTGGCGTATCTGGCGAGCGAGGAGGCGGAGAAGTTGCCGCGCGATCGGCGGCTCATGACCGCGAATGGGAATGACGCTTCGTGGCCGACGTGTCGAAAGCCTCGCCGCTCGTCGACCGAGCCGCGCGCTCGTTAGGCGGACGTCGCCGAGGCGCCTAACGAGATTCTACTCGCTCGGCCTGTCCAACGCGTGCGTGAACTCGTGCCGGAGCGCCGGGTTCGTGCGATACAGGTAGGTGCCCATGATCGCGGCGGCGATCAGATTGCCGGCCATGATGTTGTACCAGGCGAGGGCGCCAAGGTCCGTCGTCTCCTGCAGCAGGGCGACGAGCGCGTGGAATCCAATCTCGAATGCCACGAACAGGATGACGAAGCCGAGCAGCACTGACGGCTCGCGCGCGGCCGCGCGCACGATGGCGGCGGCCAGGATTCCGACGAGGATGAAGGCGCCGTAGTGGAAGATCGTGTACGCGATGATGTGGAAGAATTGACTCTCGCCTTCGGGAACTGGTCCGAGAACCTGGAAGAGCGCGCGGCCGAGTGTGGCTGGGGTGTGGAGCGGACGGCCCGAGATCAGGTCGACGAAGAGGAACCAGACCGCGATCGCCGTAGCGCCGAGTATTCCGGCGATGGCTCCTTCGCGGAGCAGTGGGTGCGGCGTCTCACGGATCGCGCGCCATCCTGCCTGGAACTGGTCACGCGCGTGCAGGTACGCGGTGATCAAGAGAAGCACGAAGAGGAGCGCGGGGATGTACGCGCCTGGCTCGCCACTCACGATCTGCGTGATCGTCGCCGGAATCATGAGCAGCGCCAGCAGCAGCGCGGCCGCAGGTGCGAGCGCCGGCACAAGCAGCGCGATTGCTCCCGCGACTTCTACCAGCCCGACGACCACGCGAATCCATGACGGGAAGCCGCGCATCGCGGCGGCCTGGAGGAAAATCGGCTCGGCGCCGATCAGCTTCGGGACTCCGGCGGCGAGAAAGACGACCGCGAGGGCGATGCTGAGGAGCCAGACGAGAGCCGAGCGCTTGCGCGTGTCCGCCATGGTGTCTCCCCTTTATCGTATGTCATGCGGGTGAGCTTCGGGCGGTCGCGTGGAATAGGGCAGGGCAGTGCGTGAAAGGCAATTGGTTGAGTGGGGTGCGGCGCGGTGGTATACTTAAAGGCTAGTCCGTGCGCGAGAGCGCGTGGACGGGACGTGGCGCAGCCCGGTAGCGCACCTGAATGGGGTTCAGGGGGTCGCGGGTTCAAATCCCGCCGTCCCGATTGACGACGAGGGGTCGGCATTTGCCGACCCCTTTCGTCATCGTGCCGCCGCGCGTTCGCCCTCCTGCTGCGTGCGTCACTGATAGCGCGGTGACGCACGCGAAGTTGGTCGGTGTCGATTTCAGCCAGCTTCGTTCGACGCAACGGGTAAGGAGGCGACACAAACCGCCGATCTCACCACGCTCACCCGTTTAGGAGAGAAGAACCAATGCGCTACATGCTGATCGTCAAAGGCTCCGAGAACCTCGCCGCTTCCGGACCGCCGC
This sequence comes from Gemmatimonadaceae bacterium, assembly GCA_035253585.1. Taxonomy (GTDB): domain Bacteria; phylum Gemmatimonadota; class Gemmatimonadetes; order Gemmatimonadales; family Gemmatimonadaceae; genus DATFBY01. The sequence goes on along the minus strand of DATFBY010000136.1, from coordinate 850 downwards.
CGGCCGCGCTGATCGAAGCAATCGACAAGCTCGGCCAGGAGGCGGCCAAGAAGGGTACGCTGATCTCTTTTGGCGGTCTCAAACCCACGTCGTCCGGCGCGCGCATGCGCCTCGTGAACGGGAAGATCGTCACAACCGACGGACCTTTTACCGAGTCGAAGGAAGTGATCGGCGGATTCTCGATCATCAACGTCGCGTCGAAAGAAGAAGCGCTCGAGGAAGCCCGCAAATTCATGGAACTGCACCGCGTTCACTGGCCACACTGGCAAGGCGAGACCGAGATCCGGCTGATGTACGAGGAGGAAGACGACGTGCGGGCAACTCAGATCGAAGGGAGTCGTCGCCTCGAGCACGTTGGCGGTGCCGGTGCAAAGCGCGACTGAGCTGCCCGTACGTCGCTCTCGTTAGGCGCGCGACGCCGAGAGCCTGCCCTTCGCTACGCTCCACCGACAACGCTGCGTTGCCGCCGATTCCCCTCAGTGAGCGCATCGAACATTAGAAATTGCTCATGCGAACGCGCGCAGGTAAGCTCGCGGTCAGGCGAAGATCTTCATCCGCCGGCCACGGCCTGCGTGCTTCGCAGCGTCGTGCCTAACGACGTCGTTCGGATTCGCAGCGGCGGCGCCACTGGCGACACTGAGGGAGAGATATGCCAGTCGAAAAGGATGTCGACGAGAGGGTATGGTGCCCTGGGTTCTGGCCCTGGCAGTGGTTCGACACCTGTATCGAGCGCAAACACAAGTGGTGCTACAACTTTTCCTGGTTGAAGCGAACGGCGTACGGTCTTGCGATATACCATGAAGGGTGCGAGGCAGGCACGCTCTACACCTGGACGGAATTCGGACTCGGG
>DATFBY010000135.1:0-66256 GCA_035253585.1 Gemmatimonadaceae bacterium | reverse complement strand
GCGCTGTCGACCTTCGCCGCCATGCGGCTCGCGTACACCAACGGAGCGGCATCGCGTCCCAACCGCTCACACGCCGCCGTGACCTGGCTCGGCGTCTTCCTCGAAGCGCCACCCTTGCCGCCCGCGGCGAAGAGACCGAGCTCCATCTCCATGTCTTTGATCCCTTCCTTCACCGCTCCACATACCGTCGTGGTCACGCCGCTCGAGTGCCAGTCGAAGCCGAGCACGCAGCCGAACGCCTGAAACCAGAACGGATCCGCGAGCCGGCGCAGCACCTCGCGCGCACCAAACTCGCTCACCATGTAAATCACGATCTCGCGCGACAGCCCCACCATGCGCGAGAACAGCCATGGTGGGGCTTTGCCTGTGTGAAGAGGGAGGGAAGCGAGACCGGTATGACGAGACATGGGGCAAGCGAAAACTAGCTGGATGAACGACGCCATCCGCCATCCGCCATCGGCCATCCGGGTCAGCCGAAGAGATCGCTGCGCCGAGGCGCGGATGGCGGATGGCCGATGGCGGATGGCGCGCCGCTACTCAGTTTACCGGCACCACCCTCAACACCCTTCCATTCGCTGCATCCGTGATGACATACAACGTCCCATCCGGCCCCTGCTGCACATCACGAATGCGCTCGTTCAGCTCGGCAAGATGCCGCTCCTCGCGCGCGACCCGCCCGTCCTCCAGAACTAGTCGCACCAGCGACCGCGAGATCATCGAGCCCACCAGCACGCTCCCGTCCCATCCACGGATCTTGTCGCCTCGATAGAACACCATCCCCGACGGTGCGATCACCGGATCCCAGTAATACACCGGCTGTTCCATCCCCTCCTTCGCCGTCCCCTCACCGATCGATCTCCCGGAATAATCACGACCGTAGGTGATCACCGGCCATCCATAATTTTTCCCGGCTTCCGGATGGTTGAGCTCGTCGCCACCCGCCGCGCCATGCTCCACGGTCCATAGCTGCCCGGTCTTGGGGTGAAGCGCCGCCGCCTGGATGTTTCGATGGCCGTACGACCAGATCTCCGGCCTCGCGTCGTTCTTCCCCACAAACGGGTTGTCGCGCGGTATGGAGCCATCGGTGTTCACACGCACGATCTTCCCGATGCCTGACGAGAGATCCTGCGCCCGTTCGCGGAACCCGAATCGATCGCCCTGCGTGATGAACAACTTCCCATCCTCGGCGAACACCAGCCGCGATCCGAAATGTCCGCTGCCGCTCACCTTGGGCTGCTGCCGGTAGATCACCTGCAGCTGCTCGATCCTCGAATCACCCAGCCGCCCGCGCGCCACGGTCGTACCAGCGCCGCCATCCCCCGGCTCCGCGTACGACAAATACACCAGCTGGTTCTGCGCGAATTCCGGATCGAGCGCGACATCCAACAATCCACCCTGCCCTCGCGCCACCACCTCCGGCACTCCGCCGAGCGGCGCCGACACTTTGCCGTCGCGTCCAACCATCTTCACCTGCCCCAACCGCTCGGTGACCAGCATCCGCCCGTCAGGCAGAATCGCCAACCCCCATGGATGATCGAAGCCGCTGGCCACGGTCTCGGCGCGCACCACACCCCTTGTCGGCGCCGGCTGCGGCGAGCGCTGCGCCGGGCCGTTCGCCGGCGCCTGCCCCTGGCACTGTGCCAACGATGGCGAGCAGGCGATCACGACCGCCACGAGAGCTATACTCGAGCTATGACGACTCGCAGTCATCATCGACCTCACACTGTGAGAGAAAACGATCGCCCGACGAGTGCCGTGCCTGACGAGTCGGCGATCACGAGCTGGCCACGACCGATTCCACAGGGCCAGGACTAGGCTCGCGCGTCACACTCCAATACACGCCGAAGCTGATGACGACCAGCGCAGCCGACGCGAAGAACGCCGCGCCAGGAAGATGCACTGGCGCACTCTCCGCGGTGTAGTGACTGAATAGATACGTCATGAGCGGTGGGCCGACGATCGAGCTGAGCGAGTACAAGCTCGCCACCGCTCCCTGCAGCTCCCCCTGCGCGTCAGGTGCCACCCGCTGTGACATGAGCCCATTCGTCGTCGGCATCACGATCGCACCGAAAAACCAGGTGAGCAGCCACGCGAACATCATCCACCCCACCGTGGCCGTGGCGTATCCCACGTAGCCTACGGCGGCGATCGCGATCGCGGTCAGCGCGGCACGTCGCGCCCCGAGCTTGGGTACCGCAAAGCGTAAAATCGTCATCTGACTCACGACCATCACCGCGCCCGCCATTGCCAACGACGCGCCGATCAACCCCTCCGACCACCCGAACCGGAACTTGGTGTAGTACGCCCACGTCGCCGGCATCACTTGATGCGCGATCATCCAGAGGAAGAGCGCCGCCAGCAGTCCCAGCACCATCGGCTGCTTCCGCATCTGGAACAGAGTGCCTAACGGGTTCGCGCGGCGCAGCGTGAACGGCCGGCGCTTGTCAGGCGGCAGCGACTCCGCCAACACGAAGTATCCGTACACCAGATTCGCCAGACTGAGCCCCGCCGCGGCGAAAAATGGTGCGCGCAATCCGAGCCCGCCGAGCAAACCTCCGATTGCTGGTCCGAGGATGAACCCCACGCCGAACGCTGCGGCCACCATCCCAAAGCTCTGCGCCCGGCGCTCCGGCGGCGTGATGTCGGCGACGTAGGCGTACGCCGGCGTGAACGACGCGCCCGCGATACCCGCGATCATACGCCCGACGAAAAGCCAGCCCAGCGTTGGTGCGAAACCGAGGATGATGTAGTCGATCCCCAGCGCGCCCACGGACCTCAACAGAATCGGCCGCCGGCCATACCGATCGGAGAGATTCCCCAACACCGGCGCAAAGAGGAACTGCATCGCCGCGTACACGAAGGCGAGCCAGCCACCATAGACCGCCGCCCGGCTCACGTTCTCTCCGGTGAGCTCCATCAACAACGTCGGCATGATCGGCATGACCAGCCCCAAGCCGATCGTGTCGATCAGGACGGTGATTGCAACGAAGGTGACGGCGTGCTTGCCTGGCGCTCGGGCCGAGCCGAACGGGGCCGAGCCAGCTGGGAGGGATGTCATTCCTTTGAATGATGCCGCCGGTCCACGTCTGCCGCCATTCGCCACGTCCTCCGCGCTGCGAAACGGGATTGCGACATGTCGCAATCCCGCGAGATGCCACGACGAAACCCACGTCACCGGCTCGACGAGCGAACACTGACGTCCGCGCTTAACGCGCACTGTGATCGCACTTTACAACGAGCCCGCTCAGTCCGTCGACGATTGGTCCTGGCGTTGCTTTCCCCCTCACCAGCGGCGCCACCGTGGCGACGCACCCGACTTTCGCCAGGGACCAACAATGCCACATGACAAGCGTAAGATCATCGGCCCTGTCGTGCTCGCTCTGATCGCGGCGTTCTTCGCCTACCGATACATCGCCGGCCGGTCGCACGACAACATCATCCTCGCCTCCGGTACGGTCGAAGCAACCGAAGCCGACCTCGGCTTCCAGGTACCGGGCCGTCTCGAGCAGATCAGCGTTCGCGAAGGCTCGACCACTCGCGTCGGCGACGAGCTTGCCTCTCTCGAGCGCGCCGAGCTGCTGGCCGAGCGCGCCGTGGCCATCGCGCAGGTCGCGTCCGCCCGCGCATTGCTCGACGAGCTCACCGCCGGCACGCGCCGCGAAGAGATCGCCCGCGCGCGCGCCGACCTCACGGTCGCCACGCAGCGCCGCGATGCCGCTCGGCGCGATGTCGACCGCCTCCGCGAGCTCGCCGAGCAGTCGCTGATCAGCAAGCAGTCGTTCGATCACCAGGAAACAGCGCTCAAGGTTGCCGACGGCGAAGTGTCGAGCGCCGCGGAAGAGCTGAGCCTGCTCGTCGCCGGACCGCGCCGCGAGCGCATCGCCGCGCAGCGTGCCGAGCTGGCCGAGGCCTCCGCCACCGTGCAGCGCATCGACGCCATGCTCTCGCAAGTGACCATTGCCGCGCCTTTCAACGGAACGGTTTCGGTGAGACACCGCGAGCCGGGCGAAGCAGTCGCTGCCGGCTCACCCGTGCTCACGCTCCGCGATCTCGGCGACCGCTGGGTTCGCATCTACGTGCCGGGTGACGAGGTGGGACGCCTGGCGCTCGGTCAAAAAGCGACGATGACCGCCGACGGCTTCGAGAATCGCTCGTACGAAGGCGTGATCTCGCACATCGCCAGCGTCGCCGAGTTCACTCCTCGCAACGTGCAGACGACCAAGGACCGCGTCCGACTGGTCTACGAAGTTCGCGTTCGGATCACCGGTGATTCGTCGGTGGATCTCAAGCCCGGACTGCCGACCGACGTGCGCTTCGACGTGCCTAACAAATCGGCCGTAGCATCGAGCGGCACGCGCTCGATGGCGTCGGCATCGCATTGAACCTCACCCGTACGAGCCTCGGAGACTTCGCGACATGTCAACGAACCGCCGCAGCATAGGCGCCCCAATGATCACGCTCACCGAGCTGACGTGCCGGTTCGGTGATCTGACGGCGGTCGACGCGCTTTCGTTCAGCGTCCGTAGCGGCGAGCTGTTCGGAATCGTCGGTCCCGACGGCTCCGGCAAGACGACGACGCTTCGGATCCTCGCCGGCGTGATGCGGCCGACGTCAGGCGATGCAATCGTAGCCGGCGTCAGCGTCGCCACCGACCCCGAGAGCGCGAAGCACCGGATCGCGTACATGTCGCAGCGCTTCGGGCTCTATGGCGACCTCACGGTGCGCGAGAACATCGACTTCTACGCCGATCTCTACCGCGTCCCGCGCGCCGCGCGCCCCGCCCGTCTCGAGCGACTCTTCGAGTTCTCGAACCTGGGCGCGTTCCAGAAGCGGCTCGCCGGAAAGCTCTCAGGCGGGATGAAGCAGAAGCTTTCGCTCTGTTGCGCTCTGATTCACGAGCCGACGGTGCTGCTCCTCGACGAGCCGACCTTCGGCGTCGACCCGATCTCCCGGCGCGATCTGTGGCTCATCGTGCACGAGATGGTCGCCCGCGGAATGACGGCGATCGTGTCGACCTCGTACCTGGACGAAGCCGAGCGCTGCGACCGCGTGGCAATGCTCCAGAATGGAAAGCTCGCCGCGCTCGATGCGCCGGCGGTCCTTCAGGATCGGCTCGCTCTTCGTGCGATCATCGTCGAGACTGACGCGCCTCGCAAAGCCGCGACGCTGCTGCAGACGCAACCGGGCGTGCGCAGCGCGGCCCTCTTCGGTCGCGCGCTCCACGTCACCACCGTCCGGGAAGGCATGCAACCGCACCTCGCTGACCTCCTCCGCGGCGCGGGTATCTCCGTGCTGGCGATCCGCCCACTCGAGCCCTCGCTCGAGGACGTGTTCATCGATCTGACGAGCGCGACCCATGTCAACTAAGACAACCCAGCGCGTGGCACGCGCCAACGGTTCGGCCGTGTGGGTCGACGGAATCTCTCGTCACTTCGGCGACTTCAAGGCCGTCGATGACGTCAGCTTCACCGTCAACCGCGGCGAGGTGTTCGGCTTCCTCGGCCCCAACGGCGCCGGAAAGACGACCACCATAAAGATGCTGACGGGACTGATCCGCCCCACCTCGGGTGTCGGCGCCGTCACGGGTCTCGACCTGGCCACGCAAGGCGATCTGATCAAGCGACAGATCGGCTACATGTCGCAGCTCTTCTCGCTGTACCTCGATCTCACGGTCGACGAGAACATCGATCTCGCCGGCGGCTTGCACGAAGTAACGGGAGAGCGGCTCGAGCGCCGTCGCGCCTGGATCATCCAGATGTCCGGTCTGAGCGAGCATCGGAACAAGCTGACCAAAGACCTGCCGCTCGGCTGGAAACAGCGCCTGGCTCTTGGCTGCTCCGTGTTGCATGAGCCGCCGGTGCTCTTCCTCGACGAGCCCACGTCCGGCGTCGACCCGTCGGCGCGCCGCCGCTTCTGGGATGTCATTCGCGAGCTCTCCGACGCCGGAACCACCGTCTTCGTCAGCACCCATTACATGGAAGAAGCGGAGTACTGCGACCGGCTCGTCCTCATGAACCGCGGCCGGCTGATCGCGTTAGGCACGCCTAACGAGCTGCGCCAAGGGATGGTCGAGTCGATCTTCCGCGTCGAAACGGACGATGCCCCGAGCGCCGTGCCGATTCTCGGCGGCGCCGAGGGCGTGGTAGACGTGAGTCTGTTTGGACGAGCCGTCCGGGTAGTCACCACCGATGAAGGACGTACGCTCGCTGTCGTTCCCCAGCTGCTCGAGGCGGCCGGCCTCGCCTGCCGGTCCGTCGAGCGCATTGAAGCCTCACTCGAGGATGTCTTCGTCGCCTGCGTCCGGCATGCGGGCGGAGCGGTCATATCATGACACACGACGTGAAGAAGTTCGATCTCGGTCGGCTGTGGGCGATCGCGCGCAAGGAGAGCCTGCACCTTCGACGCGACGCACGAAGCCTCGCGCTCGCGTTCCTGCTCCCGGCGGTGATGCTGCTCCTCTTCGGCGCGGCGATCACGACCGACGTCGAGAACATCAAGATCGCCATCCTCGATCGCGATCACACATCGCAAAGCCGGCGGTTCATCGAAGCGTTCGGCCGCTCGGGCTACTTCACCCTCGAGCGCGTCATCGACAGCGAGGCCGAAGCGGAAGAGCTGATCGCCCGCGGCACGATAGGCGTGGCGATCGTGATCCCAGAGGGCTTCGCCTCTGATCTGGCCGGCCGCCGGCCAGCACCGATCGAGCTGCTGCTCGACGGCGCCGACGCGAAGACCGCTACCGTCGCACGCGGCTACGCCGACGCGATCGCGTCCAGCTACTACCAGACGCTCGCCCAAGGTCGCCCGACATCGCAGCGGCCCGCGGCGCAGGCGGAGTCGCGCGTCTGGTACAACGAGTCGCTGAACGGCCGACACATGATCGTTCCCGGCTTGATCGCGGTGATCATGTCGATCATCGCGGCCATGCTCACCTCGCTCACGATCGCGCGCGAGTGGGAGCGCGGCACGATGGAGCAGCTCGCTGCCACACCGGTGAGCCGTGCCGAGGTGATCCTGGGCAAGCTGCTTCCTTACATGGCCATCGGTCTCATCGACGTCGCCATCGCGGTGGTGTCCGCCGTCTACGTGTTCGGCGTACCGCTGCGTGGCAGCGCGCTCCTGTTCGGCGCGGCGAGCTTCATCTTCCTCACCGGTGTGCTCGGACTGGGGATCCTGATCTCTTCGGTGGTGAAATCGCAGCTGCTCGCAACACAAGCGGCGATCTTCGCCACCTACGTTCCCGCCCTGATCCTCTCGGGCTTCATGTACGCCCTGAGCAACATGCCGTGGCTGCTCCAGGTCATCTCACGAATCATCCCTGCCCGCTACTTCGTGGAGATCACGCGCGGAATCTTCCTGCGCGGCATCGGCCTCGACGTGCTATGGGTGCCACTCGTCGGTCTCAGCCTGTACGCGATGTTCGTGGTCGCCATGAGCGTCCGCGTCTTCAAGAAGGAGCTCGTCTAATGTCACCGCGTTTCAAACGCCCGACCCACATCGGCAACTTGTCGATGGTGAGGCTATGGCAGTTGATAAAGAAGGAGTTCAAGCAGCTGATCCGCGATCCGAAGGCAAAGCCGCTCCTGATCGGCTCGCCCGTCGTACAGATCCTGCTGCTCGGCTACGCGGCCACCACCGATGTCCAGCACATTCGAACTCTGGTCGTCGATCACGATCGCACCGCCGAGTCGCGGGCGCTGGTGCAGGCATATGTCGAGACCGACTACTTCGCCATCGTCGAGCGCTCCGATCGCCTCGATCGCATCGGTGATGCGCTCGATCGCGGTGAAGTCGTTGTGGGCATCGCCATCCCGCCGGGATTCGCTCGCGATCTGAAGGGCGGAGGCACGGCCGAGGTTCAGGCGCTGATCGACGGCTCCGATGCCAGCACCGCCACCGTCGCGCAGTCGTACGTCGACCAGATCACCAAGCAGTACGGCGCGAAGGCGGTCAGCGGCATACATCAGCCCGGCATCGAAGTGCGATCGCGTGCGTGGTACAATCCGAGCCTCGAGAGCCGCCACTTCAATGTGCCGGCCGCCATGGGCACGATCGTAATCATGATCTGTCTACTGCTCACCGCACTCGGCGTCGTGCGCGAGCGCGAGATCGGGACACTCGATCAACTGCTGGTGAGTCCCATGACCTCGAGCGAGTTGATGCTTGGAAAGACGCTGCCAGTGCTGTGCGTAGGGCTCTTCCACCTCACGCTCTTCACGTCGATCGCTCTCTTTCACTTCGGTGTGCCGTTCCGCGGCTCGATCGGCGCGTTCCTTCTCGCCTCGCTGCTGTTCATCTTCGCCGCGCTGGCGATGGGTTTGTTGATCTCCACCGTGTCAGGCACGCAGCAGGAAGCGTTCATGCTGCTGATCCTCGTCTTCCTTCCGGCGGTGATCCTTTCCGGCTTCATCTCGCCGATCAACAGCATGCCATGGTTCTTTCAGATGCTCACCTATCTGAATCCCGTGCGGCATTTCCTCGATATCGTTCGGGGCATATTTCTGAAGGGCACCGGCGTGCAAGAGCTCTGGGTGTCGTACGCGATCCTGACGGTCTTCACCGTCACCGTCGTCGCCCTGGCGAAAAACCGATTCCGTCATGCGATCGCCTGAGAAACGGTCGACTCGACGCTCCCATCGAGGCCCGCGCTCCCGTTCGGCGCGGGCTTCGTATTTTCGCCGCAGGCGCGCACTCGACCGCATTGCGACATCCCGCAACCTGGTGAAATCTCGCAATGATCGCTTCCCGGCGAGCACTGGTCGCCTAACGAGTGCGTCCCGCTAACGTGTGACGTGGAGCGAAGTTGCGCCACACATAGCAGCAGCGTGCCGAGTGGCAACGGCATTGCTTTTCGAGAGGGCAGCCCAGTCAGGCCGAAGCTCATACCCTCTCTCGAGATTCCCATGAAAGCCCACTGCACGATCGCACTGGCCGCCGCACTGACGCTCTCGTCGGCCGCCCGCGCACAAGACGACAAGCAGTCGCTCTCGCTTGGCGACGCAGCTCGCGTTGCTGCCGAGCGTGGCGCGCAGGTGACGATTGCCCGCGAGCAGGTGACGCAGGCGAACGCCCGTACGCGTCAGCTCCGCGCCGACCTCCTGCCTTCGGTAACCGCCGGCGGCAAGGCGGATGCGCGCACCGTCAACACGGCCGCCCTCGGTTTCGACTTCCCGACGGCGCCCGGACAACAGCCGATCTTCGACAGCAACGGCGAAGTGATAGGTCCCAACCGGAGCGTCGACCTGCGCCTGCGCGCCGAGCAGACCGTGCTCGATCTCCAGGCGATCAGACGGTGGCGAGCCGCCGGCGTGAACGCCGGCGCCGCGCGGTACAACGCCGCTGCCGTCGCCGATGTGGCCGCCGAGCAAGGCGCGCTCGCATACCTGCAGGTGCTGAGCGCCGAAGCCCGCCTCCACGCGCGCATTGCCGATTCCGCGCTCGCCGAGGAGCTGCTCTCGATCGCTCGTCGCCAGTTCGCCGCCGGCACGGCCGTCGCCCTCGATGTCACGCGCGCCGAGGCACAGGTCGCCACCGCCATTGAGCAGCTCATCGCCACGCGGAGTGACCGCGATCAGGCCCGTCTCAATCTCACTCGCGTGCTCTCGCTGCCGGTGGACACGCCAATCGAGATGACGGATTCGCTCGCGCATCCCTCGAAGGACGCGCTTCCTGAGATCGGCGCGCCCGAAGTTCAGGCCGCACTAACCCGGCGCTCCGACATTCGTGCCGCGGAGGCAACAGCTTACGCCGCACGGCAAAGCGTGCGCGCAGCGAATGCGCAATATCTTCCTACGATCTCCCTGTTCGCCGATCAGGGAAGCATCGGCAGCGATGTCGACAATTTGCGAAACACCTACACCTACGGCGTGATCATCTCGGTGCCCGTTCTCGACGGGCTGCGACGCTCCTCTCAGGTAGATGAGCAACGCTCCATTCGTCGTGAGGCCGAGACTCGCTGGCGCGACCTGCAGCTGCAGGCTGAAGTCGAGGTGCGCTCGGCGACGATCGAGCTTCGCGCGGCACGCGAGCGCGTAACGGCGGCCGACGCACGGCTACGTCTCGCCGAGCAGGAGCTCAACCAGGCGCGCGATCGCTTTCGTGCCGGCGTGGCGAGCAATGCCGACGTCATAACGGCCTCGGTATCGTTGAACGGCGCCAGAGATCTGGTCGTCGACGCACTCACCGCGTTCCACGTCGCACGGGTTGCGCTGGCCAGCGCGCAGGGCACTATCACCACGATGAAATAAGAATCCTCTTCAGCACACCGACGCACCTATGCGCTCTCTGGGATTGTTAGGCGGGATGAGCTGGGAATCCACCGCCGAGTACTATCGACTTCTGAATCAGGGGGTGGCCGCCCGGTTGGGTGGGCTCCATTCGGCCAAGCTCCTCATTCACAGCGTGGACTTCGCCGAAATCGCAAGGCTTCAGCAGACGGAGCAGTGGGACCGTGCCGGCCTACAGCTCTCGGCCGCGGCCGCCGTTCTCGAACGGGCCGGCGCCGAAGCGATCGTCCTGTGCACGAACACAATGCACAACGTTGCGCGTACGATCGAGCGTGGACTCACGATTCCGTTGCTGCACATCGTCGATCCTACCGGTAGCGCGATGCAGCGCGCTGGAGTGCGCCGGGCCGGATTGCTCGGCACGCGCTACACCATGGAGTTGCCGTTCTGGCGCGAGCGGTTGACGCAGCGATTCGGGATTGACCTGCTGGTGCCTGACGAGCAGGCCCGCGCTGATGTGCACAGGATCATCTACGATGAGCTGTGCCGAGGGCAGGTGACTGACGCGTCACGTGCCCGCTACGTAGAGATCATTAACGAACTGAATGAGGCTGGAGCGGATGCCGTGATACTCGGCTGCACCGAGATCGGCTTGTTGATCGGCGAGGATGACTCACCACTCCCCACCTTCGACACGACACGCCTTCATGTATGCGCCGCGCTGGACTTCACCCTGGCGTCAATGACTTGACCAGCGTGTCGATCGTCGCGGTTGCCGCGCGCTCTCGGTCGGCGCCGGTGATTCCGCCGTAGATCTCGGGATGCGCGAACCAGAGCGCGTGCGCTGCCACCGTGGCGAGGATCATTCGCGCGGTGGCCTTTGCATCGATCTGTTTGACCTCGCCCGACAGAATCCCTTCTTCGATGATCCGCTCGAGCGCGTGGGCGAATCGCTCCAGCGTCTCGGTCGCGTGAAATACCGCGAGCTCCGGGAAGCGCGGTAGTTCGCCGATGGCGAGGCGAAGAATCGCCACCATCTCGGGCTGCTCCATCTTGCTCCAATAGTTTCGGGCGAACACGCGGACGGCGTCGGTGACCGTGGCGCCGCCCATCGGCACGATCTCGGAGCCGTGGTTCAGGTTGTCGAGCAGCGCCGATCGAACGACTTCGCGGAAGATCTCTTCCTTGGTCGGGAAGTAGAGCAACAGCGTCGACATCGAGAGACCGGCGCGATGCGCGATGTCACCGAGTCGTGTGTCGGAGAATCCGCTCTCGGCAAAGGCGGCGAGCGCGGCGCCGAGGATCTTGTCGGCGCGGCCATCGTGAGGGAGAGGATCGTATGGCTTCATGAAGTGGTTCTTGTTCGGGTTCGGATGTGCGCAGCTAGCGACGCTAATCAAAAGCAACGCCGGGGCCGTTCGAGGCAGAAACGGAGTGAAATCGCTATGTTGTGATTTGGCAAGATGTTACGCTAAAACTACAGGTCAGCTGCCAGTCATTTCTCCTCTTGTGTCATCGCGAAATGTCGCAAGATTGGGAGATACCGCACCCAAGGAAGGCGATCCTGCACACCGATCGCGAAATCGTGTCGACCTTTGCGCCGGAGCTTTCTGCTCCGTCGAGCGCGCAGGCCGCGCGTAACCCGTCTTTCGAGATGCTGCGCCGCGTGACGCGCGGCATCGCCACCACGCAAGCACTTCCGCAACTCCTCAACTCGGTCGTCACCGCGATCGTGGAGCACACCGGCGCGGTCATCTCGCGGGTGTTCCTCTATCGGTCCGATGAGGAGTGCGAGGTGTGTCGCACAATGGGGCCGGTGTTCCCGCAGAAATCCGGGGGCGAGCGCTGCCTGCACCTCTCGGCGAGCGCCGGTGAGATTCCGCTCATCAACGGCCCGGACCATCTGGTCCCGATGCGCCTGCCGGTGAGCATCGTGAGGGTTGCGCTCGATCGCACCCCGATCCTCTCCAACGACGTCTTCAACGACCCCAACAATGCCGTGATGACGCCGCAGCAGCGGGAGATATTCGAGCGGCTGGGGATCGTGGCGGTTGGCGCCTTCCCGCTCGACTTCCGTGGTGAGTTGTTAGGCGTCATGGGCATGCTGAGCCGGCGCCCCTTCTCACCGGAGGCGTTCGAGCTGCTCGAGGTCTTCACCCACCAGGTCGCGATGGCGATCAAGAGCGCTCACCTGTTCGCCGAGCTCGAGCGCTACAAGGATCGGCTGCAGGTGGAAAATGCGTATCTGCAGGATGAGATCCGGGTGGAGCGCGGTTTCGAGGAGATCGTCGGAGAAAGCCCGGCCCTGCGCGCGGTGCTGCGGAAGGTCAAGCAGGTAGCCAGCGTCGAGACGACAGTGCTGCTCACCGGTGAAACCGGCACCGGAAAGGAGCTGATCGCTCGCGCAATCCACGGCATGAGTCCGCGCAAGGACCGCGCGATGATCAAGGTCAACTGCGGCGCGATCCCGCAGGGCGTTGTCGAGTCGGAGCTCTTCGGACACGAGAAGGGCGCGTTCACCGGTGCACTGCAGCGGCGCATCGGCCGGTTCGAGCTGGCCGACAAGGGCACGCTCTTCATGGATGAGGTTGGTGAGCTACCGCTCGACACCCAGGTGAAGATGCTGCGCGTGCTCCAGGAGCAGGAGTTCGAGCGGGTCGGCAGTGCGCGGCCGATGAAGGTCGACGTTCGCCTGGTGGCGGCGACCAATCGCGATCTGGAGAAGGAAGTCGCGGGTGGACGCTTCCGATCAGATCTCTTCTACCGGCTCAATGTTTTCCCGATCCGCGTTCCGCCGCTGCGTGAGCGCTCGAGCGACATCCCGCTCCTGGTGCAGCACTGCCTCGCGCAGCTCCAGCGAAAGTTGGCCAAGCCGCTCAAGGGAGTCGCGCCGGAGAGTCTCGATCAGCTCCAACGGTACTCGTGGCCAGGTAATGTTCGCGAGCTACAGAACGTGATGGAGCGTGCGTGCGTGTTGGCACGCGGACCGGTCGTGGAAATCGGTGACATGCTGAACCTGGCGGCTTCGCAGGCGAGTGGTCAGATGGGCGACGCGCCGATCGCCACGCTCGACGAGAACGAGCGGTCGCACATCAGACGCGCGCTGGCAGCAGCCAATGGCCGGATTCACGGCGCGCAGGGCGCGGCCGCGATGCTCGGCATCAATCCGAGTACGCTCCGGTCACGAATGCAGAAGCTCAACATCAGCAAGCAACTCTCCTAGAAGACCGGAAGTATCGCAGCACGGCGCCCGGTGACACGGGCGCCGTTGTTGTCTCGGGCAGTGCTGTGACCGCGCCCTGACACCGCTCCTGACATCCGCCGTATTGAGCGCGAGCTCGAAGCATCCTAGTCTCGATCGCTACTCGATCCGGAGATACGATGTCCTATCGTCGGTTGCTGTTGTCGATGGCCGCATTGCTCTCGCTGCTCTCGTCAGGCAGCGGCGCGCAGGACCATGAGGCCGCCGTTAGGCACATTGCGCAATCGATAGAGAGCTACGGTGGGCTGGCTACCATTCGCGCACTGCCGGCGCTGCGTATTCACGGGCGGGGGACGGCCGATCACGGCGCGATCGCTCAGGGGGTATCACCGGATCGTGTTGCCACTGTGCCGATCGACGAATGGCTCACCATCGATCGTGCGGCAGAGCGCGTGTCGCACGAGTATCGCATGGCACGCAGCGACGGGTCCCTCCGGTGGCGACGCTTCTCGTACGAAGGCAATGACCGCGTCGTGCTGCAATTCGGCTCGCAGTTCGTGTCCAGGCGGCCTGATCCGACGGCGCCTCGCATACGACGCGAGCTGATGCGCGCAGTTCCACAGCTCTTGCTGCTCGAAGCACAGGAGAATCCGCGGGCGCTGCGAGCGGTGGGCGACACGGTAATCAACGGCCGGCGACACCAGGTCATCGCCTACACGCCTCCCGATCGCACCACTCCACTCCTTCTGTCCATCGACGCCGAATCCCGTCTGCTGACCGCGGTCCGTTATGTCGCGGACATGCCTAACTTGCCTGGCGCGCATGTGGAGCTCATCTACCGCCGCCATGGTGCGCGCCCGCGGCTCGGGCCTTTCCCGTCGGGATATGATCTCCGCATCAACGGCCGCCTCATGCAGGCAATGGCATACGCCGATGTTTCGACCGATGCGCGCCAGGTAATGCTCGGGTTTGCCATTCCCGATGCGCTGACCGCCCAGAGCGCGCCACCAGGTTCGATCCTCGAGCCCGCCCCCGGAGTGTTCGTCGTGCACGCGCTCGACGGATTCACATCGATGTTTGTCGAGATGCGCGATTTCGTGGTGGTGATCGAGGCTCCGGCGCACGGCTACGTGGAGATGAGCCGCCTTCCGGCCGATGCACTGCCTCGTGCCGACTCGTTAGGCAGCGTGATCCTGAGACGAATTCGGGAGCGGATCCCGAGGAAGCCGATCCGCTACATCACAATCTCGCACTATCACAACGACCACTCGGGCGGATTGGGCGCGTTCGCCGAGGAAAGTGTGACCGTGTTGACTACACCCGACACGCGCGACTATGTGCGGCGTATCTACGGTATTCCGGCGGCCGCAGTGCAGGATCGGCAGGTGATCACGGACGGCCAGCGCACCATCGAGGTGCTACGGGTCGGCGCGAATCTTCACACCGATGATGCGCTCGTGGTCTATCTCCCCCAGGAAGGCATTCTCTATCAGGGAGATCAGTTCTATTTCGCCGGTGACCCCGGCTTCCCGCCTCGCGACCGGCTCCTTGTCATGCAGGAATTCGCACGGTGGGTAGATCAGCGACGCCTTCGCGTCGAACGGATCTACGGCACTCATATGACCGGCTTCGCCGGACGGCGCCATCTGGATGACGTGCTCCAGCTTCCCTCGACCTGGGCACTTCGCGCCGACACGACCTCATCGGCAACTCGGTCTCGATCACACTAGCGTGACAGCGACGTCACCTTGGCGCTCGAGTGCGTGCGCATGTAGTGCAGCGCCATCGCCGCCATGGCCCGCACGCCGAGCTCGAGACCGCTGTCGTCGATGTAGAAATCGGGTGTGTGATGGTCGGCCGCGTCTTCCTCCTTGACGTTCGACGGCCGTCCGCCGAGCTGGATGTACAAGCTCGGCACGCGCTCGGCGATGAAGGAGAAGTCTTCCGCTCCCGTTTCCGGACGAGTGAACACTACCTTGCCGGCGCCGGCCACCGATTCGAGCACCGGCACCATCGTTTTGGTCAACGCCTCGTTGTTGTACGTGACGGGATACGCAGTAGTCACGGGAATCTGTACTTCCGCCGTCGCGCCCATGCTCTCCGCCACGTTCGTGGCGATACGCCGCACACGCTCGTGTAGGAGCTTGCGATCATCCGGATGGAGTGCGCGAAGAGTACCGATCATCTCCACCTGCTCCGGCACGATGTTCGAGCGCACGCCGCCCTGAATCTTCCCGACGGTGACTACCGCGGCTCGCTGCGGGAGGTTCACTTGGCGGCTCACTATCGTCTGAAGGGCAGTGATGATGTTCGCCGACGTCACGATTGGATCGATGCCGTTCCACGGATATCCGCCGTGCGTCTGCTTCCCCTTCACGAGGATGCGGAAATCGTCGGCGCTGGCGTAGACGCCGCCCGTCGTATACCCCAGCGTATTGACCTCGCGCGACGCGTCGATGTGCAACGCGAACGCGGCGTCGACCTTCGGCGCGTCGAGCACACCCTGCTTCACCATGAGCTCGGCGCCGCCCTGTTCGCCCTGCGGGGGACCTTCCTCGGCAGGTTGGAAAACCAGCTTCAACGTCCCGGGGATCTGATCCTTGATGCCCGCCATCACCTCGGCGACGCCCATGAGTATGGCCACGTGCGTGTCGTGACCGCAGGCGTGCATGACGCCGACCTCGGCGCCGTTGAACATCGCCTTCACCTTCGACGCGAACGGGAGGTTCACGCGCTCCGTCACCGGGAGCGCGTCCATGTCCGCGCGTAGCAGCACGACGGGACCGGGCTTGCCGCCTTTCAGCACTCCCACTACGCCGGTGTGTGCAACGCCCGTCTGTACCTGATATCCGAGGGCGCGCAGGTGATCGGCCACCAGCTTCGCCGTCCGGGTCTCGCGATTCCCCAGCTCCGGATGCTGATGGATGTCGCGTCGCCATGCGACGACCTTTTCCTCGAGCGCGGCGATGCGACGCTCCAGATCGTCGCCGAGCGGCTTCGATTGCGCAGCCGCCGCCGACGAACTGGCGGCAAGCGCGAGAGCGACGAGACAGAGCGCGGAGTTTCGGGTCATCGGTCGACCTTCCTCACTTGAGTTTCCATGCGTTCGCAGCGGACGCTACTGCGTCTCGAGGGACTACGCCAGCCGCGAGCACAGGCATAGGCCCAGGGCATTTCCGACAGATCTTGTCAGAATTGCCGTGGGAGCGTACCTTGTGCGCTAGTTGAGAATGATTCCCAACAACGAATCACGCTCGCCTCCGGAACGGTCGTTCGTCAGAATCACATCGCCTCACCGCGAACCCACTCGTCATGCGATCCACTACTCTCGCTCTCGCCTTCTGCGCCCTTCTCCCATGCGCAGCAATCGCCCAGCCGACGATCGCGTCGCAGTCCGTCGAGATCCCCACAGACGGCGGCGTCATCGAAGAGACCGAGGTCATCGATACCACCACCCGCTTCCGATTCGACATCCCCGCTCGCCCAATCCGCGATGCGCTCGGGATGTTCAGCCGACAGAGCGGAATTCGCATCGAGCTCGACGATCCCCTGCGCGCCGTTCACGCGCACGCTGTCGCCGGCACACTCACCGCTCAGCAGGCACTCCGCATCCTCCTCGAGGGAAGCGGATACTGGGCCTGGTTCAAGAGCAGCGAGCTTGTCGTCATCACCGACACACCGCCACCCAGCGTAGCCAACGGCGCGTACGAGCTCGACCCGGTCGTCGTCTCCGCGGACGCGATCCGTAGATCACGCTACACGGCGAGCCGCAGCAGCACGGCTACCAAGACCGATCAGCTACTGCGCGACGTGCCGCAATCAGTCACCGTGCTCGGACGCGATCTGATGAACGATCAGGCGATGCAGAGCATGGCCGATGTCGTACGCTACATCCCGGGCATCACGATGGGGCAGGGCGAAGGACACCGCGACGCGCCGACGATTCGCGGCAACAGCTCCACGGCCGACTTCTTCGTCGATGGTGTTCGGGACGACGCGCAGTACCTTCGCGATCTCTACAACGTAGAGCGCATCGAAGCCCTCAAGGGCTCGAACGCGATGATCTTCGGGCGCGGTGGTGGCGGCGGGGTCATCAATCGCGTGACGAAGAATGCAGGGTGGGCGCCAACCCGCATGCTCACCTTCGAGGGCGGTTCGTTCGACCACAAGCGCGCCACAGTCGACGTGGGCGACGGTCTCTCGCACAACTTCGCTGGCCGATTCAACGGCATGTTCGAGCGCTCGCAGCAGTTCCGCGATGCGAGCGAGCTTGAGCGGTTAGGCGTGAACCCTACCGCTTCGATTCTCGCTGGTGGCGCGGTGATCCAGCTCGGCTACGAGTTCTTCCGCGACGAGCGTACGATCGACCGCGGCATTCCATCGTTCCAGGGTCGTCCATCGAACGCGAACATCGAGACCTTCTTCGGCGATCCCGACCTGAGCAACGGCACCACGTCGATCCATGCTGGTGATCTCACGATCGAGCGCGGGCTTGGCTCCAGCTTCACGCTGCGCAATCGCTCCCATGTCGTCGACTACGACAAGTTCTACCAGAACGTGTTCCCCGGGGCGGTCAACGCCGCCGGGACCGAGGTCAGCCTGTCCGCGTACAACAATCGCCACGATCGGCGCAACATCTTCAACCAGACCGATCTCACCTACGCCGTACGCACCGGTGCGGTCAAGCAGACCTGGATGGTGGGCGCCGAGTTAGGCAGTCAGCGGACGGACAACTTCCGGAATACGGGCTTTTTCGACGATCAGGTGACGTCGATCTCCGTTCCGTTCGCGCAGCCGACTGTCGCCCGGCCGGTGACGTTCCGGCAGTCGGCAACCGACGCCGACAATCGTGTCACCTCCGATGTCGCCGCGATCTACATGCAGAGCCAGCTCGAGCTCGGCGAGCATGTACAGGCTCTGGCCGGTCTGCGCTACGACTGGTTCGACCTCACCTTCCGCAATCATCGGAGCGATCAGGAGCTGACCCGGAAGGATCGCATGATCTCGCCGCGTTTGGGCCTGGTGTACAAGCCGCTCGAAGCGATGTCGGTGTACGGCTCGTACAGCGTGTCGCATCTGCCGAGCTCGGGTGATCAGTTCTCGTCGCTCACTGCCACTACCAAGACGCTCGAGCCCGAGCGCTTCATCAATCGCGAGCTCGGCGTGAAGTGGGACGTTCGACCTGATCTCGCTTTCACGGCCGCGGTCTATCGTCTCGATCGCTCGAACACCTCGGCCCCCGACCCGCTCGATGCAACGAAAGTCGTGCAGACCGGGCGTCAGCGGACCACTGGGATCGAGGCTGACGTCACCGGAAATCTGACCAGCAACTGGCAGATCACCGGTGGCTATGCCTCGCAGAGGGCGAAGATCGTGAGCCGGACGAGTGCCGCTCCGGAGGGCGCGCGCGTTCCGCTCGTTCCACGGCACATGTTCTCGTTGTGGAATCGCTATCAGGTGACGCAGCGCTTCGGCGCTGGGCTCGGTGTAGTGCACGCGGCCGACATGTTCGCGGCGATCGACAACACGGTGACGCTCCCGTCGTTCACGCGCGTGGATGCCGCCGTGTACGCAACGCTGCACCAGCACCTCCGCGCGCAGCTCAACATCGAGAACGTCTTCGATCGCCGCTACTTCGCGACGTCTCACGGCAACAACAACATCATGCCTGGAGCGCCGAGGACGCTGAGGGTGTCGGTGACGGCGAGCAGGTAAGGCTTAGCGAGATTCGAGATTCGAGATTCGAGATTCGGAACGGCGAATTCGGAACTCGTCTGGTGCGCTGTTCCGAATCTCGAATCTCGAATCTCGAATCTCGCTTTCTATAGTCTCCTCCCCGCCTTCGACGCCTCGATAAGCCTCCCCAACCTCCTCTCCCTCGTCTCCTCCGTCTTCGCGCTCATCACGTAAAACGACATCAGCTTCTTGTATCCGGGTGGCTGAGACTCGAAGAATTTCCAGGCCGCTTTGTTCTTCTTGAAGGTGGCGGTTCGCTTCCGGTCGAGCGCGGCGTTCCGCCTTTCGTACGAGTAACCCTCGGTTTTCGGGCGCACTTCGAACGCTGCTCGGCCAGCGGGCGTCATCCGACCTGCGGCCTCCAGCTCGCCGACCAGCCGGATGTTGACCGCGCTCCACACGCTCCCCTTCCTCCGCGGCGTAAAGCGAATCACGTAGCTGTCCTCATCGAGCCGGCGTCGAATGCCATCGATCCACCCGTAGCACAAAGCCTCGGCGACCGACTCGGGCCACGTGATGCTCGGTTTCCCCGTGTGCTTCTTGTAGAAGCCCACCTGTAGCTCGGTCGCCTTGTCGTGGTTCTTTTGCAGCCACGCGCGAAACGCCGCGGGTGTCGGGAAAAACTGCGGATTCATGCGGAACCACACTCCCAGCCAAAGTCGTTTACATCCCCAGGGTAAGCCTAGGGCTGGAAGACCGAACCGACAACGCGTCTCTTTCACCAACCGCCGGCCAGCGCTGCTTCACGACGAGGGGCTCGACTATGAGCAAGCGTCTCCAGGTCTACGAGACCGCCGACATCACCGTGACCTTCGACCCCGCGCTCTGCACACACTCCGGCATCTGCCTGCGCGGCCTTCCGGCAGTGTTCGACGTCGGACGGAAACGGTGGATTCGGCCAGAGCTCGCCAACGCCGGCGACGTCGCGGCCCAGGTGCAGCGCTGCCCGTCAGGTGCGCTCCAGTTTCTCCTGCCCTCCGACGTGATGCCCGCCGCAGAGCCGCCCGCCTAACGACGGGTGGTCCATCTTCGCTCGTCGCAAGGCCGGTGGATCGTCGCCGCCTGCGTGCTCGGATCCGGCGCCGTCTTCCTCGAGGGAACGGTCGTCAACGTCGCGCTGCCGGCCATCGCTCGCGCGCTTTCGTTAGGCATCGACGGCGCGCAATGGGTGCTGAACGGCTACCTCCTCACACTGAGCGCGCTGATGCTGGTCGGCGGCGCGCTCGGCGACATCTACGGCCGGCGCATCGTGTTCGTGCTCGGTCTCGTCATGTTCGCCGTCTTCTCGCTCGCCTGCGCCCTCGCGCCAAATCTCGCGCTCCTCGTCGCCGCGCGCGCTCTCCAGGGCGCGGCAGGAGCGCTTCTCGTTCCCAGCAGCCTCGCGCTCCTCGAAACTGTCTTCGTCCGAGAAGATCGCGGCGCGGCAATCGGACAATGGGCAGGGTGGTCCGCCATCTCGACCTCGGTCGGACCATTCGTCGGTGGATGGCTGGTCGACGCGCTCTCGTGGCGCTGGGTTTTCGTCTCGATCATTCCCTTCGCACTCGGCGCCGCATGGCTGGCGTGGCGACACGTGCCCGCCGATAAGCGCGGAAAGGAAAGCGGAATCGACTACCCCGGCGCGACACTGATCACGCTTGGCCTTGCCGGCGTTACGTTCGCGCTCATTTCGGGTCCGAAGCTGGGCATCTCCGATCCGCTCATTCTCATCTCGGCAATCGGCGGCACGCTTCTGCTTGTCGCGTTCATTGTCGTCGAGCGCAATGCGGACAATCCACTGCTCCCGCTCCAGCTTTTCGACTCACGACAGTTCAGCGGCGCAAATCTGGAGACGCTGGTCGTCTACGCCGCGCTCAACGGGATGTTCTTCATGGTCATGCTCCAGCTCCAAAACGTCGTCGGTTATAGCGCGCTCGCGGCCGGCGCGGCAACGCTTCCCATCAATTTCATCATGCTCGTGCTGTCGCCGATCGCGGGTCGAGTGTCGAGGCGTATCGGCCCACGCCTCCCAATGACTGTCGGTCCGATTGTCGCCGCCTTCGGGCTCATACTCTTCGCGCGCATTGACGCCGATGCGTCGTACGTGCGCGACATGCTTCCGGCACTAGTCGTCTTCGGCATCGGGCTGTCGGTCGTCGTGGCACCGCTCACCGCGGCCGTGCTCGAGGCAGTACCAGACTCCGTAACGAGCGTCGCATCGGCCGTGAACAACGCCGTCGCTCGCATCGCCGGATTGCTGGCGATCGCGTCGCTACCGCTACTCGCCGGTATCGGCGGGACGAGCCTGACGAGTAGCGACGTGCTCTCCGCTGGTTATCGGCGAACGATGCTCATCTGCGCCGGCCTCTGCGCATTCGGTGGACTCATCGCATTCCTCATGATTCGCGCGCCGCACAAACGCTCGAACAGCTGATCGGATGCTCGCCCCACCGGTCACCCCCGTCCGTCAGGGTCAAGTCAAACGGCATCTGCTTTTTGCGATGCATGCGAACGAATCGACGTCTTTACGCGTAAGTTTCACGTATGGCTGACGGCATCACCTCGAGCCCCAACGCGAGCACTGCCCCGCCTCCGCCGATCGCTGCCGAGCCTGTCATCCCGCCGGCAAAACCGACGGAGAGGAGGCGGTACGATCGCTCCATCGTTGAAGGTCCGCTGCTCCCCGCGGTTTGGAAGATCGCGTGGCCGACCATGCTCCAGAATCTCATGGGCGGCGTTCAGGGAATCATCGACCACGTGCTGGTCGGCCACATCGTCGGCTACACCGCGAATGCCGCTGTCGGCGTCGCATGGCAGATCTTCATCGTCGTCGTCGTCTTCGTCACATCGCTTTTCGCCGGCATGAGCGTGCTCGTCGCGCGCTTCGTCGGCGCCGGCGAGTCCGACAAGGTCGACCGCACCGTCTATCAGGCGTTCCTCACCGCCGTCGGCCTCTCGTTAGGCGTCTTTGCCCCGCTCGGCTTCCTGCTCACGCCCACGCTGCTCGAGCTGGTGAACGCCGCGCCGGAGGTGAAAGCACAAGCAGTGCCGTATCTCCGCATCATGTTCCTCTCCAGCTCGGGCATGATGATTTTCTTCATGCTCGGAGGAGCGCTTCGCTCGGCGGGCGATGCACAAACGCCGCTCCGGCTCGGGATCATCGTCACCGTGTTGAACATCGTGCTCAACGTGATCCTGATTCGCGGCCTCGGTCCGATTCCGTCGTTCGGCACGACCGGATCTGCCATGGGCACGGCGATCGCATTCGGCGCAATCGCCATCTACGCGCTGGCGAAGCTCTGGAAAGGGAATTGGGTCGTGGCGCTCCCACGTCACGCCGGATGGAAGCCCGACTGGCAGATCATCCGCGCCTTGTTCCGCTTCGGCATGCCGACGGGAATTCAAGGCATTGCCATGAACATCGGCGGTGTGCTGCTGCTGGGTTTCATTGGCTCACTTGCGCAGAGTGCCGCCGCGCAGGCGGCGTTCGCCGTCTCCTACACGCAGCTGTTCTCGCTCATCACCTGGACGACGGTTGGACTCATGAGCGCCGCCGCGGCCGTGGCCGGTCAGAACCTCGGCGCCGGGCATCCCGACCGCTCCGAGAAAGCGGTCCATGTAGCGGCGCGTTTCGGTCTCACCACCGCGGCCGTGATCGGATCGCTCTTCCTGCTCATCCCGCGACAGCTGCTCGCGCTCTTCGGCATGGACGACCCGGTCGCGGTCGAGCTCGGCGTGCAGCTCCTGCGGGTGCTCAGCCTCTCGGGCCTCTTCATCGCCATAGCACTCACGTACACTGGCGGATTGCAGGGCACCGGTGACACCAAGAGCCCGCTCTATATCTCCATCATCGCGCAGATCCTCGTTCCGCTCGGCATTTGCTTCGTGATCCAACAAACGAGCACGTTGGATCCCATCGAGATCTGGCTCGCCATTCTGTCCGGCCACGCAACACGCGCACTGCTGAGCGTTCTGCGATTCAATCAGGGAAAGTGGCGGAGCATCACGGTCGACATCGCTCCTGCTCCGGCATCATCCAGTCGAAGGAGGCCGTCATGACCGCGCCGTCATATCAAGCGATGCAGCACGCACTGTACAGCGGCGACACGAGCGAAGTGCGCCGGCTCCTCCAGCATCATCCGGAGCTGCGCGAAGCAGTGAATCAGCCACTTTTTCCGTTCGACTCGCCGGCGCTGGTGCACGTCGCCGGCCGTGACGACGTTGCGCTCGTGGATGTGCTTCTCGAGTTCGGTGCCGATCCGAACCGCCGCAGCGACTGGTGGGCCGGGGGCTTTCACCCACTCCACTCGGCCAGCGATCATGTGGCCGAGCGTCTTCTCGCCGCGGGCGCCATCCCCGATGCGTGCGCGGCTGCTCATCTCGATCGACCGGATCTGCTCCGGCAAATCCTCGATGAGGATCCGGCTCGCGTGCACGAGCGCGGAGGTGATGGTCAGACTCCGCTGCACTTCGCGCGATCGCGGACTATCGTCGACATGCTGCTGGATGCCGGCGCGGCGCTCGACGCCAAGGACATCGACCACCGGTCGACACCGGCGCAATGGATGCTGGATCGCCGGCGCGGCGCGGGCCGTTACGAGCTGGCCGGCTATCTGGTCGAGCGCGGCGCAACGAGCGACATCTTCCTCGCCGCGGCGCTCGGCCTCACCGACCGTGTACGCCACATGCTGCGCTCCCAACCGACGCTCCTCGATCTTCGCAGCACGCAGGGCGAATACGCCGAGCGTCCGCCGAGCAGCTTCCACATTTACATGTGGACGCTGGGGCCGAATCTGTCGCCGCTTCAGGTTGCCGCGCAGTTCGAGCAAGCGGAAGCCCTCGAGGTGATGCTCGAGGCGGCCACACCGGCGCAGCAGCTCGTCTTCGCGTGCCGGCGTGGGGACACCGCACGCGCGCGCGCGCTCGTGGCCTCGCACCCGCGGATCATCGACTCGTTAGGCATCCGCGATCTGCGCGCATTGCCCGACGCGGCGTGGGAGGGCGACACGCCCGCCGTCGAGCTCATGCTCGAGCTCGGCTTCGATCCGCTGACGCCGGGACACGACGGCGGGCTCGCGCTCCACTGCGCCGCATGGCAGGGTGTGCCCAGCTGCGTGGCCGCGATCCTACGCCACCCATCAGCCCGCACTCTCGTGGAGAGACGCGAGTCGACGTACGGTGGTGTCGCGCTCGACTGGTGTCTCCACGGCTCGCAGCACTGCGGCGATCCGCGGAGCGATCACGCAACCGTCGCGCGATTGCTTCTGGAAGCGGGCTCGCCAATGCCGCGGAGCGTCGAGGCCGCTTCACCGGCCGTGCGAGCCGTCGTAGAGGGGTGGCGGCCCGCGCGATAGTTCAGAAGCGGCCCAGCGCGCTGCGCTTTCCGCTGTCACGGAGCGCGCGTCGCAGATCGTCGAGGTGCGTCCAATCCCAGCGTGGGTGCGGCGGCCGGAACGGCACTTTCTGCCTAACGAGGCCGGACGCGTGCTTCTTGATGGCCGCTTCGGCCAACGCGTAGCCGTGGTTTTCCAGCGCTGACGCCTCGGCCTCCGAGAACGCGTCGAGATCCGTGCGGATCCGCGCCAATACATCGTACGCGAAATCTCCCGGGTAGCCGACCGCACTCGGCGCATAGTTCTTCACGTCGCTGGCCGCGCCCCAGTAGGTGCCTTCCAGCACGCCGGTCATGAACCCGGCAATCAGCCAGCGCTTGCGAAGGCTGGTGACCTGCCGGTAGAGCATGTCCGAGTACCGCGACACTCGCCAGAAGAATCCCTGATCGGTGCTGTAGTCGAACGGGCCGCCGCCATCGGACACGAGCACGATCGCTCTGTCCTTCCAGACGGTCTCGAGTCCTAGGTTGTCGTAGTTGCCGCCGTCGGTGAGACGGATGCCGCGCACCAGCTGGTCGCGGTCGGCCGCGCGGTAGTTGCCGCGGCGCAGCTTTGCCGCGTCGAGGTTCATCCGAATCGGATTGAACACTGGAGGGAAGCAGGCCGACGCTGCCACCGCCAACGCCACGTCGTGCTCGGCGCCCGGTGCCATGTTCCCGGCCTGATAGTCGCCGATCTGCGTGCGGCCGAACGTCCAATTCACACCGAACGTCATGTCGGTCGCGCAGAAGGCGAACTGCGGGCGTACCGGCAGATCGGCGCACGGAAATTCCGGCAGCGCCTTCCTGTACGCACTGGCGAGTGCACGTGCACCGGTGTCGGAGCGCACCCAATTCCAGGGCAGGAGGCGCTTGGCGATCGCTCCCGTTCGGATGTTGCGCGTCGTGAAGGCGCGGAGCGGAGCGGCCAGCTCGCGCTCGAAATCATCCAACGGTTGATGGCCTGCACGCTCCGCATCGCGAATTGCGCGCGCCAGGAACGCACTCGTGATGCTGCCGCCTGACACGGAGCTCACTTCGTCGACCTGCGCGAGCACGCCCAGCTCGTGCAGGCGGCGAAGCGATCCGAGGTGGAAGAGAGTTGCGCGATATCCTCCACCGGAGAGGCAGAGCCCAATGCCCGTCCGCTTCCGCCCGGGCTCTGGTACGTACGGCTCGGGTGGGCGCCCCAGCTTGGCGTCGGGTGCCGTCTCGTTAGGCAGGATTGCCATCGAAGGCGATCATGATCGTGCGCGATGGGAGGCGAGTCAAGCTCTGTTCGGGATTCGGGACTCGGGACTCGGCATGAACACAAGGAAGCGCCGGCGGCTGCGCCGACCGGCGCATTCATTTTCCCCGCCGAGTCCCGAGTCCCGAGTCCCGATGCTATCTCGCTTCCGCCGGAACGATCGGTATGTCGACGTGCAATCCGTCGCGGAGTAGGGATATCGTCGTCGGCATTTCGATTCGCTCCCTGGTCAGCAATCGTTGCAAGTCGTCGATGCCGGTCACCGGCGTGCCCGCGAAGCCGACGATGATGTCACGGGCGCGAAGCCCCGCTCCGCTCGCCGGGCTGTTGGGCATCACCTCCGTGATCAGCACGGCGCCCGCCGCCGTGAGGTGGTTGAGCTGAACGCGCCGGCGTGACAGCTGGATCGTCTGCCCCGCGATTCCGATCCAACCACGCCGCACTCGCCCTTCGCTGATCAGCTGCGGTATCACGAGGTGCGCGGTACTTGCCGGAACCGCGAAGCAGATCCCTTGCGCTCCGGCGATGATCGCCGTGTTGATGCCGACGACATCGCCGCGTGAATTCACGAGAGGTCCACCGGAGTTGCCAGGATTCAGCGCGGCGTCGGTCTGAATCACGGCGTCGATCACGCGTCCTGATTGCGCGCGCATCGTCCGGCCGAGCGCGCTCACCACACCCGATGTCACGGTAGACGCGAACCCGAGCGGGTTGCCGATCGCAATGACGACCTGCCCTACACGCAGTCTTGTGGAATCACCGAGACGGGCCGGAACGATCGCCGGCGTATCGACACGGAGCACGGCCAGATCGGTGTCCGGGTCGCGTCCCACGATCTCCGCCGTGCACCTCGTTCCGTCGGCGAAGGTCGCGCGAATCCTGCGCGCGTGCTCGACGACGTGACTGTTCGTGAGAAGAAAACCGTCGGGCGTGAACATGAAACCCGACCCGCTCCCACCGGGAACGAGTCCTTCATCGCCGCCGCGCGAGCGGGCGCCACGAGGTGCCACAGAGCGCGGCACGGAAACCTCGAGGTGGGCGACCGACGGACCAACACGCTCCACGGCGCCAACGACCGCAGCCGAGTAGGCGTCGAGGAGGTCGTTGTCAGACGCCCGGCTCTCGGGGCGCTCAGCTCCGGCCGATACGCCATTGGCTTCGTTCCTCAACAGCTTCAACACTGATGAATCCAAGGTGGGCCTCCAACTCAACACTGGAGACGATCCTGGCGTTCCACCTAGTGCACCAGTACGCGCTTGCCCCTACGATCGCGCGTTCTCATGAAGACCCGTGGTTTGTGTCTTGCGGGATTGGCTCTGCGCTACATGTCGAACGGAGGAGCTATGCCACGCGGTGACAAATCCAAGTATACGGACAAGCAAGAGCGGATGGCCGATCACATCGAGGAGGGCTACGAGAAGCAAGGCGTTTCGAAGAAAGAAGCCGAGCGCCGAGCCTGGGCCACTGTGAACAAGCAGACCGGCGGCGGCAACAAGCCTGGCGGCTCAGGCCGCGGCAAGAAAGACACGAGCGCGGGCAGCATGACCCACGCCGAGCGGAGCCGCGCGGCGAAGAAGGGATGGGCCACGAGGCGCAGAGAGGGGAGAGGATAGACTCGGGACTCGGGACTCGGCTCCTGGAGACGCGGACTCTCGCGCCAGTCCCGAGTCCCGAGTCCCGCTACTTCATCATCCTCGCAATCTCCTTCGCCGCCCTCCTCCCACTCCCAATCGCCCCGTGTACCGTACCAGTCCGTACTTCCACATCCGCAGCTTCGCCCGCCAGCCAAATGGTTTTCGCGATGGGGCGCGCCAATCGCCCGGCCCACTTCGCGCCACCGACTAGCGCATAGCTGTAGGCACCACGCGAGAAAGGATCGCGCTCCCAGTCATGCGTCCAAAACGCTTCCAGCTGTGACTCGACACGGCGGCTAGACACGCCCAGGTTCGCCGCCAGCGACTTCACCGCACGGTCCTGCATCTCGTCAGGCGCCAGACCGCCGAGCCGGGTAGCTGCCGGACCTCCGGCCCAGCCCACGACCATTGGCAGATACGATGGATGCGACGTCCACCACACGGTGATGTCGCCGGCATCGCCGTGCAGAAAGCTCATCGCCTCGAGCGACGCGTTCTTCGGCGCAGCCGCCAGGCGCTTCGTCCACCAGCGCTCGCGAAACAGCATCGTCACTCGACGAACCGAGCCCATCGTCAGGCGCCGGCGAGTCTCGGCGATCACCTCGAGACGGGGATCGAACTCGATCCGACCTGTCTCTCCCCAATCGGCGATCAGCACACCCAGCGGCACCGTCACCACGACGGCACGAGCGTTGACTGTCGTAGTCGCGGCCGCTCCCTGCGACCGAGCTGTCAGCTCGGCCGCACCACGCTCCCAACGCACTTGCTCGACGACCGTCCGCAGTCGGATGCGATGCGCGTAGCCGCGCGATAGCCACTCGGCAATACGGTCGTATCCGCTGTCCACGCGAAGCATCCGCTGTTCGTCTTCGTCCTCGCTCGGACTTCCACCGTGCGCCAGCGCATGCGCGCTCGCACGAGTCACGTCAGCGGCGTGAAAGCCCTGAACGAACTGTCGCGCTAGTACTCTCGCCTCCGCGGCGCCACGGCCGCCGGGCGAATCGTCGAGGAACTCCGCGAACGAGCGATCCGGTCCTTTGTCATCCAGGTGGCGGAATACCTTGTGAAGCTCCTTCCAGAAATCGTCGACCGCTACCAAGCGATCTCCACGCTTCCGCAGTCGCTTTCCTTCCACGAGCGATGCGAGTAATCGCGCATCGCGGACGATTTGGAGGAGCTCCGGCGCGCTTCCATGCACGAACTCAGCGCCCAGCTCTATGGGATGCGGTACGCGGTCGTCACGCACTGTGTGGATGCGGCCGCCGATGCGCTCACGCGCCTCGAGCACACAGGTGCGTATGCCCTTCTCCTCCAGCGCGCGCATTGCAGCGAGCCCCGCCGCGCCAGCGCCGACGATCGCTACGTCACATTCAGAGGGTACACCGGTGCTCACTGCGGTGCACGCGTCGCTCGCGCCGCGGCGGCAATGACTGCCAACCGGTCTCCGCGCGCCCATGCGCTTTGGACCCTGTCGTCCGACATCCCCGCGATCCGGCCCAGAACGATGAACGCCGGCAGCGCGTGCCCGCCGCTCTTCCAGCGAGCCATCTCGGAAAGCTCGGGCAGCGCACCAGCACCGATTTCGCGAAGTAGTGCTGTGTCTTGCGCGTTGGTCAGCTGCATGAGCGCCATCGACGCTTTGTTGCGATCGCTCCAGGAGAGCGAGCGGAGCATGTCGACGAACGGAGTCGCCGGAATGTCGATGCCGAGCTCCGGGTGCGCACGCGCGTAGGCGCCGATGACCGCGAGAGCGCGCATGGCGTCGTTGCGTACCGCCGACGACGGGTCCCTGATGGCGGACAGCAGGTCGGGAACGACCGCTCGCTTGTCGTTGTGGTACGCGATCACCTGGGCCGCGAGTGCTCGCTGCGCGCTATCACCCGACTCTTGCAGGACGAGACGGAGTGTCGGCAGATCTCGGGATGCGAAGCCGACGAAGCGCTGCTGGAGCGCACGCGCCGTGGAATCGTTCAGCAGCGAATGACCCTGCGACACATCCTCGCCCGAGTTGCCGCGCAGCACCGCAGCCGATCGCGCGGAGTCGAGCGCGGCGGCTGTCGCTACGATGTCGGGTGCCAGCACGCGAGTGCCACGCAGCACAGCGCGCGCGGGCGGTGTCGGCGACGCGCCTTCCTCGATGCCGACGAAGAGTACCGACTTGCCGTCATCGGTGCAGCAGACGATGCTCACGTCGGCCCGCGTGACGCCCGGCACTGTCGTTAGGCGCCTGACGAGTGACGTTCGTGAGGCCGATGGCAGGTCACCTTCGCGGACGCCCAACACCTCGCGGAGCTGTTGCTCCTGTACCCGGCGCAAGCCGTAGAAGTCGATGATCCCGACCGCCGGGGTTTGCGCCGATACCGAAGGCGCCGCCAGGCAGAGCCAGGCGAGCGCCTTCGATGCAGACACGACGAATCGGTCGCGCGCTGCGGTCACATCTCGTCAGTCATCCAGGTTGCCGCAGGCGACGATCGTCGCCATGTCGCTGGCTGACGCATGGACGTTCACGTGATACTCGCTCGCCTCGTTCAGCTTGAGCGCGAGCTCGGCGTTGCCGGTAGCCGTACCGGCGGAGCCGACCTGCAGCGGCGCGTAAGCGCTGGCCGGTCCGACGACCGCGCCGCCCGATCCGCAGTCTCCGTCGTGCACGTGCCACGGGAGCGATGCGCCGGCCGTGGCGCCACTGATGGAGATCGTCACGCTCGTCTTCTCGTCGGCAACCAGGGCTTGTGACGTGCCGGTGATCGAGCTCCCCGTCTGCCCGGTCAGCCTGGCGTTCCAGTCTTCGCCTTTCTTGGCCGGAGACTCGACGTCGATGTCCGTTCTTCCAGTCGTCGGATCGGACTGAACACGCGCACACGCTACCACGAACAGTCCGGCGGCTGCGCACAGCATGAACTTACGCATGGTGTCTCCCCTGTAATCGTTCTCGCTTTTCCCTGACCGCCCGGCTTCGTACCGCGCGGGCCGCGCTCAACGAGCACGCACGTCATGGGCCACGACACGGCCTCATTGACTGCAGGAATAGACACGTTCCGGCCTTGACCCGCCAATCCGCTCAGCTCTCGTCCTCTTCCAGCTCGCGTTTGAGCCGCGCCATGAAGTCCACCGCCCCAATGGCATACCGGCTGATCCACCGGTTGTGGATCTCCCGAATCGGCAGCGGATTGAGGTAGTTCCAGCGTTCCCGGCCGCGCTTCTTGGCGATCACCAGCCCGGCGTTCTCGAGGACGCCGATGTGCTGCATGACCGTGCAGCGGTCGAGCTCATCGAAGTGCTCCACCAGCTCCCCCGTCGTGCGCGGGCGGCTCTTGAGCAGATCGAGCATCGCCCGCCTTCGGGCGTCCCCTAACGCCTTGAAAATGGCGTCGTGGCGCGCGTCGCTTGACATGTTATAATAATATAACATATTTGGCGCATGCACGCCATGACTCTGGAGGCTGACATGGAGCTCAAGTTCGACATTCGCGGCAAGATCGCGAAGCCCGTGGCCGAGGTGTTCGACGCGGTCTATAACCCGAAGAAGCTCAGCGGATACTTCACTACCGGCGGTGCCAGCGCTCCACTCGATGAAGGCACCACCGTCACCTGGGACTTCGCCGACTTCCCCGGCGCCTTCCCGGTTCACGTGCGCAAAGTCGAAAAAGAGAAGCTGATCGAGCTCGAGTGGCAGGCGGCAGACGGCAGCTACAATACTCGAGTGCGAATGGAATTCGAGCCGCTCGACGCCAAGTCGACGCTCATGCGCATCAGCGAGTCAGGCTGGAAGGACACGCCTGAAGGGCGTAAGGCATCATACGGCAATTGCGAGGGCTGGACGCAGATGCTCTGCTGCCTGAAGGCGTACGTCGAGCACGGCATCAACCTGCGCGCCTTCTTCTACTAGACTCTTGGCGCCGCTGCACCTCCGACGACGAAACGGTCGGTTATATTCGCTATCCGTTAACCACCACCCGTCGTCGGAGGCCTCGGCGCATGACCAGATTCGCAAATATCCTCGAGACGGTCGGCAACACGCCGGTCGTGAAGATCGGCAAGCTCGCACCGCCGGGCATCGATCTCTACGTGAAGATCGAAGCCTTCAACCCACTCGGCTCTGTCAAAGACCGGCTGGCACTTGGCGTGATCGAGGACGCCGAAGCGCGCGGTACGCTCAAGCCCGGTCAAACCGTCGTCGAAGCGACCAGCGGCAATACCGGCATCGGCCTCGCCATGGTCTGTGCCGCGAAGGGCTACCCGCTCGTCGTGACGATGGCCGAGACGTTCAGCGTCGAGCGACGGAAGCTCATGCGCTTCCTCGGCGCCAAAGTCGTTTTGACGCCGGCCGCCGGTGGCGGAACGGGCATGGTCAAGAAAGCTGTCGAGCTGGCCGAGACGCATGGCTGGTTTCTCACCCGGCAGTTCGAGAACGAGGCCAACGCCGACTTCCACTCGCGCACGACCGCACGGGAGATCATCAACGATTTCGCCGGACAACGTCTCGATTATTGGGTCACCGGCTTCGGAACCGGCGGCACGTTGAAGGGCGTCGCACGCGTGCTGGCCAAGGAGCGTCCGGAGACGAAGATCGTGCTCTCCGAGCCGGCGGATGCACCGATGATTTCGAGCGGCACCAAGCAGGAGCGCAGATCCGACGGATCGCCGGCGTCGCGTCATCCGGCGTGGAAGCCGCATCCGATTCAGGGTTGGAGCCCGGATTTCATTCCGAAGCTCACCGGCGATGCCGTCGACGCCGGCGCGGTGAGCCGCATCATCACCATTGCCGCGCCTGACGCGATGCGCTGGAGCAGACAGCTCGCTACAAAGGAAGGAATCTTCGTCGGCACGTCGGCCGGAGGCACATTCGCAGCGGCAATGGAGGTGGCGAAGGATGCGCCGAAGGGAGCGACGATTCTCTGCATGCTTCCCGACACGGGCGAGCGATATCTGTCGACGCCGCTCTTCGCCGAGGTGCCCGTCGACATGACGCCTGACGAGCAGGAGATCCTGCGGTCGTCACCGACGTATGCCGATGCATTTCCTCCGCCGGCTGCCGTCACCGTTTGATCGAGGTCGTGCTAGGCTGTGACATCCGCGGTCGGTCCTCCTGATCATGCTCCCGGAGTAGGACGAGGTCTCGAAAGCCGGCGCGTGCGCCTCGTCATCGCGCTGCTGGTGGGCGCGGCCAGTGCCGCGGCCGCGGCGCACTTTCAGGATCACAGCGGCAAGCTCGGCGACTTCCAGGCGTTCTGGTGGTCCGCCAAAGCACTGAGCTTGGGGCTGAGTCCCTACGACGCGATCGGGCCGAACGGTACCCTCTTCAAGTGGAACCTGGAGACGCCGTATCCGCTGCCAGGGATCTTGATTCTCTGGCCGCTCACGCTCGTACCGCTTCGCATCGCATTTCTCGCTTTCACCTTCGTCTCAGCGGCCGCGCTCGCCTGGCAGCTCAGCCGCGATCACCGAGCCGCGATGTGGGTGTTCGTGAGCGGCAGCTTTCTCGTCGCGCTCTATCTCGGACAGTGGTCGCCGCTGTTGACGGCGGCGGCGCTGTCGCCGTGGTTAGGCATCCTGCTGGTTGCCAAGCCCACCATAGGAGCGGCGCTCTTTCTCTATAGACCGTCTTGGATCGCGGTAATCAGCGGCCTGCTGCTGTTGGTGTTGAGTCTGCTGGTGATGCCAAGCTGGCCGGTCGAGTGGTGGGGCGTGGTCAGACAGGATTCGATGGATCTACACTATCGAATCCCGTTGACGATTCCCGGTGGCGTGCTGGTGTTGCTCGCGCTTCTCCGATGGAAGCGTCCAGAGTCGCGGCTCCTCGTCGCCATGGCGTGCGTTCCGCAGACCATGGTCGCCAACGAGTTCGTGCCGCTGTTCCTGGTTGTGCGGAAGCGGTGGGAAGGGCTGACGCTCGCTCTGCTATCGTGGGTCATGCTCTTCCTCCGCGACGAGCTTGCGCGTCCGCAACCCGGAGGACTCAACGATTACGCGATCTCTGCACAGCTGGGCGTTCTCCTGCTCTACTTGCCGGCAGTCGCCATGGTGCTGCGCAGACCTAACGAGGGTGACACACCGGAGCTCATCGCTCAGGTCCGGCGCTGGCTCACCTGGCCGGCGCGATTGCGCAGGCCGGCGACACCTTGACCGTCGTCTCGCTCACGCGTCTTGCCGAAACGTGCGCAACGTGATCGAGTAGCGGAGTGTGTCGACCGGCGGGATGCTGTGCTCCCACTCAGTGCGCGAGGGACCACTCAACAGGTAAGCCGACCGCGGCTCGGCAGTAATTGATGCACGCTCCCATGCGTCGCCGACCTTTCGTCGAAGTCGGAAGACGCAAGACGAGAGCAGCGAGATACCGATTACCTCCCCGAACATTGCCTTGTCGCGATGCCAGCCGATCGCGGCACCGGCGGCGTACTCCGTCACCAGCACTTGCTGAAGAGCCGTCGGCTCGATGCCGGCAAAGTTCCCGGCAATCTCACGAATGGTCAGGAGAAACGTCGGAATCGGCGCGGCTTCACGAAGCGTGCGCTCGTTGAAGTCGTACTTCCAACCGAACGAGACGACGCGGCGCTTCCCTACGAATCCCTGAAACTCGAATTCCTTGAATGGAAGCTCCCTGACTTGCCGCAGAAGACGCTCTTCGTCCCCAGCGCTGAGCACATCCGGCTCGTAGCGGAAGCCGTCTGGCAGCTTCTGCTCGGCCGCGAACAGGCTCATTTGGTCGGGCATTGTTAGGCAGGCACGCGGTGTACGCCCGCTCTGGTCGTGCGAGCACGAGTATGCGGCATCGATGGCGACCGTTGCACATCCTTTGCCACTCAGCCAAAGGGCGCTCGATTGTCCGAGCGCCCCTGGGCCACCGCCGACTGCGACGCCGGTGCCTAACGAGAGCCGGGCCGTGAAGACACCGACTCGCCGCCGCCCCGCTGGAACACCATCGATTCGCCATCCGGGAATCGCACGCGGAGCCGCGCCACCCGCCCGCCTTCTCGCTCGAAGATGAATCGCGTCGCGCCAAGTCCGAAGGTGTCTTCGCCGAGGGCGATGAGCTGGTCCGGCGGGAGCCCTGGGCGCGGCGCGTACATCAGCGCGCCGTTGATGAGGGCGACGTTGCGGCCGCCCTGGTAATCGCCGACGTACGACGCCATCACCGCCGGCGGCACACGGCGCGGCGTGAGCTGCGCCTCCAGCGTTTCGCGCGACAGCTCGAGCATGCGCTTACGCTGCGGATTCTGCTCGCTGGCGGCGATCGTCTCCAGCGCACGGACGTGTGCCAGGTCGAGCGCGCGAGCCTGGGGTACAGCGATCGTGGGTTGAACGCCGACCCGCTCCCACTCCTGTCCGCTCTTCGGATCCACCACACGTGTGAACGAGATTGACGCACCAAATCCGTGGCCGACGGCAACCACGGCGTTGTTGCGTCCCGCTCCGGCGGTGCGATCGCCGATGACCGTCGCCCGACCCATGTTCTTCAGTACGAAAGCGAAGTCTTCACCGGCCGATGCCGTATAGCGACTGGTGAGCACGTACAGGGGGACGGACGGACGGCGCGGACCCGGAACTGACGCCAGCGTGTAACGCGTGAACGACTCCTTCCCGGAGCGGTTCTTCACGGTAAGCGATGGCAGCGTGTCGGACCCGACGAAGTGGCTGATCACGAAGTTCACCAACTCGGCACTTCCGCCGCCGTTGCGTCGGAGATCGATGATCACCGCGTCCGTGTGCTGGAGGTAGCGCAGCGCGGACACGACGGCGTCCTGTGCTTCCCGCGCTCCCGAGAATCCACGGATCTCGAAGTATCCGACGTTGCCCGGAAGGACGTTGACGCTTCCGAGGTTGAAGTTCGCGCGCCGGGCGTTGGCGATGGCGTTGGGCGGTGGGCCTCCGGGGCCGCCCGGTCCAGGGCCGAGCATTCGGATTCCCTCCGGACCCGGACGCATCCCCGGCTGCTGCTGCGCGTCGTACACCACGTACAGATGACCGTCGTCGTTGATCGTCTTGAGATCGTTTCCGAGTGCCTCGGCGAATTGCAGCGGACTGGTGATCGCGTCGTACGCGCCGGCCGCGAGCCGCTTCTTGAGGTGCTCGCCAATGAGACGGCCGGTGTCGGCTTCCACGTAGTGTCGGCCGAGCTCGACGGCGATCGACTCCACGACTTCGCGGCGAATCGCCGGGGTGAGCGGCGTCGCCGCCGCGGGCTGCGTGCGCTGCACGGGGCGCGTCGACGGTGCTTGCCCCTGCACTTTCTTCGGTACGGCAACCGGTGGAAACAGTATGCTCGCGCCGAGCGCGATTCGGACTATCTGGCGGATCGACATGGGACGAGGGAGTTGAAGTCTCGGAAAAGACGGTGTGCTGGATGAGACACGGGCGTCTCGGCCGATGGTTGCCGGAAGGCGTAAAAGATATACTTTATTAGCATACCATCCCAGCCACATGCCCGCAACGCTTCGACTCCCGGCGCCGCCCAGTACCGACGCGCTCGAGCGCGCCAGAGCGCTCATCATCCGTGGTCGCATACCCCCCGGCGTGCGCGTGACTGAGGCCGATCTCGCCGCCCGGCTCGGCGTCGGCCGAACGCCGGCCCGCGAGGCCGTGCAACGGCTGCTCGCCGAAGGATTGCTCGTTCCGGCCGGCGGAGGCGCCCGGCCTCGCGCCGCCGTAGCACCGATCAGCGCCGAGGATGCCGAAGAGCTCTTTCAGGCGGCCGGTGCGCTAGAAGGAATTGCCGTGCGCAGCATCGGCGAGCTCTCGGACGCCGAGCGCCGACTTCTCGTCAGGTCGCTCCGCGAGCGGCAGCGCACGCTACGACAAAGTGCGCGTGCTCGCCCCATCGACTACGACCAGCTCTTCGAAGCCCACAACGCGTTTCACGACACGCTGCGTCAGGCGTGCGCAGGCGCCGGTACGCACTCGCTCCTCGAGACGATTCGGGCACGACTCGATCGATACGAATGGCTCTATGCGCCGCTCGTCGGTCCGGATTTCTCGCCGACCTTCGCCGAGCACGACGCGATCATCGCGGCGGTGAGCGAAGGTGATGGTCGCGCATGCGAGCGAGCGGTGCGCGCCAATTGGTTCAATGCCGGACGGCGTGTTGCGCGTGCGGTGGAAGGGGCCGGAGAGCTGGGGCTCGCGCGTCTTGCCGCGCTGGCGACAAAAATGTGAGAAACGAGAGCAGCGCGGACGAAAAACTGCCCGCGCTGCTCGCTGTCTTCACTTACGCCGAGAACTCGCCGTCGGCGTAGCCGCTCACCGATACGCTACCGGGGCATGGGACGCGCACTGTCCGCGTCACCGGCTTGCCCAGTGGCCCCTCGAACGTTTCCGTCGTCGAGCACGCGGTAAAGGTGATCGGTTGACCGGTCACTCCCGTAGCGCCGTTGATGCGTACGGTACCGTTGAGAGGAGCGCCCGAGGCCCCGTCCTTCGCGTGAACGGTGATGGTGCGTGCCGTCGTCGTCGATGTGCCGGCAACGGCCGAGACGACCATGGTCTTGAGCACCGGCGCCGTCGACGGTGCGGCCCACCCAGCGAGGAGCGGCGTTATCGCGCCGAGGATTCTGGTCGCGTACATGCTGGCGCCCGCCGCGTTGGGGTGCCCCATCGCCGCAAGCTTGCACAGCGGATCGGTGGTCACCTTGTCGCATTCGGCGGCCCGAGCCGCGGTCACTTCGTCAAGCTCACCTGGCTTATACAGGTAAGGATACGTCCCGCCGATGGCGTTCGCCGAGCCGAATCCCGATTCGACAAACAGCACGCGTTGCGTGTTGTGACGCTGATTCGCCCGGCCGACCGCGCTGCGCAGCGCCATCGTGGACTCCGTATGGAAAGCGATCGCCTGGTCCGCCACCTTCCGGCGCGCTTCGAGGGTCAGCACCAGCGTGAGCAAGCTGAAATACATCGCCACCAATGACTGCACCTGCAGCGGGTCGGACTCGTGGGTGACGATGGGGAAGTAGTTGGTGACGACGACAGTTGCCTTCGGGAATCGCGGCAACACGATGTCCGCCAGAAGCTGCTCCATCTGCCCGCCGCATGCGTCGCGGGTCCAGAGGCGAAGTCCATCGAGCGATTGCGTGTAGTCCATGGTGATGATCCGACCGACGGTGACGTCGTTGATCCCGCCGTCCATCACCACGAGATCCACAAGCTCGGGGTTCGCGATCTGGTTCTGCGCCTGCCACGCGATGGTCGGATACTTACTCGGCACCTCGCCGTTGACGTTTCGCGCAGCCCAGTCGGCGGAGTTCGACACCAGCTCCTTGATGCCGATGATGGCCCCGGAGTGTGCCGAGAATTGTTTCTCGATCGGCCGTGCGTTGAGACGCACGTTGAGCTGGCTGATGAGCTTCGAGTGAATCTTGTTCTCCTCACGGAGTCCCTGCCCCCACATCACGGAATCGCCCATGATGGCAATGCGAAACGGATCGATCGACGTCGCCGCCGGCGTCGTGATGTAAGCGCGTGGAGCGATGCGCTGAGCCGCCGCGAACAAGTCGCGCACGCCGCCGAGTGTGAGCGCACCGGCGCCTAACGCCATCGCGCCCCGCTTCAGAAACTCTCTCCGCTCCGACACCTTCTGCTCGTCGCTCTTCGGTTCCGCGGCTTCGTTGGAAGACCTGCCCGTGACATCACTCATGGCGCTCTCCTCTCTTTTCCTCGTGGTTTATGCCTGACGATCGATCACTGAAGACGGGCGACTTCGATGCGCGCGTTGCCAGGCAGTCCATCGGCAGCTGGTCGTGTCGCGCCAAGACCGATCACGAATACGCGCTCCACCGGGATACTTTCCGCTACGAGGCGCGCCTTGAGCGCCATGGCGCGCCGGTCGGAAAGCGCCTTGTCGGCTGCAGCATCAGTGCTGGGATCCACGTGGACTTCGACGAGCACACCGCCCGATTGCGCCTTGAGTAGCCGCGCCAGCCGACTCACGTGTACGTCGGCACCGCCGACGAGCTGCTCGGTGACACCCTCGAAACGGATTTCGCGCATGACCGCGCGACCTGATGCGAAATCCGCGGTGAGCTTCTCGGCTTCGGGGTCCTGACCGCGGAGCGATGCGGTCGCGTTGACGACGGTCTGCTCGGTCTTGGCCACGGCCTGATCGGCGAAGCCGGCAGCCACGCTGACGGCGGTGTCGAGCCCCCGCCCGGACTTGGCCAGCGTCGAATCGACTGTCTTCGCGGCTCGCGCGATGATGGCGCTGTCGGCCCGCGCCTTCCGTTCGGCGACCTTCTTCGCCGTCTGCTGCTTGATCGTCTTCCACACCTGCGCCTCGGCAGCGCGAGGTGTGCCGATGTAAACCACCGTACCGACCATGGCAGCAAGAATGAATAGCGGCTTCATGAGTCCTTCCTCCTCGAGATCCGAGCCACATCGGTCGAGCGCGTGCGCTGGCTCCGAATCAAGAGACGGAATGACTGGCGGATCATTCTCACCGTCAGCGCTTCTTGCCTGACTCACGTGGACTCTCTAGAATCGCTCCGCTGCCTGATTGGACATTACCGATGCACGGGTCACTGCTCGCCGCGCTCTCGCCGGCGCTCGCGCTGGCACTCTTCATCCCGCCAATTGCACGCGAACAGGATCCGCGAGCCGTAGTGCTCGAGGCGACGCGCGCGGTGCAGCAAGGCACATCGAGCGCGCTCCGCGATCGATGGGCCGCCGACTCGGGAAGCACGCCTTCCGCACTCGGTCTGGCCACGATCTACCGCCTCACGTACGACTACGATGCCGCCGAGCGTCTCTATCGCCGGATCATCGAGCGCGCACCGGCCACGGACCGGCAGGCGATCTACGCGCGCCTCGGCCTCGCGCAGGCTATGGAGGCGCACGGGCGGAAGCACGGGATGTCCGAGCTCCTCGTCGAGTCGCGCGAGGCGGCACGCACCGCGGGGGACCGAACCGCCGAAGCCGAAGCACTGTTCTGGCGCGCGCATACGCTGGCGCCGGTGTATGGCGGCGGCTTCGCGCTCGCTCACCTCGACACTGCCCTACGGTTGCTGCCTAACGAGGCGGCCGGCCTGCGCGCAGCCTGCCGATGCCGGCGAGCACAGATCATGAGCGTGATGGGTGCGCCCGGCGCCCCTGACACACTGAACGCATCGGGCACGTTCGCGCGCCAGGTAGGCGACAGTGACGCCGAGGCAATCTGTCTGCGCGCACGAGGCACCGCCCGTTGGATCCGCGGCGCGAACGACTCGGCTGTCGCAACGTACGACACGCTCGCCGATCTCCGGCGGCGCATGCGCGACCGAAGCAACTTGGCGGTGGCACTTGTGCTCAAGGCCGATGCGTTGCGCGGCGAGGGGAAGTTCGGCGAGGCGCTCAAGATATTCCGCGCCGCGCTCGTCGAAGCACGCGCCTCCCGCAATCTCTACATCGACGCAACCGTGACCCTCGGTACCGGCGGGACGGCGCTCATTCTCAACGATCACGCCACGGCCGAGCGACTCGTCAGGCGCGCGGTCGCCGCGTTCGATCAAGCGGGCGACTCGGCATCGGCGATGCTGGCCCGATCGTTTCTTCCGTTTGTGAGCTTCGCGGCTGGCGATCTCGATCGCGCGCGTCAGGAAGTGCAGGCTGTTCTTCCCTGGGCGCGGCAGGTAGGTGATTGGTCGCACCTCATCAACGTCTACACGCAGCTCGCGGCCATCGAGATGCGGGCACGACAGTGGGACGCCGCGAGCCGTGCACTCGATGACGCCAGCGCGGCGGCGCGCAACATTGGGCCCGCGGGTGAAGGTACGATCCTCTTCCCGCGTGGACGGCTCGCGCTCTATCGCGGCGATCTGCCCGCGGCGGAGCGGGCCTTCACCGCACACCTCGCGGGGCTCGACTCGGCGCGGCGGCTGCAGCGGTACGAGACGCGAGCGCATCTGGCCGATGTCTACGCGCGACGTGGAGATCTCGAGCGCGCCGAGCGGGAGCTGCGCAACGCCAGCGACGAGCTCGATGCCTGGCGCGCGCGTCTCGACGACCGCGAACTGCGAACGCTGGTTTTTCAGTCGGGAGCGACGGAAGCGAACGACCGGAACGCCAGTGTCGCGCGCGTGATTGGCGCACTGGCCGCGGGTGGGCGCGCTGATGCCGCGTTCGCCCTCGCCGAGCGCCGTCGTGCGCGAGAGCTGGCGGAGCGAATTACGCGCGCTCGCGCGCTCCGCGAAAGCGACGCCGGGAGCGGGCCCAATGGCAATGGTCAGCCCGATGCGACCCGACCGACTGCGTTCGTGAACGCCGCCGACATTACCGCGGCAATCCCCGACGACAAAACCGCACTGCTCGAGTACGTCACCGGAGTGATGGGCGCACCGACGACACTTTTCGTTCTCACACGCCGCACGACACCAGATTCTCCGGCTGTCCGTGCCTACGTGCTCCCTTCGGCGGACTCGTTGGTGGGCCATATTGCGCGCTTCGTCGCGCTGATGGAGAGCGGTGGCGACGCCGACGAGTTGGCAAGCAGGCTTGCCGCGAGCGTTCTCGCGCCGGCGACCAACGCGCTCCCGGCTTCGGTGACACGCCTCATCATCGTTCCGGATGGGCCGTTGCACCGCGTTCCGTGGGACGCGCTCCGCCTTCCGGACAATCGATAC
This sequence comes from Gemmatimonadaceae bacterium, assembly GCA_035253585.1. Lineage (GTDB taxonomy): Bacteria > Gemmatimonadota > Gemmatimonadetes > Gemmatimonadales > Gemmatimonadaceae > DATFBY01. The sequence goes on along the minus strand of DATFBY010000135.1, from coordinate 25,279 downwards.
GTAGCCGAGCGATTCTCGGTGGGTGTGACTCCTTCGGTGGCGGTGCTCGCCGATCTCTGGCGACGGGGACGTGAGCCGAGTGGTGCCGGCGCGCGAGACAGCGGGGTACGCTTGCTGGCCTACGGCGACCCCGCGCTCCCCAACGAGCGCGATCCACGCGACAGCGCCACGCCGGAGATGGACACGTATCGGACCGCGTTCGATTCCGCCGGCGGCCTGCCGCGTCTCAGAGCTTCCGCGCGCGAGGCGAGGTTGGTGGCTCGATACGCATCGGATGCGCAGGTGCGGCTTCGCGAGGAGGCCAGTGCGTCGTCACTCAAGCGGACGCCGCTTTCGGATTTCGACGTTCTACACTTCGCGACGCACGCACTCGTCGATGATAGATCGATGACTCGAAGCGCACTCGCGCTAGCGCCCGGTGACGGCGAGAGTGGATTCGTGGGGCCGGGTGATCTCGCTACACTGGCGCTCGACGCGGCGCTCGTCGTTCTCTCGGCCTGTCGCTCCGCCGGCGGCGTGGTGGTGGATGGAGAAGGAGTGCAGGGGTTGACCGCGCCGCTCCTCGAGGCGGGCGCGCGCTCCGTCGTCGCAACGCAATGGCGCATCGGGGACCGGAGCACTGTGGACTTCGTCGACGAATTCTACCGCGAGCTGTCTCGCGGCCGGCCCGTAGTCGACGCGCTACGTGAGGCCAAGGCGCAGGCGATCCGGCGGGGAGTACCAGCGCGAGAGTGGGCCGCCTTCATTGCAGTCGGGGATCCGCTGGTAATGATTCCGCTCCGCTCGCCGCCAATGGCCGACCGGCGGTGGACGATCGTCGCGCTCGCCGTCCTGGTTCTCGGACTCGCTGCTTACGGGCTCTGGATTCGGAAGCGGCGCATGGCCGAGGCGCGCTGACCCGATGGTGAGCTGGCTCGCACCCACCACTGATAGTCGGCGCCGCGTCTGAAGGAGGCCGTTTCGGTTACCGTGAGCGCGGTGTCGGACGTCGTCCGAGTCAACACCACTTCCCCGCTGCCGCTCAGAACTTCGAGTACGTAGCTGCGCGCGTCAGGTTCCGAGCGCCAGGTGAACGTGAGCGGTCCCGGTGCCGTGAACTCCGCTCCGTCGTTAGGCACGACCAGCGTGAGGCCGGTGGCGCCGCCGCGTGGAATGTCGTAGATCGGACCGCGGCCCAGACGATCCTGGACGCCGATGAAGGCGGCAACGACCAGTGACGCCGCGAGCGCGACGGGCACGATGACGCGCCAGGGAAACGCGCCTATTCCGCGGCGAGCCTCTATGGGTGTGATGCCGGTATTCGCGCCCGTTTTCGCGCCTGCGCTCTCGATCGCTCTCAGGAGATCGAGCTCGCGTTGGCATGCGCGGCACGACATCACGTGCGCCAGAATCTCGACTCGCTTCGGCTCCGACAGATCGCCGCGCGCGAGTGCGTGAATCGACTCGAGCGGGACGCAGCTCGTGCGCGTTCCGTCATCGCGCTTCGCGAGCGCGCGCTGATACGCTTCCTGTAGACGCGCCTCGTTCATTTGCTGCTCCCGAGTCCGATGCCGTGCTGTGTCAGACGTTCACGAAGGTCGGCCAGGCCACGGTAGAGAAGGTTTCGCGTCTTCGCTTCCGACCATCCGAGGAGTTGCGAGATCTCGTCTCGCGGGTACCCCGCGAGATACATCCCGACGACGACGCGCCGAGTTTCTGGAATCGTGTCGAGGGCACTCCGTATTTGCTCCCCGAGCTCCGTGCTGTGCAGTGCGGACTCCGCATCCATCTGGTGCGCGACGCTCAGCGCCTCGTCACCAAGCGGCACTGTCATGCGTGCCCGCTCCGAGCGCCGGCTTCTCAGTAAGTCCAGCGCCGCGGACACCGCCGTCTTATACACATAAGACGCGGGCGACCGTGAGATCTGCTCACTTTCATCGCCGCCGCTTCCGCGGGAGCGCCAGATCCGGATCCGGACTTCCTGCATCACCTCATCGACGTCGGCGTCCGACAGCCGATGTCGCCAGCCGACGCCGCGGATCATGTCGGTGAATCCCGCGATCAAGGCTTCGAGCGCCGTGGACGAGTTGTCGGGCGGTTGTTGCATGAGCCTTCAACACTGGTGACGCGCGCTATTCGTCCCAGCAAAGGCGGCGCCATGGCGCTTGTGAGGCTTTCTTCTTAGTTGGCGACCTTGCCGTCGACGATGAGCTTCCTGATCTCGCGCACCTCCACCGCTGCGTGGGTGAGGCTGGGGATCCGGCCAGCGATCTCGACCGCTTCGTCCATGTCGCTCGCTTCGATCAGGTAAAAGCCGGCGACCAGCTCTTTGGCTTCGGCAAACGGTCCATCGCTGACGTTCAGCTTGCCGCCTCTGGAGCGGACCACCCTCGCACCCCGCGCCGGCTCGAGCGCTTCCGCTTCGATGTAGTGGCCGCTCTTCCGCAGGTCGCTGTTGAATCGGATGTGCGCCGCATTGAGGTCGTTCATCTCGTCCGCCGGCACACGGTTGAACAGCTTGTCTTCGTCCCAATAGATCGAAAGAAGAAATCGTTTTGCCATCGATTGCGTCCGTCGTTAGGTGGGTGATCTCGGTGGCACTAATGAGAAACGCGCTCCCAAAGAGAGCTCGGCGCGAGCAGCGCGTGGGGGCAGACGTGAGGCAAAAAAAGAGAGGCCCCTTCCGCTGGGACCTCTACCAATGGCCAGGGACGGAATCGAACCGCCGACACGCGGATTTTCAGTCCGCTGCTCTACCAACTGAGCTACCTGGCCTCACTTCAGATCACTTCCAACTATTTGAAATATAAAACACTTAGCCCGCCTCCGACAAGCGCGCCCGCCTCCTCCGTCGTACCACGCGCCACACCAACACGATCGCAATGATCGTCACCACCAGCGCGATCAGCGGCATCAACAACGCCAACAGAATTCCGCCCAGACTCACCGCGTCCTCGGCCACACTCACCGCCGGATTCAACGTCCCCGCCGTCGCCACCGAGCTCTTCACACGCGTCGTCGCAGCCAAGAGGTGAACGCCCTCGGCCACCGGCGCCGCTACCACTAACGCCAGCACCGCGGCGATCACCGGCGGCAGGTGCAGCCACACACTCAGCCCCGCCAGCACACCGGCGATCGGCGCCAGAAAAGTGTGCACCGCATCCAACGCGTGATCGATCACTGGAATCTTGTCGGCGACGATCTCCACCGCGCTCGCAACACCAAACGTGTAGAGCGCCGGTTCCGACGACAGCCATCCCATGCTCGGCGCCAGATCCCAGCCCAGCGTGCGCGACGCAATGCCGGCCGCGAAAAGCGGCATGAACGCGCGAAGGCCCGTGCAGGCCGCCAGCACGACCCCGCTCGCGACCGCAGCGAGAATCTCCATGTCTCGTTAGTTAGGCACGAGTGAGACGATCTCCGAAAACAATTCGACCTTGGAACGCCATTGCCAAGATAGACGCCTTCCTCCGCGATTACAAAATGCGGTATGTTCCGCCATGAGCGATCACGATCTCGCGGGTCGCCGGCTGCTCGCCGTCACCGAAGAAGAGCTGCAACGCATGGTCCTCGACATCCACGACGGACCCGTGCAGAACCTCTTCGCGGCCCTGGGCCAGCTCTCGGTCGTGCGCGCGCGACTCGGCGCGCTCGACCAGGCCGCTTCGGACTGTCTGCCGCCACTCACCCGCGCGGTCAGGCTGCTTGAGGCCTCGTTAGGCGAGATCCGCGAGATCGTCGGTACGTTGCACGCACCGGCGTTTACCGAGCGCGAGCTGACCGAGATCGCCGAGAATCTGGTGGTGCAGCACGAGACACTCACCGGCGGCAACGTGCGACTCGAGCTGGCGGCATCGGTGCCGTCCGTTCCGCCGCTGGCCAAGATCGCGCTCTATCGAATCCTTCAGGAAGCGCTCTCCAACATCCGACGACACGCGGGCGCACCAGACGCGGCGGTTCGCCTCTGGGCCGACGACGAGTTCATCTACGTCGAGATCGAGGATCACGGCCGCGGCTTCGAGCCACCTCCGCTCGTCGGACCAGACGCCACCGAGCGAGAGATGCACATCGGCCTGCGCGGGATGCGGGAGCGTGCAGCCTTGGTGAACGGCAACCTTCACGTAGAAAGTCGGCCGGGCGCGGGTACTCGCGTCCGTGTTCAGGTGCCGCGTGGTGCCTGACGAGCGAGCGGTTCCCGCGGTCCGCATCGTCCTGGCCGACGATCACGCGTTGGTGCTCGACGGACTGCGCGCCGTTTTAGCGGGCGAGCCCGATTTGCACGTCATCGCCACCGCTACCGACGGCGAGCGCACACTCGATGCAGTGCGGCGACTCCGCCCCGACGTGCTGGTGATGGATCTGCACATGCCTTACGGCAGTGGGCTCGACTGCTTGCAGACGATTCGCAGCGAGCGGATGGAGGTTCGCGTTCTCATCCTGAGTGCGTTCGGCGACGCGCACTCGCTTCGCGCCGCGGTCGAAGCGGGCGCCGATGGCTTCGTGCTAAAGACCGAATCGCCACGCGCCACGGTGAACGCCATTCGCCAAGTAGCCGCCGGCCAGCTGGTGTTCCCGCAAGCTGCTCGACGCTGGCTCGCACCCACATTCAAATCGAGCGATCCGACCGCCCTTACAGCGCGCGAAGAAGAAGTTCTCGCCCTCGTCGCCGCCGGCCGCAGCAACGCCGAGATCTCCACCACGCTGAATCTCAGCGAGAGCACGGTGAAATTTCATCTTCGCAACTTGTTCGGAAAACTCGGCGTGGCGAACCGAACTGAAGCTGCCATGAAATACCATACTCGCCGGTAACCCCTCCTCCCTGTTCGTTCGTACAGGCTCCCCACCCTTCCGCACACCGCCACCTCATCCGATCGATCGTGTTGCGCCGCGCCTTCCCGTCGTAGGCTGCCATTCGCAGATCACTCGAGGCAGAGGATGGCAATCACGGCGGATTTCAAAGTACGCACGATCACCCCGGAGCTCGACGCGCCCGAGCCGACGAAGAAGAGTCGCTGGTCGGCCGGCGTCACCCCGTACAGGGAGATGGGCTACTACAACGCCGACTACGTCCCCAAAGACACGGACGTCCTCTGCGCCTTCCGCTTCGTGCCGCAAGAAGGGGTCGAGCCGATCGAGGGAGCTGCCGCCGTCGCTGGTGAATCGTCCACCGCAACCTGGACGGTCGTCTGGACCGACCGGCTAACGACGTACGAGCAGTACCAGGCCAAGTGCTACCGTGTCGATCCGGTCCCGGGCACCGACCAGTACATCGCCTACATCGCCTACAACCTCGATCTCTTCGAGGAAGGCTCGATCGCCAATCTCACATCGTCGATCATCGGCAACGTCTTCGGATTCAAGGCGCTCAAGTCGCTCCGCCTGGAAGACATGCGCATCCCACCACACTACGCCAAGACCTTCCAGGGTCCCGCGCATGGCATCGTCATGGAGCGAGAGTACCTCAACAAGTTCGGCCGGCCATTGTTAGGCGCCACGGTGAAGCCGAAGCTCGGACTCTCCGCGCGCAGCTATGGCCGCGTCGTCTACGAAGCGCTCCGCGGCGGGCTCGACTTCACCAAGGACGATGAGAACATCAACAGCCAGCCATTCATGCGGTGGCGCGACCGCTTTCTCCATTGCGTCGAAGGCGTCAATCGCGCGGTGGCCGAGACGGGCGAAATCAAGGGCCATTACATGAACGTCACCGCGGCGACGATGGAGGACATGTACGAGCGCGCCGAGTTCGCCCGCGACATCGGCAGCATCATCATCATGATCGACCTCACCGTCGGCTACACGGCCATCCAATCCATGGCCAAGTGGGCGCGGAAGAACGGCGTCATCCTCCACCTCCACCGCGCGGGTCACGGCACCTACACGCGCCAAAAGTCGCACGGCGTCAGCTTCCGCGTCATAGCCAAGTGGATGCGGCTCGCCGGCGTCGACCATATCCACGCTGGCACTGTCGTCGGAAAGCTCGAGGGCGATCCGAGCTCGGTGCGCGGCTTCTACAAGACACTCCGCGAGAACGTCGTCGACCCCGACCCCATGCTCGGTCTCTACTTCGAGCAGGATTGGGTTTCGCTACCCGGCACCATGCCGGTTGCCTCAGGCGGAATCCATGCCGGACAGATGCCGGAACTCCTCCACTACCTGGGCGAAGACGTCGTGCTCCAGTTCGGCGGGGGCACGATCGGCCACCCCGACGGAATCGCTGAAGGGGCGACGGCAAACCGTGTCGCCGTCGAAGCGATCATCCAGGCGCGCAACGAAGGACGCGACTATCTCGCCGAAGGCCCCGACATCCTCGCGCGCGCCGCGCGCTGGTCGCCGTCACTGCGCACAGCTCTGGAGATCTGGAAAGACATCACGTTCAACTTCGAGTCGACCGACGTCCCCGACGCCGTCGTCACGCCGAGCTACTGATGCGTATCACTCAAGGCACCTTCTCGTTTCTGCCGGAGCTCACCGACGAGCAGATCGCCGCGCAGATCCAGTACTGCCTCGACAACGGGTGGCCGATCTCGGTCGAGCACACCGACGACCCGCACCCACGCAACGTGTACTGGGACATGTGGGGCCTCCCTATGTTCGACCTCAAGGATCCCGCCGCGATCCTGCTCGAGATCAACGCCTGCCGGCGAGCCTTCCCGCGACGCTACGTCCGGGTGAACGGCTACGACCGCTCGTACGGGCGACAGACGACCGCGCTCAGCTTCATCGTGAATCGGCCGCCTAACGAGCCGGGCTTCCGTCTCGATCGGCAAGAGGCGTCGGACCGCCGACAGCGCTACTCGGTACACGCCTACGCGCTCGATCGCCCGCCGGGCGAGCGGTACACGGAGTAGCGCATGTCTCCGCAGCCCCTCATCGCGCTCGAGGAGCCTGGCGCGGTCGTCGACGCATCGGATGCGGCGCCGGCCGTCGCGGACATCGATGCCGCATACCGCGAATCGAATGTCCAGCCCCTGCTCGATGATCTCGAGCGCGACCTCGTCGGGCTCGCGCCCGTGAAGACTCGCATCCGCGAGATAGCAGCACTGCTGCTCGTCGCTCGCCTCCGCGAGCAGATGGCGCTCTCGACCGATCGCCCGACGCTGCACATGAGCTTCACCGGACGCCCAGGCACGGGCAAGACCACGGTCGCGGTGCGAATGGCGAAGATCCTCCACCACCTTGGCTATGTCCGCAAAGGCCATCTCGTCGTCGCTACACGCGACGATCTCGTAGGTCAGTACGTCGGACACACCGCGCCAAAGACGAAGGAAGTCGTGAAGCGCGCCATGGGTGGGGTCCTCTTCATCGACGAGGCCTACTACCTCTATCGCCCCGAGAACGAGCGCGACTACGGCCAGGAAGCGATCGAGATGCTGCTCCAGGTGATGGAAAACCAGCGCGACGATCTCGTCGTGGTGCTGGCAGGCTATCGCGAGCGCATGGAGACGTTCTTTCAGTCGAATCCAGGATTCCGCTCACGCGTCGCGCACCACATCGACTTCCCCGACTACTCGCTCGACGAGCTGGTGGCGATCGCCGAGATGATGGTGTCACAGCAGCAGTACGCGTTCGACGATGAATCCAGACGCGCGTTCCGCCAGTATCTCGAGCACCGGCTCGCGCAGCCGCACTTCGCCAACGCGCGCTCGGTCCGGAATGCGATCGACCGCGCCAAGCTTCGTCAGGCAAACCGGCTGGTTCGTACCGGTGGTCGCATCTCGAAGGAGGAGCTGGCGCGCATCGACGCCAGCGACGTCCGCCAGAGCCGTGTCTTCACCGACGCGAGCAGCAGCACACCGGATGCACCAGCCAGAGAGAACGTGCAGGAGCCCTCATGACCAGACGGCGCCCAATCATCCTCGGCATCGTCGGCGACAGCGCCGCCGGCAAGACGACGCTCACCACCGGCCTCGTCGACATCATCGGTCGCGATCGCGTCACTCACGTCTGCACCGACGATTACCACAAGTACGACCGCAAGGAGCGCGCGGCACTGGGCATCACGGCGCTGCACCCCGATTGCAACTACATCGACGTGATGGAGATGCACCTGGAGCAGCTGCACTACGGGCAGCCAATCCTCAAGCCGGTGTACGACCACTCGACCGGGACGCTCGTGCGCCCCGAATACGTCGCGCCGCGCGAATTCGTGATCGTGGAAGGATTGCTCGGCTTCTCCACCTCGGTGCTGCGGCAGTTTCTCGATGTGAAGGTCTTTCTCGATCCTCCGGAGGCAGTGCGCCGTGACTGGAAGCTCAAGCGCGACACCACCAAGCGCGGCTACACGATCGAGCAGGTGTTGGCCGAGTTGGACAAGCGCGAGGCGGACTCGCGCGACTACATTCAGCCGCAACGTGACTTCGCCGACATCGTCGTCCGCTTTTACCCGTCCGAGGATGTGGTGGGCGAGCTGAACGTGCGCCTGGTGCTGCGCCCGACGATCACGCATCCCGATCTCACCTATCTAGTAGATGAGACGCACAGTCCCGACTGCGGAATCCGTCTCGAGCTCGGCCGCGACCGAGGCCGTCCCGCCGATTTCCTCGAGATCGCCGGAGACGTCGCTACCACGCACGCCGAAGAGCTGGAGGAGGCGATCTGGCGCCACCTTCCTGGTGTTCGCACCGGCGTGCGCGCGCTGCCTAACGAGAGACTCGGTGCGTATCAGGACCGTGCGGCCACCCGGCGCAGTAACCAGCTAGCGCTCACGCAGCTCCTGCTCAGCTATCATCTGCTGCGGAACTACAACGACCTCGAGAACCTTCCGTTCGCGTCGCCAGTGGCCGCACTGACCCGCGTCGGCTCGCCGCCCGCGCACACCGGGACCGCCGCGGCCGCCTCACCCTCCTGACACCCGAGACTCAATGACCGACATCGCTCTAGAGCTCGCCGAGCGCGCCGGCCAGGACATCGAGGATCTCTCGCGCCGCGCGGCCAACATGATTCGCGGTCTAGCGATGGACGCCGTGCAGAAGGCGAACAGCGGCCATCCGGGGATGCCAATGGGGATGGCCGACGCAGCCGTCGTCCTCTGGACGCGGTATCTCACGTTCAATCCGCGCGATCCCGAGTGGATCGATCGCGATCGATTCGTGCTGTCGGCGGGACACGGCAGCATGCTGCTCTACTCGATGTTGCATCTCACCGGCTACGACTTGCCGATCGAGGAGCTGCAGCACTTCCGACAATGGGGGAGTCGCACGCCTGGCCATCCCGAGCGCGGTCTCACCGCCGGTGTCGAAACGACGACCGGGCCACTCGGTCAGGGGATCGCCAATGCGGTGGGAATGGCGTTGGCTGAGCGGCTGTTGGCAGAGCGGTACAACCGTCCGGGGTTCGACATCGTGGATCACTTCACGTACGCGATCACCAGCGACGGCGATCTCATGGAGGGCGTGTCCCACGAAGCGTGTTCGCTGGCTGGGCATCTGGGACTCGGCAAGCTCATCGTCCTGTACGACGACAACGGAATCAGCATCGATGGGCCGACGTCGCTCGCGTTCACCGAGGATGTCCTTCAGCGCTTCCATGCCTACGACTGGCAGACGCAGCGCATCGACGGACACGATCAGTTGGCGGTCGACGCGGCCATCCGTCACGCACGCGCGGATGTGTCGCGGCCATCGCTCATCGCATGTCGCACGCACATCGGTTTCGGAAGCCCGAACCGACAGGACACGGCCAAGGCGCACGGCGAGCCGCTGGGCGTAGAAGAAGTGCGGCTTACCAAGGAACGGCTTGGTGTACCGAGCGACGTGCTCTTTTTCATCGATGACGAGGCGGCGTCTTTCATGAAGGAAGCGGGGACGCGTGGAGCGATTCGTCAGGCCGAATGGCGGCGCGAGTTTGCGGCGTACGAGCTGGCATACCCGGAGTTGGCGCGCGAGCTCATGAAGGCGATGCGCGGCAAGCTCTCGCCAGGGTGGGATGACGATTTGCCGGTATTCAATCCTTCGAAGCCAATCGCCACCCGCGCAGCGTCGGGTGCAACGCTCGATGTCATCGCCCCGCGGCTTCCATGGCTCGTCGGCGGCTCGGCAGATCTAACGCCCTCCAATAACACGCAGCCGAAAGGCGAGAAGGGAAAGTCCCTGGGGCGGGTGGACTTCTCGGGAGCGTACATCCGGTTTGGTGTGCGTGAGCACGGCATGGGGAGCATTCTAAACGGCATCACGCTACATGGCGGGCTGCGAGGATATGGCGGGACATTCCTCGTCTTCTCCGATTACATGCGTCCGGCCATCAGGATGGCGGGGATCATGGATCTCCCCGTCATCTTCGTCTTCACGCATGACAGCATTGGGCTGGGGGAAGACGGTCCAACCCATCAACCGATCGAGCATCTCACCGCGCTTCGTGCGATTCCTAATCTGGTGGTGCTGCGGCCGGCGGATGCGACCGAGACGGTAGAGGCCTGGCGTGTCGCGCTGCGGCGCACCGATGGGCCGACCGCGCTCATCCTCACTCGTCAGGCAGTACCCGTGCTCGACCGCGCACGCGTGGCGCCGGCGAGCGGCGTGGCACGCGGCGCGTACGTCCTCGCCGATGCCGACGATCCGCACGTGATCCTGATTGCCACCGGCTCGGAGGTGCAGCTTGCGCTCGAGGCGAAGGAGGAATTGGTCGAGGAAGGGATGCGGGTGCGCGTCGTGTCGATGCCAGGCGAGGAGCTGTTCGCCGCACAGGACGAGGCGTACCGCGAGCAGGTGTTGCCACACAGGATTCGCGCACGCGTCGCGGTGGAGGCCGGGGCGACGGCGGGATGGCGCCGATGGGTGGGGTTAGATGGCGAGGTAGTCGGTGTCGACCGCTTCGGGGCGTCGGCTCCGTATCAGGTGCTGTTCAGAGAGCTCGGGATCACCACCGAGGTGGTAGCTCAGGCCGCGCGGCGCGTCGCTCGTCGCGTGTCCTGAGCATCCCTTTGGTCAGCTTACTTTCTTCCTTTGCGGATTCCAGCTGTGCGTCGCGTCGAACGCATCACGACTCCACGCATACAGCGCGTCGTACATCACGAAACCATGTGCCAGCTGTTGGTGATCGTCCTTGAACATTCGCGACAGCCCGAACGAGATCGCCAGCAATCCGGCCGCCTGCGGCGCCAGATCCAACCGCGCCGTGTCCGCCCCACGCACGATCTCGGCGATTCGATGCAACGCCGGATCCTCAAGGTGATACTTCGCCAGAAACGCGTCGAAGCTGCACTTCGGCCCGTCGTGCGTGAGCTCCACCCCTTCCACGTCGTAGGGCGTGGCGCCTAACTCGGCCGCTTTCCGCTCCACCTCGTCAGGCGGCACGAACAGAAACTCCGGCTCACGGTCGATGAACCGCGCGATGAGCCACGGACAGGCGACGCGGTCGATCACCGGCCGCTCACGTGTGATCCAGCGCATGAGATCCTCCTAGTCGAGGAAAGACAGACGTACGCCACGTCCGGTGGCGAGCGCCCGTTCGTATACGACCGCTGCGGCGGCGACATCCTCGAGCGCGGTGCCAGTGCTGTCGAACACTGTCACCTCTTCACGCGACGTGCGCCCCGGCCGCTTTCCACTCACCACGTCGGCCAGCTCACCGTGCACGTCTTCAGCGCGCATCGCACCCGCTTCGATCGCATGGTGCAGATCCCCTTCCTTCACGCACTGCTCGAGAACGTCCACCACCACGGTCGACGACGCGAGAAGTGACACATCCAGCTCCTGTTTGTCGTGGTTGTCCGCGCCAACGCCGGCGATGAACAACCCGGGATGCGCGGCGTCGCGCCCGACGATCGCCTGACGAGAGGGCGTACACGTCACGCACATGTCGCTCGCGCGCACCGCAGACGCGAGATCGCTCGACGCCTGGACGGGAATTCCCAGGAGCGTCGACATCTCGCGGGCGAATACGGCGGCCGTGTCGGCATCTCGGTCGAACGCGAGCGCCGAGCGGAGCTCTCGGACGCGCGAGAGCGCCAGCAGCTGCGAGCGGCCCTGCACTCCGCACCCCGCGATCGTTGCCACACTCGCGTCAGGCAGCGCCAGATACTTGGCCGCCACACCCGTGGCGGCCGCGGTCCGCAGACTGGTGACTTCGACCGAATCCATCACAGCGATGGGCGCGCCCGCGTCGGCGTCGAACAGCACCATGAGTCCCTGGATGGACGGTGTACCGCGCTCGCGCGGATTGCCTGGGAAGTTCGCGTTCACCTTCGCGGCGTAGTACGACGTCGCGCCGCGGACACCCGCAGCCTTCACATGGAAGACGCCACGTGGCGGTGCATCGACGCCCAGCACGCCCGGGCGTATCGTGCGACGCTCGGCGTGCGCGCGGAACGCGTCCTCGACCGCCGCGATGCACGCGTCCATGTCGAGCAGCGCCCGCACATCGGCGCGCGTGAGCAGCAGCGTCTCGGGCGTCATGAAGCCGACAGCCGCGCATAAAGCGCGTCGAAGATCGCGCCGCCAATCGTCAGGCGCTCGGCGTCATCCGGATGCGCGCGCACCAGCCCACTCAAGATCGCCAGCAATCCAGCCACCTCGGGCGAGCCGAACTTCTCATCCTTCAGATCGATGTCGTGCACGATTTTCCCGATCGCATCGAGTGCTGGATCGTCGGGCGCGAAACGGTCGACGAGCACTTCGAAGGTGCAGCGGTCGCCCTCGTGTGTGTATTCGCCACCGACCATGTCGAAACGCAATTCGTTGGCGTTCGGCGAGTGGCGGATGTCGTTCACGAAGCGGAAGGAGGCCTTGGGATCGATGAAGCGGCGAATGAGCCAGGCGCTGGCGATCCGATCGACGAACACCCCGGCGCGGGTCACCCAGACCGCGCCCGAGGGCTTGTTAGGCAGACCGTCTGTCGCGGCTCTATCTGCCTCGTCAGGCGTCAGCGCGCTCTCTCGGAGCGCGGCGCTCTCCAGACGCGCGATCTCCTGCTCCGCGTCGCCCCGCTTGGATGCTCCGAAGAAGTCGAGCCGTGCGATGTCGGCGATGCGCCGACGAAGGCGGCTCAGATCGGCGTCGCTGGCCGATGTGCGGGCGAGCGTGCGCGCCTCCTTGGTGAGCGCGGCATACTCTTCGTCGCGCTCGGCGCGGAAGCGCGCTTCCAGCTCCTCGTCCGACGGACCGTGCAGGAATTCCGCATCGAGGATCGCTGCCTCGCCACTCTCGTCGCGGATCTCGGAGAGAACCCACTCCAGGTCCTCGAGCGTCTCGTCACGCTTCGGCAGCACGTAGACCGAGTTCTTCAGGCCAAGTGCGCCGACACGCTGAAGCCGACGCCGCACCTTCACCCGGAGATAGTCGGGCTTCGGCGGGAGGTGGTGGATGAGGAGGAGCCAGCGAGTCATTGATACAGTAGAATCAGGTGGTGATTCTATTGTATCATCAACTTCTGCCCGTGTCAATCCGGCTTGCGGCCAGCGGTGTGCGGCCTGCGGCACGTGGTGATCGAGTCCATCTCGCTAAGACGCCGCGGGCCGCAGTCCGCGGGCCGCAAGCCACATCGCGCCCTGTCGCTTCCTCTCCCTTCCGGTATGTTCTCCGCGTCGCGCGCGCACGCAGTCTGCACGGAGAAGTACCGGGACCACCCCACTTTGGAGAGATCAGCGATGAGGATTCGTGTTTACGCGGCCCTGTTGGCCGCTGGTGCGCTCGCCGCCTGCGTGGAGGGCAACGTACTGACGGAGTCGCCCGGCGCGCTGGAGGCCTCCCCGGCGTGGGCCACGCCCGTTGAGGACGATACCGGAGGCACTGGCGCGAAGATCGTCGGCTCCCTGACCCCCGACGGAGACGCCAAGACGATCGCCAACGTGAAGCTCACCGGCGCCCAGGCGGGTGCCACATATGCGTGGCATGTCCACTACGGTACCTGTGCGACCGACGTCGGTGTTGTAGGCGAAACGAGCCTCTACCCGGCGCTGACGATCGGCCCGAATGGCGAGGGCACCGCCACCGCCACCCTCCCCTTCACCACCCCGAGCAAGAAGACCGGGACCTTCTTCATCAAGGTGCACGAAGCTTCGAGCATGTCGAACATCGTCGCGTGCACACCGCTGAATCCGAAGGGAGTGAGAGCGGCGAATTACGAGTAAGGGAAGAGGGAGAAGGGAGGAGCAGGACAAACAATGAGCGCCCGGCGACGTTGCCGGGCGCTTTCCGTTTCCTTCCTCGTCCCCACCTCCCTCCTCCCTGCCTAACGATATCCCTCCCTCTTATTCCTCGGTATCTGCACATCCCCCTTCACATCACGATACCGAATTCCTCCACTCCCCTTCCGATCAACCACGAAATCCCCGCCGACGTTTCGCGCGTTGATTGGTCCCGATCCATCCGATTCGACGTGCATCCGTTCAGTGACTCCGTCGACGTCGATCGCACCAGATCCGTCGGTCTCGATCGTCAACGAGCCAGTCACTTCACGCACCTCGATCTCGCCGGAGCCGTCGCGCACTCGCACGTCGCCCCGCACTTTCTCGATGCGCAGCTCGCCTGAGCCATCATGGACCGTCAGCGGGCCTCCGAGGCTCTCGAGGATCAGCGAGCCCGACCCATCATCGATCTCGACTCCGGCGACGCCGACCACGTGCGCCTCGCCACTCGAATCCTCGATCTCCAGCGCGATGTTGTCGGGCACTTCGATCGTAAGATCGAGCAGCGCTTGCATGTCGTCATCCCATCCATCGCGCTCCGGAATGTCGACGAGCACGACGACCTGATCGCCGCGACGCTCGGTCGTGAGCCGCACATCGTCCAACAAATCCTTGGTCGACGCGTACGCGGTTCCCGTCGCGCGCACCTCACGCGAACCGCTCTTGCCATTCACGCGGAGCGAGCCCGCTCGCGCATCGATCACGATCTTGCTGGCGCCGGCGGCATTCGCACTCCCGTCTCGTTTGGCGGAGAACTCGAGGTCCCGGTACTGCGCCAGGGCGGGACAGGGCGCGGCCAATAGCGGCAACAACGCCGAAGCGAGCAAAAGGGGACGTCGCATGAGTCAGTCTCGATGTGGGTAAACGGAAGCGCCTCAAGGCCCTACGTGACGCCACAACTAATGGTGTCGACCTGCGCTTGCAGGGTCTGACAATGGGGGTGTCAGAAGGGTTTGACACGGTGTCTTACAATGAGTTCGACACCCTGACCGCTTCTCTGGCGAATGCGGTGCGAAAGTGATACTCTGGGAGCCGTAACGCGGGCGTTTTGCCCGCATTTTTCGCCAGGAATTTCGTCCCGCATCTCGCAGCCCGCGGCGGGAGAGGGACAGGGTTCACCCCGCAACGGTGACCCGTTCGTTACCGCGCCCCACGATGGCACGAAACGTCGCCCGACGACATTTCGGCGTACCCTCGGATTTCCTGACGATTACGCCCGCACCTCAGGCCCACATCGTCTCCACCCCGCCGACGATCGCACGCCCGGGTCGCTCCGCGCTGGCGATCGTTGCGTAGTCGCACCTTTTCCCGAAGGAGAGTCACACGAATGATCCAGCAATGTCGGCGTCTCGGACTGATCGCCCTCGCGGCGATTGTCACGAGCGGCGGCCTCGCTCGGCTCGACGCGCAGGGCATCACCACCGCCACGATTAGCGGCGTGGTGAGCGGAGCCAACGGCGAGGGGATCGAAGCCGCACAGATTCAAGTTCAGCATCGCGCAACCGGCGCGACTACCGGTACGATCTCGAAGGAAGGCGGCCGCTACGCTGTCGCCGGACTCGAGACCGGTGGACCGTACACACTCACCATTCGCCGCATCGGCTATCAGCAGGCGACGCGTGACAACGTCTTCCTCACGCTCGGCCAGAACCTCGAGATGAACATCCAGCTCGTGGAGCAAGCGGCCACGCTCGCTGGCGTCACCGTGGAGGCTGAGGAAGATCCCCTCTTCTCGGCATCGAAGCAGGGGACCTCGACTCACATCAACGAGCAGCTCATTCAGCGCCTGCCGACGCTGAACCGCAACTTCACCGACTTCGTGCGCGCCACGCCGCAGGTGTCGACGACCGGCCCCGGTCTCTCCGGCGGCGGCGTCAACAATCGCTTCAACAACATCCAGATCGACGGCGCCAGCGAGACCGACCTCTTCGGACTCGGCTCCACCGGTCAGCCGGGCGGGCAGGCGCGCGGCAAGTCGATCTCGCTCGAAGCGGTGAAGGAGTACCAGGTTCTCCTGTCACCCTTCGATCTACGCCACGGCAACTTCAACGGCGCGCTGATCAACGCGGTCACCAAGAGCGGAACCAACCAGTTCCGCGGTACCGCCTTCTACACGATGCGCAACGAAGGACTCGCTCGTGACGTGCCGCTCATCCGCCAGTCGACCTTCGACCAGAAGATGTTCGGCTTCTCCTTAGGCGGACCGATCGTCACCGACAAGGCGCACTTCTTCATCGCGCCTGAGTTCCAGAATCAGGAGCAGCCCGCCACGGGGCCATACCTCGGTCAGGGAGCCGACGCCGGCGTCCCCTTCCTTGCGACCGAGGCGAACCTCACGCGGTTCGGGCAGCTCCTCGAGGGCTACGGAATCGAGCCCGGATCGGCGAACATCTTCAACGCCGAGAATCCTACGAGGAATTTCTTCGGACGTCTCGACATCAACATCAACCCCGTTCACCGCTTCTTCATCCGCCACAATTACGGCATGGCGGAGTGGGATCGCCTCACCGACCGGAATCGGACGACGGTGCAGATGACGTCGAACGGCTACTTCTTCGCTTCGCGGAAGAACGCGACGGTCGCGCAGCTGCTCTCGAACTTCAACAACGGCACCAGCAACGAGCTGATCGCCGGCTTCACGACGATTCGCGACCGCCGCACACCGAACAGCTTTGCGCCGCAGGTTTCCGTTCGGACGATCGGCACCGACGGTTCCACCGTCACGCTTCGCGCCGGCAGCGAAGAGTTCTCGCAGGGCAATTCGCTCGATCAGGACATCTTCGAGCTCACCAACAATTACAGCTTCCCATTAGGCGCCCGGCACCGTCTGACCGTCGGCGGGCGCGCCGAGCGGTATACGATCGCTAACCTCTTCTCACGCGCCTCCTTTGGCGTGTATGAATTCGACAACCTCGACTCGCTCGCCCGCGGTAGCGCGCGCACGTTCCGTATCGCCAAGAACCTCGGCGGCGGCAGCAACGCGGCCGAGTTCGATGCGTATCAGTTCGCGCTGTACGTCCAGGATCAGTTCCAGTACAACAGCCGGCTGACGATAACCTACGGCATCCGCGCCGACATGCCGGTCCTGCCTGACGAGCCGCGCTACACGTCGGCGGTCGAGGGAACCTTCGGACGCGACACGCGCGAGGTGCCGACCGGGAAAGTGCAGTGGTCGCCGCGAGTAGGGTTCAATTGGGATGTCACAGGCGACCGAGTGAATCAGATCCGAGGCGGAGCAGGTGTGTTCGTTGGACGTCCGGCGTTCGTGTGGGTCAGCAACGCGTACGCGAACTCCGGCAGCGGGCTCGTGACGCTGCTCTGCGGTGTCGGCTCGAGCGTCGACAGCCGTGCGCGTCAGCCGTTCTCACCCGATCCCGAGAACCAGCCGTCGAACTGCTTGAACGGACAGGGACTCTCGACAGGCTTCATCGGTCCCGTGAATCTTCTCACGTCGGATCTCAACTATCCGCAGGTGCTGCGCGGATCGCTCGCGTATGACCGCCGGCTCCCGTGGAACATGGTGGGAACGCTCGAGGGCATGTACACCCGCGGCATCAACAACTGGTTCTACGTGAACCGGAACATCGCCTTCCGCGGGACCGACAAGAACGGCCGTGCGATTTACGCCGACACGATCACGACCGCGGGCGTCGTCCGCATCCGGCCGGTGAGCACCCGGTTCCAGGAAGTAATCGACGTGGAGAACCAGTCGAAGGACTACTCCTTCAACATCACCGGACAGCTGCAAAAGCAGTTCGCGCAAGCGGTCGAGGCGCGCGTGTCGTACACGTACTCGCGTGCACGTGACGTGCAGAGCCTGACCTCGAGTCAGGCGATCTCGAACTGGCGCTTCGGTCGAACACTCGGCGGACGACACGACGACAAGAACCTCGGGATCTCACTCTTCGATCAGCCGCACAAGCTCCAGGTGACCGCGACGTATACGGCGCCGTGGAAGAGATTCCCGACGGACGTCTCCGTGCTGTACACGGGGCAGTCGGGCGCGCCGTACGACTACATCTATAGTGGCGGCTCCGGCGGTAGCGGCGATCTCAACGGCGACGGCTTCCAGGGGAACGATCTGATCTACATTCCCCGCGATGCGACGAATCCGAACGAGATCATCTTCCGCAACATCGGCGGCACGACGCCGGCAACGGCAGCCGAGCAGGCGGCGGCGTTCGAGGAGTTCATCGAGAGCTCCGACTGCCTGCGCGAGCAGCGCGGCCGGATCATGGAGCGCAACAGCTGCCGCGCACCGTGGCAGAACACCATGGACCTGTCGATCCGTCAGTCACTGCCGGCGGTCGGCGGCAATCGCCTCGCCGTGCAGCTCGACATCTTCAACTTCCTGAACTTGATCAACAAGGACTGGGGGAAGATCCAGGTCACCGCCAACAGCCTCAACTCGAACGTCCCGCTGCTGCAGCACGTTGGACAGACGGGCACGAACGGGGCGGCCGGCGGCGCGAACATTCCGCTCACGCAATCGCAGGGAATCTTCCAGTTCCCGCTCAGCACGCGTGAGTACACGTCCGACAACTTCTCGTCGTACTACCAGATCCAGCTCACGGCGCGCTACTCGCTCTTCTAAGCGCCGCGAAGCAGAGCGTAAGTAAGACGGCCGCCGGGAAACCGGCGGCCGTTCTCTTTCCAATCCCCAATCCCTACTCTCTAGCCCCGAGCCTCTCCGCCTGCGCGAACGCCGCCGTCGCGCTCTTCACTTCCGGATCGAGCACTGCTGTTAGGCGGTACAGCCCTGCGTCGCCCCACTTCGTGTCCGCTATCCACCGCGCGATCGCGCGGCGCAGCAGCTCGTTCGATTCGCCATCGGTCGGCAGCGTTACGTTCTGCTCCGCGGCGAACGCGCGGAAGGACGTGAGTGCGTCGGGCGGCACCATTGGATTCTTCGCAAAGCTCTCCAGCGACGCGAACGCGCCGCCATTCGCGCTCAGATAGCCTGGCGTCCATTTCAGCAGCAGCGCCTCCTCGTACACGCGCGCCAGCCACAACGGCGTGGCTGCTGGCTCGGGGAGCACGACGTCGGGAAAGATTCCTCCGCCGCCGTACACCGTGCGGCCGCCGTCGGTCTTACACGAGGGACGTCCAGCCGTGTCGCGTGCCGCGCGCGCGAGTCGATAGTAGTCGTGACGCGTGACGCCACGATACTGCCGCTGGATCACGCGTCCGCACGGCGTCTTCAGGTGACCGATGACCATCACCAGCACCGACCCGTCAGGCAGCGGAAATCCACGCATGAGCAGCGACTTCCCGAAGCTGGGCCGTCCGACGATGAGCGCACGATCGTGATCCTGGAGCGCTCCGGCAACGAGCTCCGACGCGCTCGCCGATCCGCTGTTCACCATAACCACGATCGGATACCGCTTCTCGCTCCTCCAGAATGAGCGGCCGACACGCGCGGTGTCGCGGATGTCTTCCTTACGTCCTTCGGACGTGTAGATGATCGCGCCCTTCGGCAGAAACTCGCCGGCGATGCGCGACGCTTCGTCGACGCTCCCTCCGGCGTTGTCACGAAGGTCGAGCACTAGCCGCTCCATGCCATCGCGCTCGAGTCGCGACAGCGCGTCGTGCACATCGTCCGCCACCTTCTCGCCGACGAACGTGGTGACGCGCACGTAGCCCGTACGTTGGTCGAGCATGAATGCCGCCGGGACCGCTGATGCTTCGCCAGGACGCTCGCGCTTCACCACCCGCTCGAGCTGCACCAGTGTGCCATCCAATCGGCGACGCTCGAAGGTCAACGTGATCGTGGAATTCTTCGGACCGGCCAGAACGATGTCGAGCTCATCGGCGCTGCGCGCGCTCACCGGCTTCCGGTCGATCGCCACCAGCTCGTCACCTGCAAGGATGTCGCTCTTGGCCGCCGAGCTGCCTGGAGCGACGCTGCTCACAACGGGGGAGCCGCCGAAGAAGGTAAAGGTCACCGGCACGGGATAGAGCTTCCCTTCGCGGAGCGCTTTCTCTTTGTCGGCGTTGAGCCGTATTGCGGGAATCACGAACGAGTGCGGATCCGCTTCACGAACCAGACCTTCGATCGCGGCCAGAATCAGCGAATGGGTGTCCTGCGTGTCGGGGTGGTTGACGCGAATCTGGTTGAGCACGCCCGACAGCATCTGAAGGTCCTCGTACGTCGTGCGCGGACGAATCGGACCCGGTGGTTTGTCCTGGGCGGGCAGTGCATGTGCTGCCAGCGACGCCGAGAGAAAAAAGAGTGCAGCCCTTGCCCGCGTCCTTCGTCCACGTGGAGCGCCGCGTGATGCGGCACGCGTCATTGCTTCCCTCCAGTGTTCACTAGTCTCAGGATATTTCCCGTGCACGGCGAGCGCGAGGCCTCCGTTGTGTGCGCTGCTCGCGCGACGAGGGTCTTGTACAGGCCGCTCGTGCACTTTCGTCCCGGCGGACACCCAGTGCGTATCCCGCACCCGGCGTGGAGCGTCTTATGGTTGTCCTGACGTCACATACCCCGTCCGGTAGACAGTGCCGTGAACGGGTGCTAAGCTTGGTCGTGCCGGTGCTCCCTGCGCCGGACATCGCCGCCGCGGGAACGGCGTGGCGGTACAGCCCCCCGGGATCGCCCGGGGGGCGCTTTTCATCCATGGCAGATGTGCGAAAGCCATCGCGGATTATGTGATTGCATGTGCGGCAATCACTATCCGCGATGGCTTTCGCACATCTGCAGTTACGTGTTTCTGAGCTTCTTCGACATCTCCTCCAACAACCGCTTCTCGTCGCTCGTTAGGCTGCCGATCCCCTTCTCCGAGATCTTGTCGAGCACGTAGTTGAGCTCCTCGGTCTTTTGCTTGCCGACCTTGTTGGAGAGCGTCGAGGTGGCGGGGCGCTGTGTGGCGATCGCGTTGCTCCGCGCGACGATCTCATCGATCTCCGATCCACGCTCCCGAGGACGATGCGCGCGTGGAATCGCGCGCGGCGTTTCGTCGGTCACATCCGGAAGCTGCGACATTCGCTGACGCAGTCGGTCGATGCTCGGCGCGGCGCTCCAGCGCAGATACATCCACCCGAAGGCGAAGCCACCCAGGTGCGCGAAGTGCGCGACGCTGCCCCCTGTCGCGCCGAGGCTGGCGATGCCGAACGCGAGATCCAATCCGGCGAAGAGCAGCACCAGCCACTTCACCTTCACCGGGATGAGGAAGAACGCGAGCATCTCCTCGTCAGGCCACCGCATGGCGTAGGCGAGCATCACGCCGAACACGCCAGCCGATGCGCCCACGAGAATTCCATCTCGCGTGAGCATCATGTGGAAGAGCCAGCCGCCGAGCCCGCACCAGAGGAAATACCAGAGGAACGATCCGGGGCTCCACGAATGCTCCAGGCGCGGACCGAAGACCCAGAGCAGATACATGTTCATCGCCAGGTGCAGGAACCCGGCGTGTACGAACATGTACGTGAGGATCGTCCACGGCTGCTCGGTCAGGTCCCGTAGCTCGAAGCCGAGCACGGTGGCCATGTCCATCGAGCTCACCACCGTCAGCTGCAGGAAGTAGATCGCCACGTTGATGGCGATCAGCCACTGCACGGCTGGGGTGATGCGTGGGTGATCCTGCTCGTCGGTGGTGGGGAACGTCATGGCCGGTCCGCTGGAACGAAATGCATCAGGCTCCGGCCGGGGCGCTCGGCCGGCAACACCAGTAATAACACGACGACCGCCTGTCGGTTCCCCTTTCGGGAGCGATCGAAACGCCCGAAACGGCGCTTCGGCCGTCCCTCATCGTGTACCGACCGGCGGTAGCACCCGCATCACGAGGCGGACGTCCGGGTGAATCGCCATTGCCTTTTCCACCAGCGTCGCATAGCGGCGATCGAGCGGCGGACGATCGCCGCCTACAGCGGGATGCACAACAATCTTCGTGCCGGGGCTCGCGTGGCGTGCTTGCTCGACAAACCTGAGGATTTGCGCGTCACTGACGCCATCTCGTGGCGCGATCACCGCGGCATGTCGCGTCCCCGCCTGAGCCGCGGCATGCAGCGAATCGAGCACGCGCGATTGCGCCGCGTCAGGCTCCGTCAGATCGACCGTCACCTGCACCAGCGCCAAACGACCAGCCAGCTCCTGAATGGCGTCCGGCCGCTGACCATCGATGTCCGCCATGATCGGGAGCGTCGGCATCCATCGGCTGAACGCGTCGGCGAGAAACGTCGTGCTGGCCAGCGGATCGCGTCCACAGAGCGAGATCGAGTGCAGCGGCGATTGGCCCACCGCCCGCTCCATGTGCCGCGTCAACATCTCCGATGTGAAGAGCGTCGCCGTCTCGGCCTCGCCCGCGAATCGCACGAAGAGCTGTCGACGCCCCGCCCAGAGTCCCTGCGACTGAACTCCGGGCGCGATGCCGGCGATGGCGGCCGTCGGGCCGGTGGTGCGTGTTGCGTACGGCGTGGTCACGTGCGACCCCCTTGATCCGGCTCGAGCGCGAGTTGCGCGATGCGCTCGCACAACTCGGCGAATGGCAGTCCATCAGCCGCCGCCGCTTGCGGCAGCAAACTCGTTCCCGTCATCCCCGGCAACGTATTGGCCTCGAGACAGTAGAAGCGTCCATCACTCGACATCCGGAAATCCACGCGCGCATAACCGCCTAACTTGAGCGCCCGGAAAGCCGCCAGTGCCTGACGCTGGATCTCGGCTGTCTCGGATGGCGAGAGCTGCGCCGGAAATTCTTCCACCGCCATCCCCTGCGTGTACTTGCACTCGTAGTCGTAGATCTCGTGCTTCGGAAAGATCTCACCCACCGGCAGCGCACGCGATCCAAGCACGCTGACCGTGAGCTCGCGGCCGGGAACGAACTGCTCGAGCATCACTTCGTCGTCGTAACGAAGCGCTTCGCGGATCGCATCGCCTAACTCGCGACGCTCCTTCACCACGCTGAGCCCCACCGTCGATCCTTGCTTGCTTGGCTTCACGACCACCGGCAGCCCGACAGCCGATGCATCGAACCGTCGTTCGCCTTCGGCGAAGTCGTCGCCCTGCCGAATCATCATCCAATCGGCGGTGGTCACGCCATTCGCGCGGAAGAGATGTTTCGAGAGATCCTTGTCCATGGCCAGCGCGCTGCCCAGATGGCCGCTGCCGGTGTAGCGCACACCGGCCATGTCGAGCAGCGCCTGAAGCGTTCCGTCTTCGCCCTGTCCTCCGTGCAACGCGAGGAAGACGACGTCCACCTCGCGGATCGCCGGCAACGTTCCGAGCGATGGCGAGAGCGATTGTCGCGCCATATGCTCCAGCTGCTCAAGCTCGGGCGGTGCCGTCTTGACCACCACGCCGCGCAACATTCCCGCCTCTTCGTCCGGCTCGATGACCCCGCGGGCAGTATCCAGCGAGATGACCTGGTGCCCTTTCCCCCGGAGCGCCTGCGCGATGCGCACGCCGGAGGCCAGCGACACATCCCGCTCAGCGGACGTGCCGCCCATCAAGACGGTGATCTTCATCGGGGGAAGAATGGGGGACCCTTACTGGCAGCGGAAGGGCTGAATCGCAGATGTGCGAAAGCCATCGCGGATATGTGATTGCATCTGCAATGTGCGATCAAAATGTGCGACGTGCGATTACGGCTCGTGGCGAATGCAGTCAATCGCACATGGCACATTTCGATTGCTGATGTGCGATGCAATCACGTATCCGCGATGGCTTTCGCACATCTGCGATTCACGCTAACCTTTGCGTCATGCGTCCTGCTCTGCTCGGTCTTGCCTTTCTGATCGGTTGCGTCGATGAAAAAGGCGCTCAGCGCGCGGTGGAGGCCATCTGGCAGGGCGGCCCTCGTCCCGACTCGATGCCGGTGATGCTCAACACCGAGCTCCCCTTCCGGTATCCACTGTCGCTCTGGTCCACGCGCGTTCAGGGAAACGTCGTCCTCCGCATCCACATCGACTCGACCGGAACCGTACGGCCGGAGTCGACGATCGTGATAGAGTCGTCGGGGTACACTCCACTCGACTCTGCCGCGGTAACGGGATCCGAAGAACTCCGCTTCCGGCCGGCGTTGCTTCGCGGGAAGCCCATGTCCTTGTCGATTCAGCTTCCGGTCTTCTTCCGCCACCCGGAAGGGTCACCGCTTCCGGGCGATACGATCTTGAAGCGCGACACGGCCGGCCGGGGCAAAGCGCCGACTCCCTAGTAGCCCGCGCGGTCTACCATCCGATGACGCGAAATCTCCGTCCCCTCGACTCCGTCCTCGACACCATTGGGTGGACTCCGCTCATCCGCCTCAATCGCGTCACTCGCGGCATTCGCACGCCGGTGTACGCCAAGGCGGAGATCTTCAATCCCGGTGGATCGCTCAAGGATCGGATCGGTATGCCGATCATCGAGCGCGCCGAGCGCGAGGGGAAGCTCAAACCGGGCGGAACGATCGTCGAAGGCACCAGCGGCAATACCGGCGTCGGCCTCGCGATCGCCGCCGCACTCAAGGGCTACAAGTGCATCTTTACCATGCCGGACAAGATGTCGCAGGAGAAGGTCCGGCTTCTCAAGGCATTCGGCGCCGAAGTCATCATCACACCGACTGCGGTTCCGCCTGATCATCCGCAGAATTACGTCGTCATGGCGAAGCGCATCGCCAGCGAGCTCCCCAACGCGATTCTCGCCGACCAGTTCTACAACCAGGCGAACCCGGAAGCGCACTACGCTACCACCGGCCCCGAGCTGTGGGAGCAGACGGAAGGACGCATCACGCACTTCGTCTCATCCGCCGGTACCGGCGGCACCATCACCGGCGTCGGACGTTACCTCAAGGAACGCAACCCGAAGATCAAAATCATCTCGGGAGATCCGCAGGGCTCCATCCTCGCCGAGCTGTGGCGGTCCAAAGGGAAGGTCAGTCTCGAGGGAGTGCCGTACAAGGTCGAAGGCATCGGGCAAGACAAACTTCCGGGCACTCTCGATCTCTCGTTGGTCGACGACTATCGCACGGTGAGCGACAAGGAAGCGTTCGCCATGGCCCGTCGCCTAACGAGAGAGGAAGGACTCTTCGTCGGCGGCTCCTCGGGGCTCATCACCCACGTGGCGCTGCAGGTTGCGCGGGAAGTGGATGACCCCAAAGCCTTCGTGGTGACCTTCCTCTGCGACACCGGCGAGCGCTACCTCTCGAAGCTCTACAACGACGAGTGGATGCGCGAGAACCAGATGCTCGACGCCGATCGCCTGGC
>DATFBY010000134.1:0-13031 GCA_035253585.1 Gemmatimonadaceae bacterium | reverse complement strand
AGTCGTCGCTCGGCTCGACGCAGCCACCGAGCAGCAGCCGCCTGACTTCACCGGCGCGGACCTATCCGCGCTCGACCTTTCTGGACTCGACTTCAAGCAGGCGAACCTCACCAGCGCCCGCTTGTTAGGCACCAATTTCTCGCGTGCACAGATGTTCGGCGTGACGCTCAACCGTGCGGTAGCGCACGACGCGAACTTCGCCGGCGCCAATCTCGACGTCGCCGTCATGCGTGGCACCGATCTCACGCGCGCCAACCTGCGGGATGCCAGCCTTTACGCGACGATCCTGATCGGCGCGAACCTGTCGGACGCCGACCTCAGCAACGCCCGCATCATCGCCGCGCTCACCGACGCCACGCTCGCGCGCGCCAAGCTGCGGCAGACACGGATGGGCGCGGATCCCGGGAACCAACCCATGGGGATCATGCGGACGGATCTCACCGGCTCCGATCTGAGCGGCGCGGATCTTACCGGCGCCGATCTCCGAAAAGCACTTTTCGTTCGCGCCGACCTCACTGGCGCCGATGTGACCGGAGCCGATGTGAGTGGAACAGACCTGCGCTCCATTCGAGGCCGCGACACGATCAAAGGTCTCGACAAAGCGAAGAACGTGGACAAGGCGGTGTTCGACACGCCATAGTCGGAAGGCACGAGGGAACCTCCAATGCACGTGACGCGCCTTCGTCGACGTCAATGCGATGCACTTGCGCTCAGCTTCGCTATTCTGTCCGCCGCGAGCTGTGGCTCCCAACGCAGCGAGCTGCCCGCCGTGGCGGCCACATCGCCGGAGCCCGAGCCGGCTGCGAAGCCTGTCAGCGACAAGCTCGTCGCCAGCGAGCACGAGTATCAGGGGTGGCGCTACTACCATCTCTACTGTTCTCGCTGTCACGGCGAGGACGTGCTCGGCTCCGCTCAGGCTCCCGATCTCAGAAAATCCGTCTCGACCGGCGGGATTGCAGCGGACTCGTTCTTCGTGTTGGTGCGCGACGGCTCGGCCGAGAACAAGGAGATGAAGGGCTTTCACGACGTGCTGGATGACATACGTATTCGACAGATACACGCTTACGTCGTCGCACGCAGCGAAGGACGGTTGACCGTCGGGCGGCCTCGGCGCGCGGAGCCGCCTAACTAGAATACGAGGTGGGCGTGCGTGCTAGACGTACGAGCGCTCGAGCATCTGGGCCGACGACTCGTCGAGCAGCTCGGCGTTGTGCAGCTCCTCGAAGATGTCCAGCAAGTCGTCGGAGCGAAGCCGGCGCTTGCGCGGTCCGCTGACATCACGCGCGATCCGTCCCTGGTGCATCATGAGAACCCGGTCACCGAGCCGCACCGCCTGCTGCAATGAATGCGTCACCATCAACGCGGTGAGCGACTCTCGCTCGACAACCTCCTTCGTGAGGCGTAACACCTGCTCCGCGCTGCGCGGGTCGAGCGCGGCGGTGTGCTCGTCGAGCAAGAGTAGAGTCGGACGTACGAGTGTGGCCATGAGCAGCGTGACGGCTTGACGCTGCCCTCCCGATAGCTGGCTCATCGGCGTATCGAGCCGGTCCTCGAGACCCATTCCGAGCTCCGCGACTCGATCGCGGATCGCTCGACGCCGCTCGCGTGTGAGCGCGAGCCCGAGCGCTCCGCCTTCGCCGGTGCGACGGGAGGCGAGCGACAGATTCTCGGCCACCGACAGCAAAGGCGCCGTGCCGCTGAACGGATTCTGAAAGACGCGCGCCACCCGCGCCGCACGCCTGTGCTCTCGCCAGTGAGTGACGTTCATGCCCGAGATGCGAACCGTGCCGCTATCCGGAATGAACGTTCCCGCGATCACGCTGAGTAGCGTGGATTTTCCGGAGCCGTTGCTGCCGAGCACCATGGTGAAGGTCCCCGCACCGACCGAGAAGGTGATGTCTCGCAGCGCGGCGATCTCGGTCTGTCCTCTCTGTCGAAAGCTGTGAGACACGCCTTCGACCTCCAGAACGGCAACTGGTTTGACCTCGTCCGTCTCAGACATTGGCTCTGGTGGCGCGCGCCTGTCGCGCCGTGATCGCTCGTGGAAGCAGAATGGCAGCCAGCACAAGGAGCGCGGTGAGCAGCTTCAGCGCATTCGGATCGAGCCCAAGCCGGAGCGCGGCGGCCACCAGAAGCCGAAGGACCACGGCACCCGCCACGGCGCCGACCAGCGCGCGCCTGACACGGCCGATGCCAAAGAACGTCTCGCCGAGAATGACGCAGGCAAGACCGGTCACGATCATGCCGACGCCCATCTCGATGTTGGCGAATCCCTGATATTGCGCGAACAGCGCGCCGGAGAGGGCGATCAGCGCGTTGGCGAGCAGCAGGCTGAACACCGTCGTGCGCGAGACATCGATTCCCTGGGCCGCCGCCATCTGTGCATTGTCGCCGGTGGCGCGCATGGCGAGACCGGCACGCGTTCGGAAGAAGTAGTCGAGCGTCATGACAACTGCCGTGCTGAGCAGCAGCAGAAACAACAAGGCAGATAGCTGTGACGCGCTCACCTCGGTGCCTAACAATTCGACGAACGGACCACCCCCGACGCTGCGCCATCCCTGCTCGGCGGCCGTCAGCAGCGTCGGGCGATTCGGGATGGCGACGTTGCCGCCACCCATGATCACGAGATCGGCCGAGTAGAGCGCCGTGCTGGTGAGAATTCCGGCGATCAGCAAGTTGACGCCGAATCGGGCGTGCATGATCCCTGTCGCCAGGCCGGCTCCAATTCCGGCGACTGCCGCAACGAGTGTTGCACCGAAAGGATTGAAGCCGGATGCGATCAACGCGCCGGCTACCGCCGCGCCGGTTCCGAAGGAGCCGTCGGTGGTGAGATCGACGGTCCCGAGAACGCGGTACGTGACGTAAACGCCGAGCGCGAGGAGGGAGAGCAGCAAGCCCATGGAGAGCGTGCCGACCAGCAGGTTCACTCCCGTCCTCTCCTAGCTGCCGCCGGTGAGTGGTCCGGCCCAGATCAGTCCGCGTCGAAAGGCACTCTCGCCACGACCAGTGCCCTCACGATCGTCGTGCAACAAGTGCATCACTCCGCGAATGCGCTGGTGCTCGATGAGACCGGAGACGACGGCGGACGCCTCCATTGTGCGCTGCGGAACCGGCGTATAGGAGAAGGCGACGGCGTGAAAGTGTCCGTGCAGCTTGGCGCCGCGTGACATGGGACGGAGGTGCGGTGCGAGCCGAGCGCCAGGCTCGCGGGCGACGACCCCGACCACCAGCACCGTGGCTGTCGGATGAATCGGCTCACCGGACAGAGTGATCCACGAGCGGACGTCAGGCACGCGGAAGCTCACGCCCCCGTCAGACAGTGCGGGCGAGCGACGCACATACGCGCCGACGAGCCCGGCCGATTCGGCTACCATCACGATGCCCAGGGCACCGGCGCCAGTAGCGTCGAGTAGCATCTCTCCCATGTCCGCGAGAGTCACACCATCAGTGTCGCTGGTCGCGGCGAAGCGAGCGAGGTGCGAGAAGGCCCCCTCGAAGACGAGCGCCTGAGCGAGGGTCGCCGTAGCAGTGAGGCTGCTGTCTCCAACGAGATAGTCGGCGACTCGCGCGCCATCAGTAGGCATGTAGACAATGATGCCCGACGCCGCGACGAGCTCGCCCATTCTGGGATGACATCCCTCGTAATCACTTCCGATCGCACCGATACCGAGCCCGAACGACTGATTCGAGAACGACACGACTTCGCAGTCCTGCTCGCGACAGCCTCGAGTGAATAATCCCGGCGATCCGACTGCCCGCCATGAGAGCGTGGCGCCGCGGTGGAAGGCAGAGAGCTCATAGCGGCCGTGCAGACTCTCGAGGCTCTTCTGCCGGTGTGGGACGTGCCACTCCTGCGTCGTATCGAGATCATACGGCGCGCGATCGCCACCGCGCTGGCGTTCGTGCGCCTGCCGGAGAATACGGCTGCCGAGACCGGCCTGACTCAGCAGGCTGGAGACTGCCGGAGTGGGCGACGCGAGAAGCATCTGACCGCGAAGGGCGGCGAAATCCTCTCCGCGTCTGGCGAGGACGCTCGCGGCCGCCGAGCTGGCGTACGAGACCTGCGACAGGTCGACGATCACCGATCGCGTACCGCCTCTCAGCAGATCGGTGAAGGTCTCGGAGAGGTAATCAGCGGATTCCGCGTCGAGGCGGCCATCGAGGCGGACGATGGTGTGTGCGCCATCGCTCGCCACACTCACGTTCATTACGGCCTCTTGGTCTCCGGTGTCGACGTACCCGCTGCCTTCTGCGCCTCCGGCGAAAGCGTGACCCCGGCGGCTCGAGCGTTCTCGGTGCTCACATCGGTCTTGATCGTACGCACTTGATGGAACGGAATGTTGGCCGGACTCTCACCCTTCAGGACACGGCCGATCATCCGTCCGGCGACGATACCACCCTCCTGGAAGTCCGGATATACGGCCGCCACCGCGCCTTGGAGCATCTCGAACGGTGAAGGGGAGAACACCGGCACCTTGCGCTCCCTCGCGACTCTGATGATCACCGGGAAGGCAGCGTGCGCGGTGTTCCCAAAGATCTCGATCGCCTCGACGCGCCGGCCGATCAGTGTGTTCGTTGCATCCCCCGCGTCGTTCATGCTATTGACGGGCACCGATACGATCTCGAGACCGTTTCGCTGTCCGGCCTGAGTCATTCTGTCCTTCAGCTGCACGGCGAGCGGCTCGTTAGGCGAGAAGAGGATTCCGACACGACGGGCGCTCGGAACGACGCGCTTGATGAGCGCGATACGCCGTTCTTGCTCCGGATCACCGAAACCAGGGGAGTACACGCCCGTCACGTTGGCCAGGTGATTCGAGTCGGTGGTGCCGGCTCCAGCTGCGAACGGGTCGGCGAGTACGTGGAAGACGATTGGCGTGTTGTTCCGCACACGTTGGAGTGCGGCCTGAAGCGTCGCGTCCTGGAGGGTGACGATCACTCTCGCCTTGGAATCGATTGCGGCATCGATCAGGCTGGGTAACGTCGCCAGATCGCCCTGCGCACTCGAGTTCCTGAACTCGTAGTCGCGTCCACGCTCCAGATCTTCCTCGAGGAGTCCGACCTTGATCGCGTCCTCACTCCACTCGCTACCGATCCAATCCGCGGCGCGGATGATGGCGATCGTCGGCTTGGCCCCGGCTGCGGTGTCACCGGTCGCGCCGGCACGGGCCGTGTCGGAGCCACCGCGGCTGCCCGCATCGCACGCCGATCCGATCGTCGCCAGGAGGAGAGCGACGGTGAGCTTACCGGAGAGACCGAACAGGCGGGCACGATGGTTGGACATACCACGTTCTCCTGGCTGCCGAGGGTGGCCGCGGGTGATGTCACGCGGCGTGATGCGCCTTGGATCGCGCGACTAGCGCAAGAGGGCGACGTTAGCGCTCGCTGGAGCGAGTTGCAAGGAGTCCCGCTCTACGGACGTGGTTGGTTGGGTTGTCAAATGCGCCGCTGACCGCCATCTGTAGGTGGCGCACATATGAGCACTCCCGCGGACCAACTCGAGCGAATTCGGAGCGCGCTCGCGTCGCGCTACCGGCTCGTCCGCGAGCTTGGGCGAGGCGGAATGGCGACGGTGTACCTGGCGGATGACCTCAAGCACGATCGGCAGGTCGCCGTGAAGGTCCTGCGCTCCGAGCTGGCTGCGACGCTGGGCACCGACCGGTTCCTTCGCGAGATTCAGATCGCTGCCCAGCTCGCCCATCCGCACATCTTGCCGCTCTACGACTCCGGCGAGGCTGACGGGTTCCTCTACTATGTCATGCCGTTCGTCGAGGGAGAGACGCTGCGCGACCGCATCGACCGCGAGCGTCACCTTCCAATCTCTGATAGCGTCCGGATTACACGAGAGGTCGCCGACGCGCTCCACCACGCTCATCTCCGCGGGATCGTTCACCGCGACATCAAGCCGGAGAACATCCTCTTTCTGGGCGGTCATGCGGTCGTCGCCGACTTCGGTGTAGCGGCCGTCGGCACCGCCGCGAGCGGCCGCCTGACCGAAAGCGGTGTCGCGGTGGGCACGCCGCTCTACATGAGCCCCGAGCAGGCTGCCGGGGAGACCGACCTCGATGCGCGGAGCGACGTTTACTCGTTAGGCATCGTGACCTACGAGATGCTGGCCGGCGAGCCGCCGTTTCGAGGATCGAACGTCCAGGCAGTCGTCGCCCGAAAGCTCAACGAGGCGCCGCCGCGACTGTCGCATCTCCGCGCCTCCGTTCCGCCAATGCTCGAAGAGGCGGTGCGTCGCGCGCTGGCCAGAGAGCCAGTCGACCGCTTCGCGGACGTGGCCGCGTTCGCGTCGGCCGTCGAGCTCGGCGCAGACAACGACGCACCATCGCTCACCGCGCCCCAACCGAAGCGACTTCGTACTCGAGCCGTCATCGTAGCGGCACTCGCCGTGCTCGTCATCGGAGCCGCGTTCTGGACTCGACAGCGCGCCGACGCAGACAGTTCCGCGCAGGAGGCAGGCAGACGCATGACCGTCGCCGTCCTCCCGTTCGAGAACCTCGGGCCGGCCGAGAACGAATACTTTCCGGTCGGCATCACGGACGAGATCGCATCGCGCCTCGGCTCTGTCGATGGCATCAGCGTCGTATCTCGACGCGCGGCCCAGCGGTATGTGCAGCCCGGAATGACGATGCGCGACATCGGCCAGAAGCTGGGCGCGGACGTCATCTTGGCGGGGAGCGTCCGCTGGGACGACCGAGATGGTGACACGCCGAACGTGCGCATCTCGCTCGAGCTGCTGCGAGTCCGAGACGAACGGCAGCTGTGGGCGACTACCTACGATCGAGTGATCGACGACATCTTCGAGGTGCAATCGAGCATTGCCGCTGAGGTCGTCCAGCGGCTCGGCATCGGCGTTTCGGAACACGAGCGCAGTCGCCTCGCGGTGCGTCCCACCACCAATCACGAGGCGTACACTCTCTATCTCAAGGGGCGGTACTTCTGGAACAAACGTACCGAGGAAGACATCCAGAAAGCGCTGGACCACTTCCAGCAAGCGGTGGATCTGGACCCGAGCTATTCTCTGGCGTGGTCTGGAATCGCGGACGCATGGATCTTTCGCGGATGGTACAGCCTTCTCGCACCCCGAGAGACATTTCCGAAGGCGAGGACAGCCGTTCTCAAAGCACTCGAGTTCGACAGCACGTTGGCGGAAGCGCACGCCTCACTGGCGCACATCCATCTCGAGTTCGACTACGACTGGGAGAGCGCCGAACGCGAGTACCGTCGCGCCATCGAGCTCAATCCGCGATATCCGATTGCTCATCACTGGTACGGCGGCTTCCTGTCCGCGATGGGGCGGCACGAGGAGGCGCTCGCGCAGGCGGACACGGCGCGACGACTCGATCCGCTCTCGGCCATCATCCAGACATGGGCCGGACTGCGTCATTACTTCGCGCGGTCGTACCAACCGGCTATCGCCGAGTACCGGAAAGCTCTGGAGATGGATCGTGATTTCGCGCCAGCTCACTGGCATCTCGGGTGGGTGTACGAGCAGACCGGTGATTTCGCGAACGCGGTGGCCGAGGCGAGGGCGGCGCTCGCGGCTGATACCAACAATCTCGTCTTTGTCGCATCACTTGCCCGTGCGCATGCGCTCGCGGGAGACGGCCGGCGGGCCCGTACTCTCCTCGACCAGCTTTCGCGCGCGTCACGTGATCGGCACGTCTCGTCGTATCACATCGCGCTGGTCCATCTGGCGCTCGGCGATCGAGCCGCCGCCATGCGCTGGCTGGATCGTGCGTACGAGGAACGCTCGCCGTGGATCGCCTACCTCGAGGTAGATCCGCGGGTCGATCCACTCCGCGAGCAGCGCGCGTTCGCGGGTCTACTCGCCAAGGCGAAGCTTGGTTCATGACTCGCGTTTCGATCGCCACGTTGGTCGGCTCGGTATGGCTGACGGGCTGCGTCCGCGACGCAGCCGAGGAAACGGCGCGCGCTCGTCTGAACGACTCGGCGGTTTCCACCGCTGCCGTGCCCGCCGCGCCAAGATGCTTTCAGTCGGCCCACTCCGTGCTGCTCGGCCCGTCGAAGCAGGTGCAGGGGCGCGACGTGACCGGATGGCTTCGCCTAACTACTGGATCGGTTCCCGATAGCGGATCGGTCGAGCTGATCGATGGCGATGGCACCGATCTTCAGGGCACCTGGCAGCGTCTGCCTAACGACTCGGTAGCCGTGATCGCGTTCGACGATTTTCTTCGGGTACAGATGCGGCTGCGCTTGGCGCCGGATCGCATCGAAGGGCAGGGCAGTGCGCACTCCGATGCCGCGCTCGAGCGCGATTCTGCGGGCCGTCAGGTCGAGCTTCGCCGGTCGTGGTCGGTGTCGGCACGCGCAGCATCGTGCGACAGCGTGCCCTCGGCCCGGTGAACCTTACGACGAGTGTGGAGCGACTCTGTCGCCGTCAACACTCCACGGTGACGCTGGTGTAGCCGACAGCGCTCACCGTTACCGAGACTGGTTGCGAGCTCCCACGCGTCACGATCGAGTGCACTTGGCCCGAGACGTCGGTGAGACCACTAGACGGCGAGACGGTGCCGGTGCCGGCGCTGACCCCGAACGTCACCTGGACGTTAGGCGCGACGCTCCCGCCCGAGCCGGTGACAGTTGCAGTGAGCCGACATTGACCGGGATTGGGTCCTAGCTCCTTACGGACCGTCAGTGCGCCCGGCGTCGACGTCGCATTGATGACGAGCTGTGGCTTCACACCGTTCGCGGCGAGGAAATACCCGCTCTGCGTACCTGGTACACCGCACAGCGTCCACGTGGTGCGCGACCAACCGTTCGCGTCGCTCGTTTGAGACGACATCGAGCCACAGCTTCCGGCCGCGGCACCAGGCGCTGGAAGCATCGTCCACACCACGGAGAAGCCCGGCACCGGCGTGTTGGACCGGTCGAAGAACTGCACCTGGAAGGTGATCGTGGAACCGACCGGTGCCGACCCAGGGAAATCGGGGCCGACTCGAACACCCTCGACGGGGCCAGGTGCGCGCGCGATGACGGTCGCGTGGAAGGTGACTGGCGATACGCCCGCAACGCTTGCGATCGCCGTCGCCGCCCCGGCTTGAGCTCCGAGTCTCCATAGCGCCGCCGAGATCCCTGACGCGTCAGTTACGCCAGGCGCGGGGCTCAGCGGCCCACTGTTGACGCCAGGGCTCCAAGTCACCGTGACGCCCGGAACATTGTTGCCGTGCGCGTCAACGACGCGCACGACGAGCGCGTTTCCCAGCTGGGTGTCGACGAGTCCTTGTTGATTTTCTCCGGACACCATTGTTAGGCTCGTCGGACTCCCCGCGGTGCCGGTCGCGGTGAACGTGACGGGATCCAAACCGGCGACACTCGCGCGCACCGCATTGTTTCCCGCGAGCACTCCGAGTGTGACCTGCACCGAAGCGACGCCCGACTCATCGGTGCGGGTTTGTGCGGCTGACACGCTTCCTCCGCCGCCGATCATCGTCCAGGCAACAGTCACGTCGGGAACGACGTTGCCGTGACGATCCGTTGCTTTGACCGCCAGCGGCGCGGGAAGTTGCGTGCCGACTGTTGCCGATTGGCCCACGCCGCCTGAGGGCGTAATCCTTTCCGGCGATTCCGGAAGCGCCCGCGCCGCAAACGTCGCGTAAGTGACAGGCTGACCCTGCTGGTCGATCGCGCGCACTTCGACCGTCTGCTGGCCGGCGGCAGTCCCCAGCGTCCATCGGTTCGAGGCGACACCGTCCGCGTTGGTGCTGACGGCCGGCGCGAACACGGCGCCGCCGCCGCCGGTGACGACGAAGTTCACGACGGCGTTCGGCACGACTCGGCCGCTCGCGTCGGTGGCGCGCACCACGATGGGATTGGGTAGCTCGGTGCCGACCGTCGCCTGCTGATCGTTCCCCGAGATGATGGAGAAGGTGGTCGCGGGGCCGGGACCGCCACCGTCAGTCGGGCCGTCGCCACCGCACGATTGCACGAGGAGCGCGAGGGCCAGCGCCGTCAATGCGGCGCAGTGCGATGGAGCGCCGTTCCTCATCGTGATACCACCCTCTCTACGTTGAGTCGCCAACTAGTCCCCAAACTAGACGACGAGAGTACGGCAGGCAACAAATGAATACGGGGAGGCGCTGTTAGGCGCCTCCCCGCGGTGCGAACGGCGGCTAGCCGCTCTGCCTACTCTCTAGCTCCCGAGGAGGGACTCGAACCCCCGACCCGGTGATTAACAGTCACCTGCTCTACCACCTGAGCTACTCGGGATCAACAATGTAAATCTAGACACGCTAGGAGTTTGAGTCAACGAACCGGGGACCCGTCAGCGTCCCGCGGCGGCACGAGTTTCTTTCCGTTCCGAGGCCCGCGCCGAAACGCTCGTGGTGGGCGTCACGAGCGCCCGTAACCACCGTCCGGTGTGCGATCCCTCCACCCGCGCGACTGTCTCGGGACGACCCATTGCCACAACTTCCCCTCCCGCGCTCCCCGCTTCAGGACCCATGTCGATGATCCAGTCCGCGAGCTTGATGACGTCGAGGTTGTGCTCGATCAGCACCAGCGTGTGACCGGCATCGACGAGCCGCTCCAGCACCCGCGCGAGCTTCCGAATGTCTTCCAGATGCAGACCGGTCGTCGGCTCATCCATGATGTAAAGCTTGCGCCCACCCTTTCGTCCGGCGAGTGCAAGCTCGCGCGCGATCTTAATGCGCTGCGCCTCACCGCCCGATAAGGTCGGCGCCGGCTGACCCAATCGCAGATACCCCAGACCAACCTGCTGCAGCTGCCAAAGCGCTTGGCCTAGCCGCTCCTCGCGCGGAAAAAATCGAATCGCCTCGTCGACGGTCAGCTCGAGCACTTCGGCGATGTTCTTTCCATTCACGCGCACCTCGAGCACCTCGGGTTTGAAGCGCTTGCCGCCGCAATGGTCGCACGGCACGAACACGTCGGCCATGAAGACCATCTCGATCTCCAGCTGTCCCGCGCCTTCACAATTCTCGCAGCGTCCGCCCGCGACATTGAAGCTGAAAGTGCCCGGCGAATAGCGGCGCTGCCGAGCGAGCGTCGCGTCGGCGAAAATGCGGCGGATCTCGTCGAACGCCTTCACGTACGTCACCGGATTGGAGCGTGCCGAGCGGCCGATCGGCTCCTGATCGATCAGAACGACATCCTCCAGCGGCTCGTAGCCCGTGATGTCGTCGAAGCCTCCCACGCGCTCGCCGAGGTGGCGCTTTGCAGTGTGCTCGCCACGAAGCCGCGTCTCGAGCGCGCGATACAGAACGTCGTGCACCAGCGTGCTCTTGCCCGAGCCGGACACACCGGTGACTACGGTCAGTGTCCCGAGCGGGATGCGCACGTCGACCGACTTGAGATTGTGCTCACGCGCACCGACGAGCGTGATCCAGCGTGGCCCAATCGGACGGCGCTCGTCAGGCAGCGGAATCTCTCGCTTTCCGGCGAGATACTGACCGGTGAGCGGACTTTCCGCGGCGCGCGAGATGGGTCCCGCGAATACGACTTCGCCGCCGCGCTCACCGCTGCCCGGTCCCAGCTCCACCATGTAGTCCGCCGCGCGCATCGCTTCCAGATCGTGCTCCACGACGATCACGGTGTTGCCCGCGTCGCGGAGGCGTGTGAGTAGCCGGAGCAGGCGGTCGAGGTCGCGTGCGTGAAGACCGATCGACGGCTCATCGAGCACGTACGTGGCGTCCACCAGCTGCGAGCCTAACGAGTTGGCGAGGGTGATGCGCTGCGCCTCACCGCCCGACAGCGTTCTCGTCGCGCGGTTGAGCGAGAGATAGCCGAGTCCGACGTCGAGAAGAAACCGCGTGCGGCCGCACGCCTCGCGAAGGATGGTTTCGGCGATCTGCCTCTCCATGGGACGAAGCTCGATGCCATCGAGCCAAATGCAGAGGCGATCGATCGGCAGCTCACTGACCTCGGCGATGCTCTTGCCGCCGATCTTCACGTTCAGCGCTTCGCGTTGAAGCTTGGTCCCATGGCAGGCCGGGCACTCGCGCGCCGTCTGGTACTGCCGCAGGAAGACGCGGATGTACTGCTTGTAGCGCTTCTCCTCCAGGTCCTCGAGGAATGGGAAGATTCCCTTGTACCCGCGCGTTCGCGTCTGCAGCAGCGCCTGACGGGTCGATTCCGATAGATCGCGCCACGGCGTGTCCATCGAGATGCGCGTACGCTTGGCGAACTCGGCCAGCGCGCGGCGCTTGTTCTCGTAGCGCGGTTTGGTCCAGGGGTCGATCGCGCCCTCGCGCAGCGACCGCTCGGGATACGGAACGATCAGAGCTTCGTCGTATTCCAAAACCGCGCCGAACCCGTTGCACGTTTGACACGCGCCGCGAGGATTGTTGAAGGAAAAGAGTTGCGGCGTCGGCGTTGGCGCGCGAGTGCCGTCATTGGAGCACTCGAAGCGGTCGGTAAAGCGGAGACGGCCGCTTCCCGCCAACAGCACGACACACTCTCCGTCTCCCTCTCGAAACGCCGTGCTCAGGGCATCCACCAGACGCTGCCTGAGATCATCGCTGGGCGAATTCGTTAGGCGGTCGACGACGACCAGCAGCTCCTTGGCCCGGGTGATGTCGATCTTTCCGCCACTCAATTCGTCCAGGTGCTTGACGTCGCCATCGATCGCCACGCGCACGAAGCCCTGTGCGCGGAGGTTCTCCACGATGAGATCGTGCGTTACCGCACGGCTGGCGATCAGCGGGAACGCCACGAGGAATCGCGTGCCCGGCGGCAGCTCGAGTACCGCATCGGTAGCCGACTGCACTGTATCGGGCTTTATCTCCTGACCGCACACCGGACAGAACGTGCGGCCGACGCGCGCCCAAAGAAGCCGCAGATAGTCGTAGATCTCGGTCGCCGTTCCGACGGTGGAGCGCGACGTCTTGGTGGGATTTTTCTGCTCGATGGCGACCGCCGGAGAGAGCCCGTCGATGTGATCGACGCTGGGCTTCTCCATGCGCTCGAGGAACTGGCGGGCGTACGCGGAGAGTGACTCGACATACCGTCGCTGTCCTTCGGCATAGATGGTATCGAAGGCGAGCGACGAT
>DATFBY010000133.1:0-31145 GCA_035253585.1 Gemmatimonadaceae bacterium | reverse complement strand
GGGCGGCCGCTTGCTGGAGTACGAAGAGGCCGTTCACGTCGGCGAGCCCTCACGCAATCGCTCGAGCTCCAGGTCGTAGTGTGCATTCGCCCAGCGCACATACACCCAGGTGAGTATCCACGAGAGCACGATGACCAGGGCGCCGAGCAGTATTCCGAGGCTCAAGCCGGGGGCGACCATCGTGGCAAGAAAAGCTTTCCGGTAGGCAACCAGCGCCACGAACCCGAAGTAGTTGGCGATCATCGCGGCCGTCAGCGCAATGGCGATGCGCCAGCGGCGTGCGTGAAGCGCGGCGAGTCGTGCGTCGATGTGCGCGTCGGTCAACTCGATGTCTCCGGAGTCAGGCGGCCATTACGCTGCGCCGCGCTCTCTCCGGACGCAACCTGCGCGATCCTCGAGGCGCGCCGTCAGCCTCTCAGATCAGACGACGCGTCGCCCCCTACGGTACGCGCACGGGCTGGAACTCGAGCAAGCTCGAGCGCCCCGTGCTCGCGACTCGGTAGTGACCGCTCGCGCTCGCTGCGGATCACGTCGTAGCACGAGCAGCTCACCTTCTCGAGCCCGTTCCGGTCGACGATGCGCACGGAACCGCGGTTGTAGGCGATGAGCTCGGACCGTTGGAGCATTCCGGCGGTCTCCGTGATCGTCGCCCGTCTGACGCCGAGCATTTGGGCGAGCGCGAGGTGCGTGATGCGGAATTGCGGGGATCCGACGAGGTCTTGCGTAGTCAGCAGCCAGCGAGCGCACCGCTGCATGACGTTGTGTAGCCTGTGGCAGGCCGAGGACTGTGCCGCGAAGAAAAAGCTCGCGTGCGCATAGCGTCTGAGGATCCGCTCGAGTGGCCCGCTCTGATACGACAAGGCGCGCAGATGCTCGGCCGACATTCGCCACCCCGTTCCGGCGATCTGGACCTGTGCGCGGAGCTGAGTACGGTCCACTCCGAGGAAGAGCGGGAGACCGACCATGCCGTCGCGCCCGATCATCGACACCTCGACCGCCGTAGCTCCATCGCCGGCGCCGAGCGTCGACACTAGAGCGTTCTCGGGGAAGTACACGTGCTCGATCGCGCGGTCGGTCTCGATCAGCACCTGGCCCTGCGAAAGCTCCACGGGCTCCAGCATCGAGAGGACGAGATCCAGCTCCTCGTCGGGCACACCACTCAGGATGTGATTGCGCGGAGTATCAAATTGCGTGAGCGTCGACGTCATACGGCCGCCTTGCGTCAGATTGCGTTTCGAAGATGAGTGTCCTGAGAAAGAACTTTAATCGTACCACGTATTTGGTTCCTGTGTAGCAAGTTACGTTCTCGGGGTGTAGTAACGCGCGAGCCATCGCGCCAGACCGTCGAGCCCCGGATAAAGGATGCGCTCACTGATGTTCGCTTGATCCAGCTTGTCGCGAATCTCCCACTTGAGCGACGAAGGAATGAGCACCCGACGCGCGAGCTGCGGGTGCTCCCTGATCCAGTGGTCCTGAGACACCTCGGCGTCGGAGAGCACGGAGAACAGTGCGAACTGATGCGCGATCCGCTGCTGGAGAGAGGGTGGCTCGAGGAAGACCAGGAAGGGCTCGTCCGAGAGCCGGTCGAAGTCGCGCAGCGTGGTCGCAACGCACGAGAGCATCTCCGCCGTGAACGTGTAGGATCCTTCCTGTTCGAGCACCGCGCGAAGTTGCGGCGGAAGAAACTCATTCGCCGCCGCGTAGTCGAGACACCAGACCACGCCGTCACGATCGAAGTGCTCCAGATTTTCGGTGGCGAAGTGCAGCGCCACGAAGGGGGAATAGGTCCAGTCGAGCAAGCGCGTCGGGAGCCCATGCTGCTGTCCCACCGCCAGCCAATTCCACACCGAGTCGCCGGCAACCGACTCCCGTGGTGCGTACTTACGGAAATTCCGAAGGATGTGCCCCTCGAGCCGCGCTGATGTCTTCCCGAGCCGGCTGAGCGAGTGGGCGAGCCCATTGGCGGTGTCAGCCATGCCGCGATAAGCGGTCGTTGCCCTATGCCGCCTGATCTCCGGCTGCCAGGACCCCTCGTAGAGCACGTCGTTCAGCTCGCTCCAACTCGAAACCCGATGTTCTTGCATGCCGCGCTCCCTGCGCAAAGTGAGCGCCAGCAACCACTCTAGTGCGCGGACGATTAGCGCGAACGCGCGATCTCGTAGTCGCATCGAAGGTTGTCGATGCGGCGCGCGTCGAACTGGTCCCTCCACCCGACACGTCGCCGTGTAGCCTCACGCATGCTTGCCGCCGTGCGATCAGCCGCCGTACTCGGGATCGATGCCTACGACGTGACGGTCGAAGTGGACGCCTCCGCTGGCCTTCCACAGTTCTCCATCGTCGGGCTTCCGGCCGGTGCGGTGAAGGAGAGTCGCGAGCGAGTTGGCGCCGCGTTGGTGAACTCCGGATGCGTGCTGCCACCGCGCCGCATCACGGTCAATCTCGCCCCAGCGGATGTACGGAAGGACGGTACCGCGTTCGATCTGCCGATCGCGTTGGGGATACTCGCCGCCACCGGCCAGCTCGAAGCCGCCACACTCAGCGATGCGCTGTTCGTTGGAGAGCTCGGACTCGACGGCACATTGAGGGCGATGCGTGGCGCGCTGCCCGTTGCT
Organism: Gemmatimonadaceae bacterium; assembly: GCA_035253585.1. Classification (GTDB taxonomy): domain Bacteria; phylum Gemmatimonadota; class Gemmatimonadetes; order Gemmatimonadales; family Gemmatimonadaceae; genus DATFBY01. Next base: position 28,533 of record DATFBY010000133.1, on the reverse strand, counting down.
CGCCTTTCGAGATCGCGCGACGGCACCACCCTCGTGCTCCCATCGCCCAACGTCGCGGAGGCAGCGCTCGTGAGCGGGCTCCGCCTCTCGGCGCCTTCCTCGCTCTCGGCGCTGGTGCGTGCGCTTCGGCACGGTGCTCTGCCTGACGCGCCGGCACCTTCCGTTGCCGACCCCGCGGTCGATGATGTGGCAGATTTTGCCGACGTCGCGGGGCAAACCACCGCCAAGCGCGCGCTCGAGATCGCCGCGGCCGGTCGACACAACGTCCTGCTCGTCGGACCACCCGGGGCGGGAAAGACCATGCTCGCGCGTCGTCTGCCGAGCATCCTCCCGGCGCTCACGGAAAGCGAGGCTCTCGAGGTGACAGCGATCCACTCGGTGGCGGGGATGCTACGTCCCGGGGAAGCGGTCGTGGCGCGGCGTCCATTTCGTGCGCCGCACCACTCGATTTCCGACGCCGGTCTCATCGGCGGGGGGAACCCGCCGCGGCCAGGAGAGGTGAGCCTCGCGCACCGCGGCGTACTCTTTCTCGATGAGCTGCTCGAGTTCCGCCGCCACGTCACCGAGTCACTTCGTCAACCGATGGAAGACGGGCGCGTCCTCATCGCGCGCGCGGCCAGCGCCGTCTCGTTTCCGGCGCGCTTCACGCTGGTCGGCGCAATGAATCCCTGCCCGTGTGGAAATGCGGGTGATGCGTCGCGCGTGTGCCGCTGCGCCGCCGGGGAAATTGCTCGATATCGCGCGCGGCTCTCCGGACCGTTGGCCGACCGTATCGACATGCACGTGCACGTGGGACCAGTGCCGACGCAGCGACTGCTGGACACCGGCAGTGGCGAGCGCTCGGCAACAATACGTGAGCGCGTGGAGCGCGCGAGAAAACGTCAGCGCTGTCGTACTGCCCGCACCTTGCAGATCGATGCCATCGAGCCTGACGCGCGCGATCTCTTGGTCAGGGCCGCAGAGCGGCTCCGGCTGACAGCTCGCGGCTATCACCGCGCGATCAGAGTGGCACGGACGATCGCCGATCTCGAGGGCCAGGACGTCGTTCGCTTAGGCCACGTCGCGGAGGCGCTGCGCTACAAGGCTACCGGCCCAGCTCCCGACGCATCAGCAGCGCGGTCTGATGATCGTGCGCTTCTGGAGTGATCGAGACGACTCGCGCCAACCGCCCCCAACGGCGTGTCAGCGCGTCGAGATTGTGAAAGACCTGAGCGTCGGGACCGTGGCCGATGGAAAACACCGAATACGCCCGTGACAGCACCGAGGTTTTTCTGTCGAAGGTCTCGAGAGCACGGCGGAGAGGGGCCCATCCTTCACGCTTTGGATCGCGCACTCGGAGCCAGGCCACCGAGTGCTCGTCGTGCAGCGTGATGTAGGCGTAGCCATCGGGTCGCACGACCCGTAGAATCTCGAGAAACCACGCGTCGGGTAAATCGGCGATGTGGGTGAAGAGCGAGGCTGCGTACACCAGATCGAAGTACCCATCCGCGAATGGCAAGTGCGGTGTCGTCGACGTCGTGACGAAGTGGAAGGGCGGGTCGAGATGCTCCTGACACCAGGCGATGTGCCGTGCGCTGATGTCAGCCCCCCAACGCTCGACACCCGCGCCCTTACCCGGGAAAAAGCGAAGCATCCGCCCCGCTCCGCATCCCAGATCGAGGACGCGCGTCATTGCTTCCGGTGATGCGCCCGCCCGACGGAGGAGACCGAGCATTGTGGACGTGTCGCGACGCCCGCCGTCGAGAAAATCCTGCGGAGTGTCGGCGTAGCCCAACCACAGATTGTTAGGCGGAACGGGCAGCCCATCGTCGCCGGTGGCGCTCGCACCCCATCCGGCAGGGGGCGGGAGCACGTATCCGCCCTCGTCGTGCGTGATCGGAAGCGTTTTCCCGCTGAGAAAAGGGAGCGCGAGCAGCTCACCGTGCGCGTGACGTAGTGCGCGTCGGAGCGCGGCACGTAGCGTAACTCTCACGGAAGTAAACACTTACTCGGCAACCTGTCGGTCCGCATCACTCACGCGACGTCGCCGATTCGCATATGTACGGCGCGTGGTTTGCGAAGTGCGCATCCTTTCATGAGAATTCATTAATTGGCTGAGACTTCCCCAATGTCGGCGATCCAGTCGGTCGGCAGCTACGCTCCTGCGCAGAGGGTAATGGCAACAGGCCCTGCCGTTTCCGTCATCACGATATTTCTGAATGCCGAGCGATTCATCGAGGACGCCATCGACAGCGTCGTTAGGCAGACGTTCGATGACTGGGAGCTACTGCTCGTCGACGACGGATCCACGGATGCGAGTACCCGGATTGCCAAGGGGTATGCGGCCCGATTCCCCGACAAGATCCGGTATCTAGAGCACCCCGGGCACGTGAACAAGGGGATGAGTGCGTCGCGCAACCTCGGGCTTCACGAGGCGCGGGGCGAATTCGTGGGCTTCTTGGACGCCGATGACGTCTGGCTCCCGTACAAGCTCGAAGAGCAGGTCGCGATCATGCGCGAGCGGGCCGACGTCACGATGCTCTACGGCTACACGCAATACTGGCACAGCTGGAATGGGGAGCCGCGACAGCTCGGACACGACAGAGTGTCGAATCCTGGTGTCCCGCTCGACACCGTCATCGAGCCGCCCGCGCTCCTCACCACGCTCTATCCGCTCGGCGGTGCCAGCGCACCATCGATGTCGAACATCCTCATTCGCCGCTCGAACCTTCTCGAACTGGGGGGTTTCGAGGAAAGCTTCCGGGGGCTCTATGAGGATCAGGTCTTTCTGGCCAAAGCGTATCTCACGCAGCGTGTGCTCGTCACCGGACGGCTGTGGGACCGCTATCGGAGACACGATCAATCATGCGTGGTCGTGGCGACCGAAGCCGGACAATACCACCCGCTTCGAAAGCGATACCTGGAATGGTTGAGCGCGTACCTGGAGCGCGAGCGGGTGGACAGTCCGCGAGTACAGAAGGCGCTGCGATACGCACTCTGGCCTTACCGTCACCCATGGCTGAATTATCTAGCCGGACCGATCTCCGACCCGCCGGCACGGGTGCTCACCATGGGCTTCATCAAGCGCACCGCGCACCGTCTACTCCCGAAACCGATCGTCGGATGGTTGCGGCGGCTGCGGCACAATCCGCCGGTGCCGGTGGGTGCGGTCCGCATGGGCGCGCTGCGCCGTCTCGAGCCGCTCAGCCGCGACTGGGGCTTCGATCGCGGCCGGCCGGTCGACCGTTACTACATCGAGCGCTTCCTCTCCTCGTACTCCGGTGACATTCGGGGCACCGTTCTCGAAGTCGCGGATGACACCTACACCACTCGCTTCGGCGGCGACAAGGTGCAGCGACGGGAAGTGCTCGACCTCTCACCGCGCAACCCCGCCGCAACGATCGTTGGCGATCTGTCGCAAGATGACCTGCTGCCTGACGAGACGTTCGACTGCATGATCGTCACGCAAACCTTGCAGCTCGTCTACGACATCCCGAAAGCAGTCGGCACGTTGTATCGCGCGCTCAAGCCGGGTGGTGTGCTGCTGGTCACGGTCCCCGGTATCAGCCAGATCGCGCGTGATGGCCGCGAGCAGTGGAACGACTGCTGGCGCTTCACGGATTTCTCGGCCCGGCGCTTGTTCGCGGAGCACTTCCCGCCGGAGAGCCTCGACGTGCAAGCGCATGGGAACGTGCTGGTGGCGAGCGCGTTCCTTCAAGGAATGGCGGTCGAGGATCTGCGCACCTCGGAGTTGGAGCATCGCGATCGTGATTATCAGCTCGTGATCACAATCCGCGCGGCGAAGCCAGCGGCGGGCAAATGAAGCACCGGTTGCGGCAATGGCAGCGTCGCTCCATGCGCTCGCTGCTCCGGCGCTTCGTGGATCGCGGCATCATCCTCCTTTATCATCGTGTCTCCGAGGATGACATCGATCCATGGGGAATGAACGTGACGCCCGCGCGTTTCGCGGAGCAAATGGAGGCGTTGGCTGCATCGGAAGTAGGCGCGCTCCCCCTCGCCGACGCGGTACGATCGCTGACCTCGCATCGCGCGCTCGACCGCTTCGTGTCGGTCACGTTCGACGACGGCTACGCCGACAACCTGACGGTGGCCAAACCGATCATGGAGAAGTTGGGCATTCCGGCCACTGTGTACGTACCGACGACGTATGTTGACGAGCGGCAAGAGCTCTGGTGGGACAAGCTTCAACGGTTGGTCCTGGAGCCCTCCACGTTTCCACCGGAGATCGAGCTCCGGATTGCTGGTACCTCTCACCGGTGGTCGCTCGGCGATGTCGCTCGGTATGACGACGCAACCGCGCGCGAGCACCGCCACTGGCGCGTCTGGAATTCTCCGCCAACGGAGCGCCACCGACTGTACCTGGCGCTGCACTCGCTCATCCGCCCGCTTTCCTACACGGAGCAGCACGAGGTGCTCGATGCGCTGGCCGGCCTGCGACGCGCGGAGACGCCGCCGCTCGTTAGGCATCCGTTGCTCTCCGCCGAGGAGATCAGAGCGTTCGCGGAGCCGGGACGATTCGAGGTAGGAGCGCACTCGAAGACGCATCCGGTTCTCTCGAGCCTGTCCCACGGTGACCAACGGTTGGAAATACGGGGCAGCCGAAAGCGCCTGGAGGAGATCATCGAGGGTCCGGTGACCGCCTTCGCGTACCCGTATGGCTCCACCGACACGTACACGATCGCAACGAAGCAGATCGTACGTGACGCACGCTTCGAATCCGCCTGCGCCAATCGGCCCGGGTGGGTCGGTATGGGAATTGACACCTTCGAATTGCCCCGATTTCAGGTGAAGGATTGGGACGCGCGAGAGTTTCGGCGCCACCTTCGCCGCTGGTTCCGCGGCTGATCGCTCAGCCGCGCATCTTCCGCGCGACGACCACCTGATAGAGGGCTGTAGGCAAGACCGCGCGTCCGTACCACCGTCCGAGGCCAAGTGCCTCGAACAGCCGTGCTGCTGCTCGATGCTGCAGCAGTCGCGAGCCAGCCAGCGTCAGGCTCGGTGAGACCCGCCCCTCGTGCAACACCGGCTCGAGCTCCGCATCGCGCAGTAACTCTCGCAGCGCCGTCGGCGTCAGCCAATTCTCCAGTGGTTGCAGGCGTCCTTCAAAGCGGCGGCGATACTCCGGCCACACGTTGCCGTTAGGCGTCGTCAAAAGGCACCACCCGCCTCCCTTCAAGTACGACGCGGCCTGATCGAGCAACGCGCTTGGGGCCGGCACGTGCTCCAGCACTTCGCTGCATACCACGACGTCGAACGCCGCTCGCGCCTCGCGTGAAAGACCAGGCGACTCGGGAGTCGCCAGCGCGAACGTGGCATGATCTCCGTACTGCTCTTGCGCGCGGCCCATCGCGCGCGGAAGAAAGTCGAGCGCCGTCACTCTGCCGAACTTCGCCAAGTGCGGCGTCATCCAGCCCGATCCGCAGCCCAGATCCAGAATTCGAGCGTCTGCGCTCAGCGGGAGACGGCGCATCGAGTCGAGAATGAAAGCCAGGCGAATCAGGTCATCTTCGTCAGGGGCCGAGCCACCATCCTTCCACAAAGTGTCGTAGAACTCCGCGCTTCGCATCGCTGCCTCGGCATTGGCCGCGATGGCATCGGCGTCCGAGCGATCGATGTGGCTCACTCGTCGGTTGCCTCCCAACGAACCGGAGACAGCAAGGGACCCCACTCCGGACGTGGAGGATTCGGAATGTCGCCCTGCCGCTCCCACACTACGTCGAAGGAAATGGCGTCTTCGACGATGTCGAGATCGTAGCTTCCGTTGCCCGCGAACAGGGAGATGGTGTAGGCACCTGGCGCCAGCTCGAGGCGGTCGATGACACCGCGAATGCGTACGCGGCCAGTCCGAACACGGTGCACCACGTCGTACTGATTCATGTTGCTGCCCAGGACATGCGCGCCGGACGCGTCCTTGATCAGCATGCCTAACGACAGGCTGTCCGTTGGGACGCCAGCGACCGCGCATGTGACCTCCAGCTCCAGCGGATCGCGCGCGCCGAAGGTCGCAGTGGCAACGCCCTGGCTGGCCAGCCGCACTTCCTGAAGCATGTGTCGGGAGTCACGGGCGCGACGAGGGTGCGCGGTTAGATCCTGCAGCGGCTGGCTCCCCTCCTTGCTCAGATACCGCCTAACGACGGCGGTGGCGTCGCCTCGATCGACGATCTTGCCGCGCTCGAGCAGGAACGCGGTCCGACAGAGATTCGAGACCGCCGTCATGTTGTGGCTGACGAAAAGAATCGTTCGCCCCTCGCGCGCGACCTCGCTCATCTTTCCCAGACACTTCTTCTGAAATGCGACGTCACCGACTGCCAATACTTCGTCCACCAGCAGGATGTCGGGCTCGAGATGCGCGGCCACCGCGAACGCCAGGCGCAAATACATGCCGCTGGAGTAACGCTTCACGGGCGTGTCGAGGAACCGCTCGACCTCGGCGAAGCTCACGATGTCGTCGAAGCGCCGTTTGGTTTCGGCGCGACGTAGCCCTAACACCGCGCCACTCAGCCACACGTTCTCCCGGCCAGTCAGCTCCGGATGAAAGCCGGTTCCTACCTCGAGGAGCGATCCCACCCGCCCGTCGATGAGGGCGAGGCCCGTCGTCGGCTCGGTAATGCGCGAGAGAATCTTGAGCAGCGTGCTCTTTCCCGCGCCATTTCGCCCAATCACTCCTACGACTTCGCCGCGCGGAACCTCGAACGTCACATCCTCGAGCGCCCAGATGAACTCCTCCTGACGCCGCTCGCGGCGAAAGATGCCGGCGATTGCCTCGCGCAACGTCGCGTGTCCCGGCGGCAACACGCCGAGACGGTACCGCTTGCCTAACGCTTCCGCGCGGACGGCGACGGCGCTCATCGTCGCGGCGTCACCGGTCACAAGACATCGGCGAAGGTCCGCTCGGCTCGGCGGAGATAGAGCGCGCCCGTGAAGAGAAGTGCCAGCGCGGCGATGCTCGACACGAGCATCGGCATCCCTGGCGGCCGCCCAATGCCTAGCAGCGACCAACGAAATCCTTCGACGACCCCGGCCATCGGATTCATGGCGTAAAGCGTCCGCCAGCGCTCGGGCACGAGGCTGCTCGGATACGCAATCGGTGTCACGAGCAGAAGCAGTTGGACGAGGAAGGGGATTGCGTGTCGGACGTCGCGATACCTCGCGCTCATCGCCGACACCCAAAACACCAGTCCGAGTGTCGTGATCAGAAGCAAGAGCAGGAAGAGAGGTAACGCGGCTACCTGCGCGGGCGGGGAGATCCCGTACGCCAACTGAAGCACGAGCAGCAGGCCGAACGCGAGCGCGAAATCGAGCGTGCTCCCGACTACGGACGCGAGCGGCAGGAGCAGCCTCGGGAAGTACACCTTGTCGATGAGGTTCGCGTTTCCGCTGAGGCTGTTCGCGCCGAGCGTGAGCGCCGTGGCGAAGAACGTCCATGGCACCAGCCCGGCGAGACTGAAGAGCGGATAGGGCGCGCCGTCGGACGGCACGCGCGCGAGCCGTCCGAGAAATACGGTGAACGCCACCATCGTGAGCGTCGGCTGGAGTATCGCCCACGCCACGCCCAGGAACGTCTGCGAGTAGCGAACCTTTACGTCTCGCCAGACGAGGAAGTACAGAAGCTCGCGGTAGCTCCACAGCTCGCGCAGGTTGAGCGACGGACGCCCGCGCGACGGACGCACGATCGTCGGACCGGCTCCGGTTCGATCGACGGCGCGCGGTGCGCCGGCTGCGGTCGGGTTCGCCGCGCTCGAGCTCATCGAGCGAAGATGCCAGGCGCGGCCAAGGTGCTCAAGACGCGGGAAGGAGGATCGCCGAGATACTTAGCTTTGCTAACTATTGCACACGGTCGACGCGTTTGAATCAGGTCACGCGACCCTCCCACGTACCTGCGGTTCGGGATACGTTTCAACGAAATGCCCACACTTATCAGTGCGCTCCTCGAGAAAGAACGCGCCCTCGCCGAATGGCTGCGTGCCCACGCGCCGATCCTCGTCGGCTACTCGGGAGGCGTCGACTCGGTGTACCTCGCGGCGGTCGCGGTGGAGACGCTGGGCTCGGCGAGCGTACTGGCGGTGATTGGACGAAGCGCGTCGTATCCGGAAGAGCAGTGGCGCACGGCGCGAGAATCTGCCGCCCGTCTCGGCCTTCGCGTGCTCGAGATCGACACCGACGAATTGAGCGATCCCCGCTACGCGTCCAATCCCACGAACCGCTGCTACTACTGCAAGACGGAGCTCTGGCAGCGATTGCGGGCGGTGGCCGCCGACCGGAAGCTCACCACGGTCGTCGACGGTACCAACGCGGACGATCTTCACGACTGGCGTCCTGGCGCGCGCGCGGCGCGCGAGCACGATGTGCAATCGCCTCTCGCCGACCTCGGCTTCACCAAGTCGGAGATCCGCGAGCGCTCCCGCGCTCGCGGCCTGCCGACGTGGTCGCAGCCGAGCTCGCCGTGCCTCTCATCACGCATCCCGTATGGCACGCCCGTCACGACCGGCCGGCTCCGGCAAGTCGAAGCGGCCGAGCGCGCACTCCGCGCACTCGGGATCGGTGGCGATCTTCGCGTTCGGCACCACGGACCGCTGGGCCGCATCGAGATGCCACGCGAGCTGCTTGCTGATTGGCTCGTGCCCGAACGCAGTGCTCGGCTCGCGCGCGCACTCCGCTCCGCGGGATTCGAACGCGTGGCCATCGACCTGCGCGGATTCCGCTCGGGCTCGCTGAACGTGCTCCAGGGGGTCACCGCCGCGTGAGCGCCCAGGCCCTCGAGGCGGCGCTGGCCGCGATGGGACTGCACGCGCGCGTCGAGGCAGAAGGCCCGCTCGCCATTCTCACCATTGCCGACGGTTCGCGCCTCGCCGATGGCATCACGCGCGATGCAGTGGTCGCACTGGCCAGACAGCACGGTTTCTCGCACGTCGCGCTCGAGCTCACGGACGACCCCGGGGACGGTGCGTCTCTTCCTGGCGATTAATCTTCCACTCGCTGATCGGAAAGCGATCCACGCTGCCGCCACGCCGTTGCGGGCGGTATCGGACGCCATCTCGTGGGTGCCGGCTGATCGGCTGCACCTCACACTCAAGTTCCTCGGCGAGCAGCGCGACGACGAGCACGCACGGATCGCGGCAGCGCTCGGCGGTGTAGTGTCGCGTCATCGGACGTTCGCCGTCGACATGAGCGGTGTCGGCGCTTTCCCGAACTTTCGAAAGCCTCACATCGTATGGATCGGTGTGACCGATGATCCGAAGCTGGAGCTGCTGCACAACGACGTCGAAGCGGCGTGCGCCGACCTCGGACACGAAGTGGACGGCCGAGCCTTTCGCGCGCATCTCACGCTCGGTCGCGTTCGAAGGCCGATCCCGGCCGAAGAGGCGCGCGCTCTCGCCGCCGCGGCCCGGGCCGTGCGCTACCGCGGAACGATGGTCGTGCAGTCGGTGGATGTAATGCAGAGCGAGATGGGAAAGGGCGGATCGCGCTACACGGTACGCTCGGCGCTGCCACTTCGAGGAGATGCCTGACGTGGGATGCCTGCGCAGTCTCGGATGCCTGTTCCTTATTCTCATCATCGCGGGGGTGGGTTGGCTCACGCGCGACCGATGGCTGCCGCTCCTTGGCTACGAAAAGAAGGCGACGGCCGAGGCGCCGGGCGCTGTCGTATGGGAGCCGCTCACGCCGGAAGGTGCGGCGCGCGCCCGCACCGCCGTGGGCCGCCTTGGCGAGCGCAGAGGACCCGTTTTCACCAACGTGCGCCCAGGCGATCTGTCGGCGTACATTTTCGAGGAGCTGTCGAAGCAGCTGCCGCCGTCGGCCGAGAGGACCGAAGCCGCAATCATCGGAGACAAGCTGTTCGTTCGTGCCTCGGTGAAGCTGAGCGATCTGGGAGGCTCCCGCGCACTCGGCCCGTTCGCCGGGATGCTCGGGGATCGCGAGCAAGTTCAGTTCGGCGGCAAGCTCGAGGTCGTTCGGCCAGGTCTGGCGCAGTTCCGCGTGCAAAACATCCAGGTGCGCGACTTCAGCGTTCCGCAGTCGCTCATCGCGCGGCTCATCAGCAACGTGAGACGTGGATCGAAGCCCGAAGGCGTTGCCGATGACGCCCTGCCGTTCATGGCGCCTAACTACATCGGCGATGTCCGCATCCAAGGAAATCGCGTGACTCTGTACAAGGTGCAGCAGCCGTGACGCGTCGGGTGTTGGTCGTCGACGACGAGAAGGGAATTCGCGGCGCACTCGGGCAGCTCCTCGAGTACGAGGGCTACGAGGTCCAGACCGCGGGCAACGCCGTGGACGGCATCGCGCTATTCGAGAGCTGGCGCCCGCACCTGGTGTTCTTGGATGTGAAGATGGCGGGGATCGACGGCTTGGAGACGCTCAAGCGCATCCGCCAGATGGATCCTGCCGCGATCGTCGTGATGATCAGCGGGCACGGCACGGTGCAGACCGCTGTCGAAGCGACGCAGCTCGGCGCGTACGACTTTCTCGAGAAGCCGCTCGATACCGACCGGGTGCTCGTCACGCTGCGAAACGCACTACAACACGCCGAGCTACAGCAGGAATACGGCAAGCTGCGCGAGACGATCGAGTCGCGATACGAGATCGTCGGCCGCACCTATCCCATTCGCGCACTGATCGAAAAGATCGAGCGGGTGGCGCCGACGCCCGCCCGCGTGCTCATCACCGGCGAGAACGGAACAGGGAAGGAGCTGGTCGCGCGCGCCATCCACCGGCTGTCCAAGCGGGCCGAAGAGCCCTTCATCGAGGTGAATTGCGCCGCTATTCCGAGCGAGCTCATCGAGAGCGAGCTGTTCGGTCACATGAAGGGCTCGTTCACCGGCGCGGTCGCCGATCGCGCGGGCAAGTTCGAGCAGGCGCACGGCGGCACGCTCTTCCTCGACGAAGTCGGAGACATGAGTCTCGCCGCGCAGGCCAAGGTGCTGCGCGTGCTCGAAGACGGTGTCGTCACGCGCATCGGCGGAGCGAAGGCGATCGCCGTGGACGTCCGCGTCATTGCCGCGACCAACAAGACGCTGGAGGGGGAGATCACCGCCGGCCGATTCCGAGAAGATCTGTTCTATCGCTTGAACGTCGTGCCGATCTCGGTGCCCCCTCTACGCGAGCGCCGGGAGGATATTCCGCTTCTGGTCGCCCACTTCACGCAACGCCTGTCGCAGCAGGAAGGGATGGCACCGCGCACATTCACATCGGATGCGATCGAGCGGCTGTCATCGCTCGAGTGGGCCGGGAACGTGCGCGAGCTGCGCAACACTGTCGAGCGCGTACTGATCTTGTCAGGCGGCCCGCGCATCAGCGCGGCCGACATCGACCGCCTGGTCGGTCGCCAGTCAGCCGAGCAGACGAGCATTGGGTCGCTCGCCGATTGCAAGACGTTCGAAGAATTCAAGGAGGCAGCCGAGCGCGCCTTCCTACTGGCCAAGCTGCGCCAGTCGGATTGGAACGTCTCGGAGACGGCGCGGCTCCTTCAGATGCCGCGCTCCAATTTGTACAAGAAGATCGAGCGTTACGCGCTCACGCGCGAAAGTGCCCCGGAGGGGAGATGAGTCCCACCGATTGGGACAAGGAGATGGCCAAGATCGACCGGCAATTGGAGTCGATCTCCGACGAGGCGCTGCTGCCGTCGTCAGGCGCGAAGAGCCCGGCCGAGCGCGAGGCGATCGTGGCCACGCAAGGAAAGACGAGAACGCTCGGCGTATTCGCTCGACTGCTACTTGCCGTGGTACTCGGCGTTGCCATGATCTTTTGGCCATATTCAGCGCGATGCGGCGCCGGACTGTTCGGCTACCTGACCGCGATCGGGGTGTTGATCACCGCCGGCGTGTGGACGGCGGTGTGGACGTGGCGGCATCGGACCGCGCGCGGGCACATCGTGTCGCTGGCGGTATTGAGCTGGGGCTTGTTGTTAGGCGCGACCGAGCTCCTGCCCCGGCTCGGCTATGCCAAGCCGACGCCGGAGCATCCGGCGATCTGGATGTGCGAGTGATTCATTTCGAGACTACATGAAGATCTTCAAGAATTTTGTAGGGGGCGCCTGGGTCGAGCCATCGACCGGCGAATACTTCGACAACGTCAACCCGGCCGATACGTCGGATGTCATCGGTCGTTTTCCGAGCTCGGGGCGGGGCGATGTCGATCGAGCGGTCGCTTCGGCGAAGCGCGGTTTCGACGTGTGGCGTCGGATGCCGGCGCCGGAGCGCGGCGCGATACTTCGCAAGGCGGGTGATATCCTCACGTCGCGCAAGGAAGAGATCGCTGACCTCATGACCCGCGAGATGGGGAAGCCGCTCGCCGAGACGCGCGGTGACGTGCAGGAAGGGATCGACACGGCGTATTACGCGGCGACTGAAGGGCGGCGGCTCTTCGGTCATACCGTGCCGAGCGAGCTGCGCAGCAAATGGGCGATGAGCTTCCGCCGCCCGATCGGCGTCGCCGGAATCATCACGCCGTTCAACTTCCCGTTGGCCATTCCCACGTGGAAGATGTTTCCCGCGCTCCTCTGCGGAAACGCGGTCGTCTTCAAGCCGGCGGAAGACGTGCCGCATACCGGCACCGTGTTCGTAGAAGTGCTGCTCGAAGCGGGTGTGCCGCCGCAGGTCGTTCAACTCGTCCACGGCATGGGTGAGACGGTCGGCGCCGCCATCGTCGAGCACCCCGACGTCGCGCTCGTGTCGTTCACGGGGTCGACAGAGACGGGACGCATCGTCGGTGAAACGTGTGGCCGCCTGCACAAGCGGCTGTCGTTGGAGATGGGCGGGAAGAACGCCATGATTGTCCTCGACGACGCGGATCTCGATTTGGCGATGGAGGGCGTGCTATGGGGTGCGTTCGGCACGACGGGACAGCGGTGCACGGCGACGAGCCGGCTCATCCTCCAAACCGGCATTCACGATGATTTTCTGAGCCGGCTGGTCGGCAAGGCGCGTGCGATGCGGCTTGGCGATGGCCGGAAGAAGGAGACCGACGTCGGCCCGCTGATCAACGAGGCCTCGCGAAAGAAGGTCGAGCGCTACGTCGACATCGGGCAGGAGGAGGGCGCCGATCTGCTCACCGGTGGGCGTCGTCCCGTCACGAAGGAGACGCAGAAGGGCTGGTTCTACGAGCCGACGATCTTCGCTCGAGTGCAGCCGGGCTCGCGTCTGGAGCAGGAAGAGATCTTCGGCCCCGTACTCTCGGTAATCCGAGTCGACACGCCCGAGGAAGCGCTGGCGGTGAACAACGACGTGAAGTACGGCCTCTCGTCATCGCTCTACACGCGTGATGTGAACCTCGCCTTTCGCGCGCTCAACGAGCTCGACAACGGCATCACCTACATCAACGCCCCCACGATCGGCGCCGAAGCGCATCTTCCATTCGGCGGCGTGAAGCAAACGGGAAATGGTCACCGGGAAGGTGGGTGGGAGGTGTACGAGTTCTACTCGGAGACGAAGGTGGGGTACGTGGATTTTTCCGGAAGGCTGCAGCGGGCGCAGATCGATAACTATGAGGACATTTGAGGCGAGATTCGAGATTCGGGATTCGAGATTTGGCGACCCACCTCGAGACCTTGGGGACGGGCGCGAATCTCGAAACTCGAATCTCGACTCTCGGAAACGGACGACCTTGAATTACTCGCATACCACACCTAATTCTCATCCATGACCGCGCGGCGGGCGGATGAGCGGCGAGCGCTCTCGGATGCAGTCATGGCGAGAGTCGCGGGTCGTGGTATCTCTCGGAAGGCGGTCGATGACGTCGTGGGGCGCGTGCTGGATACGCTGGCCGCGGCCGAACGATCGCGGGCACCCTCTGCCGCGGCCGGCTCGGTGGTTGCGGCTCTCACGGCTCGGTCAGTCCCTGATCTCGCCTCGCGTATTCGGCGTGACCTGGAGGGAGCGGGTATAGTCATCGAGGAGATGGGCATCGGCAGCGCTGGCCAGCATACGGTCGTGACAGTGCGCCTGCCGGCGTCCGCCCGTTCCGATCTCGAGCGGCTTGCGGAGCGCTCGACATGGTCTCTATCGTTTCTCAACCCTCACGATTCCGGCGCGACACTCGAATGAGCGATCGCACCTCTCCCTCGATGCACCGCCTCACGATCACGAGCGAGCACCGCGCGTACGCCATGCGCATGGTGAATCGTCCTCGCGGACGCTTTGCATTCGTGTGGGAGTGGGCCAAGTCCTTCCTCATCGCGGTCGCGCTCTTCCTCGTCATCCGCACCTTTCTGGTCGAGGCGTTCAAGATCCCCACCGGCAGCATGGAGCGCACGCTCCAGGTAGGCGACTTTCTCCTCGTCAACAAAGCGGTGTACGGTGCCGAGATCCCATTCACGGGTGTGCGGCTGCCGGCGATCGAGCAACCAAGGCGCGGCGACGTTGTCGTCTTCGAGTTTCCAGTCGATCCCACGAAGAACTTCGTGAAGCGCCTGATCGGGCTTCCCGGCGACACGCTCGAAATGCGCGATGGGAGCGTGATTCTGAATGGGCGGCCGCTCAGCGAGCCGTACGTCGTCCACTCCAGCCCGCAGGAAGATCCGGGCACAGACGATTTCGGCTGGCAGCGCAATTATCTGGTGCGTCGCGCCGAAGCCTATACCGGCTATCATCCGTCACGGAACAACTGGGGTCCGCTGATCGTGCCGGAGGGCAAATTCTTCGTCCTCGGCGACAATCGCGACAACTCGTACGACAGCCGATACTGGGGCTTCGTGCCCGACTCGCTGGTCAAAGGAAGACCGCTCGTCATCTACTACAGCTACGAACGGGAAGCGACCAATCGCATCCCGTGGCTCACGCGCATCCGGTGGTCCCGACTGGGTGAGCGCATCCACTGAGCGATCGTAACTCGACTACGTTGTCGCATCCGGCCACGGGCCATCCGGATGTTGCCCCTGTGAGCTCCGAGCGGAGCCTGTGTGGGCTCGTGAGCAGCGCCGAGGAGTCGCCGTCCGCATGGCAGTGACGACCAACAAGAAGTCGTCGTACGAAGAGGGGTCGCTCGACCAGTATCTTCGCGACATCAGCGCGTATCCCCTCATCGACCGCGATGAGGAGGTGCGTCTCGCGCAGCGAATCCGCGCCGGCGAAGGCGAGGCGCTCGACAAGCTCGTGCGCTCCAACCTTCGCTTCGTCGTCTCCGTCGCCAAGAAGTATCAGAACCAGGGTGTGGCCCTTTCCGATCTCATCAACGAGGGCAACCTCGGCCTCATCCGTGCCGCACACAAGTTCGACGAGACGAAGGGGATCAAGTTCATTTCGTACGCGGTGTGGTGGATTCGTCAGGCGATCTTGCAGGCGCTGGCCGAGCAGTCGCGCATCGTGCGCGTGCCGCTCAACCGCGCTGGCACGCTGCATCGAATCGGGAAGCGAGCCAACGCCCTCCTCCAGGAGCTCGGTCGCGAGCCGACGCACGAGGAGATCGCCGAGGAGATGGACATTACGGAGGAGGAAGTCGCCAAGACGATCTCCATCTCGCAGACCCATCTCTCCCTCGACGCGCCGCTGACCCCGGGCGAAGACAACAAGCTGCTCGACTACCTGCCTGACAATCTCAATCCGACACCCGACGAGCTGACCTTCGAGAAGGCGCTCACTGAGTCGATCGAAGAAGCGCTGTCGTCGCTCAAGGAACGCGAGGCGAAGATCCTCCGGCTGTACTTCGGACTCGACGGCGAGGAGCCCATGACCTTGGAGCAGATCGGCTCCCTCCTCGGCATCACGCGCGAGCGTGTGAGGCAGATCAAGGAGAAGGCGCTCTCTCGGCTCCGTCATGTGTCGAGGGCGAGGGCGCTGGAAAGTTTTCTGGGTTAGGGCCGAGGGCCGAGTCCCTATTAGATTCTCGGCATGGCTCAAAATTCTTCCTTCGATGTGACGACCGGCGTCGATCTCCAAGAAGTCGACAACGCCATCAATCAGGCGCAGAAGGAGATCGGGCAGCGCTACGACTTCAAGGGCTCGAAAGCCCAGATCGATTTCAAGCGCGCCGAGCACACCATCGCGCTGGTGGCCGATGATGACTTCCGGATGCGCGCGCTCTTCGACGTGCTCCAGGCCAAGCTCATCAAGCGCAACGTACCCGTGAAGAATCTCGACATCGGCGAGGTCAAACCGGCCGGGGGTGACACCGTTCGGCGCGATGTCAAGCTCAAGATGGCGCTCGACGGCGACACCGCGAAGAAAGTCGTCGCCGTCATCAAGGACGCGAAGATGAAGAAAGTGCAGGCGTCGATTCAGGGCGAGCAGGTGCGCGTGAGCTCGCCCTCCAAGGACGAGCTGCAATCCGTCATCGCCCTGCTCCGGGCCCAGGACTTCGGCGTCGAGCTGAAATTCGGGAACTATCGTTAGGCGCCGTCGCTCTCGTCAGGCGCTCTCCACGACGCGCAGCCGCGTGCTGCGCTCGCCGGCCTCGGCTCGATGCTGGTCGATGAGTCGACGGTACGCTTCGCCGACGGGGCGCAGACGGCGCCGGGCGTCAACCAACCCCGACGGATAGGAGCTCTCCTCCAGCAACGCCGGTTCGGCGCGATCGCTGAGCGGCTGCCAGGAAAAGCCGCGCACGGGAATGCCGGCCCGGCGTAGGGCAGTCACGTCGCGCCACTGCGTCGCCAGCCATCCGGGCGCGGTCCTGGTGCTCCCGCCCGTCTCGGCGACGAACAGCGGCAGCTTGCAGCGATGGTAATACGACACCGCGAGGCAACGGAGACCGAGAGGATTTCGCGACTCGGTCGTGCGTCCGTCGCTTGCCATGCGCCGCTCCCGCCGCTCGTGGTACGACAGGCCGAGCCACCGCTGGCCGCGCGCTCGCGACTCACGGAAAAAACCTAGCTCGTTCGAGCGCAGCCCGTGCTCGTGCAGATACGCCGCCATCGTCGGCGGAAGCTCCCGCCCCTGCGTAAGATCGAGCGGTAGCATCTTGAGCGCGTTCCATCGCTCTGCCTCGCTCCGAGCCGCCGGTGTCGCTGCGTCGTATTGCTCGACGGACTCGGTCTGAATGATCACCGCATCAGGGCGCTCGGAGAGGATGGCGTCGATCGCCATCTCGTGCGCAGTACACAGAAGCCGGATTGCCGTAGCCAGCTTCGAGTCACCAGCGGCACACTCGTTCCACTCGGCGTGATGCGCCGAACGCGTAGCGGCCGTGAAGATCTCGTGGATCGGCGTGTAGTATCGCACCCAGGGATATCGCCGTGCGAACGCGCGAGCGTATTCCGCGAAGTGCACCGGGAAGGCCGGATCCTGAAATCCATCGAGCCAACTCGGTACTCCGAAATGACAGAGATCGGCAATCACGTCGAGGCCGAGCTCACGCAGTCGATGCATCGGCTCGTCGCTGACGCTGAAGTCGTAGACCTCGGGCGCCGTGTGAACCAGATAGTACGCCGGACCATAATGCATCGCATCGACACCGAGCTCTCGCGCGAGCGCAAAATCGTGCTCCCAATACGCGTAGTGTCCGGATGCGTCCATGCGATCTACGCGCGTGCCGCTGGGCAGCACGGGATAGCCGTTCTCGATGCCGGTGGCAAAAAGGAAAGACATGACCGTGGGGGGGTCGTGCGAGGCCGTCGCGCGTGTGCGGACCAACAGTGCGAGCGGGGAGCTCGCCGGCGACTACCCCTCTGACGATCGATTTACGAAAGCGTCACCGCCCGAGCGGAGCGAAATACACATCACCGGTTACTACACGACGATTCGATCCGCCTACGCTGTACGCGCGGCCATCATGCACCGGAACCTGATGCACGTGCGAGCGCGCGGCGGGCAATCCGGGCTCGACCGTGGTCCACGTCCCGACCGTGCCGTCGTGTGCGAGCGGCGCTCTCAACACGACGTTCACGAATCGCGCATTGTCTTCGACGCCGCCGAACAGCCATAGTGCGCCGCCGAAGACGGCGCTGGCGTGCGTCGCATACGCATGAGGAAAACGCGACACCTCGCGCCACTCGCCGAGCGTCCCATCGCGATTGATCTCGGCGCGCAGAACATCGTCGAGCGGGGTGTTGGTGCCGGCCGGGTTTCCATCCAGACCGCCGAGGAGGTATAGAGCGCCGTCGTGCACGACCATCGCATGGTGCGATCGCGGGCGCGGCAGATCCGACAGCGATTCCCAGCTACCGATCTTTCCGTCACGACCGATCCGAGCGCGGTGCACTTTGGCTACCGACTCGCGTGCTTCGAGGCCACCGACGAGATAGAGCCAGCCATCGTGCAGCAACATCGCGTGATGAAAGCGCGGAGCAGGGAGGGGCGTCCCCAGAGTCCACGCGCCAAGCCGGCCATCATTTCCGATCTGGGCGGTCCACACCTCCGTCGTCTTGCGCAGCGTAGAATCTTGACCGCCGGCGATGATCACCGTTCGGTCGTCGGCCGCCACTGCGTGACCAGCCCGCGGGAACGGAAGTGAGTTCGATCGCTGCCACTCACTCACCGACCCATCACGCCTGATCTCCGCCGACCACACATCGCCGAAGACGCGCCGGTAGTCGTTGCCGCCGACGACCCACAATCTCGCCTTCCCGCCGCGCGCCGTAACGAACGTCGCGTGGTGGTCGCGACCGGTTTCCAAGGACGGTCCTTTCTGCCACGTCAGTGAATCGCTGGCGAGGAGAATGGCGGCCGAGATTAGCGTCATGAGCGTCGACATGAATCACCTCCAGCAATGGACGCGGCACGATGCCTTTCCTCGTGCACGCGGCGCCAGCGGTCGGGTACGGATGCGAGTGCGGAGGTACGAGTTGCACCGCAGGTCGCTTTCGTGCGTGGTCGTTGCGGTTGAGACACCGCTGCGCCGCGGATAGCTTTCGAGACCAATTTCTCAGGGCACGCGGCGCCCGCTCCCAAAATGAAAATCGGCCTCATCACACTCGGTTGCGACAAGAACACCGTGGATAGCGAGCGCTATCTCGCGCAGCTCGTCGGACACGGTGCCGAGCTCGCGGAATCGCTCGAGGAGGCCGACGTCATCCTGGTCAACACCTGCGGTTTCATCGACGCGGCGAAGCAAGAGTCGATCGACGCGCTGATCGAAGCGGGGCGGATGAAGATCGAGGGCGCTTGTCAGGCAGTGGTCGCCGTCGGCTGCATGGTAGAGCGCCACAAGAATGAGCTGCTAGCGGAGCTGCCAGAGGTCGATCTCTTCCTTGGATCCTCCGAGATGCGGCAGCTCGTGCCCGCGCTCGAAGCGCGCGGACTGGTCGGCGGCGAGGTTGTGGACCACCCGGGCGTGCGCATTTACGCCGGTAATTTGCCGCACGTTCGCTATCTGAAGATCAGCGAAGGATGCGATCACGGATGTGCGTTCTGCGCGATTCCACTCATGCGCGGGCGTCATCGCTCATTCTCGCTCGAGGAAATCGTTCGTGAGGCGCAGCTTCTCGAGGCCCAGGGTGCGCGAGAATTGAATCTGGTGGCGCAGGACCTCGCGCACTACGGACGTGATCGTCGCGATGGCGTTCGGCTTCCGGAGCTGCTGCAGTCCTTGCTCGCCGAAACGTCGATTCCGTGGCTACGCATGCTCTACCTCTATTCCGCCGGTCTCACGCCGCGCCTTTTGGAAGTGATGGCGCGCGAGCCACGGCTCGTGCCGTACCTGGACATTCCAATTCAGCATGCGTCGGACACGGTGCTCGCGCGTATGCGGCGGCCGGAGCGTGCGCGCACGATTCGCGAGAAGGTTTCGCGCGTCCGCGAGGTCGTGCCGGATGTAGCGATCCGCACCACATGTATCGTCGGTTTCCCGGGCGAGACGCCTGACGACTTCGCGCGGTTGGTCGACTTTCTCGAGGACGTACGCTTCGAGCGCGTCGGCGCGTTCACGTATTCGGCGCAGGAGGGGACTCGGGCAGCCGAGCTCGAGGACGATGTTCCTGAGGAAGTGAAGCTCGAGCGGCTCGAGCGGCTCACGGAGCTACAGCGATCGATCACCGCTGAGCGCTATGAGCGCCACATCGGCCGCACGGTGCGTGCGATCGTCGATCGCGCGGGGGAGGGCCGCACTCTGTGGCAGGCAGACGACGTCGACGGCATTACGCATTTGATCGGCGACGCGCCTTCGGGCACGATGGTAGATGTACGTCTAGATGAGGTCGTCGACGACTACGACTTCCGGGCCACCGTTGTGCGGGCGCACGACGTGCCTCGCCCCGCAACCGCACGGAGTACAAAGCGCAACAGAAAACTCCCAGTGATGATCGGGATCTCGGACGGGAGTTTCGGGCGGTGACGTCGCGCTCCGCCGAGATCATGAGGCGCGCGCGGGCGTTGCTGCCGGGCGGCGTGAACTCACCGGTGCGCGCGTTTCGTGGGGTAGGCGGCGAGCCGTTCGTCGTCGAGCGCGGTGAGGGGGCGCGCATCTGGGATGTAGACGGGCGCGAGTACATCGACTTCGTGCTCTCGTGGGGGCCACTGGTCCTCGGACATGCTGCACCCGCGGTGCTCGACGCGTTGGACGACACGATGCGCCGCGGCACCAGCTTCGGCATTCCCACCGAAGCGGAAGTCGAGCTCGCCGAATTGGTGAACGCGCGCATGCCGCATCTGGAGCGCCTGCGGTTCGTTTCGAGTGGCACGGAGGCGACGATGAGCGCACTTCGCGTGGCTCGGGCGTTCACGCGCCGCGACATGGTACTCAAATTCGACGGCTGTTATCACGGCCATGCCGATTCGTTCCTGGTGCGGGCCGGATCGGGGGTGGCCACGCTGGGACTGCCGGACTCGCCGGGTGTCCCTGACGTTCTCGCCTCGCTCACGCTGGTTGCGCCCTTCAATGACGTCGACGCCACGCGCGCGTTGCTGCGCGCGCATCCGAGTCGCGTAGCAGCGGTCATTCTCGAGCCGGTGGTCGGCAACTCTGGATTCATTGCGCCGGATCCGGCGTTCCTTCACGCGCTGCGCGCCATGGCCGATGAGGAGGGGTGTCTTCTCATCTTCGATGAAGTGATGACCGGTTTCCGGATTGCGCCGGGAGGGGCGCGGGAGCGCTTCGGTGTCACCGCCGATCTCACGACTCTGGGCAAGGTGATCGGTGGCGGGCTGCCGGTCGCGGCATACGGCGGGAGACGGGAGCTGATGGAGCTCGTCGCGCCTGAGGGGCCCGTTTACCAGGCCGGTACTCTGTCGGGGAACCCGCTCGCCATGGCAGCCGGCCTGGCGACACTGCGCGCACTGACACCAGAGCTTCACGCGCGCATCGCCGATCGAACGTGTCGTCTCGTCACCGGCCTTCGGGAGATCGCTGCACGTGCGGGCGTTCCGGTCACTGCCGACTGTGCCGGAAGCATGTGGGGCTTCTTCTTCCGGGCAGAGCCGGTGCGTTCGTTCCGCGACGCGAAGAGCTCCGACGTCGATTTCTATCGCCGCTTCTTTCACGAGACGTTGGCGCGCGGCGTCTACCTCGCACCATCCGCATTCGAGGCGGCATTCATGTCGGCGGCGCACGGTGACCGCGAGATCGACGAAGCACTCGAAAGAATGGAGGCGGCGATGCTCGCGGCGCGTGCGTAGCTCTGTCGCCGCCGTCGTGCTGGTGCTGGCTGCCTGCATGTCGCGGCCGTCGCGCACCGCCGTTGCCGTCAGCGCCGATCAAGCGCGCGCCGTACGCGTCGCACTCCATCTCGGAGTGTCCAGAGTCGCCTTGTCGGCGACCGGTCAGTGGCGCCTGGGCGATACGTCCGGTGAGAGCACGCTCATGCGCGGCGGCGATGCGTGGATCGTGCAGCGCGATGGTGCAAACGTGCGCGCGACACGGGCTGACGGGTCGACTCTGCCGATCCGATCTGGGCCACTCTTCGCGCGGCCAGAAAGTGGGGAGAGCTTCCTCACCGTCGACGGCAAACGGTACCGCGGCGACATCGTCGTCCTGGTTCGCGATACCGGGGTAGCGGTCGTGAATCGCTTGCCAATCGAGTCGTATCTGCGAGGCGTCGTTCCGCTGGAGATCGGTAATCGATCGCCCGAAGAGCGCGCCGCGGTCCAAGCCCAGGCGGTCGCCGCGCGCAGCTTCACGTACAGCCGCCTTCGCGACCCTTCCGCCGCATACGATCTTCGTGCATCGACGCTCGATCAGGTCTACGGCGGTGTGGACGTCGAGCGTGCGTTGTCCGACGAAGCGATCGCATCCACGCGCGGGCTGGTGCTCATGTACGGAGCGCGGCCAGTAGGCGCGCCCTATTTCTCGAGCTGCGGTGGGCGTACGGCGGCGGCCAGTGAGGTGTGGCGATCGCCTGACGAGCCGCACCTGGTCTCGGTTAGCGATACGAATCCCATCACCGGGCGCTCCTACTGCGAAGATGCACCACGCGCCATTTGGAACAGAGCCTTCGACCGGCCGGAGCTGACGCGCGTCCTCGAGAGATATCTGAGCAGCTATGTCGCTCTGCCAGCCGGAGGTCCGGGCGCAGTGCGCAGCGTCGAGGTGGACGGTACGACCTCCAGTGGTCGTGTTCGAGCGGTCATTGTCAGCAGTGATCGCGGCCGATATGTGCTCCGCGGGAACGACATGCGCTTCGTGCTTCGTGCGCCGGGTGGCGAGATTCTTCCGAGCACGTATTTTTCGCTGGACGCTGTCACTGCCCCTGATGGACGCGTTTCGCGCGTGACGCTGCGCGGTCGCGGGAACGGCCACGGAGTAGGGATGTGCCAGTGGGGCGCGATCGGGCGTGCGCGCGCGGGGCAGGACTTCCGCGCCATTCTGCGGACCTACTACCCGGGGACTTCGGTCGATGCGCTGCAGCGGTAGCGTCCTGCTCCGTCGCTCGCTGGGCGCGCTGCTCCTCTGCGCGCTCGCACCGGCGGCGGCTCGCGGCCAGGAATCGCTCTTCGAGCGCCTGGGCCTCGATCGTCTTCGCCTAACGAGTATCGGACTCGGCTATGGGCCGGTGCGTCCCTCGAAGGTGGAATCGACGCATTCGTTCGCGCTCCAGGTGGACTATGGTGAGATCGCGCCACGATGGCACGTAGTGTTCGGCGCGAGCTACTGGGAGTCGCACTTCAAGGAGTCGGTCGTCCGCGGATTCGAGGAGCAGCTCGAGCGGACGATCATCGATCCGTCGGACGATGACATCATCGACATCGGTCGCGTTCGCGTGTCGGACGTGGCGTTGGAGATGGAGGTGCGCTACGTCCCGACACGCCCGAATTCCTTTTTCAAACCCTACGTCGGCTTCGGGCTTGGCGCGCACGCGATCGACGCCGAATCCCCGTTCATCCAGGGTACGTTCGTGGAGAGCGCGTTGGACAACATCTCGACCGGCTTGTCCGGTGTGGTGGGCGTCGACTTGGTGGCGGGGCAGCGATTCTCAGCGGGTGTGCAGGGGCGATACACTCTGCTGAGCACACTTCGCTACGCCGCGGTGCGAGGGCTCGTCAGCTACCATTTCCGTCGTGCGCGGCGGAGCTCGCGGTCGCCGTGAGCGCGATCCGCGTTGGTGTTGTCGGCGCCGGAGCGATCTCGCAGCTCGCGCACCTACCGGTGCTGGCGAAGATGCGTGGCGCGCAGCTCGTAGCGCTTTGCGACAACGATGGTCCGAAGGCTCGCGCCCTTGCCGATCGATTCGAAATTCCGGACGTCTTCACGGACATCGAGGATCTGCTCGAGTTCGACGAGCTCGACGCGGTTGTCATCACCACGCCGAACCATCTGCACGAGCCTCATGTCCTGAGCGCGCTGGCGGCCAAGGTGGACGTACTGTGTGAGCGTCCGCTGGCGCTCACCTCCCGTGGCGTCGAGCGCATCCTCGCGGCTGGGCAGCGGACCGGTCGCAAGATTGCCGTCGCCAACAATCATCGCTTTCGGTCGGACGTGCAGGCACTCGCCAGCTTTCTCCGCGGCGGGGAGTTGGGAAAGCTCGTCGGTGTTCGCGCCGGCGCGTATCAACAGCGGCGCCCTAGCGAAGGATGGCGGTTCCGCCGAGCCGAAGCGGGCGGCGGCGTGTTCCTCGAGCAAGGCTTTCCACTGCTCGACCTGGCGCTCTGGCTGGCGGACTTTCCCGAGCCGGTGCGGGTGACGGCGCACATGGAGCGCGCACGCGGCGCGGCCGCGGTGGAAGACTCGCTCATCGTGCTGCTCGAGTGCGCTCAGGGAAAAACCTTCTCGTTCGACGTGTCGTGGAATTACGTCGGTACCGAGGAACGCTGGTGGTTCGACGTGCTCGCCACGCGTGGCAGCGCGGAGCTTGGACCGCTGCGCGTCTTCAAGGAGCTCAACGGCAAGCCAGTCGAGGTGACGCCCACAGGGGCCGCTGCCCGCGAGAGCGCGTTCGTTCAATCGTATCGTGCGGAGCTCGCGCACTTCCTGGCCGTTCTGAGAGGCGACGCCAACTACGAGCCGCCTGACGACCAGCTGATCGTGCACCGCATCGCGGAAGCGATCTACAAGGCGGCCGACGAGGAGAAAGAGATCCGGCTGTGACCACGTCGAGCATCGGCGCGCTCGCTCGCGCGCGCGACGAGCTCGCACCCGCGCTTGCCTCGGCGCTTCTCTTCGCGCTCGCGTTCCCGCCATTTCCGGCCGTGGCGGCCGCGGCACTTTGTCTCGTGCCGGCAGCCGTGGCCGTCGCCCGGCTCGCGGATACAGCTGGTTCTTGGCACGCCGCCGCTCGCGTCGGCTTTTGGTTCGGCGCCTTGGGTTTCGGCTTGAACACCACGTGGATCGTCGGTGCGCTGACCCCTTACACCAGATTGGCGCTACTGGCATTCGTTGGCGTCGTCGCCTCGTTAGGCGTTCTCGTCGGCGGTTGCTTGGCGGTGCTGCATCGTGCGCGCAGCGCGACCCGACTCCCACTGGTGGTGCTGTTGCCGATCGTCTGGGTCGCGCTCGAAGTCGTGCTGGAGCGCATCCCGGAGCTTGCGTTTCCGTGGCTCCCACTCGGGCTGGCGACGACAGGTGCTCTTCCCATCGCGCAGCTGGCGGAGGTCGGAGGCGTGCACGCGCTCAGCTTTCTCATCGCGGCGCTGAACGGACTCATCGCGGATGCAGTCCTGACGGGCCGCGGCCTTCGATCGTGGGCGCCACGCCTTGCCGCCGCCGCCGCTGTGATCGGATTGGCATACGCGGGCGGAGAGCGTCGCCTGCGCTCGCTGGAGACGCGAGAGCTCGCGTCGGTCGCCATCGTGCAGCCGAACATCGCGCAGGCTGTCAGGTGGAGGCCATCCAATAGAGATAGCATCGTCGCTCGACACGCGGCGCTCACGCGAGTCGCGTTCACGCACAGTCCGGATCTCATCGTATGGCCGGAGTCTGCGCTCCCGGGCGAGGTCGTGGCGCACCGATCGTGGAGCGACTCGGTCCGAGCGCTGGCAGCATCGGTTCGCGCGCCGATTCTCCTCGGCACGATCGACAGCGCACCTCCTTCGAGCGGTGGACGCTGGTACAACGCGGCGATGCTGGCTGAGCCTGGGAGGATGTTCAGCGCGCAGTCGCCGTACTACAAGGCGCATCTCGTTCCGCTCATCGAGCGCACCCCGCTCACCCGAGTCGGCTCGGTCTTTGGAATACCCTATTTCGGCTCGTACGTCGCGGGCGGCTCGGCTCGACCGTTCGAGCTGCCGTTCGGACGTACCGGTGTTCTGATTTGCTTCGAATCGACGTTCGCGCAGCGCGCGCGAGAGCAGCGGGCGCACGGCGCGGCGCTACTCGTCGCCATCACCAACGACGCCTGGTTCGGATGGAGCAACGCCGGCATTCAGCACCTCGCACATCTCGTCCTTCGCGCGATCGAAACACGAGCGCCCGTCGTGCGTGCGGCGAATACCGGAATCTCCGCCTACATCGATCCGACGGGACGCGTCCACGAGCCGACGCAGCGCTTCGTTCCGGCCGTTCGCGCGTACGCCGTGCGCACCAGTGATGTCAGCACGGTGTACACTGCGTCGGGCGACATCGTCGGTCTTAGCTGCGCGGCGCTCACGGCGTTGCTTGCGATGTGGCGATCGGCGCGCACTCGTCAGGCATGAACCGGTTCTCGATCGGCGTCGACGTCGGCGGCACGTTCACCGACCTGGTAGCCGTACGCGACGATGGCCTCGTCGAATCACGAAAGGTGCTTTCGACACCGGGAGAACAGTCGCGCGGCGTGCTCGAAGCGCTCGATGCACTGGGCGAGCCCGCTTCGTCCATCGAGCGCTTCATTCACGGTACCACCGTTGCCACCAACACCCTTCTGGAGCGGACCGGTGCGCGCGTGGTGCTGTGCGCGACTGCCGGCGCGACCGACCTTCTCGACCTGAGACGGCAGGAACGTGCTGCGCTCTACGATTTGACCCGGGACCATCCACCCGCGCTGGTTCCGCCGGAGCAACGCGTGGCGATCGACGAGCGCATCGATGCGCGCGACACGTTGCGGGTGCTCGAGCGACCGGCGGTCGCCGCTGCGTTCGCGCGCGTTCGTGAGCTCGAGCCCGAGACGATCGCCGTATCGCTGCTGCACGCGTATCGCGACCCGTCGCACGAGCAACGCATCGCCTCCGCCTTTCAATCATCACTCGCGGGCGTACCCGTGATCTGCTCATCCGACGTGCTTCCCGAAATCCGCGAGTACGAGCGCACGGCAACCACGGTGGCGGAGGCATATCTGCGACCGCGCGTCGCGCGCTATCTGCACGAGCTCGACACCGCACTTCGAGAGCGCGGTGCACCCGCGATGGGTGTCATGACGTCGTCAGGCGGCGTGCGTGAGTCGCGTGAGGCGGGCGCGACTGCCGCCGCGCTCGCCCTCTCTGGGCCTGCGGGCGGCGTAGTCGCCGCCGCCTACGTGGCGCGGGCGGCCGGTTTCGAGAATGCACTCGCCATCGACATCGGAGGCACGAGCGCGGACGCCGGTTTGATTCTCGATGGAGAGCCGCTCATGGAGTCGGGAGGGGCGATCGCCGGCATTCCGATCGCGCTGCCGCGAGTGCTCGTCGACACCGTGTCGGCTGGCGGCGGCAGCATCGCGTGGATCGACGACGGCGGGGCGCTCCGCGTTGGACCTCGAAGCGCGGGCGCGAAGCCCGGACCTGTCGCGTTCGGCCGTGGAGGTACCGAGCCGACGGTTACCGATGCGCATCTGGTGTTAGGCAACATCCGTCATGCGCGCTTGAGCGGCGATGTGACGCTTGATTCCAACGGCGCACACCGTGCGGTTTCCGACATTGCGACACGCCTCGGCGTGAGCGCGGAGCGCGCCGCATCGGCCATCATCGCGGCCGCTGACGCTGCGGTCGCGCGCGCACTGCGGCGCGTGAGCGTCGAGCGAGGCGTCGATCCGCGTCGCATGTGCCTGGTTGCCTTTGGTGGCGGTGGACCTCTGCACGCTTGCGCCCTGGCGGAGCACCTCGGCGTCACCTCGGTGTTGGTTCCGCCGCAGGCGGGCGTCCTCAGTGCGCTGGGCCTTGCCATTGCGGCGGACAGACGCGAGGCGCTGGCCTCGGTGATGCGACTGGCGCGCGAGCTCGACGCCGCGACATTGAATACACTCCGCGAATCGCTCGTCGTGCGCGCCGGCGCGCCGGAGGGCGATGTCGACCGTCGCTGGTGGGTTCGCGCCCGATACCAGGGACAGGGCCACGAGCTGGAAGTGCCGCTGGTGCCTGACGACACCGGCACCGGGCTGGCCAATCGCTTCGCCGAGGCGCACGGTGCGCGCTACGGTTTCACGCTCGATCGAACGGTGGAAATCATCGGCGCTCGACACTCGGCGTCTGGAAAGCGTCTGGCGCCGAGACTAACGCGGCGCGGCCAAACGGTCTGGGACGACCGACGCGAGGATACCGGCGGCGTATTGGATGTTAGCGTGCGCGGCCGCTCGGTGATCACCCTGCCTGACGCGACGGTACTGGTCGCCGACGGATGGACCGCACGGGCAATGCCGCTGGGTGGTTGGCTCATCGAGTGCGGCCGGTGACTACCGCACGCTTCGATCCGCTCGAGCTCGAGGTGATGTCGCACGCCTTCGCTGCGGTCGCCGAGGAGATGGGTACAATCCTCGTGCGCGGCGCGCTCTCGCCCAACATCCGCGAGCGGCGCGATTCGTCGGCGGCGCTCTTCGACTCCGACGGCGCGATGATCGCGCAAGCCGCGCACATCCCCGTGCACCTCGGTGCCATGCCCGAGTCCGTGCGCGCCGTTCGCGAGCGCACCCCACGGCCGGGCGACGTTTACATCCTGAACGATCCGTATCGCGGCGGATCGCACTTGCCCGACCTCACGCTGGTCGAAGCGATCGAGCTGGATGGGGAGATCGGCGGCTACGCGGCCGTACGCGCGCACCACGCCGACGTCGGCGGCATGAGTCCCGGGAGCATGCCGCAGGGCGCCCGCGAGCTGGTGCAGGAGGGACTGATTCTTCCGCCCACGCGAATCGTTCGCGGCGGCAGCGTGGAAGAAGAGATTCTCGCACTCCTTCTGGCAAACGTGCGCACGCCTGACGAGCGCCGCGGCGACCTCCGAGCGCAACTCGCCGCCTGTGCCGCTGGGGCTTCGGGGCTTCGCGCGCTCGCGGCGCGAGAAGGAAAATCGAGACTGCGTGCGGCCGGCGACGCATTGATCGACTACACGGAGCGTCGTGCGCGCGCCGCA